>JBEHYZ010000026.1:0-72925 GCA_048497915.1 Pseudomonadota bacterium
GTAGCCGGTCCGGGTAAGTGGGTGAAGGGTACCAAGATGACTTTCGCCGGTGTCAAGAAGCCGGAAGACCGCATCAACCTGATCGCCTACCTGCGCACCCAGGGTTCGACCGGCTACGCCATCCCGGCGCCGGATCCCTCGCGCGCTGCCGGCGCTGCTCCGGCTCCGGGCGCGGCCCCTGCTGCCCCTCCGGGCGTCGATCCGGCCGCCGGCAAGCCCGCCACCGCCGAAGCCCCCGCTGCCGCCAAGCCGACGGCTGCTGCTGCGGCTGCCTCTCCGGCCGCCGCCCCTGCCAAGGCGGCCGCGACGACGGTGCCGACCACGCATTCGGGCACGCCGGCCAACACCTCAGCCGCTTCGCCGCAGTCGACCAAGCCGGCGCAGTAAGCCTCAACAACAAGACATGAAAAACCCCGCCGGATCGCTCCGGCGGGGTTTTTCATTTCAAGTTCCAGGCCCTACAGCCGGCGGAAAGCCGTCGGGCGGCCCGAGCCACAGGTGTCGATGCGGTTGACCGCTTCACGCAGCGGCTCGATCGCCACCTTCATGTGGTGGGCATTGGCGTGGATGATGTTGGCGTTGTCGACCATAATGGCGACGTGGCCCTTCCAGAACACCAGGTCACCGCGTTCCAGACCGGCCAGGTCATCGCCGACGCTGAGCGGCAGGCCGAGCTTCATCTGCATGTCCGAGTCTCGCGGGCAGCCATAGCCGGCGGCATACAGCGCCTGCTGCAGGAGACCCGAACAATCGAGGCCGATGCTCTCGCGGCCGCCCCACTGATACGGCGCGTTGATATAGCTTTCGGCCACCGCCACGAAGTCCGGCGCGAAGCTCTCGAAAGTCGACAGGTGGTTGGTGAATACCCAGCCCATGTCGTTGATATAGGCGAAACCGTTCTCGTAGCGCGTCACGCTGACCAGCGAGTTCAGGCTGACGGCGGTCAGGATCGATGCCTTCAGGTTCGGAGCGGCGAAAACGTAGGTGCGCAACGTCGCCACGTAATGGGTCGGCAGGTACCAGTCCGAGTGGAAGGCCGACACCGGCACATAGCCGACATAGCCGTCGCGCAGCGCCTGACCCCAATAGAAGTCATGCTTGCGCTCGATGACCTTGAAGCGCTCGCCCAGCAGCAGCTGGTCCCATTGCTCCGAGCCGTGTTCCGGCTGGGCCAGGATCGGCGCCGTGGCGTCGTAGCAGGACAGAACTTCGCCGACGACATACGAACGGGCCCGGATCAGGCCTTCGTGTGCCTCGTCGGTCACGCCGTCCTTGTACGGGACAATGCGCTTGTCGAAGGGTTCGTCACTCATATCAGTCATAAAGCCAACATGCCTTTTGCATCTGTTTATATGGCGACACTAACAGACGGATGCAAAAGTCCCGTTAACAGCGGCAGAAAAAATCGCGCAAACCCTTTTAAACATTGGGTAAGAGAGGTTACGCAAAGCCTACCGCGCCGCGGGATAGACGTAAGAAGCAACGCGGCCCTATAGACAGACGTGATAGGCTTGATTGATCATCGCGTCGGTGATCTGCGCCGCATCATGCGCCGCACTTTTGGCGTCCATTTGGAACGCTTTCACGTAAAGCGCGGTCAGGGCGTTTTGCGCCATCACGATTTTAGCGGCGTTCTTCTTACGGAAGACGGGTTCCTCGGACTCCTCGTTCAGTCGCTTATAGCCACGCCACTGCTCCGGACGATGCAAGCGGGCCGCCGTTTCCATTCGTGCGAATTCGCGATAGCCGGCATAGCGGAGTGTGCCCCCGCAATCCGGCGCCGCCCTGACCGTCTCCCACATGAAGGTGGAAAAGACATTCACCTGCGGTCCCATCGCCCCGCAGTCCGAGCCGGGCAGGAAATTGTCCATCGTGCTGCCGTACAGCGACGCCAATCCGACGATCAGCCCGGGGCGTTTGGCCAGCACCGCGCACGGCCATTCTACGTGCAAATCGTTGTCGTGCGTTGCCAATTGCACGAACAACGCGAACGCCTTATCCGATCCTGCGGCGCCAGCAGCCGTCTTCGGGCCTGCCATATTGGCGAACCTGCCGCTGGCGAAAGGTGTGGCGTAGAAGGGCGCGATGGCGGCAGCGACTTTGTCAGCGCGCGTTTTCGGATTGGCGGTAGTGGTGTAAAGATAGATGGCGTCGTAGATCGGCGCTTCCTTCGGCATCGAAGCACGGATTTCTGCCATGGCGGCGTAGTGGTTTGTCAGGAAAGCTGCAACGGCAAGCTCTTGAAGACGATTCGTATAATAGCCTTGAATACATTGCGCCTGATCGCCGTGCAGCTTGGCTTGCTCTGCCGCGCCGCACGCGGTGTTCAGGCGCTTCAGCCACTCGCGCTGAAGCTTCCGTTCGCCGGAGGGGCCATACCCCAAGACATCCGTCTGCACGGACGCGTAGAGCACCGCCATCCGCCGGTCGGCGACGGCGAGGTCCGGTGTCGCGCACACCATAGCGGCGACATCCTTGGCCCCCTTGCAATCGAAGCTTGGGCCTTGGGTGGTCTTAGCCAGCGCCCCATTTGCCAGAAGCGTGGCGAAAAAGGCCACGATAACGGACAGGCCCGTTGCCGTCGACCAAAACGAAAAACGCGTGCTACGCACAATGACCCCCCATTTGGTCCCCCTTTAAGACCGAAGGAAACAATACCACCTGCTTTAAGCGGGCAGGCCAAGGCAAAAACAAAAGAGGCCGTGACGAGGGGCTACATCGTCACGGCCGTGGGACATATCGGTCCCTAGGGAGAATATAGCCCCCAAGCAGTAGGGCAGTCTGAAAATGACGCGTACTCCTAAAAATAAGTGCCCCCCACCGGATCCCCCCGGATCCCCTCCCTGAAAAGTATCCCCACCTCTCGAAACAAGGTCAGAATATCCCCTGCCGTTACGGGGCGTTAGCGTATTGACCGGTCTTTTTCCGCCCCTTGCATACGGCGCCGCACGGAGTAATGTGCGGATTTGTACGTACCCGTGCGGAGGGGGAATATGGACGACCTGGAATTACCGGAACTGGCGGGTGAGCAGGCCGCGCGGCTGGCTGTCAGGGTCCGCGAGGAACTGGCCCGCCGCCGCATGTCGCGCCAGCAGCTGGCCGACGCCGCCCGCCTGAGCCTGTCCACGCTGGAGAAAACCCTCAACGGCAGCCGGGCCTTCACCCTGACGACAGTGGTGCGGCTGGAGGCGGCCCTGGGCGTGCCGCTACGGCCGGACAAAACCGTACCGGTCAGCCATGGCGCGTCGCCGCCGGAGCTGGGCGCCTATACCTATGATGCCGTGAAGTGGCTGGCCGGGGACTACATTACGCTTAGGCCGTCGTTCGGCGGCCCGGACGCTATCTATGCCTACCGCACGGTTATCGACTGGGACGATGAGACCGACTGCCTGATCTTCCGTGAGGCCGACCGCGAGGACGCCCTGTTTTCACAGCAGGGTGTGGTTTCGGTGCCGAACAAGTCCGGCCATATCTATTTGCACACCAATAATGACGGTCAGTTCCGCCTGGCCATCCTCGGCCGGCCGCTGATCAAGGGGGAAATGTACGGCATCCTGGCGACGCTCCAGGCCGGACCGGGGACCGTGCTGCTGCCGGTGTCGGTGCCCTATGCGCTGGTGCCGATGGGCAAGGATAAGCCGGAACTGGGCCGGATCACGCCGGACGGGGCCGCCTATGCCGGGTATAAGGCGCACCTGTCGCGGACCGTGGATGACGGGTTTGCACGGTTGTTGACGCTGTAGTTCCCCCTCCCACCGCATCTAGCCGCTTCGCGCCGTCGTGCGGTCCCCCCTCCCCGTAAACGGGGCGGGGGGACCATCGAGCATAGCGAGATGGTGGGAGGGGGAAACTGGCGGCGCCACAAGTATGAAGTTGCGGTTTCCTACATCCCCTTGATCAGATGATAAACGGCCCGCAAGCCTTGCGCCTCGGCGCCGGACGGCGAACCCGGCTTGCCGCGCGCATTCGACGAAAAGATATCGAAGTGTACCCACGCACCCGACTTCGGCGCGAACTTGGACAGGAACAGCGCCGCGGTGATCGAGCCCGCCTGCGCCCAGCCCTGCGGGTCGTTGCGCAGGTCGGCGATGTCGGAGTCGAGCGCCTCCATATAGCCTTGCCACAAGGGCATCCGCCACAGCGGGTCATGCTGGGCGATGCTGGCGACTTCCAGGCGGCGGACAATATCCTCGTCGTCGGAGTAGAACGGCTGCACGTCCGGCCCCAAGGCCACGCGCGCCGCGCCGGTCAGGGTGGCGAAATCGATGGTCAGAGCCGGTTCGAACTCGGCCGCCCGCGTCAACGCATCGGCCAGGATCAGCCGGCCTTCGGCGTCGGTATTGCCGACCTCGATGGTCAGGCCGGCGCGCGAGGCGATAACGTCCGACGGCCGCATCGCTGAGCCCGACACCGAATTTTCCACCGCCGGGATGAACAGGTGCAGGTCGACCGGCAGCTGGCTTTCCATGATCCAGCCGGCCAGAGCCAGCGCATGCGCCGCGCCGCCCATATCCTTTTTCATGCCGACCATGCTGGCGCCCGGCTTGAGGTTCAGCCCGCCGGTATCGAAGGCCACGCCCTTGCCGACCAGGCAGACCACCGGCAGGTTGGCGCCCGGGCCCTTCCAGGCGATCTCGATAAAGCGCGGCGCGTGGTCGTGCGCGGCGGCGCGTCCGACGGCATGCACCGCCGGGTAATTTTCCTTCAGCAGGTCGTCGCCGACGATCACCGAGATGGTCGCGCCATTGGCGTCGGCCACTTCGCGGGCGGCGGTGGCGATCTGGGCCGGGCCCATGTCGTTGGCCGGCGTGTTGACCAGGTCACGGATCAGGTTGTGCGCGCGAACCTCGATGTCGACAGCGTTCTTTTGCTCAGCCGTCAGGGCGCTGTCGTCAATCATCACCTCGGAAGGCTTTTTGTCCTTCTTGTAGCGGTCGAAGCTGTAGGCCCCCAGGCCCCAGGCGACATGAATGGCCTCAGGGTCGAGCGCCGGATCGACCTGCAGCGACCACGTGCCTTTCGGCAACTGCGCGGCCAGGGCGCGGAAGCTCAAGGGGTTATAGCTCTTGCGCGCGCCGAGCCCGAACCACGCCACCATGCCGTCCTTGTCACCCGGAAGGACAAACAGGCTGCCCGCCTTGCCGGTGAAGCTGCGCGCCGACAGATAGGCCGATTGCGCCGGTTTCAGACCTTTAAGCGCCGCTTCGGCGTCCTCCTCGAAAACGGCATAGACGACGTGCTCGCTCTTGGCGGCGGTTTTCGAGGGCAGGGGCTTGGGCATGAGGCTCTCTTCGGGCAGCGGAAAAGCAGGGTGGAATAACAATGTGGCGTCAACGCGTTAAGATGTGAAGGCGCGGCTTAACCTTAAATTCATGCCTGTCACCGAATCCTTAACATACTTCCGAATTTCGCCCCGAGTCTGCCATGCGCCTGTCTCTGATCGCTACCGTTTCGCTGATCGCCCTGCTGGGCGCCAATCCCGCCGCCGCCGGCTTGTTCGGCGGCAAGAAGGCAGATACGCCCGCCGCCGCACCGGCCGGCAAGACCAACATGCCGGATGCTGCGCCCAGCGACACCTATCGCAAGCCGACCAATGCCGAGATCCAGAAGGCCCTGCGCGACGAGCCGCTCAGCCAGGCCGCCTTCTTCGGCACCCAGTTCGAGCACGATCCGACCGACGCCCAGGCCGGCCTGCATTTGTCCAACGCGCTGCGCGCCCTTGGGCGCTATGACGAAGCCGCGACCGCGGCCCATCGCGTCCTCTTGTTCGCGCCGGACAATACCGATGCGCTGCTGGCCGCCGCCCGCGCCCATATCGGCGACAACAATGCCTTCTACGCCATCGATCCGCTCAAGCATGTGCTGGAACTCAAGCCCAACACCTGGGAAGCCTATTCGCTGCTCGGCGTCGCCTATGACCAGACCAAGCGCGCCGACGAGGCGCAAGGCGCCTGGGCGCAGGCCCTGAAGCTGTCGCCAAATAACCCGTCCGTGCTGACCAACATGGCCATGTCAAAGGTGTCAAAAGGCGACCTGTCAGGCGCCGAGCCACTTCTGCGCACCGCCGTCGCGCAGAAGGACGCCACCATCCTGACGCGCCAGAACCTGGCTCTGGTGCTGGGGCTGGAAGGCAAGATGGACGAGGCCGAAAAGCTGCTGCGCCAGGACCTCCCGCCGGAACAGGCGGATGCTGACCTGGCCTGGCTCCAGGCCAATCGCGTCCAGCCCGGCAATCCGCCGGCCAAAACCTCGGTGCCCGCCGCCGGCGTTTCCCGGGGCTGGGACTCAGTCCGTGCTGCTGGCGGGTAAATCACAAAACTTTTGTGACGATTCCGGCGCGTGATTACCACACCGCGCAGCCTACGGAGCGCCCTGTGGCGTCCGTGATGTTCAAACGCCTGTCACCATGTTAAGACTCTCTCGACCGGGATCGCCTGTCCGGTGCCGGGGGACCTATGCCTAAGCCAGACCACGCCAATCCTGAGATCGCCGCCCTGGAAGCCCAGTGGTGGAAGGATTGGTGGGCGGCTGATTATTCGTGGGACGGCCTGGCGGGTAAGAAGCTGCTGCATGTCCTGGCAGCGGAATTTCTCGACATTCCAAAATTCGGCCTGTCGTTTCAGGACTATTGGCGCAACGAAGAATCGCATCTGATCGCTGAGCCCGGCACAAATCGCCGCTGGACGCGCTTGCATTGCCCGCTGGTGTTCGCCGACGGCACGCCGTCGCCCAAGCAGGGCTGGACAGAGGCCGAATGGGATGCGGTTTTCGCAGCCATCCCATCTGTAAAACTCCCGGTCCCGGACACCGAAGCGGTTGTCCTCGAGGGCGCGGTCCTGCCGAAACTGCGGGTCTGGTTTAGCGACAAATGGCTCGACCTGAGCCACGCCTATGTCGGTTCCGATTATGGCGAACCAAGCTGGGGCCTGTCGGCCCGCCACACCCTGTTCCGTGGCAAGGTTCAGTTCATCGCCGCCACATTCCACGTCGCGCAGTTCCAGGACGCCGTTTTCCTGAGCGATTTCAGCGCACTCCACACCCACTTTGCCGGTGAGAGCAATTTCATCGGTGCGCGCTTTGCCGGCCGCGCCGACTTCTCAGAAGCCCGCTTCGATCAGCATGCGCAATTTGACGAGGCGCAATTCGCCGGTCCGGCCGACTTCTTCGGTGTCCGCTTCGGTGCCCGCGCCCTGTTCAACAGCGTGCAGTGCCTCGATGACATCGGCTTCTACAAGACCGCCTTTGTCCGCCGCCTGTCGATCAACGACGCCAGCTTTTACGGCCGCCTCAACCTCGAAGGCGCCACCGACGGCGACCCGATCGCCCAGTCGCCCCAGGCCATCCGGCTCCAGGCCACCGCCGAAAACACCGGCCTGACCGGTACGCTCGACGCCGCCCAGGGACCGACCGAACGCAGCTTCCGCTCGCTGCCGAAGCTCCACGCCCGCCGCGCCACCTTCTACGAAGACGCCAACATCTCTAACCGCGACCTGCTGTCGCCGTCGACCTTCCGCGACGCCCGTTTCTTCGAGCGCGCCCGCTTCCATGGCAGCGACATCCACGCTAACGTCAACTTCCACGGCGCCGAGTTCCGCAAGGCCCTCGGTTACAAGACATCCAACCTGCCGAAATACCCCGAAGCCCTGCTGCGCCTGCGTTTCTGCGCCGAGTCCGAAGCGACCAACTTCGCCGCCTGGAAAAAGGCCTACCTCAAAAGTCGCGTCGAGCACCGCGCCACCGATTTTTCCTCCGACGGCTATTTCGACAGCCTCGAAGCCAGCTTCCGCACCCTGAAACAGCTGATGGAAGACCGCCGCGACCGGGTACGCGAAGGCGAATTCTTCAACCTCGAGCTCCAGGCCCGCCGGCGCCGCAACGATGTACCATGGTGGGAGCGCGTAGCGTCCGTCACCTACTGGGCGCTGTCCGATTACGGTAACTCGATCTTCCGGCCGCTGTTCGCGCTGGCGGCGCTGTATTTCGCTCTGAGCGTGGCTTATCTGCTGATGGGCGACGTCCATGGCGCCATCGTGCCGGGCCTGAAGATCAACCCGCACCATCTCTACAGCGCGCTGGGTTTTTCGTGGAACAACGTCTTTTCGCCGTTCAGCGTCCTCGATCCGCAACGGTTTCAGGCGGGCGACGAATGGGCGCGGGCGCTGGTCCTGTCGGACGATCCGGGCTTCAATCTGCGCGTCAAGATCCTGGCCAGCGTCCAGTCATTGCTGAGCCTGACTCTGGCGTTTCTGGCGGGCCTTGCCGGCCGCCGGCGCTTCCAGATCAATTAATAAAGTAAGAAGCCCCACCACCATTCGCTTCGCTCATGGTCCCCCTCCCCGACAAGTCGGGGAGGTATAGAAAGGATTTCACTGATACCTCCCCAGCTTGCTGGGGAGGGGAACCGCACAAAGCCGTTCGCCATTGTTGCAATCTGCTCTGATGGTGGGGACGGCGAGATGTGGTGGTGGGGGTATCTTACTATTTTCCCCCTCAACCCTCTCGACTCCCGCGCCGCCGGTGTTAACCTTTCTCTCCCGTGGAGCCGATTCCCTTCGCCATCCACAGGCGGGCACAAAAAAGCCCCAACTATCCACCACAATATGTAGTTGTTAACTTGGCGTTAACCACAAGGTGTGGTGAATAGGCTCTGCCATTTGGCGCGTTCACTTTCGATTCGGGTAGGTCCATGAGCTCTCTTAGTCTGTCGTCCTCCAAGGCCGGTCTTCTGATCCCCAGCCATTCCTACAAGCCCTTCCGCTATCCGTGGGCCTTCGAATTCTGGCGCAAGCAGCAGCAGGTCCACTGGATTCCGGAAGAAGTGCCTCTGGGTGAGGACTGCAAGGACTGGGCGACCAAGCTCGACGACTCGGAACGCAACCTGCTGACGCAGATCTTCCGCTTCTTCACCCAGTCGGACATCGAGGTCCAGGACAACTACCTGGAACGCTACGGCCGGGTGTTCAAGCCGACCGAGATCAAGATGATGCTGTCGGCCTTCGCTAATATGGAAACCATCCATATTGCCGCCTATGCGCTCTTGCTGGAAACCATCGGCATGCCGGAAAGCGAATTCGGCGCCTTCATGGAATACCAGGCGATGCGTGATAAGCATGACTTCATGCAGCAGTTCGGCGTCGACACCGAAGCCGATGTGCTGCGGACGCTTGCCATGTTCGGCGGCTTTACCGAAGGCCTGCAGCTGTTCGCCTCATTCGCCATGCTGATGAACTTCCCGCGCTTCAATAAGATGAAGGGCATGGGCCAGATCGTGTCGTGGTCGGTGCGCGATGAAAGCCTGCACTGCGAAGGCATCATCAAGCTCTATCATGCGTTCGCCAAGGAAACCAAGGCGCTGACCAAGTCGGTGGCCGACGACATCATCGACTGTTGTAAGACCGTGGTGACAATGGAGGACAAGTTCATCGACCTGGCGTTCGAACAGGGGCCGGTTCAGGGCATGACGCCTGAGGACATCAAGGCCTATATCCGCTACATCGCCGACTGGCGCCTGCGTCAGCTGGAACTGCCGCAAGTGTTTGATGCGCCGAAGGAAAACCCGCTGCCATGGTTGCAGGTTCTGCTGTCGGGGGTCGAGCACGCCAACTTCTTCGAAGCCCGCGCCACGGAATATTCCAAGGCCGCCACCAAGGGCCAATGGACGGGCGAAGCCGGCGTCTGGGGTGCGTTCGACCAGCTGATGAAGAAGCGCGCCGAAGGGATGAAGGCAGGGGTTTAATGCCCTCTCGACCTGAAGGCTTAGGTCACATGACTGATTTTTCTAAAGACGTTATGATTTCGCCTTTAATGGACGCTCTAGATGGGCGTCGATTGGAATTAGCTGAGCATCCAAGCAAGGGGCATTTTTTTACCGCGTATGCGATGTTGCATAGGCGCATGGAGCGAAGCTTAACCCGCGCTTTAGAGGCAATCGAAAAAGAAGAAATTAGAAGACGGGCAGAAGGCTTAGAGAATAACACAAAAGGAAATCCAATTTTTGCGCTGGATGCTTTCCAAGGTGCGGTTTACAGAGCATGCGAGTTATTTGAATTTTATGAAAAAGACCTATTTGTGTACATCCCTAACTTGAATTCAGTTAGGGATGTTAATTCTGGAAAGACGTTTCTAAAATTTATTAAAGATATTAAGAGGCGTTGGGGTGTTTTGTGCAACAATTACAA
Source organism: Pseudomonadota bacterium (assembly GCA_048497915.1). Lineage (GTDB taxonomy): Bacteria > Pseudomonadota > Alphaproteobacteria > Caulobacterales > Caulobacteraceae > Asticcacaulis. The sequence continues at coordinate 10,179 of JBEHYZ010000026.1, forward strand.
ACACAATCACGCTTTTTTGGTTCCTGTAGAGGGTAGTTATGAGTCCGGTAGTTGGGTGACGGGCTATTGCTTGTATTCCAGAGTGGGCGACCAGCTTTCGGTGAACAAAGAGGCTCACTTAGATTGCGACGCATATTCATATAATTGGTCTTTAAGGACCATTTTGGCCGATATTATGCTCGCAGATAAGCACGCTGCTTTAGCAGCAAAGGCAGCAACAGAAGATGCTAGCTTAAATAAAAAAATGGATTGTCTCGGAATTTCTCTACCCTATCTGAACATTATTCAAAAAATATCTGATAGAAGTGAGGAAGGTTTACCTAAGGAACTTTTGGTCGAGAGAAATTTCATAAAAATATTTAAGGAATATGGTGTAGAAATTCAAACTAGGGTACCGACTGTTCCGACGTGCAAGAAATTTGTTATGCACATAATATTTGATATCCTTGGTCCAAAATTGAAGATAGGATTTCCATATAGTGATGAGTACATGGAGTTCTCCATGACTGACAATAAGACGGGAAATATACCCACTACGTCAGGATGGTACAGACTTCAGGTAAAAAAGGAACTGGAATTATCTTGACGGGGTAAATGTACTTGAATTTCAAAATACATAAAAATTAGAGAGGAATTAATCCCCGCCCGTTCCATCCACTCCATGCTTGTCGGCATGGAAAACGCACATACTCCGATCGCCACGCCGGAACAGCGCCAGGCGCTCCGCCGCAACCAAATGCAGCGCTTGCGCGATCTCGCCGAACAGCTGCTGCGCGCCGTCGAGGACCTCGATCCGCCCAAGACCCACAAGGACGCTGAACAGGCCGCCCGGACCCTGCTGGCGGTCGGCAAGGTGCTCGATGCCGTCTATGCGCATAATTCCGACGACGTGCGCTACATGCCCGCCGGTAATGTCCCGCCTGAGCCAAGGGCTGAACGCGAGGCGCTGACCAGCTGGAAAGCGATCATCAATGCCAGTCTGGAGACTCTGGCCGCCGCTCGGGCGTTGAAAAGGGAAGGGGCGTAACGTCTTCGCCCTCCCCATTCTTCATGGGGGGGGGACCGCGCGAAGCGTGGTGGGCGGGGCTTTCTTTGCTGATCTCAAGCACAGCCGCTTGCGGCTTCGGTCGGATAGCCCCTTCCGTCACGTCGTCCAAGCAAGCTTGTCCGCCGCGCCACCTCCCCCATAAATGGGGGAGGCGAAAGGGTGTTCACACCTCCGGAACCGGCACATCGAAGCCGTTCAACGTCACCGACACCAGGCAATACAGCCCGACCAGATAGATCAGCTCCGCCGTGCCCGCCGCGCCGAAGCGCTGCACCGCCCGCTTGTAGGTCAGCTCCGGCAGCACGCCGCCCGCCACCAAAGCCGACGCCACATCATAGGCCGCGCCTTCGTCTTCGCTGAGATTGGCCGGGCGCTGGCCGGCGACGATGGTGCCGATGGTGTCGTCGTCCAGCCCGCGCAGCTCGGCCATCAGCACATGCGCATACAACTCATAGCCCGAGCGGAACTTGGCGCCGGTGACCAGAATGGCGACCTCGCGCACCGGCTTGGGCAGGGTGGGGTTGGCCGACATCGCCTTGACCAGCTCCCAGATCGGCCCGCCGATGTTCGGATAGCTCAGCCACGGATTCCATGGCCCGATCAAGGTGCCGTCCGGCGCGATGGCCTGGAAGCCTTTGAAATTGGCCTCTATGCCGCTTTTCATGTCGGCATAGAGGGGGTGTTGCTCAGGCGTGAGCGCCTTGGGGTCGAGCAGGGGAATACGCATGGGGAGGTCTCCGTTGATTTGCCGCGTGGCAACAAACGGTACCCGCCATAAAGGCTCAATGCTATCTTATAACCTTCTTATTCCCCGGCGATCTGCCCGCGCTGCTTTCTTATCGGCGGCGGATTAACCTCGATTTGTCGTCGAAGACCCCACTTTTGGGACACCCGGCGGGTCTACAGGATCAGGGGAGGTTGCGGCCGGGTGTTTTGGACCTCAGACCGAAGGGCCACGCGCTGCAATTCCCCTGATCCTCTGTTATTTCGCGGGCATCCGGAAGCGGAACAGCGTCTCCAGGACGTTCGATTCCGCCATAAGCTCGCCGCCATGCGCCTTGGCGATCTCCGAAGCGATATACAGTCCCAACCCCAGACCTTGCCGGCCCGAATGCACGGCGCCGCGTTCGAACGGCTGAAACAACCGCTTCATGGCCAATGGTCCGATCGGCGCGCCGCCATTGCTGACCGTCATGACAAACAGCCCATCGCGAGACGTGGCGCTCAGCACCACCGGCCGCGCCGGATCGCCGTGGGTAAACGCGTTGCCGAGCAGGTTTGACGCCATCTGGCCGATGCGATGGCCGTCGGCTGATACGGGATGGCGGAAGTCGAGCCGCGTTTCGACCTCGCGGTCCGGCCAGGCGATGCGCAGCTCATTGATAACCTGGCTCAGCACCGGCTCAAGCGTGTCATGATCCTCGCGCTTCAGGCTCAGACCTGCCCCCAGGCGGCCGCGGGCGAAATCGAGCAGGTTGTCGATCAGCTCACCCATGCGGAAGGTCGCCTTCTCGATCAGGCCCAGCACGTGATTGCGGCGCTCTTCCGGAATGTTCCGGCGCAGCAGCTGTGTGCCTGACGAAATCGCACCCAGGGGGTTGCGCAGGTCGTGCCCCAGCACAGCAATGAACTGCTCCCGCAGCCGCGCCGCCTCTTGCGCCTCCAGCAGCAGCGCCTCCGAGGTGGCGAAGCGGTCATTATTATTGAGATGCTGGGCGATCAGCTCGGCGAACAGCTTGAACATGCCGATCGTTTCCAGCGTGTCGACGCGGTGCGGCTCAGGATCGATGGCGCACAGTGTGCCGAAAAACGTGCCGTCCTTAAGCACGATCGGCAGGGAAATGTAGCTTTTCAGGCCGTAGGTGGCAGGCGTGTGATGGTCGCGAAACGCACACTCGTCGGCATTGTCGAAGACGACGCCTTCGCCCGAGCGGCGGATCTCGTCGCAGATGGTTGTCGCCACCGGCAGCTCGCCGCCGGGCTTCAGGCCAAAATTGATGTTGTCCTTGACCGAACAGGCGATCCAGCGGTCTTCGGTGACGCGCGCGACGGCGGCGAACCCCATCCCCGTGGTCCGGCAAATCACATCGAGAATAAGAGGTACGGCATCGATTTTTTCGATCGCCGCAATATCCGCGTGTAAGCTGTCCATGTCATAAAAGATGACTCAGACGCCTTGGAAATTTCAATAAAAAAATCGCGCCAAAAGGGTAAACGCGGCATATTGCCGCCGCGTCAGCCTTTACATACAGCCAGCGGTTTCCGCAGCCGGGTTGTGTGCGTGACCTGCGATTGCAGCCTCGGACGGCAACGCCTCGGCCAACTCGGCCGTGAAGCCGAGGGCTGCCGCGGCGACGGCTGAAACGGCGACATCGTCATCCGATGCCCGGCCGGTCAGCAGCAGCTTGGTAATGCCGACCGCCTTGAGCTGTGCGGCGAGGTGCGTGCCGTCGAAAATGCTGAACTGGTGCTTGTCGACGACCCAGTCGGGGAAGCGCGGCTGCGCCCCGTCGAACAGCTTCCAGCCTTCGGCGCCCTTTTCGCAAGGGTGGCCGGCCGGCGCGCAATGCTGGACAAAGACGATCTGCGTGCCGTCCCGGCGGGCGCGATCGATCAGGCCTGTTACCACACGGATATTGCTCTCTGTGTCCGGGCCTGCCAGGCGCGCGCGCTGCATGCCGATGACCACCAGGGCGGTGTGGCCGGCGGTGTTGTTGTCGCGGGTCTCAAAATCTCTGTTGGGGGCCATGAGCGGTCTCCATGCGGTCGGCGTTTTACACAAGGGGAACGGAGGATCGCATCACCCCCGTCTCGGTGCGGGGGTTGAGAGAGCGGCTTGCCTTTGTTTTAGACCGTGCCGACCCGTAACGCCCCGCTGATAGCGGTCGTTTTCGGACTGGCAGTTACGGTCGTAGGCTTGCTCATGGGTTTAAGACTGACACAGTGTAACGCTTGCGTCAACCCGGAGGAGAATCCAGGCAAAGCCGGACAAGGCAAAGGGCGGGAACAGCCTTGAATCTTAAGGCCATCCCCGCCCTTGCTCTCCGGTCCGGCGGAACCGGAGAAACTATGACACGCCTTAGTAGGTCCGGCGGCTGTCGTCGATGTCATCGGCCATGTGGTCGGCTTCGTCGTTCCACTTGTGGATCTGCTTTTCGGCTTCGTCCTGGGCGACGCCATAGCGTTCCTGGATCTTGCCGGCGAGCAGCTTGCGGTTGCCTTCGATGACGTCGAGATCGTCGTTGGTCAGCTTGCCCCAGGCCTTTTGTACGTGGCCCTTGACTTGTTCCCAGCTGCCGTTGATGCGGTCGTTGTTCATGGTCGCCTCCTAAAATCCTAGTCGATGCGGGTTGGACCCAAGGCGTACCATCCGGCGGGCTAAAGTTTCGACGCGGGACGGCGGCAGGACGATAAGGAACGGGTAAGGGGGGAGTTTCTTATCCCTCTCCCCACTTGAGGGGGGAGGATAATTCTTCAGAACATGGGGTTCGGCAAATTCTGCGGCGTGCAGTAGCCCTGTTCCCCGACGCGTGCGCCACCGCCGACGCCAAATAACATGCCGTCGCTGACTTCCTCGGCATAGAAAGCGCCCTTCGAACGGTCGAGCGTGATGCGCAGCGCCCCGCCATGCCGGTTAACCCGGTTAACCAGGTAATAGGCGCTGCCCGTCACCGTCGCCGAGCACATGGTATCGAGGCAGATCGACTCGCGGATCAGCGACTTGTGCGCCGGGTCGACAAAGGTGAACTTGAAGTCGGCGTGGCTGTCCGGCAGTGCATCCGACGGGAACAGGTCGATATAGAAGGTGCCGGTCGACACTTTGCTCTTGCCGTCGCTGACCTGGGTTTCGCACTTCAGCGAGATTTCGCGCGGCGTCACGGTCGGGGCGCGCGACGGTGGCGGAGGGGGCGGGGCTGCGCGCGGCGCCACGGCGACATCGGTGGCCGGCGCCGGCGCGTGATTGGTTTCCGTCGGTTGCGGCAGGACGTCGGGCGTCAGGGCGGTGGCCGGCGGGCCGGGCGACACGGCCTGAGGGACCGGTGCCGTCGCGGCGGCCGGATTGATCGATGTATAGGGAATCGGACCGGCTGGTTTGGCCGGCGCGGGCGCAGCCGGTTTCGGCTTGGCCTTCTTGCGCACGACCTTTTTCGGCGCGGTCGTCATGGAGCCGTCATCACCACCCGATCCGCCCTCGGCAAACGCCGGCGCGGCCACGGCAAACGCCGTCATGGCCAGCAGAAGAGCGAGCGCGCGCTTCATCACGCCTCCTCGTCGAACCGGTTGGCGACCAGTTCGGCCAGCGCAGTTACGGCTGCCTGTGCCTGAGGGCCGTCGGCCTCGATCTCGATGGTTGAGCCGATGGAGGCGGCCAGCATCATCAGCCCCAGGATCGACTGGCCGTCGACGCGGTGATCGTCCTTGAGGACGGTGATCTGGGTGTCTTCGAACGTGGCCGCCAGCTTGACGAACTTGGCCGAAGCCCGGGCGTGCAGGCCTTTGAGATTGCAGATTTCCACGCTGACGCGGACGGGGTCGCTCACTGCATTCTCGCTCAGGAAAGGGCTGCTGGTCTCGTTCATCGGTTCAGTCCCCTTTTGGCAGGCGACTTATTATCAAACGGCTAAATGATGCGAGAATTCGGACACTTAGTCCAGACAAATAATCGCGCGCGAGGCGAAGCGCCTCATGACCTGTCGCGGTACTCCTTGAGGAAATGCGCGACGCGGCCGATGGCTTCGCGCAGGTCGGGCTCATGCGGCAGGAACACCATGCGGAAGTGATCCGGCGACGGCCAGTTGAAACCCGTACCCTGCACCAGCATCACCTTGGTGGCTTCCAGCAGTTCCAGGAAGAACTGCCGGTCGTCCCTGATCGGATAGACTTCGGGATCGAGGCGCGGAAACATGTACAGCGCCGCCTGCGGCTTGACGCAGGTCACGCCCGGAATGGCGGTGATCAGCTCATAAGCCAGGTCGCGCTGCTGGCGCAGCCGCCCGCCCTCGCGCACCAGGTCGTTGATGCTCTGATAGCCGCCGAGCGCCGTCTGAATAGCCCATTGGCCGGGCACGTTGGCGCACAACTTCATATTGGCCAGCATGTCCAGGCCCTCGATATAGTCCTGGGCCGCGCGCTTGTCGCCCGACACCACCATCCAGCCCGCCCGGTACCCGCAGGCGCGGTAGCTCTTCGACAGGGAGTTGAAGGTCAGGGTCAGGACATCGGTCGACAGACTGGCCAGGGCCGTATGCTGGACATCGTCATACAGCACCTTGTCGTAGACCTCGTCCGCCAGGATGACCAGGCCATGCTCGCGCGCGATGACCACGATTTCATGCAACACATGATCGGGATAGACGACGCCGGTCGGATTGTTCGGGTTGATGACCACGATGCCCTTTGTGCGCGGCGTGATCTTGGCCCGGATGTCGGCCAGGTCGGGAATCCAGCCCTGGCTTTCGTCGCAGAGGTAATGGACCGGCTTGCCGCCCGACAGGCTGGCGACCGCCGTCCACAGCGGATAGTCGGGCGCGGGCAAAAGCAATTCATCGCCGTCGTCCAGCAGCGCATTGGTCGCCATAGCGATCAGATCGGAGGCGCCATTACCGAGATAGATATCGTCCAGCGTCACGCCCTGCACGCCCTGGCTCTGGCTGTAGTGCATGATGGCCTTGCGTGCCGCGAAGATGCCCTTGCTGTCGGAATAGCCCGCCGAATTCGGCAGGTTCCGGATCATGTCCAGCTGGACTTCCTCGGGCGCGTCGAAACCGAAGGCCGCCAGGTTGCCGATGTTGAGCTTGATCAGCTTATGCCCCTCGTCCTCCATCTGCCTGGCCCGCTGCATAATGGGGCCGCGAATGTCGTACAGGACGTCGGCGAGCTTTCTTGATTTGCTGATCGGTTTCACAGGGGACAGTCCAAAAATGCGGGTCTTCTCAGAATGAAGGCCAATGGTAGATCAGGGCGTTTACGTCAAACCGCAAGATCGGTCGAGCCTCTTATGCCCCTGTGCGATTAGATGCGGCTGCCACGGAGGACCGATGACGACGGCCTCAGGCGTGCCGGGGAGGGTACGGAACCCTGCGGTCTATCGGCGGCCGGTAACATCGTATTGGATATTTATGACTCGGCCTGTTTGGTGGCCGCGCCCAATCATATCGAACAGGATCAAGCCATGAAAATCCCACGTTCCGCACCGTTGGTGCTCACCGTCGTCGCATTGGCCCTTTTTCCCACCGTCTCGATGGCGGCGACGGATTCCTTCAGCCTCAGCTACAACGTCGAACGCGTGGGCGCCCAGAAGATGGATGTCGGCAAATGCCTGGATACGGCGCGATCGGCGGCCGATGCTTTGGGCTATGTCGGAACGGTTTCGGACCGGCACGCCGACAAGCTGGCGGTCTACGGCGCCGGCCCGAGCGGCGGTGGCGCGTCCCTCGTCGTCTACTGCATTGCGGTTGATACAAAGACCACCTTCGTGGTTCAGGCGATCGATTACAGAAATAATGCCGCCCGGGCGAAACTGGCCGCCGACACCGTGTACAAAGCCCTTCTCGAGAACGCCAAATAAGCGGAGCCCATGATGACGATGTCCCTCAAAAGACTCTGCCTCGCCGGCGCGATCCTGTTCGCGCCCTGCGCGGCCCATGCCCAGTACCAGATGGCCAGTCCGATGCTGTACGAAGGCCCGCGCATCAGCCTCGAAAACCATGCCCGGCAAAGCCAGTCCCCCACCAAGCCGGCGGATAAACAGGCGGCCCCGGCACCGAACCCGGCCCCGGACCCTGCGAAGTTCAAATACGTGCCGTCGCCGGAGCGCCGGAAAAAGAACCTGGCCCAGTTCGTGGCCAAGAGCCGCGCGGCGGACCCGCAGGGCGCCGCCAGTCTGGAGGCGCTGTTTGCCCAGGGCGATATTATCGAACGGCTTCGTCCGGAACTGGCAAAACACGGACTGGACGTCAACAATGTCGCCGATGCCTATGTCCTGTGGTGGATCAATGCCTGGCAAGCGAGCCGCGGGATCAACGACGATGTCAGCCCGCTCACCGTGGTGGCGGTTCGTAAACAGGTGATGGCTTCATTGACCGGCACGACGGGATTTGGCGCCGCCGATGACGCCACCAAGCAGGAAATGGCTGAGTCCCTGATTATACAATCGATTTTGCTGTCCGCTGCCGTCGATCAATCAAAGGGTAAGCCCGATCAGATGAAAGCGGTTCAGAGCGCCGCCACCCAGGGCGCGCGTGGCATGGGGCTGGATCTGTCGGCAATGAATTTGACGGAGGGCGGCTTTGTCGCCGTCCCTGCGGGCTAAGCGCTTTCCGAAAAGTGTGACGCGGCTTTCGGATAAAAAAGCGCGCAAAAACAAATAAAGGCTTAGCTGTCGCCTGACAGCACGTAGGACGCCACGGTCACGTATTTCCGCCCGGCTTCCTGGGCGTGGCAGACGCAGTTGCCGAGGTCTTCGTTCTTGCGCAGGCTCGCCAGCTTGATCAGCATCGGCAGGTTCAGACCGGCGATCACTTCGGCGCGGGTCTGCTCCATCACCGAAATGGCCAGGTTGGACGGCGTGCCGCCGAACATGTCGGTGAGCAGTATGACGCCGTCACCCGTGTCATTGGCGAAGGTCGCATCCAGGATATCCTGCCGCCGCTGGCTGACGTCATCCTCGGGGCCGATGCAGATAGGGGTCACCTGGCTTTGCGGGCCGACCACATGTTCCATCGCCAACACAAACTCTTCTGCGAGCTTGCCGTGCGTGACGATTACCAAACCGATCATCTACTGCCTAATCCTTGCTGCCGGAACCTTTTCCCGTATGAGGGGAAATGTCACTGCGGCGGTTGCATGCGATCTTAGTCCCGTTTGCTTCGCACTGCAAAATGAGATTTTCGTCCTGGATCAGCAAATTTCGCGCCATGCGGCGAATCTGTGCTGCGCCGCGCATAAATTAGGCGAGATTTCCTAACTTTGCCAAGACCATACGCTCAAGTCCGCGCCTGCCGCAGGCGGGTGAGCAATTTGGACACGCTCGACGCCTCGCGTGGGTTGAGGCGGATGGTGGGAATGTCCAGACCCAATATGGGAGTGACTTCGGCTTCCGGCAAGCGGTCGACCGGGTCGGTCTGGGCCAGGGCGAACAAACTGATGCGGGTCAAGGCGCGTTGTGGCTCTTCCTGGATGCCCAAGCCGCGCACCTCCATCTTGCCGGCGATGGTGTCCGGCGCGCTGCCGTAAAGGTGGCCGCCCGAAGCCCACAGACAGGTATAATCATCGGAGATCAGCGCGCAGCCGCTCTGAATGGCGCGCAAGGCCAGGTCGCTCTTGCCGATGCCGGACGGGCCCAGGATCGCCACGCCCTGCCAGGTCTGGCCGACGAGCAGGGACAGGGTTGTGGCGTGGACGACGAGCTTACTCATGCACCGGGCGGGGGGAGGAAGGAACAAGGACTGTACATAAAGGCTTTTTTTGCTGTTCCGGCAACGGAGAAAAGGCAAACGGCCACCGCTTGATGGCAAGCTGTGGTTTTTTCGGCATGCTTCTTCACGCCTCTCCCCTCACGAGGGAAGAGGTGGAATATAGCTTGACCCCGTCGCCCAATAAAACTTACCTCAACGCACAACCACGGAAGAAACCCATGCTGGCCGTCACCGCCTATTCCGCCGAGCACGTCGCCGCCTTCCGGACGCGGATAGAGGCGCTATTGACCGCGTGGCGCGCGCTGAACCCGCCAGCCGGCAGCGATTTCGAACGGGAATGCTTCACCAACATGGTGCTGGCGCTCGACAACGGCTTCGTGCATCGCCTGCGCGGTGCCGAAGGCAAGGATGGCAACCCGCTCAACGAAGTCCGCATGATCTCCGCCTCGCTGGTCAACAACGGCGGTAAGCTGACAGCCGACAAGACCATCAAGTACGATCCGGCCAAGTCCGTGCTGGGCTATCAGATCGGCGACGATATCGCACTCACCGCCGACGATTTCGAACGGCTGTCGACGGCCTTTATCGATACGATTGTCACCAAATACGGCTAACCGGCCTTTTTGCCGAACGGCGACCGGCCGGGAATGATCAGATAGTCGGCGAACACCACGGCGACCAGCAGGAGCAGCAGGCCTTGTGTCGTCTCTTCATCGATCCCCGCGATGAAGAAGGCGATGACGCAGGCCACAGCCAGGGTCACCTGCACAAGGTTTGAAAAGATCCGTATCCTGCCCCAGTTCATGCGCGTTCCTTTGAGGAATTCTGAGCCTGATCAAGCGGATAGTGTGGGGGCCATTAACTGTTTTTGTCAAGAAGCCGCTACAGACCGGCCGGTAACAGAATCGAGAACCGTGCCCCGACGACCTTGCCGTCGGCATCCGCACGGTTCTCCGCCCACACCTTGCCGCGGTGCGCTTCGACGATCTGGCGCGAGATGCTGAGGCCCAGACCCGAGTTCTGCCCGAAGCTCGTCCCCTTCGGCCGCGAGGTGTAGAAGCGCTGGAAGATGGTCTCCAGATTTTCCGGCGGGATGCCCGGGCCGTCATCGTCAACGGTGATGCGGATAGCCAGGCCGGGCTCCGCTGAGTGGCCGAGCGCCACCCGCACCTCGCCGCCTTCGGGCGAGAACGAGCGGGCATTGTCGATCAGGTTGCGGAACACCTGCCCCAGCGGGCCTTCGCGGCCACTGACCTGCGCGCCGCCGGCCGGCAGCTGCCGGTCATAGGCGACATGCACGGCGCCTTCCGCCTCGCCATGCTGGTAGACGGAGATGATGTCCTCGAGCAGCGCGCCGACGTCGATATGGCGCGGCACGTCGCGCGACAGCTCGGCATCGAGCCGGGATGCATTGGAAATGTCGGTGATCAGCCGGTCCAGTCGGCGCACATCCTGGTTCAGCACCGTCATCAGCCGTGCCTTGGCGGCGTCGTCCTTGACGAGGTTGAGCGTCTCCAGCGCGCTGCGGATCGAGGTCAGCGGATTCTTGATCTCATGCGACACGTCGGCAGCGAAACGGTCGATTTCCTCCATGCGCCGCCACAGCGTATCGGTCATGCTTTCCAGCGACCGGGCCAGCGTGCCGATCTCGTCCTTGCGCGCCTCCAGGTCGGGCAGGGAGATGGCGCGCGCCTGGTTGGCCCGCACCGTATCGGCGGCCGCCGACAGGCGCTGGATCGGCCGGCTGATCAGCCAGTGCAGCAACAGGAAAGTAGACAGTGACACCGCCAGGGCGACCAGGATGAACGGCAGCATGGCTTCACGCTGCGCCTCGACGGTCTTGTCGAAGTCGCCGCCTTCGACGGTCAGCACGCCGAGCACGGCCTTGACCCGGCGGATGGGAATGGACACCGACACCACCTTGGTGCCGAACTCGTTGGGTCGCACCTCGGTAATGGTCTCGCCCTTCAGCGCCTGGGCGATTTCAGCGTTCAACGCCTTGTCGGCGGCGGCGCGACGCCGGGCGTGCTTGGCGGATTTGTCGGGCGGCGGCGCGGCGGTCGGCTTGCGCGCTGGCGGCAGGTCATGCACGTCGACATTTTCGGAAACCACGTAGGAATCCGAAACGACTACGCCTTGCGCATTGGACAGCCGGACACGCTGGCCCTGCGGCACGAACTGGCCGAGCAGGAAGTTGGCATATTGTACGTCAAGCTCAGGCGTCGCTTCTTCGCCGGACGCCGCCGAGTCGAGGATGCGGCCCAGGAGCTGCGCCTGCACGGTCAGGGAGCTTTTATAGGCGTCGATCAGGCCCTGCCGCCAGTTGTCGACGCCCATGGCGCCCATCACCAGGATGACGAAGCCGAGCATGTTGAGCCCGAGCACAGCCCGGCCCAGGCGCGATTGGCCGAACGGCAGGCGCTTGAACCAGGGCTTGGCCATTTTCGGTTTCATCCTCCAAATTGCTCTGCGCAATTTGGCAAGCGCGCCAATCTTAAAACAAGACTTGGGCGCCCGAGCCTTTGCGAGGAGCCATGCGGCGCTTGAGCTCTAAATTAAACTTCCCGGTAGCGGTAGCCTACGCCGTAGAGAGTCTCGATGGAATCGAAAGTGTTGTCGACCACGCGGAACTTCTTGCGCATCCGCTTGACGTGGCTGTCGATGGTGCGGTCGTCGACATACACCTGGTCGTCATAGGCCGCGTCCATCAGGTTGTCGCGGCTCTTCACGAAGCCCGGACGCTGGGCCAGGGCGTGCAGCAGCAGGAATTCGGTGACGGTCAGGCGCACCGGCTTGCCGTCCCAGGTGCATTCGTGGCGGGCGGCGTCCATGACCAGCTTGCCGCGCTTGAGCGACTTGGCGTTCAATGCTTCGGTGACTTCCGGCGCTTCGCCCTGATCGACGATGCCGGCGCGGCGCAACACCGCCTTGACGCGCTCCAGCAGCAGGCGCTGCGAGAACGGCTTGTGCATGTAGTCGTCGGCGCCGAGGTTGAAGCCGAGGATCTCGTCGATCTCGTCGTCCTTGGAGGTCAGGATGATGACCGGCAGGTTGGAATTGGCGCGCACGCGCTTCAGCACTTCCATGCCGTCCATGCGCGGCATCTTGACGTCGAGGATGGCGAGATCGGGCGGGTCCTTCTCAAGGGCCGCGAGACCGGAGGCGCCGTCGTAATAGGCCTGGATCGTGTGGCCGCCGCTTTCCAGCGCCAGTGACACGCTCGTCACGATGTTTTCGTCGTCATCAACCAGGGTAATGCGGGCCATAGAAGCTCCAGGGAGGTTTTAGTTGTTTTACTTCACTTTACCCAAAGCGCGTTCTTTTTTGGGCGCGAACGCGGCGTAATCGCGTTCATATGCCGACAAGGGCGGCGCTTCAATGATAATTTAACCCTATTTGTGTAAGTTTTCGAGGATTATCAAGGGTCTGTATAGGCCTATCCGGGAAGAGAAACAGGCGTTGTCGAGCCGCAGTCAGGTCCATTACGAAGTCTTCGCCCGCAAGCAGGTGCATTCGGGCTGGACGCTGCAGCTGGCTGTCGAGGATCGCGAACAGGCGACCAAGGCCGCCGAGGATATGCTCAAGACCAAGGCGGCCGTCGCCATCCGGGTCACCAAGGAAACCCTCGATTCGTCCACCGGTGAATACCGCACCCTGACCGTGCTGGAAAAAGGCGAGCCCGAGCCGAAAAAGAAGGCGCGCCAGGTCACCGAGGCCGTGTCGATCTGTTCCAGCCCGCAGGAACTCTACACCCCGCTGGCGCGCGAGAAAATTTCCAGACTTCTTGAAGAGTGGCTGAAACGCTTCGGCGTCACGCCGTTCGAGCTGCTGCACCGCCCCGACCTGGCCGAAAAGCTCGAAGCCACCGGCACCGAGCTGCAGCACGTTATCCAGAAGCTGTCCGTCCCGGAAGCCCAGGAAACCGGCCAGGACCTGCATGAGCTGATGCGGCGCTGGCGGGCCCTGATCGATAAGGCGGTCACTCGCCTGATTACCGACGGCCGCAAGAAGACCTTCCCGGATATCGTGCCGTCGAACCTGCTGGCGACCCTGGACACGCTGTCGGGCCACCCCGAAAAGGCCTATGTCTTCGGCGGGGCGCTGGCCAAGGTCCTGGGCACCGACAACCGCCCGGCCGCCAAGCTGGAAAAGCTGCTGCTGTTCGCCAATGTGCTGGCCGAAAGGCTGAACGGCCGCGAATGGGCCATGCACGTCATCGAAGCGCCGGTGGTGGAAGTCTTCGCTGCGCGTTCGTCCCTGAACGACGTGCTGGGGCAGGACGCGGATCTGGGCACGGCCATGGCCATCATGACCCGCATGGCCGCCAGCCGTGAGGTCGATCTGATTGCGAAAATGGACCCGCAGGTGGCGAAGGTCATTCCGCCGCTCAAGGACGTCCTGGCCGGTTATCACAACCTGATGACGCTTGGCCTGTTCCCGCATCTGGCCAATTCGATCTCCAAGCGCCTGATGCTGGAGCTGAAAGGGCCGCGTCGTCTGCGCCCCGGCGATCCGGAAGGCGAGATCGAAACCCTCCGCGCCCTGGCCCTGTGCCTGACGGCCTCGGGCAAGGACGACGCCCAGCGCGACGACGTCAAGGACGCATTCATTGAGCGCTCCAAGATGCTGGTCTCGGCCGATTTCGTCGACAGCCTGGCCAAACTCGGCAAATCGCCGATCGACGAGACCGAAAAGCTGGTCTGGCTATGTGAGAACGTTGCCGGGGCCGCCAACAAGCGTCAGGCGGCGACCTGGCTGACCTCGACCCTGACGTCGCTGAAGTTCGAACGCGACATCCGCGACCCGAACCGCCCGGTGGCCCAGCGCCTGAACTTCCTGGCCCACGTCCAGCGCCGCACCCAGGCGGCGCAACTGCCGGACAAGGCTGCCGAGGATATCGTGCTGAAGTGCGGCCAGTTCGGCGCCCAGATCGCCACCGAGGTGCACCTGATCGCCCAGACCCTGCGCGGCTCGGCGCCGCCGATGCACAAACTGGCGATCATGCTGTCCTATGCCGCCGGCCAGACCGCGCCGACCGGTCCGCTCAGCGAACAGGCGAAGATCGAGGCGCTGCGCATGCTGCGTGATCCGGGCTTCCGCCAGAACCTGCTCGGCAATCCGCAGATGCTGGCGCAGTTGAAACCTATGATGCAGGCGGCGGGATTGGCGGCGGCTTGAGCTAGCCCAGCTCAGCCAGTTCCCGACGTAGTTTCCGTGCGCGCAGGTGCCAATAAGCGATGTAGGCGCCAAGAAAAAACACCAGGAATATATCGGTGCCATAGGTCCAGCGGGAAGCCATCTCGTGGCTGATGCGGGCATGCGGATAGAGCTGGCCGAGACCTTGATGAATGCAATACTCCACCAATAACACACCAGGCAACAGGGGTAATATCATCCAGGCCCAGGCGGTTTGGGTATATCTGATCCGCACTTTCAAGACCTCTTTATAAAACTCGAAACAGGCCTGGGACGCCGAAGCGGCGCCGGAATTACGCGTTTTTGCACTGAAGCCGCGACTGACATGCAGGCTGAACATGGCGCCTATGGCGATCAGGAAAAGGCCTATCCTGATCAGGCCGTCACGAATGATGAACAGCTCGAAGCCAACAAGGGCGAGGGCGACCACCGTTTCACTGTAACGGAGGAACATGCCCCGTTTCAGGCGAGCATCGAACTTTAACGCGCGTTGGTGCACATCGGCTAACAACATGGGACTGATCTCCGTCGGTTGGTCCTGCCACAGGTTTTGCAGGTTGGGTTCAGGTTCGTCGGTCATGACCGTCCTCCCTGATGGAACTGGCGGCTCAAAAACGCCTTGATGCGGTGGATTTTCGTCGCGACATTCGACGGCTTCAGGCCGGTGATATCGGAAATTCCTGAAGCGTCGACATTTTCGAGATAGAGCAGCATGATCTGCCTGTCCTGCGGCTGCAGGCGCTGGATCAGCGCCGTCAGCCGGTTCAGCGCCTGCTGTTCGTGAAGGCTGTCCTCGATGCCGGGGGCGTCGCTCGGCCAGTCGTCGTCGAGCCCGATCCAGCCGTTCGCCTTCTGGCGGCGCTCTTTCAAGATATGCGAGGTCGCCGTGTTGTGTGCCACGCGGTAGACCCACGTCCGCAACGAACAGCGTCCGTCGAACGCCGCCAAAGACCGCCACAGTGCGAAATGAATATCCTGAACCAGGTCGCGGCGCTTGTCGGCATTGGCCTCATAGCCGCGCGCCAGCCGTTCCAGCGCCGGGCCGAACTCGGCGGCGGCTTCGCTGTATCTCTGGTCCTGTTCGGTCGTGTCGCCCACGCGCAGCCCTCAACGGTTACGCAGAGATAGTCGCGGGCATTCCGGATTTCTTACGGGATCGGCCCGCGGAAATTCAATTCGAGGAACACATTGTTCGGATCAGCGACGAACAGCTGACGCAGAGGGATACGCGGAATCTCGTTGTAGCCGTACTCCATGCCGCGACTCTTGATGAAGGCCAGGGCCTCGTCAAAGCCGTCGCACTCAAAGGCAACGTGGTGGATGGCGCCGGTCGGATCGCCGGGGACGACCGGGCGCGGCACGGTGTTGTCGGTGCCGAAACGGTTGAGGTGGATGACCGCCTGGCCGTCCGGGCTGTGCAGCCATTGCCGGTCCTCCGGCGGGGTCGGCGGGGCTTCGCGCGCTTCCAGGCCCAGAAGCTCGGCATAGAAGGTGATGGTCTTTTCCATATCGTGGGTTTGAATATTGATATGGTTGAGGTTTTTGACGTGCATGTCTTTAGAGTCCGTTGGTCTTGAGCCAGTTCAGAACCTCCGCCTGCAAGGCGATGCGGTGGTCGGAAAAAGCGTGGTCGCTGTCGAGTTCGACGGTTTTGAGCTTGGCAGCGCGGGCGAAGGACAGCGCCTGGATCAGGTTCACAGCCTTGTCATCGGCGCTGTCGTGGCTGGCGGTGACGATCAGGATCGGCCGGCTGGCGATGGCGCCGGCGCTTGACCCCAGCCGCCAGTCCTTCCCATCGGCCAGGATTTCCTTGGCGATGTCGAGGCTGGTTATGGCCCCGAGCCGCCCGTCGACATCGTCGAACAGCTTGGCGGCGGTTTTCGGGAACTCGGCCTGCGGCACGGTCAGCGGCGTGATCTCGTCGGCGATATCCCACGGCGCAATCAGCCCGACAAAGGCGACGCGCGGATCGGCGGCAGCGGCGCGGACGGCAACGAAGCCGCCCATGCTGTGGCCGATCACGCCGATCCGTCGCGGGTCGATATGGTAGGTGGCGAGATGGATCGGGTCGAACAGGTAGTCGAGCGCCGCCTGGCCGTCCTCGACCGAGCGCGCCAAACCAAAGGTTCCGGCGCTGCCCCATGAGCCGCGATAATGCAGGGTCAGGACGTTGTAACCGGCGCGGCGCAAGGACTGCGCCAGGTCGAGGTTTTGCTCGTTGCCCGGCAGGCCATGCAGCAGCAGCACGGTCGGATGCGGCTGGGTGCCGGCGGCGAGGTAGAACACCGCATTGATCAGGCTGCCCCTGGAATTGAGGCGCAGGGCGGCATTTTCGCTTGGATGGGCGGGATCGCGTGGCGTATCGCTCAACAACACGGGGGGCAGGGGCGTTGCAACGGGTTTGGCCGGTGCTTTGGGAGCGACCTTGGCCTTGGCGGGCGGCTGATACGGCTTCGGCTTGGCGTCAGCGGCTCCGGCGCACAGGCATAAAGCCAGTGCGGTCGCGCCTGCAATCCCCCAAAGCTTGGTCATAGTCACTTCCTTACTCTCCTCCCCATTCTTTATGGGGAGGTGGTATCGAGCCTCTTGGCGAAGGTGACGGAGGGGTCACTTGCAGTTGTAAGTGACCCCTCCGTCGCTTCGCGACACCTCCCCATGTAGAATGGGGAGGAGAATGGTCTAGTGCGCCTCATCCCAATTGTCGGCGGCATGGGCTTCCACCACCAGAGGAACGCTAAACTCCACCGCTGGCAGAGCCGCGTTCGACATAACGTCCTTGATCACCGGCATGACGGCCTCGACCTCGGCGTCGGGCGCTTCGAAGATCAGTTCGTCGTGCACCTGCAGCAACATCCGGGTCGTGAAGCCCTTGTCCTCCAGCACGCCCGGCATGCGCATCATGGCGCGGCGAATGATATCAGCTGCCGTGCCCTGGATTGGCGCGTTGATCGCCGCCCGTTCGGCAAACGAGCGGATGGCGCCCTTGCCGTTGATTTCCGGGATATGGATTTTGCGCCCCATCAGAGTCATAACGAAGCCGTTGGTCCGCACATAGTCGCGTGCCCCGTCCATATAGTCCTTGATGCCGGGGAAACGGTCGAAATAGGTCTCGATATAACGCCCGGCCTCGCCGCGTTCGATACCGAGCTGGTTCGACAGTCCGAACGCCGAAATGCCGTAGATGATGCCGAAATTGATCGCCTTGGCGCGGCGGCGGATTTCCGAAGTCATCTCGTCCATCGGCACATTGAACATTTCCGATGCCGTCATGGCGTGGATGTCGTCGCCGCGCGTAAACGCTTCTTTCAATTGCGGAATATTGCCGATGTGCGCCAGAATTCGCAGTTCAATTTGGCTATAGTCGGCCGAGATCAGCTTGTGCCCCGGCTTGGCGATGAAGGCGCGGCGGATCTTGCGGCCTTCGGCGGTGCGGATGGGGATATTCTGCAGGTTGGGTTCGTTGGACGACAACCGGCCCGTCGGCGTTGCCGCCAGATGGAAGCTGGTATGGATGCGCTGGGTATCCGGATCGGCATATTCGACCAGGTTGTCGGTATAGGTGCCTTTGAGCTTCGACATCTGGCGATAATCAAGCACCAGCTTGGCCAAAGGCACGCCCTGGTCGGCCAGTTCCTCCAGCACCTTGACGTCGGTCGCCCACTGGCCCGACGCCGTCTTCTTGCCGCCGGCCAGCTTCATCTCGTCGAAGAAGATAGCGCCCAACTGCTGCGGGCTGCCGATATTGAACGGCCGGCCGATCAGGGCATGGGCTTCCTGCTCGATGGCGTTCATGCGCGTGCCGAAGTCCTGCGACAGCGCGCGCAGAATCTCCGGATCGACGCGGATACCGGCCAGCTCCATATCGGACAGCACGGGCGCCATGCCGCGCTCCAGCGTCTCATAGACCGTGGTCATGCGCTCCTGTGCCAGACGTGGCTTCAGCACATGCCACAGGCGGAGCGTCACATCGGCGTCCTCGGCGGCGTAGCGCATCGCTTCTTTCAGAGCGACATGCTTGAAGCTCTTGGCCGTCTTGCCGGAGCCCGCCACTTCCTTGAAGGTGATCGGCTTATGCCCCAGGTGCATTTCCGACAGTTCGTCCATGCCGTGGCCGTGCTGGCCGCCTTCGAGCACATAGGACAAAAGCATAGTATCGTCGAACGGCGCGACGTCGATGCCGTAGCGGTGCAGGACGCTCAGGTCGTACTTAATGTTCTGCCCGACCTTGAGGAGGTTTTTGTCCTCCAGGATCGGTTTCAGGATGCGGATGACGTCGTCGAGCGGGATCTGCTTCAGCTCGTCGCCGAAATCGAGCCCTTCGGCGGCATGGCCGACCGGGATATAGCAGGCGCAGTTCGGCGCGGTCGACAACGAGATGCCGCACAGATTGGAGTGCGATGCCGACAGATCATCCGTTTCGGTATCGACGGCGAACACCAGAGCGTTTTTCGCCCGCGCCACCCATTGTTCCAGCGCCTCGGCCGTCTGGACGCACGCATAGGCGTCGAGATCGAACGGCTGTTTGGCGGCTTCCGCGGCGGTCTGCCTGGGCGCGCCGTACAGCGGCCTGAGCACCGGTGCGGTGGGGATCTGGCTGATCGCGGTGGTGGTTTCAAGGTTGGACAGGGTGCCGCCGACCCGCTTGGCCAGCGAGGCGAATTCCATGACGCTCAGGAAAGCCGTCAGCACGTCGGCATCGGGCTGTTTCAGCGCGAAGGTGTCGATATCGACCGGGGTGGGCGAGTCGCAACGCAGGGTCACCAAGGTGCGCGACAGCAGGATCTGCTCGCGGAAATCGATCAGGGTCTGGCGGCGCTTCTCTTGTTTGATCTCGGACGCGCGTTCCAGCACCGCATCGAGGCTGCCGAAGGTATTGAGCAATTCTGCCGCCGTCTTGACTCCGATGCCGGGGGCGCCGGGCACGTTATCCGCCGAGTCGCCGATCAACGCCTGGGCGTCGACCACCAGCTCGGGCGGCACGCCGAACTTCTCGATGACTTCTTCGCGGCCGACAATGGTGTTCTTGACCGGATCGAGCATGTGTACGTCATCGTCGATCAGTTGCATCAGGTCCTTGTCGGACGAGACGATGGTCACCTTGAACCCGGCCTTCTTGGCCAGGTGGGTATAGGTGCAGATCAGGTCATCGGCTTCGAAATTGGCCATCTCGACAGCGGGCAGGCCAAAGGCGCGGGTGGCGTCGCGGATCAGCGGAAACTGAGGGATCAGGTCTTCGGGCGGAGGCGGGCGGTGCGCCTTGTACTGGTCGTACAGCTCGTTGCGGAAGGTTTTCGACCCGGCGTCGAAAATGACCGCCAGGTGCGACGGCGCGTCATCGCCGCGGTTCTCCTTGATCAGCTTGTACAGCATGTTGCAGAAGCCGGCGACCGCGCCGACCGGCAGCCCGTCCGACTTGCGCGTCAACGGCGGCAGGCCGTGATAGGCACGGAAGATATAGCCCGACCCGTCGATCAGGAGGAGGCGCTTGGCAGTCTGAGCCGTCGCGGCGGTTTCGGGAGCGGTAGCTGTGTCGTCCATGGGGCTCTGCGGCTCAAATCGGGTGAGGGCTCTTTCATAGAGCCATCCTGCGTCGATGCCAAATCAAAGCGACAGGGAATGGCAGCTACTTCACCTCTCCCCTCAAGTGGGGAGAGGAAGTTACCAACTCCCGGTATTCGCCATGCTGGCCCAGGGTTCCGCCGGCGCCAGCGGATCACCCGCCTGCAGTAGCTCGATCGAAATGCCGTCCGGTGACTTCACGAACGCCATATTGCCGTCGCGCGGCGGACGCAGGATGGTGATCCCCATATCCTGCAAGTGCTGGCACAGCGCATAGATATCCTCGACCTCATAGGCCAGGTGGCCCATATTGCGGCCGTTGCCATAATCCTCAACCGCACCGTTTTCGTCCGGCCAGTTATAGGTCAGCTCGATATGCGGGGAGGCGCGATCGCCGCCATTGATGTCGGCAGTCGCCTGATCGCCCCGCGCTGCCAGAAAGACCAGCGTGAAGCGGCCCTTGTCGCTCGACTTGCGCCGGACCTCGTACATGCCGAGCCCGTCGCAATAGAACTTCAGCGCGGCGTCGAGGTCCTTCACCCGCACCATGGTGTGCAGGTAGCGCATTTAGTGCTCGCCTTCGGGGCGCGGTGCCGGATCGACATATTCGTGTGCGTGGTCCTTGAGCACGAACTTGCGGTCGCAATAGCCGCATTCCACGGTGCCTTCTTCGCCCAGCTCGTAATAGGTCAGCGGATGCCCCAGCGCCCCGCCGCCGCCGTTGCAGGCGACCTTGTGGCTGTCGACATAGATGACTTCGGGGGGCGGGATGACGGCGTCGGTCATGGTATTGGGACCTGAAATGAGAAACTGTAACCAGCCATAAGCAAAGCCGCCGATTTCGTCAATTTCCTTGTCGGTTGCGCGAGGATATGAAACCCTCCGGCCATGCAGGGCCAAACCAAGAAAATCACATCGATCGTCGGCGGGTGCATCGGCAACCTGGTCGAATGGTACGACTGGTATGCCTATTCGGCATTCGCGCTCTATTTCTCCAAGGCCTTCTTCCCCAAGGGCGATGCGACGGCGCAGTTGCTCAACACCGCTGCGATTTTTGCCGTCGGCTTCCTGATGCGGCCGATCGGCGGCTGGTGGTTGGGGCGTTATGCCGACCGGCACGGGCGAAAAGCAGCGCTGACCTTTTCCATCCTGTTGATGTGCGGGGGCTCGCTGATCATCGCCGTGACGCCCGCTTTCAGCACCATCGGCGTGCTGTCGCCGGTGCTCTTGCTATTGGCTCGGCTGCTGCAAGGCCTGAGCGTCGGCGGCGAGTACGGCGCATCGGCCACCTACCTGTCCGAAATGGCCGGCCACGAACGGCGCGGTTTCTGGTCCAGCTTCCAGTATGTCACCCTGATCATGGGTCAGCTGATTGCACTGGGCGTCCTGATTTTGCTGCAGAAAATCCTGCTCACCGAAGCCCAGCTCGAAGCCTGGGGCTGGCGGATCCCGTTTGCCGTCGGCGCCGGGCTAGCGCTGATCGCCCTGTTTATCCGCCGCCACATCGCAGAAACCGAAGCCTATGAAACCCGCGAAAAGACCCGCCAGGGCCAGGTCTGGGCGCTGCTGCGCGACCATCCGTTCCAGACCCTGCAGGTCGTCGGCCTGACCATGGGCGGCACGGTCGCGTTTTACACCTACACCACCTACATGCAGAAGTTCCTGGTCAACACCGCTGGCTGGACCAAGGAACAGGCGACGCTTTTGTCGGCCGTCACCCTGTTCCTCTACATGCTGTTGCAGCCGGTGATTGGCGCCCTGTCGGACAAGGTCGGCCGCCGGCCCATTCTGATCGCGTTCGGGGTGCTGGGGACGCTGCTGACGGCACCGATCATGACCGCCATTTCGACCACCCGCGACTTCTGGACCGGCTTTGCCCTGGTCATGGCGGCGCTGGTCATCGTCTCCGGCTACACGGCCATCAATGCGGTGGTGAAGGCCGAGCTGTTCCCGTCGCACATCCGGGCGCTGGGTGTCGCCTTGCCCTATGCGGTGGCCGTGTCGGTGTTCGGCGGATCGGCGGAATATGTCGCCCTGTGGCTCAAGCAGGCGGGCATGGAGACCGCTTTCTTCTGGTATGTGAGTGCCTGTATCTTCGTGTCGCTGCTGGTCTACGTCTTCACGCGCGACACCAAAGCCCACTCCGCTTTCGAACGGTAAACGGCAATTTACCCTCGCGTTCACATCGCCTTTTTACGCCCCCGCGCCTAAGCATATTGCATTGCAACGGAGGCCATTATGTTAGAGCAGGAAATTGATCTTGTATTTCGGAAATTACAACAGAAAGGCACCGACCCTCAGGTTGCGTGCGCTGCAATAAAACAACTTGTGCGCGGATATTTTTTCACCGCCGATGCCGACAAATTCGACCTTTTCACAGAAATTCTGTTCCGTCGCTACAACGGGCACAACATCACCATCATTTCGAATGAGCTGAAGGTTCGGATCAAGCAGATCCGCAAATCGAGCCGCACCGTCGAACAGTGGTTGAATGCGTAACATCTTTCTCCTCCCCACCCTTGTGGGGAAGTGGCATTGAGGCTCTTGGGCCGAAAATGACGGTTTGGCGCCAGCGAAAGTATAGCTTTCGCAAGCCATGGTCACTTACAGTCGTAAGTGACCCCTCCGTCGCTTTCGCGACACGTCCCCATGAAGAATGGGGAGGAGAGTAACTAACCCAGCACCTCGTACGCCGGCACCGTCAGGAAGTCGCGGCAGGACGGCGCCGTCGACAGCTCGCGGAACAGCTTGATCGCCTGCGGGAATTCACCCGAAGATACGTCGAACTTACCCATCTCGTCGTCGATCAGCGCCAGAACCATTTCCTTGGTCACCACGCGGCCGTCGTCCAGTGCCGCGCCATGCCGGATCCATTGCCACACCTGGGTGCGGGAAATCTCGGCCGTGGCGGCGTCTTCCATCAGATTATACAGCGGCACGGCGCCTTTGCCGCGCAGCCAGGCTTCGATGTACTGGATGCCGACGCGGATGTTTTCGCGCAGGCCCGCTTCGGTGCGGGTGCCGTCGTGCAGCTTGAGCAGATCCATGCGACCGGTTTCGACATCCTCGCGCAGTTTATCCAACTGGTTCGCCTGCGGCATCAGCCGGTCGAACACTTCCATGGCGACAGGGACCAGATCCGGGTGCGCCACCCAGGTGCCGTCGTGGCCGTTACCGGCTTCGCGTTCCTTGTCGGCCTTGACTCGGGCAAAGGCCGCGGCATTGGCTTCGGGATTGTTCTTGACCGGAATCTGCGCCGCCATGCCGCCCATGGCGAAGGCACCACGCCGATGGCAGGTCTTGATCAGCTCCAGCGAATAGGCCTTCAGGAAGGCATCGCCCATCACCATCTTCGACCGGTCCGGTGTGATGAAGTGCGAGTTTTCCGCGAACGTCTTGATAAAGCTGAAGATATAGTCCCAGCGCCCGCAGTTCAGGCCGGCGATATGCTCACGTAGCTCATAGAGGATTTCGTCCATCTCGAACGCCGCCGGCAGGGTCTCGATCAGCACGGTGGCCTTGACCGTGCCCTGCGGCAGGCCGAGATAGTCCTGCGTGAACACGATGACATCGTTCCACAGCCGGGCTTCCAGGTGCGACTCCATCTTCGGCAGGTAGAAATACGGCCCCGAGCCCTTGGCGATCGCCGCCTTGGCGCAGTGGAACATGTACAGTCCGAAGTCGAACAAGGCGCCCGACATGACCTCACCGCCGACCGTGACGTGGCGCTCATCCAGCCGCCAGCCGCGCGGCCGGATCAGCAGAACGGCCGGCGTGTCGCTGAGTTTATAGGCCTTGTCCGTGTTCGGATCGACGAAATCGATCGTCCCGGCCCAGCGGTCCTTCAGGTTGATCTGACCGTCGATGCAGTTGGTGAACGTCGGCGAATTGGCGTCCTCGAAATCAGCCATGAACACCTTGGCGCCCGAGTTCAGCGCGTTGATGATCATCTTGCGGTCGACTGGTCCGGTAATCTCGACGCGGCGGTCAAGCAGATCGGCCGGGATCGGCGCGACCGTCCAGTCGCCATTGCGGATAGCGGCAGTTTCAGCCAAAAAATCGGGCAGGGCGCCAGCGTCGAACTCGGCCTGGCGCACCCGGCGGGCGGCCAGACGCTGCTGGCGCTGCGGCTCGAAACGCGTGTGCAGCTCTGTGAGGAACGCCAGCGCCTCCGGCGTCAGGATCTCGCCCATCCGGCCGGTGACCGGCCCAAGGGTCGAAGTATCGACAACGGCGGTTTCAGCCCGCATGGCGGTCAATGTATCGGACATGATAAAGGTCCTTTCTTACTTCCAGGGAGTAACGGGCGGAACGGAGACGTCTGGGCCATCGACCGGCACCGTGCCGAAGTCGGCCGGGCTGACGATCTCGAGATATTCCATGTCGGGCGAATAGTCGAACAGGTAGTGGACCATGCCGGGCCGCTGATGCACGCAGTCGCCGGCTTCGACCAGGGTCGGCACGCCGTCGTACATGAACTTGGCCCAGCCCTTCATCATCAGCACGATCTGGAACTGACAGACGTGGTAATGCCAGCCAGTGCCGTCCGCGGGCGGGTTATTGGCCTTGACCAGATGGGCGACGACCTTGCCGCCGGTGGCGTAGGCCACGCCGAGATCGCGATACAGGAAGAAATCGCGCAATCCGTCCTGGGTCCAGGGCGTGTCCGAAGCCTTGATATGGGAAAAGCGAGCTGCCGTGTCCGGCTGAGTCATGGCGTGCATGGTCCACTCCTGCGCTGAGCGATGGATGAAACCTTGCCGGGTGTCGCTTCCCTGAACCTGAACTTTCTGGACGCTTGCTGCGGATACCATAACACGGGATGCCTTATCGCCAAGTCTGTTTTTCTCTTGATAAGCGCAATCCAAAAAGTGGTTACCGGTTTTTGGAGAGATTGCGCGACAGACAAAAAGGGGAGCCCTCTCCGCCTCATTGGGGGCGAGCGGAGAGGGCATGGGGCGCCTGGGGGTTATTATCCGGCGTACGCGCGGGGGTGAGATACCGCATCGCCGGGTTTATCGGCGCCCCGTTTGCTTACTCATAGCCAAACGCGGCTTCGTTGATGGTCAGGGTCGGCATCTTCGAGAAGTCGACCGAGACCGGCTGCGGAATGCGGGCCTGGAAGGTCTTGATGACGTGTTCCAGGCGGCGGCGGACTTCCTGGGTGGCCTCGGCCGACGGGTTGAGGTTCAGCGGAGCCAGGCAGAAGTCGATGATGACATTGGGACGATCGGTTTCCATGGGGAAATCTCCTTTTACTAAAACGGGTTACTCGGCAGCGTGTTGGGTGAACTGGGCGTGTTCGGTCGATTCCTTCATGGCGGTGGTCGATGACCGGCCGCCGGAGATCGTCATGGCGACCTGGTCGAAGTAACCGGTGCCGACTTCGCGCTGGTGGCGGGTGGCGGTGTAACCGGCGGCTTCCGAGGCGAACTCAGCCTCTTGCAGCTCCGAATAGGCGCCCATGCCGCGGTCGCGGTAGCCAGACGCCAGCTCGAACATGCCGTGGTTGAGGCTGTGGAAGCCCGCCAGTGTCACGAACTGGAACTTGTAACCCATGGCCCCCAGCTCGCGTTGGTAGGTCTCGATGGTCTGCGGATCCAGGTGCTTGCGCCAGTTGAACGACGGCGAGCAGTTGTAGGCCATCAGCTTGCCGGGGAAGCGCTTGTGGATCGCTTCGGCGAACTGGCGTGCTTCGTCCAGGTTGGGCTTCGACGTCTCCCACCACAGCAGGTCGGCGCATTCGGCATACGCAAGCCCACGCGCGATGCAGTGGTCAAGACCGGTGCCTTCCTTGAGGCGGAAGAAGCCTTCCGGGGTGCGCGAGTCTGCCTCGATAAACGGCCGGTCGCGCTCGTCGACGTCCGAGGTGATCAGCTTCGCCGACTCGGCGTCGGTGCGGGCAACCACCAGGGTCGGAACGCCCATGACGTCGGCCGCCAGACGCGCCGCATTGAGATTGCGCTCATGCGCCTGGGTCGGGATCAGGACCTTGCCGCCCAGGTGGCCGCACTTCTTTTCCGACGCCAGCTGGTCCTCGAAATGGACGGCGGCAGCGCCAGCCTCGATGAAGGCCTTCATGATCTCATAGGCATTGAGCGGGCCACCGAAGCCGGCTTCGGCATCGGCAACGATCGGGGCGAACCAGTCGCGCTCGGCACCGCCTTCGGCATGCTCGATCTGGTCGGCGCGCTGCAGGGTGCGGTTGATCCGGCGGCACAGCTCAGGGGCGGCATTGGCCGGGTACAGCGACTGGTCCGGATACATGGCGGACGCCGTGTTGCTGTCGGCGGCGACCTGCCAGCCCGAGAGGTAGATGGCCTTCAGGCCGGCGCGCACCATCTGCATGGCCTGGTTGCCGGTCATGGCGCCCAGCGCGTTGATGTAGGGCTCGTTATGCAGGAGGTCCCACAGCTTGTTGGCGCCGCGCGTGGCCAGCGTATGCTCGATCGGGAAGGAACCGCGCAGTTTCAGCGCGTCTTCGGCGGAATAGGTCCGCTGGATGCCGTCGTAACGGCCATCCGGTGCGGTCGGGATCAGGTCTTTGAACGTGGTCATGATCGGTACTCTCTAATGGGGAGGGGAACTTAGCGGGTGAGGCGGGTCGCGTTTTGCGGGGTACGAACCGGTGCCGGGGCAAGCTGCCGCGCGGCCATCAGGGCACCTGGCGTGAACAGCCCGAAGGAGACGGCATAGACGGCGGCCATATCCCAAAGGGTACTGTTTTGCTGTGTGAGGACTTCTATTGTCATAATCTGTCTCCTTTCTGGCGATTGCATCGCCGGGTGTATGACAGGATTAAAACGCTTGTTTGGAAGGAAAGATATCGTTTGGCTGCGCCGCATCGCGTCATTTGGAGAAAAATGACAATTGTAAGTTTGTAAATTTATGACATAGTTTAAGCGGAGGGATTGCCATGGCCGACCTTGATCGCAAACTGTACCTGGGCGGCCGCCTGAAGCGCCTGCGTTACGACCTTGATCTGACCCAGACCCAGATGGCCGAGGACCTCGGCGTGTCTGCCTCCTACCTCAACCACCTTGAACGCAATCAGCGCCCGGTCACCGCCCAGGTGCTGCTCAAACTCGCCAGCGCCTACGACCTCGACCTGCGTACCTTTACCGACGACAGCGAGCCGTCTGGCGAAGCCGATCTGGTCGAAATCTTCGCCGATCCTTTGTTCAAGGACCTGCGCCTGCCGCGCCGGGAAATCTCGGAGCTGGTTGCGACCTCACCCATGGCCGCCGAAGCCGTCACGCGTCTTTATCGCGCCTACACCGAGCGCCGCAAACGTGACGCGCTCGAAACCACCGCCCCCGAAGACGTGCTCGATCAATCGCCAACCGACTGGGTGCGCGATCAGATTCAGAGCCACCACAATTTCTTCCCGGAGCTGGACGACCTGGGCGAAGCCCTGTTCGCCACGCTCGGTTCCGACCCGCACACGCTGGAGGAATCCGCCCAGCGCCGCCTGAGCGCCGTCTATGGCGTCGAAATCCGCATGATGCCGGCGGCTGTCATGATGATCTATCAGCGTCGCTTCGATCCGCATCGCCGCCGCCTGATGATTTCCGAAACGCTCGGCCCGTCGTCGCGGCGGTTTGCCATTCTGTATCAGCTGGCCCTGTCGGAATATGGCGCCGAGATCAAGGCGCTGTCCGAGCGCGCCAAGGCGCCCGACCTCGCCGCCGGGCGCCTGTATAAGATCGCCCTGCTGAACTACCTCTGCGCCGCGACCCTGATGCCCTATTCGAGGTTCCTTGAAACGGCGGAATCGAACTTCTACGACATCGAACTGCTGCGCGCGCCGTACCAGGTGTCGTTCGAACAGGCCGCCCATCGCCTGACCACCCTGTCGCGTCCCGGCCAGCGCGGCGTACCGTTCTTCCTGATGCGCGTCGATTCCGCCGGCAACGTATCGAAACGCTTTGCCGCTGGCCATTTTCCGTTTTCGCGTTATGGCGGCGCCTGCCCGCGCTGGAACATCCATCAAGCCTTTCAGATGCCCGGCCGTGTCATCACCCAGGTCATCGAAACCCCGGACAAGGTGCGCTATTTCACCCTGTCGCGGACGCTGGATCGCGCGCTCAGGCCCTATGCCGACGGCGCCTATTCCGAACAGGCGGTCGGCCTGGGCTGCGAGCTGAAATATGCCGACAAGCTGATCTATGCTCGCGGCTTAGATCTTGCCCAGCCCAACGCCGTCGAAACCGGCCCGATGTGCCGGCTGTGCGAGCGCCCGAACTGCGCCGAACGCGCCGCCCCGCCGGCGGTCAAGGCGCTCAAGGTCGACGAATGGATCAAGGGCGTGACGGCGTTTCCGTTCTGATTTTTGCGGCTGTAACGTTTTTGCGGTTGAGCGCGACAACGGTTTCGCCTAGGGTCCGGCCGTCCGTCAGCGCCGTTCGGCGCTGTTTGTCCCTAATGCGCACCCGTAGCTCAGCTGGATAGAGCGTTGCCCTCCGAAGGCAAAGGTCGAACGTTCGAATCGTTTCGGGTGCGCCAGGGATTTCAAAGCGTTCCGAGTTTCGGAACCCTTTTGTGTTTTGAATGGGTAAGCAAGTGGTAAGCAAAATATAGCGCCATATCTACGGGCCGACGTACTTAATTCGGTCGCCGCTCCGTTACCATTGATAGGGAGCCGGAGCGAATTCTTTCACAGGGCCGTCGAAATAGTCGATGTAGTGATCCGAAAGCTGCCAAGATGGGTAGCCACTAAATGTGAAATACGACATCAGTTCCGAATGCCCGTCGCCAACAAAACCTAGACCCGCCCAACCGAATTGAGCTGTCAACATTATCGCGCATGCGGCGACCGCGTTGAATACTTGTGCCAGCGAAGCCCTACTGAACTCTTTTTCGCGATCGTGCTTGGCGCCATTGTATGCGCTATACCAAGCGAGGCTTTCCGTTGGCTTGTCGGCGTCCCAAGTCTGAAAAGGCGCAAAATCACCGAGCCACCTGTAGCGCGCGAAACGCAATTTGTATTGGTCCAATTGCAATGGCTTTAGCAGCTTGACATAACTTCGCGTAGAATCACCCTTAGCCCCATTAAGACGAAGTACGCCTTTCCAATGAGCTTCTACCTCGGTGCATGCCAGTATAAGAAGGTTACGAATGTCATGGCCGTACACAGCGAGGTTTTCCTTATTGGGCTGTACCGTTCGGCAGATATCGTCAAGGTCGCTGCAAAAGACGATTAATTGGCCTATGGCTTCAGAGATGTAGTGTTCGTCCTCTTCAGTAATGGGAGTGCCAAACATATTTTCGTAAGTTATCGGTCGAGCCATTCGCGGATGATAAAGGCCCGGCTTTAAACCCGGCTGGAAGAAATCTTCTTTTCGCCAGCCCGCCGCAGCATTTACGTCCCAAATCTCATTTTCAGGACCGGTTGGAACGGGATTGGCCATGGTAAGTGGCAGTAGGCCCCAAGTTTGACAGGCCTCGACTCGCCAAAGCTGCGGACGGGAACCAACGCCTTGCTGCAAGTAATACCTAGGCGCTTCCGACATATCTACATGCCTTACCACATTGGAATATTGAAATACTCGGCAATGGCGGTGGTGGCATGAAGCCTCATGCCTCGTCGAGTGTTACCCGCGCAAGCTCCAATCGATTGTTAACGCGTTTGGAGCCGCGAATGTGCGCCTTATCCATTTCTCCGTGGCCTTGGCTGAAAACATCAGTGTAGGTAGAGGTGAGCTCGATGACAAGAGTAGCATTCCCGTCCTCGACGAAGTGCGGTGCTTGATCGCCAAATGGCCCATCGAAAGAAAATTCAAACGCCAAGGCTTTCCCTGGATGAAGGAACGGCATAGTCATTCGGTCTTGAACGCTGGCCACACGGTTACCTTCCAGTGGAACCATCACTTCATCAATCCTGCGGGAATTCACAATGTAGACGTTAGCAGTAAACAATAGGTTTGTTGCTGGCGTTCTACCGTAATTCTCAATTTCAAATTCAAGCTTTAGGCTTCCCAAGATAAACTTCGCCCGAGTGACATCGGCCCTAACGTAGGCCCGATGTTCGCGTTTGTTGTTTTTCTCGGTTTCGACAAACCCGAAGTAGGCAAGAAAAATGGCAAGAAAGGCGGCTATTGCCGCAGCTAGCCCAGCCCAACCGGCCAAATCTGCTTTCACCGGAAGCCAGTTCGCGACCACTTCCCCAAGGATGAAAAGCACCAAAAACGCAATGACAGCGACCATGCCCCATTCACGCCTATTAAACGGCCGCCACTTCATCGCCACCCTCCCAAGGTCGTAACCTTCAGGCTAGCATGGTTTTAGTCAAATCGGTATGCAGCGCCGCATTCTAATCGGAGACGCTGTAGCCTGGACCGTGGGCAAAAAAGAACGCGGCGCGGTTTGGGGACGAGGGCGGCGCTGGCCCTCCTCGGTGACCCGATTTTCACCGACATCAACGGCCGCGAGTGCCCGCCCCCAACGCGCACTCTTACCGCCGGCGGAACGCGCGTTATTTTCGGCGCTTGCGCAGGTCACAACTTTAGGTAAGCTGACGTTTGGTCACGCAGGGGTGTCGATATGGCTGACGAGGAGAAGTCGGACGATAATGCTGACGACAGCGGGGGGAATGGACTGGGTGCGGGTATTGTTGACGCTCTCAACCGATTAAAAAGTTGGGTCGATAAGCCTGTCAACTCCGCGCATAGGTCAGATGCTCTAATCGCCGAGTTGTTAAATGCGAACGACGCTGTATCAGTTAATCCTTACCTTTTTGTAATTGGCGAATATCGCAATACATTTTTTCACAGATTACCGTTAGCGCCTCACGATCATGGCCGGCGATTAGAGTAGAGTTTAAAAACGCTGGGGCAATTGGCCTCCATGTAGCCAGCGCGGCCTCCGAACTGGAAGCGGTTCTTGGCCGCACCGCGATTTGAGAACCTCACGCCGCCAGGCCGACGATGTCCGCGGACGTCACAAGTTTCAACGTCCCCAGCTGCCGGGCATGGTCCTCGACGTCGGAAGTAAAGCCCGAGCGCGAAAACAGGACGTACCACGATGGCCGGTTGCCAGTCAGCTCCGGTGCGAATTCCGTCCGCCCGACCTGCTGCATCAGGTAGTCGGCGCCGCTCTGCCCCAGCTTGCGCGTATGCCATTCGCAGGCGCCGAACAGCAGACTTCTGTCGCTCAGCCTGCCGGCGATGGGGATGTCATAGTCTGGACCCCACATCTGGCCGACAGCTTCGGCGGGGGCCTCGAACAGCGTTTCGCTCCGGGTGCGGACGAAGTCGCGGCAGATGTCCTCGAAGCCCGGGACCATGTAGTCGCCCAGCTGCCGCTTGATCGTCGTGTCGAACAGCGCCTCGCCCTCGCCGCGCACGATCTGGACGCGGTGCGGCTGAACGAACAGATGCCAGAAGCGCGTCAGCGGATCGGAAATGGCGAAGCGAATGTATCGCGCCTTCGGGTCGGCATCGAGCGAACGCACGTCGTTAATCATGCGCATGGCACGCAGCCGTTCGAGATATGAGCTGATCGAGACGCTGCTCTGCGGACCCATGGCGAAAGCGCGGATCTCGCTGCTTTCGCGATAGCCGTTGGCGATGGCCCGCAGGATGCTGGCATAGACCTTGATATCGCGCAGGTCGGCCGACAGCATGCGTTCCGGTTCTTCGGTCAGGCGGCCCTCCGGTTGTAACAGAAGTTCGATCACGTTGGCGCGCAAGGTCCGGCCGGGATGGCAGGCCTGCAAATAGGCGGGCACGCCGCCGAAGATGGCGTAGGCGGCAATACAGGCGTCGTGGCTATAGTCAGGAAAGAAACCGGCGGCTTCCTGCAGCGGCAATGGCCCAAGGTCGAACAGGACCGGATCGCAGCCGGCCAGGGCGTGTTCGGCCTGCGTCGGACGGCCGCGGGTCAGTTCGGTCATGCGCGAGGTGTTGGCCCCGCTCAGGATCAGCTTCAGTCCACTGTCCGACGGCAGGCCCGACTGCCAGAACATGCGCAGCGTGACCGGAAGGCTTTCCTCGACTTCACACAGGGTGCTGAAATTGTCGAGGACGACAATCAGGCCCGGGGTCTGGCGCGCGGCGATGGCCAGGCAGGACAGCAGGCCCAGCCATTCGGTCTGCGAGTCCAGGTCGACATAATCGGCCAGTTTTTCCGTGCATACGCGCTTGAACGCTTCGAAATTGAGGCGCGCGGTCTCGTGCGAGGCCTGGAAGCAAATGATTTCGCGTGTCCCGCAGGCCTCCAGAATCAGCCGGGTTTTCCCGATTCGCCGCCGCCCGGTCACGACGATCAGGGCGGATTTCGGCGATGCCAGCTGGTCCCTCAGGGCTGTCAGTTCACGCGTTCGGCCAACAAACATGCCTGCAATTCCGATTTAGCGTGCCCCAGATTACCGTAATTCACTCAACCCCCTGAGACTGACTCAACTCCGACTCATACCGCAAATCGTTACTCCGCCTACGTAAGCGCGATCACTTTGCACCAACAGGTTGCAGGTGTCAAATGGCACGAACGCTGTTTTCGGATAATGCCTGGTTTTATTTTACAGCAAGTGGCGAAAAACAAAAATTACCGTAATCTGCAATATTCGACGCAGTTGCTTATGGGAATTGAAATTACACTGAGATGATAATCGGTTATCATATTCCAAATCATTGGATAATAAGGAATATTATCTGAAATACTTCTCTGTTTTTACCTCCGATTAATCACGAAAACGTAGGTTTCTTCGTGTGTATCAGGCAAAACGCCTAGAAGTATTAGAATGAACTACGGGATCAATTCTGGGGAATTCATGGTTTCGGCCATGAACATGGCTGTAAAGGCGCTGATCATGCTGGTGATCAGTGTCTTCTGCCTGTTTTGCGTTCCCGCAGAGGCTGCAACGCCAGGTACAACCATAGATAATACGGCGATCGTGACTTTCGACGCCGGCCCGCAACACGTGCAGGTGGCGTCCAATACCGTTGTTACAAGTCTGAACCTGCTGGTTGACGTGCAGAATCGCGCCGTCACCAGCCAGTCCGCCACGCTCCCGGACGGCACGCCTGGGTATTCCTATAGCTTTACGGTCGGTAACGGCGGCAATGCGCCCGATCGGTTCAGTCTGGCCGCCGCTTTCATTTCCCTGTCTTCATCCGTCGATTCGCTGTGGATCGACAGCAACGGCAACGGCGTGGTCGATACGGCGAGCGACAGGCGCATCGATCCGGCCGATCCGGTCATCGCGCTGACGCCCGGCCAAGGTGCTGACATTATAGTGCTGGCCGCCGCGGCAGGCACCCTGGGCCTGACCGCGACTTCGCTCAACACCGACCCTGACGCCATCGTCTGGCACCGCAGCGTCACCGCCCGCCTGCCGACGCCGCAGACCCGCCGCGTTACGGACGCCACTCTGATCAAGGCCCAGAGCATCGACACGCTGGGCGCCGCGCAACCTGGCGCCGGCTCGATCATCACCTACACCCTGACCGCTTTCATGCCCGGCCGCCTGGCCGCCAGCGCCGCCCGTATCACGGACACGATCCCCATTGGCACGACCTACGTGCCGGGCTCGCTGAGCCTGGACGGCGCCGCCCTTACCGAAGCCGTCGGCGACGATGCCGGCGCCTTTGCCACCACCACCCGCATTGTGTCCGTCGTCCTGCCCGACGCCGGCACCGAAGACTCCTCCCACACCGTCCGCTTCCAGGTTCGGATCAATTGAAAGGACTGCTGACAATGAAAGCTCCCATCGAAGCGCATAGCGTAATCAGGATTACGCGTATCTATACAGCGACTTACCTATTGCTCGGTGCGATCCTGTTCGCGCTGCTGATCGCTGGCTCCGGTCCTGCCAAGGCGGCAGCGTCGCCTGTGACCCTGTCGCTCAGCGTCATGAAGGAGCAGCGCAAGGCGGCCGCGGACGGCACGACGACCGTCAGCCTGGTGTCCGCCGTCCATACGGTTCCCGGTGATCGCCTGGTATATGTTCTAACCTACGTTAATACGGGCCAGAAGCCGGTTTCCGGCATGGTCTTCGATTATCCGCTGCCCAAGGGCGTGACCTATCGCGCCGCTGCCGATGGCTCGCCCGCCCCGCAGGTGTCCAGCGATGGCAGCCACTTCGGCGCGCCGTCCGGCGACCTGTCCACCGTCACCGCCCTGCGCTGGCAAGTCCCGGGCGAAGTCGCGCCCGGCGCCCAGGGCAAGATCACCTTCAAAGCCACCCTCAACTAATTCCATCCAGAAAGGATAGCCCTTCCCATGTCTCGCAGACTAAACACCGTCCTCCTGCTGTCGGCGGCCTCGGCGCTGGCCCTCAGCCCTGCGGCCCGCGCCGCAGGTACCCTGGCGGGGACAAGCATCACCAACCAGGCGTCCGTCAGCTACAATGTCGGTGCCGCCCCCCAGACGCCGGTGACCTCCAACACCGCTACCTTCGTGGTCGACCGCAAGGTCAATCTGACCGTTTCCGAAGTCGGTTCCGCCGCCACCGCGGTGTCCTACGGCGACACCAACCAGGTGACGACGTTCCAGGTGACCAACACGACCAACGCCACGCAGGACTTCCGCCTGTTCGCGGCGCAGCAGTTGTCGCTGGCGATCACCACTTTCGGCCTGACCGACAACATGGACATGAGCAATGTCCGCGTTTTCGTCGACGTCAACGGCAACGGCACCTATGAAGCCGGCACCGACACGGCGACCTATATCGACGAACTGGCGCCGGACGCCTCCAAGACGGTGTTCATCGTTGGCGACGCCCCGTCAAGCGGCGCGGCGGGCGGCACCGCCGGTGTCGGCCTGACCGCGGTGGCTGCGTCCGGCGGCGGCAATGGCGTGCTCGGCGCCGACCTGACCGCGACCATCGGTGCCGATTCGGCCGGTACGGTCGATATCGTCTTCGGCGACGGTATCGGTCCGATCGACCTGCTGCACGACGGCCGCCAGAGCGCGCTCGATAGCTATGTCATCGCCTCTACAACGGTCAACTTCGCCAAGACGGCGACCATCATCAGCGATCCGGTCAATCTGATCCTTTTACCCAAGGCCATTCCGGGCGCGGTCGTTGAATACTGCCTGAAGGTCAACAACTCGGGTTCGAGCAGCGCCACCGGCATTTCGATTACCGACGCCATTCCGGCCAACACCACCTACATCCCCGGCTCGCTCTATGTCGGCGGCACCACGCTCCTGGGCGAATGCGTGCTCGACGGCAGCTTCGAGGATGACGACGCCGTCGGCGCCGATGAGACCGACTACAACGGCGGCAATTTCGACGGCACCAACATCAAGGCGACCATTCCGGTCATTTTGCCGGGTGCGACCCTCACGGCGCGTTTCCGCGTCACGCTCAACTAAGACCTCCCCAGACAGGCTGGCCAAGAAAAAAATGGGTGTTTTCAAGTTTCTGATGCGTGCTGCCACCGCCCTCTTGGGCGCGGCGACGGTTGTGGCCTGGGTTGCTCCTGCCCAGGCCGCGCCGGTGCGCATCGAAAATACGGCCAGCCTGTCCTTTACGACCGGCGGCGACAGCGAAAGCGTCGCCTCCAACACCACTCTGTTCAGCTTCGACCGCGGCCGCACCGTGACCGTACTGAAATACTACCGCATGCCGACCGGCTTCGACTATTCGGACCTGACCTGCGTCACCACGCCGGTCAAGGGCGTCCACGGCGCGCCGATCTCCGCTGAACAGCTCGCTTCCATGAAGGAAGACGACAGCGTCACCGACCACAGCCTCGGCATCGTGCTGTGGAATACGGCGGGCAACAAGGATCCGTTCACCCGTGAGACCGAGACCGTCCTCGGCCAGGCCTCGACCGGCCAGAGCGGTAGCCTGATCCTGACCGAGACCGGCCCGGATACGGGCGTCTTCGCCGGCGGCTTTTCCTCGACCGCGCCTTCGGGTCATGCCCAGAGCTGCCTGCCGGTGTTTCCTGCCGGCACCACCTTCAATATCAATTACATCGGTGACGGCGACAGCGAGCCGAGCAACGACTCGATCCTGATCGACCCGTTCGGCCATGTCTTCGATTCCAAGACCGGCGCCAAGGTCGACGGCGTCGAAGTCACCATCATCAATGCCGACACTGGCCTGCCCGCCAAGGTGTATGGCGATGACGGCGTCACGCCCTATCCGTCAACCGTGATCAGCGGCCAGGACGTCACCGATGCCTCGGGCCGTGTCTACGACTACGAAGCCGGCGATTACCGCTTCCCGTTCGTCGAGCCTGGCCATTACCAGTTGCGTGTCCGTTCCGGTCAGGTCGGCTATGCGTCGCCGTCGCTGGTAGCGCCCGCCGACCTGCCCGCCGGTCCGGACGGCCCTTACGTCGTCAGCGACGCGTCGTATGAAAAAGTCTTCGACCTGCTGACGCCTGATCCCCTCGAAGTCAACATTCCGGTCGATCCGCTGGCGCACGGTGTCTTGCTGCTGCAGAAAACGACCAATGTCCGCGAGGCCGAGCCCGGCGACGTCATTCCCTACCACTTGCAGGTCGGCAACCCGGATGGCGGCCTGCTGCGCGAGGCCGTGCTCAACGATACCCTGCCGCAGGGCGTTAAATATCGCAAAGGCTCGACGCACGGCATTGCCGAGCCCGACGTATCGGCCGACGGCCGCACCCTGACCTTCTGGCTGCCTGACATGGCCCCGGCGGAGTCGCTCGATATCACCTACGCCGTCGATGTGCTGCCGCAGGCGCCGGTCGGCGACGCCGTTAACCGTGCCGTCGTGTGGATTCCCGGCAGCCCGGCCAGCCCCGAAGCCACCGCCTCCGTGCACATCAAGTCCCTGCTGTTCACCGACGCCATGACCATTGTCGGTCGCGTCGTCACCGGCGGCTGCGACAACCCCAAGACCGCCAAGGGCGTGTCGGGTATCCGCATCCTGCTCGACGACGGCACCTACGTGACCAGCGATCGCGACGGCCTGTACCATTTCGAAGGCCTGTCGAAGGGCCGCCACGTCGTTCAGCTCGACACCGGCTCGCTGACTTCGGCCTATGAGCCCATGGTTTGCCGCGACGATACCCGCTGGGCGGGCAGCGCCACTTCGCGCTTCGTTGAAGGGGACGGCGGCAGCCTGAAGCGCGTCGATTTCGTGCTGCGCGCCACCGGCAAGGAGGCTGAAAAGACTGAAGAAAAGCTGCCGATCACCGTCCTGCCGGGCGATGTCGCCGCCGGCGGCCACACCGACTGGCTGCTGGGCCAGAAGCCGGGCATCGACTGGCTGTTCCCGCAAATCGACCACAATCCGCGTTCGCCGGCCGTCCGTGTCGTCATCAAGCACGCTCCGGGCCAGCGCATCGCCCTGACCGTCAACGGCGAAAAGACCGATCCGCTCGCCTTCGACGGCACCGACAAGAGCGGCTCGAACGTCGAAACCGATGTCGCTGTCAGCATCTGGACCGGCCTGCCGCTGAAAGAGGGCGACAACACGCTCGAAGCCCGCGTGCTCGATGCAGACGGCCACCTCGTCAAGACCCTGACCCGCACGGTGCACTACGCCAACACGCCGCTGGTCGCGACCTATGTGCCGGAACTGTCGCGTCTGATCGCCGACGGCAAGACCCGTCCGCTGATCGCCGTGCGCCTGACCGACCGCGACGGCAAGCCGGTGCGCGATGGCGCCATGGCCGCCTTCCGCCTCGAAGCCCCTTACGTCGCCGCCCAGGTGGCCGACATGGATCAGGCCCGTCAACTGGCCGGCCTGGACCGTTCCGAGACCTTCGCCCGCGTCAGCGGTGATGATGGCGTCGCCTTCATCGCGCTGCAGCCGACGACCCAGCCCGGCCAGGTCCGCCTGAGCTTCAACCTCACGCAAGACAAGACCACCCGCAAGAGCGACCTCAAGGCCTGGCTGGCTGCCGGCGCCCAGGATTGGGTTGTGGTCGGCTTCGCCGCCGGCACGGTCGGTTTCGACACCCTGGCGAAGAACACGCACCGCTACTGGATGCCAAAGGATCGCGATGTGAAATCATCGGGCGAGGTCAGCCTGTACGCCAAGGGCCGCATCAAGGGCTCCTGGCTGATGACCATCGCCTACAACTCGAACCGCAGCTACGACCCGACCACCGGCCTCCTGTCGGGCATCGACCCGGACCGCTACTACACCGTCTACGGCGACGGCACGCGTCAGGCCTATGACGCCTCGACCTCGGGCAAGCTTTATCTGCGCCTGGAACGCAAGGACGCCTATGTCATGCTCGGCGACTTCGAGTCGGGCCTGACCGAAACCCAGCTGACGCGCTTCAACCGCACCTTCAACGGCCTGAAGATGGGTTATAACGGCAAGCGCCTGTCGGCCACCGCCTTCACCGCCCGTTCGAACCAGCGCTTCGCCCGCGACGAAATCCAGGGCAACGGCCTGAGCGGCCCGTACCGCCTGACCGCCGGCGGCCTGGTCGCCAATACCGACAAGGTGACGATCGAAACCCGCGACCGCCTGCGTCCGGAAAAGATCCTCGACTCGAAGCCGATGACCCGCCACCTCGACTACGACATCGACCCGGACGCCGGCACGATCGTTTTCCGCAGCCCGGTCCTGAGCCGCGACTCCCAGCTGAACCCCGTGTTCATCGTCGTCGACTACGAAGTCGCCGGCCTGGGCGATAAGCGCCAGGTGTCGGGTGGCCGCGTCGCCGCCAAGCTTCTCAACGACCGCGTCGAAGTCGGCGCCAGCGCCCTGCAGGATGGCAGCCAGCAAGCCTCCGTTGCGGGTATTGATGTCAAGGCCAAGCTGAGCGACACCACCGAACTGCGCGTCGAAGCCGCCGCGGGCGGAAGCAAGAATGCCGGTGCCAACGGGGCTTACCTCGTCGAGGTCGAGCACCATGGCGCCAAGACCGACCTCCTCGCCTATGACCACAAGCAGGAGGTCGGCTTCGGCGTCGGCCAGCAAAGCATCACCGAGACCGGCACCCACAAGGCCGGGATCGACCTCCAACAGCGCCTGACCGAGACGCTGACCCTGACCACTTCGCTGTGGAAGCAGGAATATCTCACCCGTCCGCAGACCCGCACCGCCGGGGATGTGAAACTCGAATACAGCCGTTCGGAGACCAGCAAGCTGTTCGCCGAAGTCACCACGGCCACCGATGAAGGCGGCGCCGGTAGCCTGCAACCGGGCACCCATTCCAGCCAGCTGCTCACCTTTGGTGGCAGCCAGGCTTTCCTCGACAAGAAGCTGTTGCTGAACGGGCAGGTTCAGCTGGCTCTTGGCGGGTCGGCCGACAATCTGGAATTCCCGGTCCGCCAGCAACTCGGTGCCGCCTATGCCTTCAGCGAAACTGTCCGCTTTGTCACGGCCTATGAAACGGCCAAGGGATCGGGCTTTGACGCCCACACCCTGCGCGCCGGCTTCGAGCTGAAGCCGTGGAACGGCGCCAAGCTGTCGAGCACACTGAACCAGCTGGCCCTGGGCGAGAACGGCATGCGCACCTTCGCGCAGTTCGGCCTCGAACAGTCGCTGAAGGTCGGCAAGCGCTGGACCGTTGACGCCAGCGTCGACGCCTCCAGCACGCTCAATGGCGACATCAAGGCGGACGCCGTCAACCCGTTCCAGCCGATCTCGGCCGGCACCACCCTCAATGACGGCAACGCCAACGAGGACTACAGCGCCTGGACGCTCGGCGCCACCTATCGCGCCGACAACTGGAGCTGGAACGGCCGCCTCGAGGCCCGCCATGCCCAGAGCTTCACCCGCAAGGGCCTGACCAGCAACTGGGTCCGTTCGCTGGGCGAAGGCAAGACCCTGGCCTCGGGCATCCGCCTCTACGACGTCCGCGATATCCAGGGGCGCAAGGCGCAGCTCGGTTCGGCCGACGCGTCGATGGCCTGGCGTCCGCTCGACAGCCACTGGTCGGTTCTGGAACGTCTGGAACTGCGCCATCAGCGCGCCGACGCCAATGTCACCGGCGGCTCGGCGCTGGGTCTGGTCGCCCTGGCCGGTGACAACCAGGTCACCACGCGCCTCATCAACAACGTCGCCGTCAACTATCGCAGCGACCTGCGCGACGGCTACGGCATCGAAGCGTCGGTCTATTACGGTGCCAAGTACGTGCAAGGCAAACTGGCCGACGACAAGTATGACGGCTTCATCGATGCGATCGGCGTCGACGTCCGCAAGTCGATGGGCAAGCGCTTCGATCTCGCCTTCTCGCTCAGCCAGCAGATGGCCCATTCGAGCGGCATCAAGGCGTTGTCCTACGGCCCGTCGGTCGGCATCTCGCCGAAGACCAACGTTTGGATCTCGATCGGGTATAATCTTTCCGGTTACCACGATCCTGATTCGGACGGCAGCCGCTACACCGCGCAGGGCGCCTACGTCACCGTCCGCGTCAAGTTCGACCAGTCAACGCTCGCAGGTCTGCGGGGAGGCTCGAAGTGAAATCAGCGTACCTTACAATCTTGCTGATATTGGCGACGATTGCCATGGGCGGGCAGGCCCAGGCGGCGGCGCTCAACATTTCCAAGACAGCGGCGGTCAATTCCGATCCCATCGACCTGGCCCTGCCCAAGGCGATCCCCGGATCGATCATCGACTATACGATCACCGTGAGCAATCCGAACCTTGGTTCGACCTCGAACATCGTCATCACCGATGCGCTCAATACGGTCAACCTGCCGCAGGGCGTGGAGTATTATGTCGGTACCAGCAACGCCAATCCGATCGTCTTCGGCGACATCAACCTGCTCGGTCTCTCCCTCAGCGGCCTGACCTACACCTGGACCAGCCTGACCAGCCCCAGCGATTCCGTGTCGTTCTCCTGCGACTACGGCGCCACCTGGAACTGCACGCCGTCGGCCGATGCCGCGGGCTACGCGTCCAACGTCACCAATATCAAGATCGCCCCGTCGGGCAGTCTTTCGGGTCTGGGGGCGATCAGTATCAAACTCCGCGTCAGGGTGAAGTCATGATCCACACCGCCATTCGCACGCCCGGTCGGAAATTTCCTTTTCCGAAAATAATGTCTTCGACACCTTTTTACCTCTATAGTTGTCCGTACGTGGGAAAAACTCACGCCCATGGCGAGCTGAAAGGGTATAGAGTGCGTTCCGTCGACAATCGTCCGCCGTCCGGCACCCAGGAGGCGCTGCTGCTCAGCCAGCCTGGCGCGCTTATGCATCTTTTCGATCTGTCGCCCGGCTTCGTGGCGCTGCTGACCGGCCCCCAACACCGCTTCGACTATTGCAATCCGGCCTATCTCGAACTGATCGGCGGCCGCGACATTGTCGGCATGACGGTCGCCGAGGCCCTCCCTGAAGTTGCCGCCCAGGGCTTTATCGGCCTGCTCGATGAGGTTTACGGCAGCGGCGAGGCGCTGCAATTTGAAGACGCGCGGTACGACCGCCCGTTAGATGCCGGCGAACCGGTGAGCGAACTGCATA
The DNA here is from genome assembly GCA_048497915.1 of Pseudomonadota bacterium. Lineage (GTDB taxonomy): Bacteria > Pseudomonadota > Alphaproteobacteria > Caulobacterales > Caulobacteraceae > Asticcacaulis. Next base: position 51,750 of record JBEHYZ010000026.1, read on the forward strand.
TCGATTTCGTCCTTCAGCCGGTGTTTGACGCGGAAGGCCGTGTGGGGGGTATTCTCGTCCAGGGCAACGACATCACGCCCCGCGTCACCGCCGCCCAGGCCGTCTTCGACGCGCGTCGCGCCGCCGAAGCCGCCGAGACCGCCCAAAGCGAGTTCGTCCGCCGCCTGAGCCACGACATCCGCTCGCCGATGAACGCCGTGGTCAGCCTGGCCAGCATCCTGGCTTCGACTCATCCCTTGAGCTCCGAACAGCGGGAATATGTCCGGCTTCTGATGGTGAGCGCCGACTCGGTGCTGGCCCAGGTCAGCGATATCGTTGACGAAGCCCGCATCGAGGCGCGCATCATCGACCTCGACAGCATCGCCTTCAGCCCCGCCGAGGTGATCCAGGACGTTGCCGCCGTGCTGGCGGCGCCGGCGCTCAACAAGAACCTCGACCTGCTCGTCGATGACGGCGGCGAAGGTATCCAGGTCATCGGCGACCCGCTGCGCCTGCGCCAGATCATCACCCACCTGACCGCCAATGCCATCCATTTCACCGAACACGGCAAGGTGGCCCTGTCCGTCCGCTATGAGCCGGGTGACATGCCGGGCACCACGGCGGTGGCGATCGATGTCGCCGATACGGGCCCCGGCATGGACGCCGCACTGCTCGACGCCCTGTTCGAAGGCGCCGCCCCCGCCCACCGCCGCGACTACGACGAAGGCCGCTTCAGCCTGACGATGGCCAAGACCCTGGCCGAAATGATGGGCGGGACGATTTCGGTGCGCAGCGCCGCTGGCAAGGGCACGACCTTCACCCTGAACCTGGTCCTGTCCGCGGTCGGCTGGGATGCGCCCGAGGAACCGGCAGCCGACGAGAGCGACGAAGATCCCGTTTCCCTGTCCAACCTGCCGCCCATTCTGCTGGTCGAGGACTACGAGCCGAATATCCTGGTGGCGACGACCTTCCTGAAGCGTTTCGGTTTCCGGGTCGACATTGCGGCCAACGGCCGTGACGCCGTCGAAAAGGCGCGTGCCAACGACTACCTGCTAGCCCTCATGGACGTGCAGATGCCGGGCATCAACGGCCTGGAGGCCACCAAGCTGATCCGCAAGGCCGAAGCCAGGAACGGTTCGCCGCACCTGCCGATCATAGGCGTTACAGCCTATGCCCTGGCGGCTGACCGTGAGCGCTGCCTGGCGGCGGGCATGGACAGCTTCCTGTCCAAACCGTTCACCGCCGCCGACTTGCATGAACGAATCAAGTCGGTAATGGCATCGTCGGAAGTGGCAAAAGCCGGCTGACGACCGCCCCGAGGCGGCTTTTCATGCTCGAAACGGCGCAGAACGGCACCTACGGTGTAGGACCGATGTTGGACGGGAGATATTCCATCATCGCTGCAAATACTTATAATCCCTGGTGCGCCGGCGACCGCCTTTGGTTCGTGCCGATGCCAGGCGCGTAAATCCAGTACGTCGATTAAATGACATCCGTCCGGCGACCGTACTCCGGCGCCAAGTTCCCTGTTCCCGACCCTGAAACACGTTCGCTACGCCGTGAGCGGACAGATTTTTTTTAAGGTTACGTGAGGGGCGTGATAGACAGGCAACGCAACCCGGCTTCGTTAGGGAGACGGGTTACGTAAGCTTCGCGCGCAACCGTGTTCATCTCCGGATGGCGCCCGCCTCTTTGATAGACCCGCGGGATCCATTCCATAACCAAAGTCGATAAATGGAATACACCCATGCTTTTGAAAGATAAGAAAGTTCTGATCACTGGCGGCTCTCGTGGCATCGGCCGCGGCTCCGCGCTCGCCTGCGCGCGCCACGGCGCCGACATCGGTATTAACGCTTCGGTCGAATCGGATGCTGTCAAAACCCTGGTAGACGAAATTCAAGCCATGGGTCGCAAGGCCAGCGTGTTTATCGGCGACGTTGCCGATCCCGCGGCTGCGCCGGCGTTCATCGAAAAGGCCGTGGCGGACCTCGGTGGTGTCGACACGTTCGTCTCCAACGCCGGCATCTGCCCGTTCCACAGCTTCCTGGACATGCCGGTCGAGCTGGTGCAACGTGTGGTCAATGTCAACCTGATGGGCACCTACTACATGTGCCAGGCGGCGGCCAACCAGATGGTGAAGCAGGGTCGGGGCGGCTCGCTGATTGCCATTTCCTCGATTTCCGCGCTGGTCGGCGGCGAGATGCAATCGCACTATACGCCCACCAAGGCCGGTCAGCACTCGCTCATGCAGTCGGTCGCAATCGGCCTGGGCAAGCACAAGATCCGCGCCAATTCGATCCTGCCGGGCACGATCGCCACGGACATCAACAAGGAAGACCTCGCCGATCCCGCCAAGCGCGAATACATGGAAGGCCGCATTCCGCTCGGTCGTCTGGGCGATCCGGACGATATTGGCGGTGTTGTCGTGTTCCTGGCCTCGGACCTGGCCAAGTACATGACCGGCGCGCATGTTCTCGTCGACGGCGGTGCGTTCGTCCACCTGCAGTAATCTGCGTCTGCGATTGTGGAGGTGCGGTTCTGGTTGTGTCTTCTGGTACCGCATCTCGCACCCATCAGTTGGGGACTCCCTTCAAAACGAATCCGCGCTATAACGCCGTTATTGCCCAGGGTGGCTTGGCTGCGTCATGACCCGTATTCTGCTGATCGATGATCATCCCCTGTTCTGCGGCGGCTTCGTCGCGTCGTGCCGCGCGCACCGGCCTGATTTTACCGTCACCCTTGCCGACACGGCCGCCCAGGCGCGCCGGCTTCTGCAGGAGCAGCCGGCCTTCAGCTGCATCCTGATCGACTTGCTGCTGCCCGACGCCAACGGCTTCGACGCCATGCAGGACCTGGCGCGTATCGATCCCCTGGTGCCGCGCGTCGTCATCTCCAGCCGCGACGACCGCACCGTCCGGCTACGGGCGCAGCATCTCGGTGCTTCGGGCTTTATCTCCAAGGCCGCCCAGCCTGGCTTCATCATGCAGACGCTCGACCGGATCCTGGCCGGTGAGGTCTGTTTCGACGCCGAGGATGAGGACGAACCCGCCGACGGCGTGCTGCGCGCCCGCCAGCTTGAGGTGCTGGAACTACTCGCTGAGGGCTGCGCCAACAAGGACATCGAAAACCGCCTCAACCTGGCCGGCCGGACGGTACGCGCCCACCTGACCACCATCTTCAAGGTGCTGGGCGTCAAGGGCCGGGCCCGCGCCGTGCTCGAAGCCCGCCGTCAGGGGCTGATCTCCTGACCGCCCCCGTCACCGCCCCAAAGCCGGACGAGGGCATAGACCCGGTCGAGGCCGAGGCCATCATTACCCTGTACCGCCATGTGCCCGGCGCCTTCATTGCCGTGCCGATCGTCGCGATCAGCCTGATCGCCATGGCGTGGTCCTACGCCAACCACAGCTATATCATCGCCTGGACCCTGGTCACCCTGGTGACCCAGCTCGGCCGGGCGGGCCTCTACCTGGCCTACCGCCGCCGCCAGCCGCAGGGCCGTGAGCTGAAGGCCTGGGCGTTCGGCTACACCGTCTACATGTTCGTCACCGGCATCGTCTGGGGGGCCACGGCCTTCGTCTTCCTGGTGCCGAACGTGCCGATCACCGTGGCCCTGACCTTCTGCGGCATGTACAGCCTTGGTGCGGGCAGTATCGCGGTCAACGCCTATCACCTGCCCAGCTACTATGCGTTCGTCGCCAGCATGTTCCTGACGGCACTGGTCCTGACCCTGCGCATCGGCGACATGGGGTTCCTGGTGCTCGGCATCGGCTCGATCGGCTTCGCGGTCATGACCATCCTGTTTGCCCGCCTGCAAAGCCGCATCATGCGCGAAAGCATCGCCATCCGCTTCGAGAACATCAAGATTCTCGCCGAAATGAAGGAGGCCCGCGAACGCGCCGAACTGGCTCGCCAGGAGGCCGAAGCCGCCCGCCGCCAGGCCGAGGCCGCCAACCTGTCGAAGTCGCAGTTCCTGGCCGCCGCCAGCCACGACCTGCGCCAGCCGCTGCATGCCCTGAGCTTGTTTTCCGGCGCGCTCGGCAATTTCAGGCTGGGTAGTGAAGAGACGGCCATCGTCCAGCACATCCAGAGCAATATCGCCGCCATGGAAGGCCTGTTCAACGGCCTGCTCGACCTGTCGCGGCTGGAAGCCGGCGCGGTGCGCAAGGTGGTGCGTGCATTTCCCGTCCAGCCGGTGTTCGACCGCCTGGACCACTATTTCACGCCGCTGGCCAGCGAGAAGGGCCTGTCGCTGCGCCTGGTGCCGACTCTGGTGTGGGTGACCGGCGACGAGATCCTGGCCGAGCAGATCCTGATGAACCTGATCGCCAACGCCCTGCGCTACACCCACGAAGGCGGTGTGGTCATCGGCGCCCGCCGCAAAACCCAGAAAACGGGCAAGCGGATCGCCTTCCAGGTCAGCGACAGCGGTGAGGGCATCGCCGACGCCGACCGCAAGCGCATCTTCGACGAGTTCGTCCAGATCGGCAATCAGGAGCGCGACCGGCGCAAGGGCCTGGGGCTGGGCCTGTCCATCGCCGCGCGCACGGCGGCGCTGCTGGAAACGCGCGTCACGCTGAAGTCCGTGCCGGGCCGGGGATCGCAGTTCGCCTTCGACCTGCCGCGCGCCAGGCCTGCCGCCGTGCCGGCTGCGTCGTCGCCGGCGCGCCGCGGCGATCCGCTCGGCCACCTGCGCCTGCTGGTCGTCGACGACGACCAGGCGGTGCGGGAGGCGCTCGATCTGCTGCTGAAGGGTTGGGGGGCCGACTTCGTCCTGGCCGATGGCATCGCAGCGGCCCAGGCGGCTTTGGCAAGTGGCCCGTTCGACGTGGTGATCAGCGACTACCGCCTGCGCGAAGGTCCGGTCGGCCTGGATTTCCTGCTTGGCCTCGATGGCGTCAAAGGCCGGGCGCTGGTGACCGGCGACGTCGATCCGGAACTGCTGCGTCGTGTCGAGGCCGCCCGCATCGTGCTGATTCACAAGCCGGTCGATCCGGCCCGGCTGCGCGCCATGCTTAACCATCTCGCCAGCGCCAGCCGCCCAATAGCCTCTTTAGGCTAGCCCTTGAAGGCAATTGATACCGCAGTTTTCCCGGTGCACAGTACCGTAGCGGCAATTTCCTGTGAAATTGCATCTGGTTAACGGCATCGGCGGGGTTTGGGACCTCACGGACGCCGGAACGGTTGGGGTGAATTTTCGTACACTGCGTCTTGCAACGGGCTTCGCGCCCGGACGCGGCCCCATGCCTTGTGACTAACGCCGTTTTCAGGGGTGGGTGAATGCGTAAGAGTTCCGCAAGACCGGTATCCGTGCCTTCGCTTCCGCGCAAACGGCGACTGACATCGACGGCGTCCTGGGCGGCGGTCGCCCTGGCGGTGTCGCTGCTATCGGGCGGCGTCGCCACCCCGGTCCTGGCCACCACCCCGGCCGACTACCCACCGCTGAAGGCGCCGCCCTTCGTCATCAATCCCCTGACCGGCAAGAAGGAAACCGTCGTCCAGTCATCGCCCCTGCCGGACCCGCTGACCTCAACACCGGCGACGCCACCGGAAACCGCGCCGGTCGTCCTGACCGAAAAGGGCAACCAGATCCTGCAGGTCACCAATGTCGGCCAGACCTTCCAGCTGCTGGGCTCGGACGATGTCTACGAGATCACCGAAACGATCACCGACGCCGACAACAAGATAACCGCCGTCAAGGCGCGCAACCAAACCACGAACGTGGTCGAAACCATCGACCGCGTCACCCGCCTGATCGGGCCCAAGGTGACCAATCCCGAGAGCGGACTTGATGAGACGGTCGTCAAGGTCATGTCCCTGTCGATGGTCCTGACCGACAAGGGCAATGCCATCCTGCTGCCGAACAAGAAGGACGACCTTGTCTACCAGGTCGACGGCAAGGGCAATGTCACGAAAATCTTCAAGATCCTGACGGTCGACACGACGCCCGGCTATGTCGACAAGGTCAGTCTTGAGAACATCAACGACTCCAGCGACAAGCCGCCGGCCGCCAAGACGGTCTATCTGTCCAACGACGCCGGCCCGACCACGACCGACGGCGCCGGCGGGTCCGGCTCCAAACTGGACGTGCCGGTCCCCCCCGGCGGCGACCTGTACTTCGCCGAAAGCGGCACGGGCCAGACGGGCAGCGACGGCGACGACGGCGGTGGCTTCGAGATCTGCTTCGGCATCCTGGGCTGTATCCGCATCGCCTGGGACCCGACTCCGGGCGGCGAGGGCGCGCCGGGACCGGACTGGGACGAAACGATCAATGCCGCGCGCATCGCTCCGAACACCCAGCTGCATACGGCCAGCGACGGCAAGCCAGGCATACTGCTGTCCAGCATCGGCGGCACCGGCGGCCAGGGCGGTGACGCCTACGGCAATATCGACGCGGCGCCCGGCGGCAAGGCGGGTGTCGGCGGCGAGATCATCCTGCACAACAGCGTCGACATCACCACCACCGGCAAGGAATCGCACGGCATCTTCGTCAAGAGCAGCGCTGGCCAGGGCGGTGAGGGCGGCAAGGGCTACATCGCCTCGACCGGCGGCACCGGCGGCAGCGCGGCCGAAGCTGGAACGGTATATGTCGAAAACCATGGCCGCATCGTCACCGGCGGCGACGGCGCCATCGGCATCCAGGCGCAAAGCCTTGGTGGCAAGGCCGGCAACGGCGGGGCCAGCTACGGCATCGTCGGCGAAGGTGGTGGCGGCAGCACCGGCGGCAACGGCAGCACGGTCACGGTCAGGAACTACGGCGAGATCCTGACGGCCAAGGACTTCTCTCACGGCATCCTGGCGCAGTCGATCGGCGGCTCGGGCGGCAATGGCGGCGAATCCGGCGGACTTGTGGCCTTCCCGGACAAGGGCGGGGCCGGCGGCAACGGTGGCAATGTCGACGTCACCAACGCTGGCCGCATCGAAACCTTCGGCAAGTCGGCACGCGGCATCTTTGCGGAATCGATCGGTGGCGGCGGCGGCACCGGCGGCGACAGCGCCGGGCTGGCGGCCATTGGCGGCACCGGTGGCGCCGGCAGCTATGGCGGCACGGTGACCGTCACCAATTCCGGCTCCGTCATCACCCACGGCGAAAAATCGATCGCTATCTTCGCTCAGTCGGTCGGCGGCGGCGGCGGTGACGGCGGCTCATCGAGCGGGCCCTTGCTGAGTGTTGGCGGCGATGGCGAAAGCGGCGGCGATGGCGCCAAGGTCGTCGTCACCAACACCGGCCTCATCTCCACCGCGGGGGATGACGCCCACGGCATTTTTGCCCAGTCGGTCGGCGGCGGCGGCGGCAACGGCGGCAGCAGCGATTCAACCAGCGCCTTCGGCGGCATCGCCCTCGGTGGCAAGGGCGGCAAGGGCGGCCTCGGTGGTGAGGTCGACATCACCTTCGACGGCAAGACCGGCGAAGGCGTGATCCAGACGCAGGGCGACCGGTCGCGCGGCATCTTCGCTCAGTCGGTGGGCGGCGGCGGTGGCGCCGGCGGCGTGGCCAAGCAGTTCTCCGGCGGCCTCGGGGCTGCCGTCAGCCTGGCCATCGGCGGCCGGGGCGGCGACGGCGGCAAGGGCGGCGTGGTCAATGTCGGCGATGTTGGCGCCTGCAAGATCGCCGTCACCTGCTACACCCAGGTGCAGAACGACCTGTACATCCAGACCCGGGGCGACAATGCCGAAGGTGTCTACGTCCAATCGGTCGGCGGTGGTGGCGGTGGCGGCGGCTACGCCATTGCGGTGGCCGCGTCGGCGGGGCTTGGCGGTTCCGCCTCCATTTCCACAGCCGTCGGTGGCAGCGGCGGCAAGGGCGGCGCCGGTGGCGACGTCACCGTGCGCACCGGCGGGACGATCCAGACCGGCAGCTTCGGCGGTGCCTTTGTCATGAAAGACGGCAAGGAGACCAGCGAAGTCCGCAACAATGGCCAGTTTTCGACCGGCCTGCTGGCGCAATCGGTCGGCGGCGGCGGCGGCAAGGGCGGGTTCAGCATCTCGACGGCGGCAGCGGCTTCCGGCGGCGCCTCGTTCACCCTGGCGGGCGGCGTCGGCGGCGACGGCGGCGACGGCGGCAATGCCGGCACGGTCGATGCCGACTTCAACGGCAGCATCACCACGCTGGGTGACGACGCGGCGGGCGCCATCATCCAGTCGGTCGGCGGCGGTGGCGGCACCGGCGGCTACAACATCTCGGCCTCGATCGCTGTTGGCGGTGTCGCCGGCGCGGCGGGCAGCGTCGGGGTTGGCGGCTCGGGCGGTACGGCTGGCGCCGGTGCGACCGCGCTTGGCACCATCGGCGGCGACGTCCTGACCGTGGGTGACCGCTCGACCGGCGTCATCGTGCAAAGCGTTGGCGGCGGTGGCGGCAATGGCGGCTTCAACATCTCGGGCTCGATCGGAGCCGGTGGCGCGGGCGGCGGCGGCATCGCCATCGGGGTCGGCGGCAAGGGCGGCGGCGGCGGGGCCGGTGGACGCGCCGAAGGCACGACGCTGGGCCAGATCACGACCTTGGGCGACGACGCCGGCGGGCTTCTGGTGCAGAGCGTCGGCGGCGGTGGCGGTAATGGCGGCTTCAACGTCTCGGGCGCCATCGGTGCGGGCGGCGTGGCGGGCGGCGGCATTTCCGTAGGCCTCGGCGGCAATGCGGGCACGGGCAATTCCGGCGGCTTCGTCACGGGCGACGCCCGGGGCGAGGTGCAGACCAGCGGCGACCGCTCGACCGGCGTGACGGTGCAGAGCCTGGGCGGCGGTGGCGGCAATGGCGGCTTCAGCGTCGCGGGCGCGATTGGCGCGGGCGGCACGGTTGGTGGCGGTATCTCGCTGGCGATCGGCGGATCAGGCGGCCTTGGCGGCACCGGCGGCGAAGTCCACGGAACAGCGGGCACCATCACCACCTTCGGCAATGAGTCCGGCGGCTTCCTGGCGCAGAGCGTCGGCGGCGGTGGCGGTAACGGCGGCTTTGCCGTGGCGGGCAGCATTGGCGCCGGCGGCACGGCGGGCGGCGGCATTTCGCTGTCGATTGGCGGTTCGGGCGCCAGCGGCGGCAATGCCGGCTTCACCGACGGCAAGGTCACCGGTTCGGTCACGACCACCGGCCGGAACGCCACCGGCGTGACGGTGCAGAGTCTGGGCGGCGGCGGCGGTAATGGCGGCTTCAGCGTCGCCGGCGCGATTGGCGCGGGCGGCACGGCGGGAGGCGGCATTTCGGTCGGCCTGGGCGGCTCGGGCGGCAAGGCCGGCGACGGCGGCGCGGTCCTGGCCTCGGCGAAATCGATCAGCACCTCCAATGATTTCTCCGGCGGCTTCCTGGCGCAGTCGGTTGGCGGCGGTGGCGGCAATGGCGGCTTCAGCGTCGCCGGTTCCATCGGTGCGGGCGGCACCGGCGGCGCGGGCATAAGCGTCGGCATCGGCGGCTCCGCCGGAGGCGGTGGTGCCAGCAAGCGCGTCGACGCCACGGTCGACGGCGACGTCTTCACCAGCGGCACGCAGTCCGATGCCATTGTCGCCCAGTCGCTGGGCGGTGGCGGCGGCAATGGTGGCTTCGCGATCGCGGGCAGCATTGGCGCCGGCGGCACCGGTGCGGGCGCGGTCAGCGTCGGCATCGGCGGTTCGGGCGGCAAGGGCGGCAATTCCGGTACCGTCAACCTGACGGTCACCGGCCTGACCGAAACGCGCGGCGCCGACAGCAACGGCATCATCGCCCAGTCGATCGGCGGTGGGGGCGGCAACGGCGGGTTCTCGATAGCCGGCAATATCGCCGCCTCAGGCAAGGGCGCGGGCTCGGTCGGCGTCGCAATCGGCGGCAGCGGTGGCGACGGCGGCAATGCCGGCAATGACATAACCGACAAGGTGACGCTCAATGTTACCGGCGTGGCCGATCCCTCGGGCGGTGGCCCGGTGGCCGTCGTGACCCATGGCGCGGGCTCGCGCGCTGTTTTGGCCCAGTCGGTCGGCGGCGGTGGCGGCAATGGCGGCTTCTCGATCGCGGGCAGCGTCTCCCTGGCCAGCGACGCCGCCGGCAATATCGGCGTCGGCATCGGCGGCAGCGGTGGCAAGGGCGGTCTGGCGCGCGACGTCGAAGGCAATGTCACCGGCGATGTTTTGACCTTCGGCGCCAGCGATGCGGCGGGCGTGCTGGTGCAAAGCATCGGCGGCGGCGGCGGTAACGGCGGCTTCAACATCACCGGCGGCCTGTCCGCCTCGACCAAGGCGGCGGGCAATCTGCTGGTCGGCGTGGGCGGCATGGGCGGCGACGGGGGCGTCAGCGGCGCGGTGCGCGGCACGGTCACCGGCAATGTCTTCACCTACGGCAGCAATTCCGGCGGCGTCACCTACCAGAGCCTGGCCGGCGGCGGCGGCAATGGCGGCTTCAACATCACCGGTGGCGTGGCCCTCACCTCGTCGAACAGCGGCGGCGCCGGCAATCTCGGCGTCGGAGTCGGCGGCTTCGGCGGCAAGGGCAGCGACGCCAGACTGGTCGATGCGACCATCCTCGGCAATATTTCCACCGCCGGCGAAAAGTCCTACGGCGCCCTGCTGCAAAGCGTCGGTGGTGGCGGCGGCAATGGCGGCTTCAATATCACCGGCAGCTTCGAGGCCTCGTCGGGCAAGGGCGGCAGCATCGGCATCGGGGTCGGTGGCTTTGGCGGCGGTGGCGGCGCGTCCGGCACAGTCACCGGGGTCCTGAGCGGCGATGTCTACACGGTCGGCGATGACGCCTACGGCGCCATGCTGCAGAGCCTGGGCGGCGGTGGCGGCAATGGCGGGTTCAACATCACCGGTGGCGCGGCCCTGACCAGCGGTGACAACGCGGCCCTGGGCGTCGGCATCGGCGGCTTCGGCGGTGACGGCGGCCACGCCGACACCGTCCGCGGCACGCTCACCGGCAACTACACTACGCAAGGGGCGCGCTCCGGCGGCGTCATCGTCCAGAGCCTGGGCGGGGGCGGCGGCAATGGCGGCCTGAACATCACCGGTGAGCTCAACCTGTCGGCCAAGGGCAAGTCCGCCCAGGCGTCGGTTGGAGTCGGCGGCTTTGGCGGGGACGGCGGCTATGCCGGCGAAGCCTGGCTGACGCGCACCGGCGACACCCGGACCAGCGGCGCCGATTCCCAGGCTATCCTCGTCCAGTCGGTCGGCGGCGGGGGCGGCAACGGCGGCATCAACGTCTCCGGCGGACTGGTGGCCGCGAAGGGTGACGACGCCTCGATCAATCTCGGCCTCGGTGGCTTTGGCGGCGACGCCAGCTATGCCCAGGCGGTGCATGCCACCATTCTCGGCAATGTCTCGGCGACCGGTTTGCGCGCCGACACCTCGAACAGCCCGCTGTTCACCGGCGCCGTGGTGGCGCAAAGCGTCGGCGGCGGGGGTGGCACCGGTGGCCTCAATGTCTCCGGCGGCGTGAGCCTGACCAAGTCGGGCGGCTCCGGCAAGGTGGCCTCAATCGGCATCGGCGGCTTTGCCGGCGGTGGCGGCGATGCGGGCACGGTCGACCTGATCCTGGGCGCGCCTTCAGCCAGCCGTGTCTCGGTGATCGCCTCGGGCGACAACCGCGCCGGCATTGTGGCGCAGTCGCTGGGCGGCGGCGGCGGCATCGGCGGCCTCAACATCTCCGGCGGCGTCTCGACCAACAGCGCCCTGGCGTTCGGCATCGGTGGCTTCGGCGGCGATGGCGGCCTGGCCCGAAAAGTGACCGCCGGAATCGACGCCGACATTGCCACCTTCGGCGACGGCACGCGCGGTATCCTGGCCCAGTCGCTGGGCGGCGGCGGCGGCGCGGGCGGCATCAACATTTCCGGCACGGTCGACATCAAGAGCCAGGACGACAAGTCGATCACCTTCGGCCTGGGCGGTTCTGGCGGGGCCGGTAATATCAGCGGCGCGGTCGACGTCACGCAGAACGGCGTGGTCCTGATCACCGGCGCCAATGGCATCGGCGTCATGGCGCAGAGCGTCGCGGGCGGCGGCGGCGACGGCGGCATCAACGCCGCGTTCAACATCACCAATGCCAGCGCCAACAAGAACACGAAACGCGCCATCTTCGGCATCGGCGGCGAAGCCGGTGCGGGTGCTGACGCGGGCGACGTCACGGTCAACAGCACGGGCCTCATCCTGGTCGACGGCCCGGCCAGCACGGCGACGGCAGACGATCCCAACGAAGCGCGGACCATCGTCTTCAATGCCGGTGGCGTCCTTGCACAGTCCATCGGTGGCGGCGGTGGCCTCGGCGGCATGAACGTCTCGCTGTCGGCGGCGCGCAATGCCGGCGACACCCTGCAGTTCGGCATGGGCGGCAGCGGCGGCGCTGGTGGCGATGCCGGCAATGTCACGGTCATCCGCGGCTATGACGCTTTAACTGGCACCGCCGATGCCTCGGCGATTGTCACCGTCGGCGACTATGCCAGCGGCCTGGTGGCACAGTCGGTCGGCGGCGGCGGCGGCATGGGCGGGATGAATCTCAACTTCGCCTACAACAAGGAATCCAAGGCCGAGGAAGACTCCAAGGACAACAAGAACTATACGGCGGCGGTCATCTCCGTCGGCGGTGACGGCGCCGATGCCGGCGACGGCAAGGTGGTCACCGTGCGCCACGACGGCCAGATCGGCACCGATGGCGTCTACAGTCACGGCATTGTCGCCCAGTCGATCGGCGGCGGCGGCGGCGCCTCCAATGTCAATCTCGGCGGCAGCAAGCTTGGCGACAAGACCACCACGCTCAATATCGGCGTTGGCGGGGCTAATGGCGCGGCAGGCAAGGGCGATCTGGTCGATGTCGATCAGGTCGGCGCCATCTTCACCGAAGGCGCCGGTTCCATGGGCATCAAGGCGCAGTCGGTCGGCGGCGGCGGCGGCTCGACCAACGGCTTCAACCAGTATCTCGACCCGGCGATCGACGCCCTGGTCGGTCACCTCGATGGCTCGACGACCTCGGTCAATATCGGCCGCCAGGGCGGCAGCGGCGGTGAGGGCGGCGAGGTCCGCGTCAAGGCCGACGGCTTCATTGTGACCGGTGGCGCCGACGCCATCGGCATCATGGCCCAGTCGGTCGGCGGCGGTGGCGGCACCAGCGGCACCACTACGGTCGGCGGCGATTTCACGTTTGAATCCGCCGGTTACGGCGGCAGCCTGGCCATCGGGCTGGACGGCGGTAAGGCCGCGACCGGGGGCGTGGTCACGGTGACCGCCAAGGGCCAGGTCCAGACTTTCGGCGACCGTGCCCACGCCATCTTCGCCCAGAGCCTGGGCGGCGGCGGCGGCATGGGCGGCACGGTCGGCGACAAGCTGACGATCAACAAGGGCGAGGACGAGGACACCACCACCTCGGCCAGCGTCAGTGTCGGCGGCAAGGGTGGCGACGGTTCCTTCGCCCGGCAGGTGACCGTCGGCAATGCCGCCGACCTGTTCACTGTCGGCGATCAGGCCAGCGGCATCTGGGCTCAGTCGATCGGCGGCAGCGGCGGCGCGGGCGGTGATTATCTCCAGTCCGAGATCCAGAACGTCAAGGCTGGCAAGACCTCGCGGTCGTTCGCCCTCAATATTGGCGGCACGGGCGGTACCGGCGCGCTTGGCGGTGGCGTCACGGTGGCCAATACCGGCCACATCCAGACCCTGGGCGTCCAGTCGTTCGGCATCCGCGCCGAAAGCGTCGGCGGCGGGGGCGGCGACGGCGGAGCGGTGTCGAAGGGCACGCTCCAGACCGGCAGCGGCAGCAAGCAGTCCGTCGACATCAATGTCGGCGGCCACGGCGGCGACGGCGGCAAGGGCGGCGTGGTCGGCGTCATCAACGAAGGCACCATCCTGACCGCCGACATGGGCGCGGAAGGCATCCGGGCGACCAGCACCGGCGGCGGCGGCGGCAATGCCGGCGTCATCATCAATACCCTGGTCACCGCCACCGGCGCGGCGGCCCAGACCCAGACCGTCGCCATGAACTTCGGCGGCGACGGTGGCACCGGCGGCGAAGGCGGCAATGTCACGGTCGACAACCGGCAAACGGCGGCCGAAAACTCCGGCATCATCTGGACCCAGGGCGACTCCGCCCACGGCATCTTCGCCCAGAGCCTGGGCGGCGGCGGCGGCAACGGTTCGTCGGTCATCACCATGACCGGCCTCAAGAGCACGAAGGACTCGTTCGCGGTCGGGCTGAATTTCGGCGGCAACGGCGGCAGCGGTAATATCGCCGGCGCCGTCAAGGTCAGCAATTCCGGCCAGATCGCGACGGACGGCAACAACGCCTATGGCATCCTGGCCCAGTCGACCGGCGGCGGCGGCGGCAATGGCGGCCTGGTTCTGACGGCGGCAGCGGCGGTCAGCCAGAACGCCAGTACGCCGGTCCTGTCGATCGGCGGCAAGGGCGGTGACGGCGGCAATGGCGGCGCCGTGGAGGTCGACAATACCGGCCTGATCTACACCAGCGGCGCCGGTAGCCACGGCATTGTCGCCCAGTCGATCGGCGGCGGCGGCGGCAATGCCGGCGTCGGGATCGCCCTGACCAACGACGCGACCAGCTTCGCCATCTCCAACACCCTGTCCCTGATCGCCGGCGCCACGGGCGGCGGCAAGGGCGGCGCTGGCGGCGAGGTCAAGGTCACTCAGGCCGGCGACGTCAGCGTGCTCGGCGAGGGCGCGCAGGCCGTGGTGGCGGAAAGCATCAACGGCGGCGGCGGCCATCTCGACTTCGACCTGAGCGGCGTGGTCGGCATGCCCGGCTTCTCGTTCAAGAGCGTCTTCGCCGATGCTTTCGGCCTCAAGCCGGCCGACACGGTCACCGATCCGAAAATTGCCACGCGCCTTGGCGGCGTCGACCTGAAGGACATGAACGCCGGCAAGGTCACGGTCGTCAGCACCGGACGCTTCGGCGTCGGTGGCGATAACGGCGTCGGCAGCTTCACCCAGTCGCTGGGCGGTGGTGGCGGCACCCTGCACCTCAAGACGGAGCAGGCAGCGGCTACGGCGGACGGCGGATCGGCGGCCATCGCCTATTCGGTCGATCTCGGCGGCGCCAACGGGGTCAACAATTCCGGCGCCGATCTGGAAGGCACGCGTACCGGCTTCATCGTGACCAGCGGCGTCAATGCGCTCGGGGTCCTGTCGCAGTCGATCGGCGGCGGCGGTGGCCAGGCCACGCTGGACATCACCACCGAAACCGGCGGTCTGGTCGGTCCGGTGACCCTCAGCTTCGGCAGCCGCAACGGCACGACCGAGACCGGCGGCAAAATCCTGCGCAGCGAAAGCGGCGCGGTGACCACCACGGCGGATCTGTCCAGCGCCACCATGGTGCAGTCGATCGGCGGCGGCGGCGGCGCGGCAAGTGTGGTGCTGCATACCGACCGGGCAGGCCTGGCGGCGACTTCGGGCGTGGCCACGGACACCGGCCCGATCAAGGCCCGGTCTTCAGCTCCGGCCCCGGCGCCTGTCACGTTGAGCTTTGGCGCGGCGGGTGGGTCTGGCCTGAACGGCGGCACTGTCACCAACAGCTATAGCGGCGGCGCCTTCACCACCGGCGACCACGCGCTGGGCCTGTTCGTCCAGTCGGTCGGCGCCGGAGGCGGTGTCGCCACCGTCAGCGGCGACAGCGCGGCCAATGTCACGCTAGGCGGCAGCCTGTCCGCCAGCGGTAATGGTGGCGCGCTCACCATCACCAGTTCCGGCGACATCGAAACCGAAGGGGCGGGCAGCCACGGCGTTGTGCTGCAGTCGATCGGCGGCGGCGGCGGTGCGGTGTTTGGCGCCGGCGCGGGTTCAAGCGTCGCGCTGAACGGCGGGAACACCGGCAATGGCGGCGCTATCCGCTTTGATCAGACCGGCGATGTCCGGGTTACCGGCGCAGGCGCCAGCGGCGTCGTCGCCCAGAGCCTGGGCGGTGGCGGCGGCTGGATCGACAATCTGTTCGCCGGCACCGCCGGCGGCAGCGGCAAGGGCGGCGCCATCACCCTCAATCTCAACGGAAGCGCGGTTGCGACCGGTACCGGCGCCACGGCGGTCCTGGCGCAGAGCCTGGGCAGCCTCGGCGGCGGCGACATCGTCG
This sequence comes from Pseudomonadota bacterium, assembly GCA_048497915.1. Taxonomy (GTDB): domain Bacteria; phylum Pseudomonadota; class Alphaproteobacteria; order Caulobacterales; family Caulobacteraceae; genus Asticcacaulis. The sequence goes on from JBEHYZ010000026.1 coordinate 67,744, forward strand.
TCAACGCCACGGGCGAGATCCGCGGCAATGTCGCGGGCATCAGGATCGACGGTGGCGCGGCCAATACCGTGACGACGTCCGGACTGGTGTCGGCCGTGTCGGGCCTGGCCATTTCCGGGACTGACGGCAACGATGCTGTCATCAATACCGGCCTGGTCATCGGCAATGTCGACCTCGGCAAGGGCGCCAACAGCTTCAGCAACCGCGCCGGTGCAACCTTCGTCGCCTACAGCACAATCAACCTGTTCGACCCGCCGCCAGTCTCCGTACCGGCCGGGCCCGCCAGCGCTTTTACCAACGCTGGCGACTTCCAGATGGGCCTGGCCGCGCCCCGCAGGCCGATCGACCTGCTGAACGGCGCGGTGTTCGACAATTTTGACGCCGACGGCGATCCGGAGACCAATCCGCTGCTCGGCGCGCGGGTGATCAACGCGGTGACGCTTGACGGCAATTTCGTCCAGACCGCCAGCGGTCACATGGCCTTCGACGTCGCCTTCGGACCGTACGCTTCGGACAAGGTCACACTCAGCGGTTCGGCCCAGGTCGCGGGCACCGGCACGGTCATCCTGACCGCGCTCGGCAACGCCACCCCGGTCACCCTGTTCGCCGCGGCAAAGGGCGGGGTCGACAACGGCCTGAAGATCGACGACACCCTGGCCATGGATTACCGCATCGAAGCGGGTACCCAGGGCATCCAGCTGGCCTATACCAGCCATTTCGGCCAGCCCTTCCTGAACCGCAACGGCGTCGCGCTGGGGCACCACATGGACTCGGCGCTGACGGTCGGCGGCTCTGACGGCATCGGCCGGACCATGGCGCTGATCGGCAATCTGAGGAGCGGCGAGGAATATATCTATTCCGCCCTGTTCGACGAGCTTAACCCCGAGCCCTTCGTCACCGGGCTGATCGCCCAGGACGCGGCGGCGGATCGATTCAGCCGCGACCTGTTCGGCTGCACCACCGTGACCGCGCCCGGCCAGAACACCTGTGTCTGGGGTCATATCGAAGGCAATACGCTGAACCGCATTCCCGATTTCGACGGTTTCCGCGCTTCAGGGCAGGGCCAGAGCCTGAGCACCGGCTTCGAGCGGCCGCTGAATGACCTGTGGTCGCTGACCGTGGCGGTGGGCTACGACCGCATCAACGCCCTGAACGCCGGCAACGGCCGGGCGCGCTCCGACGGCCAGAGCCTCGACCTGGGTGTTGGGTTACGCCGCACCTTGAGCACCGGCGCGGACCTGGCCCTGTCCCTGTCGTCGGGCTGGCAGGAACTCGACACTAAACGCCGGGTCAATGTCTTCGAGCCCTTGGTCGGAACCTCCTCCCCCCGGACGACCTTCCTCAGGGCCGCGATGCAGTTCGGCAAGACCTATCGCTACGGGCACATCTTCACCCGGCCGATGCTGAACCTGTCGGCGACGACGCTGCATCAGGTCGCGTTCAACGAACAGGGCCTGGAAGGCATCGGCATCGCCGGCCAGGACCATACCCAGTTCATCACTGCCGCCGGACCCGAATTTGCCTTCGGCTACGTCTCGGCGGAGGACTCGGACTACACGGCCAAGCTGGAGCTCAATGCCGGCCGCAGCTATCGCGACGCCCGGCGCGTCACAATGGCTTACCGGTTCCTGGGCGACAATCCGTTGTCCGACCCGGCGCTGATCAGCACCTTCATCGGCCGCTACAGCGACCATCTCGGCGCTGACCTGGACGTCGCCCGAACGGACGGCCGCATGTCGATGCGTTTCAGCTACAAGTCAGCCCAGGGCGGGAAACGGCACGACAACTCGGTCGGCATGAGCGTCAAGGCAAAGTTCTGAGTTCAGGCCTTGTTGACGAAGCCCTGCACGTTCTCGGTCGTCACCGGCGTGCCGGTGACGGTCCCGACCGACACCTTGTCCAGGGTCACGTCCTTGACCGGCATGTCCTTGTCCGCCGTGATCTTGCAGACGAACTTCGCCTCGCCGATGGTGACGTTGCGCATGTGCAGCCCTTCGATCGGCGTCAGGCGGCGCTCATAGGTCGGCACCAGGGTCTTCCACTGGTACAGCACATCCGTCTCGACGCACAGGGCGCCGCCGGCGACCTTGGTGGCGCTGACATTGGTGACGAAGATGTTCTTCACATAGCCGCCGCGCCGCTCGTTGGTTTTCACGTACAGGATGTTGTTGATCTCGACGACGGTGTCGCCCTTCAGTTTCGTGCCGACCTCGGCGCGCTCGAAATGGCAGTTGTCGACGAAGACGTTTTCGATGCCGCCTGACAGCTCGCTGCCGACCGCCAGCAGCTGGTGGCCGTTCTTGATGCGGCAGTTGCGGATGACGATGTTCTTGGTCGGCGTCGCCAGCCGCCAGCCGTCGAACTCGCGGCCGGACTTGACGGAGATGGCGTCGTCGCCTTGATCGAAGGTCACGTCCTCGATCAGCATGTTCTGCGTCATTTCCGGATCGATGCCGTCATTGTTGTGGCCGTGCGCGTTGATGTTCAGGCGGCGGGCGACGACATCGCGGCATTGCAGGATATGCACCGTCCAGAACGGGCTATCCTGGATCGAGATCCCTTCGATCAGGACGCTTTTGCAGCCATTGAACTGGATGAACTGCGGCCGCATGTGCGCTTCGCCGGTCGTCATGTCGCGCTCGCTGATCGGCGCGCCCTTGACCGCCTTGTTGTACAGCTCGACCGAGGCGTCGAGGTGCGCCTTCGGCCGGGCATACCACTCGCGCCAGACATCGAGCTTCGCCTGCACCTTGCCCTCGCCGGTCAGGGCGACGTTCTCACACGCGAAGCCGTAGATCAGCGGCGAATAGTTCAGGCACTCCAGGCCTTCCCATGAGGTCTGGACCGGCGGCAGATAATCTTCCGGCTTTTCGGAAAAGAGCAGGGTGGCGCCTTTTTCGACGCGCAGATTGACGTTGCTCTTGAAGTGGATGGCGCCGGTCAGCCACTCACCGGCCGGGACGACGACGATCCCCGCACCGGCGGCATTGGCAGCAGTGATCGCCTGGGCGATCGCGGCCGTGGTCTTGGCCTTGTCGCCGGGCACGGCGCCGAAGTCGGTGATCGGAAATTTCCGCGCCTTGGCAAAATCAGGCACGCTGATCGCCGGCATGTCGAAGGGGGCGGCGGGTTTGAGCCGCGTCTGGGCGAGGGCGGCGCCGGCGGCCAAGGCGACGGGCGCGACCAGGGCGCTTTTTACCAGGCTGCGTTTTGTCAGCATGTTCGGCATCGTCAGTCCTCTCCGCAGGGTTTTGAAAAAGTATGACAATTTGGCCGGCGGCTGTCAAACCCGCGCGGTCAGTTTTTGTCCGCCGGCAGGGTCATCAGCACTTGCATCGCCTGCTTGAACGCGCGGCCCAATGCCTTGCGGTCGACATTTGGGTTCGATACCGCCCGCACCATCATGCCATCGAACAGCATGACCATGACCTCCTCGCGCGCCGCTAGGGCCTCGCCCTTCAAATCCGGAGCGATCCGCCGCCACAGCCCCCGGCCCAGTTCGCGTTCCTGGATGTCGGCGCGCGCCACCATGGCGGCGACCCGTGGATTGCGCGCCGCCTCGGCCAGCACTTCCAGCGCCAGCCCGGCCTTGTCGAGTTCGTAATGATGCTCGATGACCTCGTCGACAATGTTCAAGAGACTGTCGATCAACCTGTCGTCCGGCGTGGCGTCCCACTCGCCGAACTTGGCGCGCATCTCGGCCATGTCCTTGGCGACGATCGCTTCAATAATGGCTTCTTTATTGGCGAAGTAGCGGTAGATGACGCCGACGCTCATTTTCGCTTCCGCAGCAATATCAGCCATGGAGGCGGCATGGAAACCTGACCGGCGGACACAGCGCACCGTCGCGTCGAGAATACGCTGCTGACGGATTTCGCGACTCTCGCGTGCTTTCTTTGCCGGGGCCGGTGTGTCGGAGGTTTTCATCTTTTAGGCTAGTTTCCTTGACGCATATGGCTTTTTAACGCTCTTTCGGCAGTCTGTGCGCTTGACTTATCGCGAAAGAGCGCCTAACGCCAGTAAAAATGAGAATGATCGTTCATTCTCATGGTTAAGTAAAAGTTTCCCGCGTTTTCATCCGCATTTGCGGCGCACAAGAAAGTCGCGCCGGCCGGCATTCGGAGACCCCTTATGAGTCTGCCTTCGATTTCGATCCTTTCCCGCCGCAAGATGAGCGCGGTACGGCCGCTGGCGGCGCTGCTGCTCGCCGGCGTGGCGGTAACGGCGTGCGGGAAAAAGCCGCAGATGCCGCAGGGCGGCCCGGCCGACGTCGGCGTCGTGGTGGTGTCGGCCTCATCGGTCAACATGACGACCGAGCTGTCGGGACGCACCTCGGCCTACCTGACTTCCGACGTCCGACCCCAGGTCGGTGGCCTGGTCAAGGCCCGTCTGTTCACCGAAGGCAGCTATGTCAAGCAGGGCCAGCCGCTCTACCAGATCGACGCGGCGCCCTTCCAGGCCCAGTATTCCAGCGCCCAGGCGGCCGTCGCCCAGGCGCAGGCCGCGCTGACCACGGCCCAGCTCAAGGCTGACCGCTATGCCGAGCTGGTCAAGATCAACGGCGTCTCCAAGCAGGAGAACGACGACGCCCAGGCCGCCCTGGCCCAGGCCAAGGCCTCCGTGCAGTCGGCCGAGGCGGCGCAGCAGACCGCCGGCATCAGCGTCGGCTACACCCGGGTTCTTGCCCCGATCTCTGGCCGCATCGGCAAGTCGAACGTCACGCCGGGCGCCCTGGTCACCGCTTCGCAGCCGACCGAGCTGACCCGCATCCAGAACACCGACCAGATCTATCTCGACATCAGCCAGTCGGCCAATGACGTCATGGCGCTCAAGCAGCGCGTGGCCTCGGGTGAAATCGGCCAGCCCAACACCGCCGATGTCGAGCTGGTGCTGGACAACGGCACGGTCTACCCGGTGCGCGGCAAGCTGCAATTCTCCGACGTCACGGTTGATCCGGCCACCGGCACGGTGACGCTGCGCGCCCTGTTCCCGAACCCTAACGGCCTGCTGCTGCCGGGTATGTTCGCCAAGGCGCGTGTCGTCTCCGGCGTCGTCGGCAACGGCATCCTGGTGCCGCAGCCGGCCGTGACCCGCGACCCGCAGGGCAATGCCATGGTCATGGTCGTCGGCAAGGACAACAAGGCCGAGGCCCGCCCGATCACCGTCGCCCAGACGGTCGGCG
>JBEHYZ010000027.1:0-70269 GCA_048497915.1 Pseudomonadota bacterium
CCGTGACCCGCGACCCGCAGGGCAATGCCATGGTCATGGTCGTCGGCAAGGACAACAAGGCCGAGGCCCGCCCGATCACCGTCGCCCAGACGGTCGGCGACAAGTGGCTGGTCACCGGCGGCCTTCAGTCCGGTGACAAGGTGATTGTCGAAGGCCTGCAGAAGGTCCGCCCCGACGCCCCGGTAAAGCCCGCGGTCATCGCCACGGCCGCATCTGAAAAGTAAATTCCGGATTTAACGATCCGTTCCTGCCCTCTTCGAGGATCTGCGCATGATCTCGCGTTTCTTTATTCATCGTCCCATCTTCGCGTGGGTGGTGGCCATCGTCATCATGCTGGCGGGCGCCCTGTCGATCGTGAACCTGCCGATTTCGCAGTACCCCGAAATCGCCCTGCCGCAGGTCGCCGTTCAGGCGGTCTATCCGGGCGCGTCGGCCAAGACCGGCGAAGACTCGGTGACGCAGATCATCGAGCAGAACATGAAGGGCATCGACCATCTGCTCTATGTCAACTCGTCGTCCGACTCGAACGGCTCGGTGACCATCACCCTGACGTTTGACGCCGGCACCGATATCGACATTGCCCAGGTCCAGGTGCAGAACAAGCTCCAGGCGGCGCTCCCGCTCCTCCCGCAAGAGGTTCAGCAGCAGGGCGTGCGCGTCAACAAGACGGCGCGCAATTTCCTGCTGGTCGTCGGTCTGTACGCCGACGATCCGCGCGTTACCAACCAGGACCTCAGCGACTACATCGCCGCCAACATCCTTGATGACCTGGCGCGCGTCGACGGCGTCGGCGAAACCCAGCTGTTCGGCGGCCAGTACGCCATGCGGATCTGGCTCGACCCGAACAAGCTCAACAGCTTCAGCCTGACGCCGACCGACGTCATTGCTGCTATCCGCGCCCAGAATACCCAGGTTTCGGCCGGTCAGCTCGGCGGCTTGCCGGCGGTCAAGGGCACGATGCTCAACGCCACCATCACGGCGCAGTCGCGCCTGACCAATGCCGATCAGTTCAAGAACATCATCCTGCGCAACAACAACGGCGCCATCGTTCATCTGAGCGACGTCGCCCGCGTCGAGCTGGGCGCCGAAACCTACCAGATCCAGGCCAAGTACAACGGCAAGCCCGCCTCGGGGATGGCCATCCGCCTGGCGCCCGGTGCCAACGCGCTCGACACCGCCAAGCTGGTCAAGGAACGCATGGAAGTCCTCGAGAAGAACTTCCCCAAGGGCTACAACTACGTCATTCCCTATGACTCGACGCCGTTCATCACCCTGTCGATCCATGAAGTGGTTGTGACGCTGATCGAAGCCATCGTGCTCGTCTTCGTCATCATGTTCATCTTCCTGCAGAACTGGCGCGCCACCATCATCCCGACCATCGCCGTGCCGGTGGTTCTGCTGGGTACCTTCGCCATCCTTGGGGCGTGCGGCTATTCGATCAACACTCTGACCCTGTTCGGCATGGTGCTGGCCATCGGGTTGCTGGTCGACGACGCCATCGTCGTGGTCGAAAACGTCGAGCGGGTGATGCACGAGGAGGGGCTGCCGCCCATGGCCGCCACTCTGAAGTCTATGAACGAAATCACCGGCGCCCTGATCGGTATCGCCCTGGTGCTGGCCGCCGTGTTCGTGCCGATGGCCTTCTTCGGCGGCTCGCAAGGCGTCATCTACCGTCAGTTCTCGGTGACCCTGGTGTCGGCCATGTCGCTGTCGGTATTCGTCGCCCTGGTGCTGACGCCGGCCCTGTGCGCCACCCTGCTCAAGCCGGTCTCCGAAGAAAAGCCCAAGACCGGGTTCTTCGGCTGGTTCAACCGCAACTTCGACCGCGCCTCGACCAGCTATCGCAAGTCGGTCAACGGCATCATCGGCCGGTCGGGTCGCTTCATGGCCATCTATGCCGTGCTGCTGGCTTGCGTCGCCCTGCTGTTCATGCGCGTGCCGACCTCGTTCCTGCCGGACGAAGACCAGGGCATCATCTTCACCCTGGCCCAGCTGCCGCCCGGCGCCACCGCAGAGCGCACCGGCAAGGTGATGGATCAGATCTACGACCACTACAAGCAGGACAAGGCTGTCGCCTCGACCTTCACCGTTGTCGGCTTCTCGTTCGCCGGTTCGGGTCAGAATGCCGGTATCGCCTTCACCCGCCTCAAGGACTTCGAGGACCGCAAGGCCGAGGACATGAAGGCGCCTAACGTGGCGGGCCGGGCGTTTGGCGCCTTCTCGCAGATCCGCGACGCCATGGTCTTCCCGATCATCCCGCCGGCCGTGGCCGAACTCGGCACCTCGTCGGGTTTTGATCTTCAGCTGAAGGACGTCGGCGGCAAGGGCCATGCCGCCCTGCTGGCCGCCCGCAACCAGGTCCTTGGCATGTCGGCGCAGAATCCGAAGCTGGCCGGGGTCCGTCCGAACGGCCAGGAAGACACGCCGCAGTTCCGCATCGACATCGACCAGAACGCCGCGGGTGCCATGGGCGTCAATCTGTCGGATATCAACTCGACCCTGACCTCGGCGCTTGGCGGCGCCTATGTCAACGACTTCATCGACCGCAACCGCGTCAAGAAAGTGTTCGTCCAGGCCGATGCGCCTTACCGCATGAAGCCCGAGGACATCAACAACTGGTACGTCCGTAACAACCAGGGCGCCATGGTGCCGTTCTCGTCCTTCGCGACCTCGCGCTGGGAATACGGCCCGCAGCAGCTCGACCGCTATAACGGCTCGGCCTCGATGGAAATCCAGGGCGCGGGCGCGCCGGGCGTTTCCTCCGGCCAGGCCATGGCCGAAGTCGAGAAGATCATCGCGTCTCTCCCCGCCGGCATCTCCTATGAGTGGACGGGCCTCTCCTTGCAGGAAAGCCAGTCCGGCTCGCAGGCGCCGATGCTCTACGCCCTGTCGATCTTCATCGTCTTCGTGTTGCTGGCGGCGCTCTATGAAAGCTGGTCGATCCCGATCGCCATCATCATGGTCATTCCGCTCGGCGTCATCGGCGCGCTCGGGGCCACCATGTTCCGCGGCCTGTCGAACGACATCTACTTCCAGGTGGCGCTGTTGACCATCATCGGCCTCAGCTCCAAGAACGCCATCCTGATCGTCGAATTCGCCAAGCACAACCACGAAAACGGCATGAGTCTGATTGACGCCACGCTTCAGGCCGTCCGCGTCCGCCTGCGCCCGATCATCATGACGTCGCTGGCCTTCACCGCCGGTATCCTGCCGCTGTTCTTCGCCAACGGCGCAGGGTCGGGCAGCCAGCACGCCATTGGTACGGGATTGGTCGGCGGCATGTTGTCGGCGACCTTCCTGGCCATCTTCTTCATCCCGCTGTTCTTCGTGCTGGTGCAGAACATCTTCAAGGCCGACGAAAAGCACATGAAGAAACTCGAACTCGAGCGCGAAGCCATGGCGGCGCTTGAGAAGTCCAACAGCGATCGCCCGAAGGGACACTGATATGACCTCCAGGATCATCTTGCTGGCCGCCGCGTCCGCCATCACCTTGTCGGCCTGCACCATGGCCCCGCGTTACGAGCGCGGCGCTCTGCCGGTGCCGGATCAGTTCGCCAGCGTCCCGGCCGCGACCGGTGCCTCGGCGGAGACCCTGCCATGGAAGCAGGTCATCCTCGACACCCGCCTGCAGGCGGTCGTCGACCAGGCGCTCAGCAACAACCGCGACCTGCGCGCCGCCGTGCTCAATGTCGAGCGCGCCCGCCAGCAGTACCGCATTCAGCGCGCCGGCCTGTTCCCGGCGGTCAACGCCTCGGTCGCCGAAACGCGCAGCGATGTCCCGCCCGCTGGCAAGACCGAGGTCTACACCGCCAATCTTGGCGCCTCGTGGGAGCTTGACCTGTTCGGCCGCGTCCGCTCGCTGAGCAAGGCCGCCCAGCAGAGCTATTTCGCCACCAAGGCCAACAGCGACGCGGCGCGCATCAGCCTGGTCTCGGCCGTCGCCTCGGCGTGGCTGAGCCTGGCTGCCGACCAGGAGCAACTGAAGCTGTCGCGCGACACGCTCACCTCGCGCGAGCAGAGCCTGTCGATCGTGCAGAAGCGCTTCGATCTCGGCACTTCGGATCAGCTGACCCTGCGCCAGACGCAAATCCTGGCCGAAACCGCCCGGACCGACGTTGCCACCCTGCAGGCCACCGTGCAGCAGGATCTGAATGCCTTGCGCCTGCTGGTCGGCGCCGAAGTGTCGCCCGACCTGCTGCCCGCCACCTTCCCGGAAAACGCCGTGCTGGCCGATCTGCCGGTTGGCTTGCCGTCGCAGGTCCTGCTCAAGCGTCCGGATGTGCAGGCAGCTGAGTACAATCTGAAAGCCGCCAACGCCAATATCGGCGCGGCGCGCGCTGCTTTCTTCCCGACCATCTCCCTGACTGGCAGCGTCGGCAAGGCGTCGGCCGATCTCGACCACCTGTTCGACGGCACCGACACCTGGACCTTCTCGCCGACGATCTCGGTGCCGATCTTCGCTGGTGGGGCCAATCTGGCCAATTTGCGCGGCAGCAAGGCCAGCCGTGACATCGCCCTCGCCCAGTACGAAGGCGCGATCCAGTCGGCCTTCCGCGACGTGTCGGATCAGCTGGCCACCCGCGCCACCATCGATGACCGGCTGGCCGCCCAGACCCGCACCGTTCAGGCGGCAACCGACAGCCAGACCATCGCCCAGGCGCGCTTCGACCGCGGCGTCGACTCGCTGCTGACCCTGACGGACGCCCAGCGGACGCAATATGGCGCCCAGCAGGCGCTGATCGGCACACGCCTGGTGCGTTCGCTCAATCTGGTCAACCTGTACACGGCGCTGGGCGGCGGGGTCTAAACCGCGTTTGCGTCCGGCCGGATAATTTGGCAACCTCCTGCCACGGTTCGCAAAGAAACCGGGGAGGAACCAGATGAAAAAATGGGCGGTAATCGCGGGCGCACTGGCGCTCCTGACGGCGACGCAGGCCTTTGCGGCGGACGGCGTACATTGGGCGGGCAGCTGGGCCTCGGGCCAGCAGATTCCCGAACCGGCCAACAGTCTGTCCACCGACAGCCTGACCGACGCCACCCTGCGTCAGATGCTCCGCCTGTCGGTCGGCGGCGGACCGATCCGGGTGCGGGTGTCCAATGCGTTTGGCACCGCGCCGCTCACCCTGACTTCGGTGCACGTCGCCAAGGCGCTCAAGCCCGGCACCCCCGGGATCGACGTGTCGTCGGACCATGCCGTGACTTTTTCCGGGCGCGAAACAGTGACCGTTCCGGCCGGTGCCGATTTCGTCTCCGATCCGGTGGCGCTGAACCTGCCGGCCGGGGCTGACCTGGCCGTCAGCCTCTATTTCACCGCCGCGCCCGCCCAGCAGACCAGCCATCCCGGCGCGCGGACGACTTCGTTCCTGGTCCATGGTAACCACGTTGCCGACGCCGACCTGAGCGGGGCGCAGACCTTTGAGCACTGGTTCAACCTGTCTGGCGTCGATGTCGCGGTGGTCAATCCTGCCAGCGCCGTCGTCACCATGGGTGACTCGATCACCGACGGCCGCGGCTCGACCACCAACGGCAACAATCGCTGGCCGGACATGCTCGCGGCACGAGTGTCGGCCCTGCCGCAGGGCCAGCAGCATGGCGTGCTTAATGTCGGCATCGGCGGCAACCGGGTCTTGCTCGACAGCCTGGGCCCCAGCGCTTCGGCGCGCTTTACCCGCGACGTGCTGGCCCAGACGGATGCGCGCTATCTAATTGTACTGGAAGGCATCAACGATATCGGCACGCTCGATCCGGCGTCACCGCCCGAAGCCCACGCGGCCTTGGTCGAGCGCGTCACCCAGGCCTATGCACAGATGATCGCCCGCGCCCGCGAACACGGCGTCAAGGTGATCGGTGGCACCATCCTGCCGTTCGCCGGGTCGGACTATTTCAATAAAGACCCGCGCCGCGAAGCCGACCGTCAGGCTATCAACGCCTGGATTCGCGCGCCCGGCAATTTCGATGCGGTGGTCGATTTCGACGCCGTGATGCGCGACCCGGCCAAGCCCGACGCGCTCAAGACCGAGTACGACTCCGGCGACCACCTGCATCCGTCCGCGGCTGGCTATGCCGCCATGGGCGCCGCCGTGCCGCTCGATCTGTTCGACGCCAAGCCAGTGAAGAAGAAGCGGCGTTAGTGCCCCTGGCCCGGCGCATACGGGTAGCTCAGGGCCTCATAATAGCTGAGCGGCTTTTCCGGCGCGGCATACCCCGCCGGTAGCGGCAGGCCCGACTTGCTCTGGAAATAGGCAATCGACGCGTCGCGCCACCACTTGGCCTCACGCGCCTGGATTTGCAGGTTCTGCGACACTGCCTCGAAGCGGCGCGGATCGACGTAAGGCTTCATGTTCGCCCAAGTCTTCTGCATGCCGCCGACCTCATCGACGCCGGTCTGGTAGGTCATGACCAGCCCCTCCCACAGCGTGTGGCCGTCCTTCAGCTTGAAGTCCCACGGCTCATGGTGGAACCACAGCAGATAACGCTGATCCATCGTCTTCGGATCGGCCCAGGCCTTGGCGGCGGCCGGCGAATATTGTGCAAGCGCGTTGCTGACGGTCTGCGTGCGATCAAAGCCGATCCCCTTGGCGTCGGCCTGCGCGTAGTAACACGGGTTCCATTCCGGCCGTTTCAGGTCGCACACCCACGGTCCCGGCCCGTAATGGTGCCCCGTCGCCATCTGGTGATGCAGCCCCAGCGGCGTCATGTACTTCACCACGGTCTCGCGCGATGTCATCATCATGTCGACCACCGGCGCGACAAACGCCGGATCGTTGGAGAAGGTCATCTTCGCCCAGTCGGCGGCAATGTCGCGGCTCGACGCCTGCGGGTTCCACGCCAGCCGCCCGAAGCCGTACCAGTCGGCCTGGTTGAAGTCCGAGCCCGTCCAGTTGCGGTCGGCGCCGATATTAGCCACGCCGGCCATGCCGGTCAGCGTGTGATGATCCAGCGAACCGTCGACGATCCGCGCCACGGTCGAGCCCTTGCCTTGGGCGAACGTATCTGCCTTCAGCGTTTCCTCATACAAAGCCGTCGAATACACCAGATGCGTCGCCTGGCCGAGATATTCCTTGGTCAGTTGTACTTCCAGCATCTCGTTGGTTTTCGGCATGGCGCCGAACAACGGATGGAAGGGCTCACGCGGCTGGAAGTCGATGGCGCCGTTCTTGATCTGCAACAGGACATTCGGCGCGAACTTGCCATCCAACGGCTGGAACTCGGTATAGGCCTGTTTGGCCCGGTCCTGGCTGTCCAGTTCCGAATAGACAAACGCCCGCCACATGATGATCCCGCCGTGCGGCGCGACCGCTTCGGCCATCATGTTGGCGCCGTCGGCATGGCTGCGCTTGTAGTCGCCGGGGCCGGGCTGGCCTTCGGAGTTGGCCTTGACCAGGAACCCGCCGAAATCGGGAATGACGGCATAGATTTCATCGGCCTTGGCCTTCCACCAGGCAAGTACCTGCGGATCGAGCGGATCGGCAGTCTTCAGTCCGCCCAGATCGATCGGCGCCGAAAACCGCGCCGACAGATAGACCTTGATGCCGTAGGGCCGGAGGATATCGGCGACGGCCTTGGTCTTGGCGATATAGGGGGCCGTCAGGCTGTCGGCCTTGGCGTTGACATTGTTGAGCACCACGCCGTTGATGCCGACCGAAGCGTCGGCGCGGGCATAGTCAATATAGCGCGGGTCCTTCAGGTCGGGCAGCCGCCACCAGTCCCAGATCGACTTGCCCGCATAGCCGCGCTCCACCGAACCGTCGAGATTGTCCCAGTGGTCGAGCACGCGCACCTTGACCTTGGGCGCATCGGAAATATCGAGTTTATCCAGGCTCTGCTGCGTCTGCATCAGCGCGATGAACCGGAAAGTGCCGTACAGCACGCCGACATCGCTGTTGGCGGCAATCACCGTGGCAGGCCGGCCGTCGACCGTGACGCTACGGATCAGATAGCCTTCCGGCCCCAGCGCGTTCAGCGGTAGGTTCAGCGCCTTGATAGCGGCCGAACTGTCCGGCGTGCCGAGGAGCACCTCGCCATTGGCCGGGGCGGTCGCGATGTCCTTGCCGAGCATGCCAGACACCGCCCGTTGCAGCTCCTGGCGCGCGATGTTGAGCGTCGCGCTGTCGCCGCCGACCACCGCCGTGACGCGCGGCGCATACTGCGAAACCTGCGCCGCCGGAAGTGGCCGGTAGCGCAGCCACAGGTCATAACCGTCCTCAGTCTGCGCGTGCGCGGACAGCGGCAGCGCTAATGACAAGATCAGACCAATTCCGCTCACTTTTGCGCACAACATCGCGTTTCCTTCCGCCAATCATTACAGGACAACGCTTTCTCGAAGTGACGCTATCCGGGCTTGTCTGACCTTGCGGTCAATTATTACAGTGTTTTCAGGTGGTCTGGCCGATTATGAGTTGAAGGCCAGCCAAATAGGGCTCATACAGAAGCGGGGCCGAACAAGATTCATCAAGCATGTCAGACACCAAGAAGCTTTATCGTCAGATTGCTGATTCCATCGCCGCAGAAATCGATTCCGGCCGCTTCCGGCCCGGTGACCGCCTGCCGACCGAGCGCGAGCTGGCGCAGCAGTTCGGTGTCAGCCGCCCGACCCTGCGCGAGGCGCTGATCGCGCTGGAAATCCTCGGCTATATCGAAGCTCGCCACGGCCAGGGCATTCTGGTCGTCGAACGCATCACCCGCACCGCCCCGATCGCCGACTCGGAAATCGGCGCTTTTGAGCTGATCGAATCGCGCCGCCTGTTCGAAGGCGAAGTCGCGGCGCTGGCCGCCACCCAGGTTCAGCCGGAACACATTGTCGAGCTGGAAAAACTGCTGAAGGCCATGGGCGATCCGGATCAGGAAAAGGCCGAACGCGCCGACCGCGATTTCCATTTGCTGGTCGCCAACATCACCGGCAACGGTGCGCTGATCACCACGGTCGAGAACCTGTGGGACTGGCGTTATCAGTCGCCGCTGGCCCGCAATATTCTCGGCCGCGCCGTCGACCTCGGCATGGGTGACCGGATCCGCGAGCACACCGGTATCCTGCAGGCGCTGAAGAAGCACTCGCCGTCCGCCGCCCGTCAGGCCATGCACGAGCACATGGACCGCGTCATCGACCACCTGCTGCGCGCCACGGAAATCGACGCCGTCGAATCGGCCAAGAAGGCCAGCGCCGAACGCCGCAAGGCCATCGCCCGCAAGTTCAAGGCGATCTCCGACGATATCGGGGCCTGACCTCATTTCGGCAGATCGCTCTTGCCGGTGACGGTGAGCTTGGCGCTGACCGTCGCCGTAGCCCCCGGCTGCCCGCCGCCGAGATGCACGGTATAAGTCCCCGGCAGGACGCTGCGATTGCCCTTGGCGTCGACCTGGCTCAGCGCGCGGGCGTCGAGCTTGATGGTGACCGGCCTGGTTTCACCGGCCTTGAGATGGATGCGGGTAAAGCCGGCCAGGCTGTGCCGGGCTGATGTCGGCGTTTTTGGTTTGACCAGATAGGCTTGCACCACCTCGTCGCCATCGCGTTTGCCGGTATTACTGACCTTGACCGTCGCCGTGACCGCGCCGCCGGCCTTCAGTGTCGCCGCCGACAGCACCGGCTTGTCGTAAGTGAAGGTCGTGTAGCTCAGGCCCTGGCCGAACGGATGCAGCACGGGGCCGTCGAAATAGCGATAGGTCCGGCCCTTCATGCTGTATTCTTCGAAAGCGGGTAACTGGCTGACATCCTTGTAGATCGTGTAGGGCAGGCGGCCGCTTGGATTGGTCTTGCCGGTCAGGATATTGGCGATGGCGGTGCCGCCCGCCTGGCCGGGATACCAGGCCTGAACCAGCGCGTCGGCATTGGCTTCGACCCATGGATCGGAGATCGCCCCGCCGGTCATATAGACCACGACCAGCGGCTTGCCGGTCGCCTTGACCGCCTCCAGCATCTTGCGCTGGGCTTCGGGCAGGACAAGATTGGTCCGGTCGCCGCCCGAGAAACCGGGGAAGCTGACAGCCATTTCCTCGCCCTCCAGGTCGGGCGACAGGCCGACAAGCGCCACCACCACATCGCTCTGTTTGGCGGCGGCGACAGCGCCGTCGATCATCGGCTGCACCGGCGTGATCCAGTCCAGCGACGAGGCGCGGTCTTCGGCAGCACGTACATAGTCGATGCGGATGTCGTGCGGCTTGTTATCGGCAAAGGTAATGTCGATCGGCGTCATCGGCGGCACGGCGCACGCCCCGCCGCAGTAGGCCAGTTCGCGTCCGGCCGCCTGGGCGATGTCTGGCGTGACCACTAGCTTGCCGTCGATCCACACCTTGACGTCCGGCTTGAGCTGGCCCGGCTTCGGCGCGGTCATGCGGAAGCCGATCTTGTAATTGCCGGGCGCCGGCGGGGTGATAACGCCCGTCCAGCGCACCGAGAAGCCCAGCGGTTTGAAGCCGTCCGGTGCTGATCGGTAGAAGTCGAAATTGACCACCGGGTCGATGCGGCTCAACTTCGGCGCGCCGTCGAAAGTGGTATTGTCGAAATACTCGCCCTTCAGCCCTACCTCGGCGCTGCTGGCGGACGGTTTCAGGAAGGTCTCGGCTACCGGAATGCGCATGCCTTCGGTCAGCGGCGCGCCCGGCGCGTAGATCACCGACTTGGCGCCGAACGCCGCGCGCAGGCCGTCGAGCGGCAGGGACGGATCGACCGGCGAGCCGGTATAATTCCCTTCGATCGATTGCAGCAGCGCCGCATTCGGGCCGATCACCGCGATTGTTTCCGTGCCTTTCAGCGGCAGCACGTTTTTGCCGTTAGCGAGCAGAACGATGGCTTCCTCGGCCGCCTTGAGCGCCAGGGCGCGGTGTTCCGGCGTGTTGATGGCGCTGGTCGTGATCTGGTCGTATTGGCCGCCGTCGATCAGCCCCATGCGGATGCGCGCCGCCATCAGCCGTTCGACCGACACGTCGATCTCGCTCTCCTTGATCAGCCCCTTCTGCACCGCTTCCGGCAAGGCGTTATAGGTCGGGCCGCAGTCGAGGTCGGTCCCGGCCTTGACCGAGACGGCTGAGGCGTGCGCGGCGTCCGGCTCGGTCTTGTGGCCGGTGTGGATATCGGCGATGGCGTCGCAGTCGGAGACGATGAAGCCCTTGAAGCCCCAGGCCTTGCGCACCAGGCTGTCGAGCAGCGGGCTGCCGCACATGGCGGCCTTGTCGACCGCATTATAGGCGCACATCAGCGAGTCCGCCTTGCCCTCGACCAGCGCTGACCGGAAGGCTGGCGTGTAGGTGTCGGCCAAGTCGAACGGCGATACATCGATATTGACGGTGTGGCGCGTCGCTTCGGGGCCGGAGTGGACGACGAAGTGTTTGGCCGTCGCTATGCCTTTGTAATAGCTCGTATTATCGCCCTGGATGCCGTGGATGAAGGCGACCGCGAGGTCCCCGGTCAAGGTCGGGTCTTCGCCGTAGGTTTCCTGGCCGCGGCCCCAGCGTGGATCGCGGAAGATATTGATATTCGGCGACCAGTAGTTGACGCCGAAATAACGGTCGGTGCCGGTCGGGTCGCGCGCCAGGGCGGCATTGTGGCTGGCGCGGCCTTCGGTGGCGATGGCGCCGCCGATCTTGTCCATCAGGTCGGTATCCCAGGTCGCTGCCAGGCCGATGGCCTGCGGATAGACCGTGGTATGACCGGCGCGGGCCACGCCATGCAGCACCTCGCTCCACCAGCCGTAGCGCAGCAAACCGAGGCGCGGGATCGCCGCGGCGCCGTCCTGCATCTGGCCGGCCTTTTCCTCCAGCGTCATGCGGCTGACCAGGTCCTTGGCGCGCGCCTCTGGCGTCAGGCGCTTGTCGAGGTAGGCGCACGGGTTGTCCACGCAGGCCGGCGGTGTGGCCGCCAGGGCGGGCAGGGCGGCAATGCCGGCCAGCAGCACGGCTGCGCTGGCCATTAATCTCAATTTGGTCTGACCAATGGTCGCGATGCGGCCTGCGGTGTACGCGCGCTCAACTGACGGGAAAATATCTGTTTTTCCGCGTTTTTTGGCGGCATTGTATGGTCTGACCATTGTTGTTCCCTGTTGCTTTTCGCATTTGTTATCGATAACAATGCCAGTCAAGGGTCAGACCGTCAATCGTCCAAATCGGTGCGCGGTCCTGGCAGGTGAGGCGTCCGCAGAGGCGCTGTTGCAAATTTCGCAGGGAATTCAAACATGACGCCAAAAGACTCCATCCGCAGCACACGCCGCGCCTTTTTCACCGGCGTGGGCGCCTCTGCCCTGATCATCGCCGCCGCCAGTGCCCAGGCCGCCAAGCCGAAAACGCCGGCCAAATCCGACAAGCCGGTCTACAAGGACGCCGCCCAGCCGGTGGCCGCCCGCATCGACGATCTGATGAGCCGCATGACCCTGGAAGAAAAGGCCATGCAAATGCAGTGCGTTTGGCTGTCCAAGGGTGACATCCAGACCGCCGCCGGCGACTTCGATCCGGCCAAGGCGGCCAAGGTCTATCCCAATGGCCTTGGCATGCTGGCCCGGCCGTCCGACCGCAAGGGTGTCAACCCGTCGGCCGGCGCCGATGCGACGACCATGCCGAACCGCAACGCCTTCGAGACGGCGACCTATGTCAATGCCGTGCAGAAATGGGCAGTCGAGCAGACCCGCCTCGGTATTCCGCTCCTGATGCACGAGGAAAGCCTGCACGGCTATGTGGCGCGTGACGCGACCTGCTTCCCGCAGGCCATTGGTCTGGCCTCGAGCTTCGATCCCGACATGGCGACGCGCATCTTCTCGGTCGCGGCACGCGAAGCCCGGGCGCGGGGCGCCAATTTCGTGCTGGCGCCGGTGGTCGACGTGGCGCGCGAACCGCGCTGGGGCCGCATCGAGGAGACCTATGGCGAAGATCCGCACCTGTGCGGCGTCATGGGCAAGGCGGCCGTGCTTGGCTTCCAGGGCGAGACCTTGCCGCTGGCCAAGGACAAGGTGTTCGCCACGCTCAAGCACATGACCGGCCACGGCCAGCCGGAAAGCGGCACCAATATCGGCCCGGCGACGGTCAGCGAACGCACCTTGCGCGAGGACTTCTTCCCGCCGTTTGAGAAAATTGTGAAGGAAACCAATGTCCGCGCCATCATGCCGTCCTATAACGAAATCGACGGCGTGCCTTCCCATGCCAACAAGTGGCTGCTGACCACCATCCTGCGCGGCGAGTGGGGCTTCAAGGGCGTGACGGTCTCCGACTATTTCGCCATCAATGAGCTGATTACCCGCCACCATCTGGCGGCCGACACGACCGAAGCCGCCTTCCGCGCCATCAAGGCCGGCGTCGACATCGAAACCCCCGATGCCCAGGCCTATCCGAAGCTGCTGGAACTGGTCAAAGCCGGCCGCGTCTCGGAAGACGAGATCAACGCGCCGGTCCGCCGTATTCTCGAGCTTAAGTTCCTGTCGGGCGCCTTTGAAAATCCCTATGTCGATGCCAAGAAGGCTGACAGCCTGACCGCCACGCCGGACGCCGTCGCCCTGGCCCGCGAAGCCGCGACCAAAACGGTGGTCCTGCTCAAGAACGATAAGGGCCTGCTGCCGCTTGATCCCAAGAAAGTCGGCAAGCTGCTGGTCGTCGGCACGCATGCGAAAGACACGCCGATCGGCGGCTATTCCGACATTCCGCGCCACGTCGTCTCGATCCTCGACGGCGTCACTGCTGAAGGCAAGAAGCAGGGCTTTGCGGTCGACTATTCCGAGGGCGTGCGCCTGACCGAAGGCCACGTCTGGGCCGAGGACAAGATCATCTGGACACCGGACAGCGTCAACGACAAACTGATTGCCGACGCCGTGGCTGCGGCCAAGTCGGCCGACACCATCCTGCTGGTGCTGGGCGACAACGAACAGACCAGCCGCGAGGGCTGGTCCGACACGCATCTCGGCGACCGCGATTCGCTCGATCTGATCGGCCGCCAGAACGACCTGGCCAAGGCGATTCTCGACTTGGGCAAGCCGACCGTTGTGTTCCTGCTCAATGGCCGGCCCTTGTCGGTCAACCTGCTGGCCGAACGCGCCGATGCCCTGGTCGAAGGCTGGTACATGGGCCAGGAAACCGGCGGGGCGGCGGCGGATATTCTGTTTGGCCGGGCCAATCCGGGCGGCAAGCTGCCGGTGTCGATCGCCCGCAATGTGGGCCAGCTGCCGATCTTCTATAACCACAAGCCGACCGCCCGCCGTGGCTATATCGACGGCACGACGGCGCCCCTGTATCCGTTCGGTTTCGGCCTGAGCTACACGACGTTCGACATCTCGGCGCCGCGCCTGGCCAAACCAAATATCGGCACGGCCGACAGCGTCACGGTGAGCATCGACGTCACCAATACCGGCAAGCGCAAGGGCGACGAAGTGGTGCAGCTCTATATCCGTGATGACGTGTCTTCGGTCACGCGTCCCGTTCTGGAACTCAAGCATTTCAAGCGGTTAAGCCTAGATCCCGGCCAGAAGCAGACCGTCGAATTCCAGGTCACGCCGGCCGATCTGCAATTCTATAATACGGACATGCAGCGGGTAGTCGAGCCCGGCACCTTCACCCTGTTCGCCGGGCCGAACAGCGCCGATCTGAAGTCGGCGGTGCTGACGGTCGCCTGAGTCGGCCAGGGATGTCTGACCTTTGCGCGCGGGCGGCAGGTATAAGCCGCTCACGCGAGCAGGGTTGAAAAATTAACCAAGATAAAAATCGGAGCGCGCCTGATCTTTCCAGGCGCGCTCTTGTCTATTGGCGAAGCTTCGGCAACACGCCATTCGCGAATTATTGCAAACTATTCAGGCGGGGTACGCTCTTCTTGCGAAAAGCTGCCTGTTTCTCCGGCAGATGTCCGAAACACATTGGTCTGGTCACGCTAAGCTTCGGATGTATGTCCTGTTCACGTTTGTGGTGTATGGTCGACAAGCCCTGGGCAGCGCATGCAGCAATACTTGTTCGCCACTGCAAAATACATATCTATCTGAAATATAAATAGAAAATGCTCTTGCGTTTTGCCGTGGACGGGCGCCTCTTAAGGGGTGTGACGGGCCGGACAAGTGACCGTTGGGTGACATAAACGTCACATTGTAACGATCGTTGGTCAGACCTAATTGACAGTCCGTGTCAGACGACATAACCATAATATGTGAGCGCTATCATTCCGGCGCTTTTGTTTCAGACAGCGCCCAACAAAAACAGACTGTCGACAGAGAGGAACACCAAGATGAAACCACAACCGAACCGCGCCCGGATTCTCAGAAGCACGCTCCTCGGCGCGACGTTCCTGGCCGGCCTTTATGCCGCCGGTGCCCAGGCCCAGACCGCGACGCCGCCCGTCGCCGCCGCCAATGACGAAACGGTCATCGTCGTCTCCGGCTACCGGGGCAGTCTGCAAAGCTCCGCCATCGCCAAGAAGCGCGCCACCGGCTTCGAGGACGCCATCTACTCCGAAGACATGGGTAAGTTTCCGGACACCAACTTGGCCGAATCGTTCAACCGCATCCCCGGCATCACCATCGCCCGCGAAATCACTGGTGAAGGCACGACCATCGCCGTCCGCGGCCTGGGATCGAGCTTCACCCGTGTCCTGTTGAACGGCGCCGCCGTCGCCATCGCCTCGACCGGCGACGTTAACACCAGCAACACCAACCGCGAAGTCGACCTGGACATGTTCCCGCCGGAACTGTTCACCTCGCTGACCGTCACCAAGTCGGCCTCGGCCAGCCAGCTCGAAGGCGGCGCCGCCGGTAACGTCAACATGCGCCAGGCCCGTCCGTTCGACGTCAAGGGCGATCGCCTGCAGTACTCGTTCGAAGGCAACAAGAACAACCTCGCGGACAGCGGCGGCTACAAGGGCTCGCTGATGTTCTCGAAGAAGTTCGGCAACCAGTTCGGCGTCCTGGCTGGTGTCGCCTATCAGCACAACGTCATCAACGCCCAGGGCTTTGAATCGGTCGGCTGGACCAATGCCAATCTGAACGCCGCCATGAACCCGGCCTCGACCCGCAACAATACCGGCGGCGGCAACTGGTCCATTCCGGCCAACGTCCCGGCCAATGCCGGCAATGGCCTGATCACGGGCGCCACCATCGACCAGGCGCTCCTGCTGTCGCTCAACCCGGGCCTGACCATCGACGCGATCGACAACGCCATCATCCCGCGCCTCGGCCGTCCGATGCACTATTACGGCACGCGCAACCGGACCAGCTATATCCTCGGCTTCGAATACCGTCCGTCCGAGGATCTGCGTTTCTACCTCGACACCATGGTCGCCCAGAAGGATAACGACCAGCAGCGCACCGACATCAACTTCGTCGGCCGCAGCGGCTCGGCCATTCCGCTCAACATGAAGGTCGACCGTTCCGACTGCACCAACGGCTGCGTCGTTACCCAGGCTACCTTCGCCAACGCCCAGTTCTTCCTGGAATACCGCCCGTTCATCGAGAAGAACAAGTTCGCTTCGGTTAACCCAGGCTTCTCCTGGCAGATTCGCGATAACCTGAAGTGGACCGGCGACGCCAACTACACCATCAGCCAGTTCCGCCGTGACTCACCGACGGTCCTGCTCATCACTCCGGCCAGCTCGGGCGTGACGGCGACCTACACCAATACGGATGGCATGCCGACCTTCAAGTCGAGCGTCGACCTGAACAACCCGGCCAATTTCGGCTGGAACGGCGGCCGCGTGAACATCCAGTCGGAAGCCCGCCAGACCCAGACCCGCGGTCTGCATACCGACCTGAAGTGGGGCACGCCGACCTTCAACGTCCAGTTCGGCCTGGCCTACGACGACACCTCGCGCAAGATCACGCCTTACGACAACTCGCAGTTCTGGCAGAACGCGGTGTGCGGCAATAACCCGAACGTCCAGCTGTTCGCGCCGAACACCCAACCGGCCTGTAAGGGCGAAGTCATCACCAACACGGCGGCAGCGATCACGGCGGGCTATCCGTCCTATCCGGCGCTCGGTACCGGCGCGTCTTCGGGTTCGCCCGCACTGGCCTATGCCGGTTCGCTGATCCCGCAGTCGGCCTTGGCCAGCTACCTCGTTCCGGGGCCGTTCGGCTATGTCAACATCAACTGGGACAAGTTCGCCGCCGACTCCAAGTACAATCAGTTCCTGGCCAGTGCACCGATCGCCGGCAGCTCGAACATCAGCTCGCCGCGCTCGTTCCTGCGTGAAGTCGTCACCGGCGCCTACATCCAGTTCAACGGCGATACGGCGCTTGACGGTCATCGCTTCCGTTATGATTTCGGTGTTCGCGCCGTGTCGACGGAACAGACCATCGGTGGCCAGAATTCGATCCCCGATCCGCGCAACAGCCAGGACCCCGATGGCGCCGGTCCGTTGCCTGCGGCCTGCCCGGGTACCGGCAATCCGCGTGACGGCTCGTGCTATCCCAACATCATCGCCTTCAGCTATAATGTTGTGACCTACAAGAACTACCTGCCGTCGGCCAACTTCGCCTACAACATCACCGACGACGTCATCGGCCGGTTCGCTATCTCCCGGACCATGACCCGTCCCAACCCGTCCAGCCTGCTGCCGGGCCTGGGCTTCGGTGACATCTCCGCCTTCAACGGCAGCCTGGGTAATCCGGACCTGACGCCTTACCTGTCGAAGAACATCGATGTCGGCCTGGAATATTACACGGGCAAGGAAGGCTATGTCGCCCTGACCGCCTTCAACAAGAAGATCACCGGCTTCACCCTGAACAAGAACACCCTCTATCCGTTCTCGTTCCTGGCTCAGTACGGCGTCACCTATGACACCCTGAACCCGTCGCAACAGGCGGCCATTCTGGGGCGGTGCGGCTGTCTGGCGACCAACACGGCGGCGATCAACAGCCAGAACGTCAATATCAGCCAGCCGTTCAATGCGGACGGCGAGCTGAAGATCAACGGTCTGGAATTCGCCTGGGTGCAGCCGCTCGGTCAATGGTTCCCGGCGTTGGATGGCTTCGGCTACAGCACCAACTACACCTACATCACCCAGAAGGGCACCGGCGCGGCGCCTGCCATTGCTCTCAACGTGCCGAAGTCGACGCGGAACTTCACCGCGTTCTACGAAAAGGGCGGTTACTCGATCCGTATCTCGGACACCTATCGTGACGGCTCGCAGGCCACGCTGAACAACCAGCAAGGCATCACGGCGGCGGTACTGACCAACGAGAGCTATGAGCAGATCGACCTGTCGGCCAGCATCAACCTGAAGCAGGCCTTCGGCCTCGGCCGCGATGTCGAAGTCACGCTCAACGGCACCAACCTGGGCGATGCCACCCAGACACAGAACTTCCAGTTCGATGGCGCACCGAACTACTGGTACAAGGCCGGGACCACCTGGTCGATCGGGGTTCGCGGCAAGTTCTGATGAGTTCCTGGCGGGGTGTTTCTTAGCCTCAAACTTGAGGCGCTCTCCTTGCATCCCGCCAGGTTGTACCGCCCGCTCACAACGGGTTTGCTTTCCCTTTTCCTCCTCTGTGGTGGTGCGTCGACCAGCGCACCACCCTTTTTCCCCGCAAAGGGTCAGAAATGGCGCTTCACTTGAAACAACTGGCTCTTTGTCTTGGTCTTGGTGCTTCTCTGGCCGCGCCGGCGATGGCCGCCGATATCCCGCATCTCGCGCCCAAGGGCACGACCAGACAGCTGATCGTCGACGACAAGCCGTTCCTCGTCTTCGGCGGCGAACTGAGCAATTCCAGCGCCTCCAGCCTCGACTACCTGGCCACGACGTGGCCGACTTTGAAGTCCGTCGGACTCAACACCATCATTGCCCCGGTCGAATGGGACCAGATCGAACCCACCCAGGGCAAATACGATTTCACCGTCGTTGACGGCATGATCAAGCAGGCCCGCCAGAACAACATGCGCATCGTGCTGCTGTGGTTTGGCGCCTGGAAGAATTCGATGTCGACCTACGTGCCGCCCTTCGTCAAGCGCGACTACGCCACCTATGCGAAGGCCCAGGACGACAAGGGCAGGCCACAGGACATCCTGTCGCCCTTCGATCCCGACACCCTGAAGGCGGACTCCACCGCCTTTGCCGCCCTAATGGCCCACCTCAAGCAAACCGACACCCTGCACACCGTCATCATGGTGCAGGTCGAGAACGAGATCGGCATGCTGCCGGTGGTCCGTGACTGCAGCCCGCAGGCCCAGGCCGCGTTCAACGGCCCGGTGCCGCCGGAGCTGATCGCCTACCTGAAGGCACACAAGGACGGCCTGCACCCGTATGTCCGTTCACTGTGGGAAGCCAATGGCATGAAGAATGCCGGCACCTGGGCCGAGGTCTTCGGCACCACCATCGAGGCGCAGGAGGTCTTCCAGGCCTGGTATTTCGCCCGCTTCGCCAATGAGCTGACCAAGGCGGGCAAGGCGGCCTACGCGCTGCCGATGTTCGTCAATGTCGCGCTCAACCGGCCGGGCCGCGCCCCGGGTCAATACCCGAGCGCCGGACCGCTGCCGCACCTGTTCGACGTCTGGAAGGCGGGTGGGCCGGACATCGACTTGATCGCCATCGACATGTATTTCCCGAACTGGGCCGAGTGGGCCGACAAGTTCAAGCGCCCGGACAATCCGTTCCTCTCGCCGGAGTCCAACCAGGCCGGCCGCCCCGACGCCGGCGCCAACGCTTTCTACAGCTTCGGCCAGCTGGATGGGATAAGCTTCTCGCCCTTCGCCATCGACAAGCTGACGCCGGCCAACAGCACCAACCTGACCCAGGCCTATGACGTGCTGAAACAACTGACTCCGGAGATCCTGGCCGCTCAGGGCACCGGCCGGATGCGCGGCTTCCGTCCGCGCATCTCCTATGACGGCATTGTTGACGAAAGCCCGCAGACCTTTGTGCTGGGCGGCTACCGCTTCACCGTCAACTTTGTCGAACAGTTCGTTGCCAAGGACCAGCAGACCGTCGCCAATAACGGCGGCCTGATCATCCAGACCGGAGCCGACAGCTTCATCGTCGCGGGGCAGGGGATCACTGTCACCTTCGAGGATGTCGACGGCAAGATGACCGTCGGCATGGAGCAGGTTGTCGAAGGCAAATACGTCAACGGCGTCTGGAAGCCCGGCCGCTGGCTCAACGGCGACGAGATCCACCAGGGCCGCCACCTGCGCATTCCCGCATCGAGCGGCTTCGGCATCCAGAAGCTCACCCTCTATAAATACCAGTAACGACAAGCGTATCCATGGACCAGACTACCCCCAACAGCTCCGTCGCTGCCGCTCCCCGGGCCGTTCCGGCGCGCGCCTCGCGCATCGTTTCTGCCAAGCTGATCGTGTGCAGCCCCGGCCGCAACTTCGTCACCCTGAAGATCATGACCGAGGACGGCGTCTACGGCCTGGGCGACGCCACGCTCAACGGCCGCGAAAAGGCGGTGGTCAGCTACCTCGAAGACCACGTTCTTCCCTGCCTGATCGGCCGTGACGCCCATCAGATCGAAGACATCTGGCAGTTCCTGTATCGCGGCGCCTACTGGCGGCGCGGCCCGGTGACCATGACCGCGATCGCTGCGGTCGACATGGCGCTGTGGGACATCAAGGGCAAGTTCGCCAACCTGCCCCTGTATCAGCTGCTCGGCGGCGCCTGCCGTACCGGCCTGATGGCTTATGGCCACGCCAACGGCAAGACCATCGCCGACGCTATCGCCGACGCCAAACATCACATCGACCAGGGCTTCAAGGCCGTGCGCCTGCAATGCGGCGTGCCAGGCCTGGCTGCCACTTACGGCGTGGCCAAGGACGACCGCGCCTATGAGCCCGCCGACGGCGACCTGCCCAGCGAGCACTTGTGGGATACCGCCGCCTATATGAAGGTGGTGCCGGAACTGTTTGCCGCCGCCCGCGACGCGCTGGGCGACAATGTCCATCTGCTGCACGACGTCCACCACCGCCTGACGCCCATCGAGGCCGGGCGGCTGGGGCGCGACCTCGAACCCTACCGGCCGTTCTGGCTGGAGGACGCCGTGGTCGCCGAGAACCAGGACAATTTCCGCCTGATCCGTCAGCACACAACCACGCCCCTGGCGGTCGGCGAGATTTTCAGCTCGATCTGGGACTGCAACGACCTGATTCAGAACCAGCTGATCGACTATGTTCGGGCCACAGTGGTCCACGCCGGCGGCATCACCCACCTGCGCCGCATCGCCGCCTTTGCCGATGTCTTCGGGGTGCGCACCGGCTGTCACGGCGCCACTGATTTATCTCCGGTGACCATGGCCGCGGCTATCCATTTCGGCCTGTCGATCCCCAATTTCGGCATCCAGGAGCTGATGCCGCACGGCCCGGAAGCCGAAACCGTCTTCTCGCACGGCTACGGCTTCCACGACGGCTACCTGCACATCTCGGACGCGCCCGGCCTCGGCGTCGATATCGACGAAGCGGAGGCCGCCAAATGGCCCTATGTCCGCGCCTACCTGCCGGTCAATCGCCTGGCCGACGGCACCCTGTTCAACTGGTGACCAGCTTGAGCGCCAGGGCGTTCCGGCTGCGGATCGTGGACGGCAGGCTAACGACCAGCGCGCCGGCCTCCTGACGGAACGCCAGCGGTGTCGCTTCGCCGAGCAGGGTGACGCGGGCGACCTTTTCCTTGCCGGCTTCGCTCAGGCGGACGGTTCGGTCCTCCGGGATGCCCAGCACGATGGCATAGAGCGTCTTGCCGTTGGTCGTGTAGCGCACGTCCTGAGCCGTAAACGGCTTGGCGTTCTTTTCGTTCATCATGCCGGCCTCGGGCTTGGTCGGGCCTTCGCCATAGACCCGCCACGGCCGCGTCGAATAGATCGCCTCGCCGTTGATGGCGATCCACTCGCCGATCTCGGTCAGGATGGCGTGCTCGTCCTCATCGATCGTGCCGTCCGGCCGCATCGGGATGTTCAGCATCAGGGTGCCGTTCTTCGACACGACATCGGCCAGGCGATGGATGACCGACTGCGCCGTCTTGTAGCGGTGTTCGGCGAAGATGTTCTTGTCGTAGAACCAGTCGCCGATGCAGGTGTCGGTCTGCCACGGCCGCTCGGCGATATCGGTCATGAAGCCGCGCTCGACATCGTCGACCGTGGCGTGCGCCAGTTCCGGCGGCAGCTGCTTGCAGGTCGCCACCACTTCCAGCGCGCCTTTGTGCCACTTCATCGATTCATTGTAGTAATGGGCGGTGACGTCGAGCCCCGCCTGGCCCAGTGGCAGACTCTTGACGTTGTCATAATAGAGCAGGTCCGGCTTGTAGGTGTCGATCAGGTCGAGCGCCCGCGCCTTCCAGCTGGCGGTGAAGGCCGGGTTCATGGCCGGCGCGTCCTCGGTCCAGACGCGGTCGTTCTTCAGGTGCCAGTCCTTGGCGGCGGTCACGCTGTCGATGCCGTCCGGCATGACCATGTTGCGGCCGGTGTACAGCACCTGCGGGTCCAGGCCGTCCCAGTCCTTGCCCTTGCCGTCGGCCTTGGTCAGGTTGTAGGCGTCATAGCGCACGCCTTTCAGCGGGCCTTCCTGGTCGTAACCATAGGCGGGCTGGAACCAGTGCCAGGCATGGCTGACGTGATTGGACACGCCGAACGGCATCTTGCGCTCACGCACCCGCTTGGCCCACTCGCCGACGACGTCCTTCTTCGGCCCGAGGCGCGTGGCGTTCCATTCGTGGTGCTTCGAGGCGAAGGTGTCGAAGTTGTCGTGGTGCCCGGCCAGGCACATGAAGTATTTCGCGCCCGCCTTCTGGTACAGGTCAAGCAGTTGATCCGGTTGCCATTTGTCGGCTGTCCACTTGCCGATCATGTCGATATAGCCGGTCTTCGACGGATGGCCGTAATCCTTCAGGTGACGGTCGTAATAGGGATCGCCCTGGATGTACATTTTGCGCGCATACCAGTCCCCGGCCTGGCCGACGCCTTGCGGACCCCAGTGCGCCCAGATGCCGAACTTGACATCGCGGAACCAGTCTGGCGCCTGATAGTTGGCGGCCAGCGACTGCCACGTTGCCTCGAAGCGCTTCGGCGCGGGCTTGGCTAAGGCGGGCGCGGCGGCGGTCAGCGCTGTGGCGGCGCCGGCGCCCAGCAGGGTGCGTCTCGAAAACAGCATAATTCCTCTCCCTTGTTCACATGAACGCATGGCCGCATCGGGGCGTCTCTGTCGTGGCGTCTGGGGTAAGAGAGTATCAAACTCACGCGCGCCGAAAAGACGCTGAACGCGAAAAACACGGACAATTGCAAAGGTTTATTTTCGTAGGTCGCGCGGGACGCAGCCGGGAATTTCGACGGTGAAATCTTTCAATCTGTGAAAATATCGGTTCAGTCGTTTTCGGATATGAACGCCTGGCCCGGAGTCGGCAAACCGGTGTTTCCTGTGTATTCTGACACGACTCGCGACGGCGCCGGCGACTTCGCGCGATTAACACCAATAACAATATGCACAGAGGAAACACCCATGGCGCGCGCCTTGATCACGGCGGCTCTGGTTCTGGCCTGCACGGCAGGCCCGGCCCTGGCGCTTGACCGGCCCGACACGACCTTCAAGGTCTTCCAGTTTCCCGCTGACCAGATCCCGCGCATCGACGGCGACGCCAGCGATTGGGCCATGGTTCCGGATGATTATGTCATTGGCACGGACAAGCTGGCCGCCGACAATGGCTCCGGCACCAAGCCCGATCCGAAAAGCCTCGACGTCAAGGTCAAGGTCGCCTGGGTCAAGGGCTTGAACCGGCTCTATTTTCTCTATGAAGCGACTGATGACTACTGGGACTTCAATGTCCCCGGCGTGAAGGGCGATATCTTCGAAATCGCCGTCGACGGCGACCGCTCTGGCGGGCCGTTCATTGCCCGCTTCCACCCCGACGCGAAGCCGGTTCCGCCGAAACCGTCCGTACCCGGAGCATCGCCGCCACCTGAGCCCACGCCGCCATCCTACGGGTTCATGGCGCCGCGCAATGCCTGGTTCGACTTCCAGGGCCACCAGGCGCAGAACTACCACATCTTCACGCCGGCGGGCGACAAGGACTGGGCGATGGCCTGGGGCCCGCAGGCCGCCTGGATCAAGCGACTGCCCTATTCGAACATCGCCTATCACTATGACTTCAAGCCCGGCGGCAAGGGCAAGCTGGTCGCCGAATTTTGGATCACGCCGTTCGACTACGCCTCGGCGGACGGTCCGGAAAAGTCGGTCGAGTCGCAATTGACCGAAGACAAGATCATCGGCCTGGCCTGGGCGGTCATCGACTCGGACGGCCCCAACGGCAAGCGCGGTTTTTGGAACCTGTCGCCCAAGCACACCATGTACGGCCAGGCTTCGGAACTGTGCGCCTTCAGGCTGATGCCACTGGAGGCCAAGTTCAAGAAAGCGATCGCCGCCGACTGGTCGTTCAAGCTGGTCGACATCGACCGCCGCATCGTGTCATTCAAGGACGAATCGACCGGCGCGACGGCCTGGAAGTGGGACTTCGGCGACGGCCAGACCTCCACCGAACAGAACCCGATGCACACCTATTCCGATCCCGGACAATTCGTCGTCACGCTCGAAGTCACCGGTCCCGGCGGCACGGCGAAACGCGAAAAGGACTGGGACGTATCCTTTGGAGACCGGTCGAAATGAGCAAGCTGAACAGACGTCAATCCCTGGCCTTGATTGCCACCGGAGGCCTGGCCGCCGGTCAGGCGAATGCCAAACCGAAAGTCTTCGACGTCCACGATTACGGCGCGAAGGGCGACGGCCAGACGCTCGACACCCAGGCCGTGCAGAAGGCCATCGACGCGGCCGCGAAGGCCGGCGGCCAGGTAAAGCTCCGTACCGGGAAGACATATCTGCTGTCGCCTGTCGAGCTCAAAGGCGGCATCGATTTCCACCTCGAAGGCACCGCCGAAATCATGGTCAGCGTCAATCCGGACGACTATGGCACACCCGCCGACAGCGGCACCGGCACGGCGGCCTCGGCTTCCTTGCAGGCCGTCCTGCACGCCAGCGGCGCCGATAAACTGACGCTCAGCGGTACCGGCACCATCAATGGCCGCTCGCCGGAGTTCATGGAACGCTATGACGATGTCGGCGAATGGTGGGTGCCGAAGAAATTCCGCCCCAAGCTGGTTGTACTGGAAAACTGCAAGGACCTGACGATCCGCGACATCACCTTGAAACAGGCGCCAAGCTGGACGGTCCATCTGCTCGGCTGTCAGCGCGTCAAGATCGACCATATCTCGATCCACAACGCGCCCGACGTGCCCAACTGTGATGGCATCGACCCGGACCATTGCCAGGACGTCGACATCCGCAACTGCCACATTGTCTGCGGTGACGACGCCATCGTCATCAAGGCGACCAAGGGCCACGACGACTACGGCCCGTCGCGCAACATTACCGTCCGCGACTGCGTGCTCGAAACCCAGGATTCCGGCGTCAAGATCGGCACCGAAACCACCCAGGACATTCACGATATCCTGTTCGAGCGCTGCACGGTGGTGAACGGCTGCCGCGGCCTGTGCATCCAGCTGCGCGACGCCGGCAGCGTCTATAACGTCATCTTCCGCGACATCACCTTCACCTCGCGCTACTTCTCGGCGCCGTGGTGGGGCAGGGGCGAAGCCATCTCCTTCACTGCCATTCCGCGCACGCCGGGCGGCGCCATCGGCACCATCCACGACATTCTGGTGCAGAACGTTTCCGGCAAGGCGGAAAACAGCATCCGCGTCAACGGCTCGGCCCAGAGCCGGATCCGCGACGTCACGCTCGACAATGTGAAGGTCACTTTCGACCGCTGGACCAAGTATCAGGGCGGCGTCTATGACAACCGCCCGACCACGGCCATGGATGGCATCGAAACCCATGCGACGGTCGGGATTTCGCTGCGCCACGCCGACAATATCAGCTTGAAGAACTGCGTCGTGGAATGGGGTAAGAACGTGCCGGATTACTTTAGCCACGCGCTCCAGGCCGAGGATGTCACTGGCCTGAAGAACAACGGCTTCAAGGGCAACGGCGCCCATCCGGATAAGGATCAGGCGATCGTTACCGGATGAAGTCGGATGGCTTGAAAACCTTTGTGCTGGCGAGTTTGGCCATCCTGGCCTTCGCCGGCAATTCGCTGCTGACCAAGATGGCGCTCGCCAAACCGGGGATGGATGCCGCCCCGTTTGTCGCTATCCGGCTGGCGTCGGGTGCGATCGTGCTGGCGGCGCTGATGGCCCGCGAGCCGTCGCGCATGCTGCCGAAGCGCGTGGACTTGCCCGGCGTCCTGGCCCTGCTCGCCTATGCCGTGGCCTTTACCTTGGCCTATGTCCAGCTCGGCGTGGCGACCGGTGCGCTGATCCTGTTTTCGACGGTGCAGATCACCCTGGCGGTGCTGGCCGCCATTCAGGGCACGCCCCCAACCCTTCGCGAAGGCGCAGGGCTGCTGATCGCCCTGGCTGGGCTGGCCATCCTGCTGATGCCGGGCCTGACCACGCCACCCTTGCTGGGGGCAGCCCTAATGATCGCGGCGGGCACGGCCTGGGGCGTCTATACCCTGCTTGGGCGCGGCGCCACGGATCCGGTCCCGAGAACCGCGCGTAATTTCATCGGCGCCGCCCCTCTCGCGGCCTTGTTGCTACTGGTTCTCCCCCATTCCCACGTCACAAGCCACGGAATTTGGCTGGCCATTGCGTCAGGCGCCGTCACTTCGGGACTGGGCTATGTCATTTGGTACGCGGTGCTGCCAAAGCTCAATGTCGCCACTGCCGGCGCGGCGCAGCTGCTGGTGCCGGTGATCACCGCCGCTGTTGGAATCCTTTGGCTTGGCGAAGGGTTCACGCTGAAATTCGCCCTCGTCGCGGCGCTTGTCCTGGGCGGCATCTGGCTGGCGCGCGGTACCCCCAAACCTTCCCGAACGTAAAAGCCACAGCCGTCAAAATTGCGTAAGGAAACGCACTCCGGCGGTTGAATTGTGGTTAATATTTGTTAACACTCCCCGTGCGCGTGCGCACACTGGCCGACCAAAACGGTTGGCCTGAGGGACGGGGACGGACATGAACTTTTTGCCAGAGTCGATTGACGTCGCCGCCGGGCTCGTCTTCGTCTATCTGTTCATGAGCGCCCTGGCGACCATCGGCCGGGAGGCCTTCGAAGGCTTTGTCAAGCGCCGCGCCCGCAATCTCGAAAAAGGCCTGACCGAGCTTCTGTGCGACCATCCGCCGATCAAGGCGGAGAAGGGCAAGAACAAGCACTCGGCCTACGACATGCTCAAGGCGTTCTACGACCACCCGCTGATCATGACGCTCTATCGCGGCCGCTATGCCATTCCGGGCGTGCGCAATTTCTGGCAGGGCCGCAACCTGCCGTCCTACATTCCGTCGGCGCATTTCGCCTATGTCGTGCTCGACATGCTGGACGACAGCAACGGCCAGGGCGGGGCGCTGAACCTCGACAACATTGCCGCCGCCGCCGCCAACCTGAAGAATCGCCGCCTGGCCAAGATGGTGCAGTTCGCTGTCCACAATTCCGGCGGTGACGTCGACCGGGCGCGGCAGTTCCTGGAAACCTGGTTCAACGCCAGCATGGATCGCGTGTCGGGCTGGTATCGTCTGGAAACCCAGACCATCCTGTTCTGGATTAGCCTGATTGCCTGTATCGTGCTCAACGTCAACACGGTGGTCATCGCCGACAGCCTGTGGCGCAGCCCGTCGCTGCGCAAGACCGTCGAAGCCGAAGCCGAGCACTACTACCGCACCAATCCGGACGCCATCGCCGCCCTGCCGTCGGCCAATGTCGGCCCGACGCTGGCGACGCCGAAAGTGGTCATCGAGGCCGCGCCGCCTGCGCCTGTGACCCCGCCGGCGGCTGAACCCGCTCCGGCCGTTGAACCGGCCGCCGACACCGCCTCGCAGGCCGCCAAGCCCGCCGCTGACGAAGTTGTCACCGCGCCCGGTTCGGCCCCGATTTCCGCAAAAGAAGCCTTCAAGGCGGCCGCCAACGCCGATGTGCCGGGCGCCACCAGCCCGACCGACCCGCTCGAAAAGCTCGGCCTGCCGCTTGGCTGGAACAAGCAGACGATCAGCGCCATGCACCGCCTGTTCCCGCAACCGCCGGTCGCCCAGACCGAGAACCAGCAGAAGGTCGCCTGGCAGGAACACGTCGAGGCCCGCCGGAAAGCCGCTGCCGCCAGCGGCGCCGCCGTCAGCGACAACGCCGCAAAGTCCTTCGATCTCGGCCGTTGGGCGCGTCACGAGTGGCGCAAGGCCAAGGCCCTGTGGCAGGACACGCTCGACAGCTACCGTGACGGCGGCCAGGACCCGGCCAAGAACGCCCTGTTCAATGCTGCCGGCACCCTGTCGCTGTTCATGGGCTGGGTCATGACCGCCTTTGCCGTGACGCTCGGCGCGCCGTTCTGGTTCGACGTGCTGGGCAAGCTTATGATGGTCCGCTCGACGCTCAAGCCGGACGGCAAGGGCGGCAAGTCGCTGGATATGGGCAGCCTCAGCGCCATCGCTTCGTCACTGGTTGCGCCGAATAATGATCGCCCCGCCCTGCTGCCCTACAATCCGGGCGGAGGACAAGGTTCGGGGACCAATTCGGCGGCTGCCGCGCAGCCGTCAGGCGACGACAGCCTGCGTAATATCGACCCGAACGATCGTCCCCGGGATTCTTAAAAAGCGATAGGGGGCATTGCGCCATGGCGACCGTAACGGCAGCGACCTTGAAAGCACTGGCTCCGGCCATCACTGATGCGCGGGCGGCGGATTATGCCCCGGCGCTCGATCAGGCCATGACGGCCAAGGGCATTACGACGCCTTTGCGCGTCGCCCATTTCCTGGCCCAGCTCGCCCACGAAAGCGCCGGCTTCAAGGCGCTGGTCGAAAACCTGAACTACCGGGCAGAGACCCTCGTCAAGGTTTTCCCCAAGCGCGTCGGCACGCTGGCCAATGCCCAGTCGTTGGTCGCTCAGGGACCGGCGGCGATCGCAGAAGCCATCTACGGCAACCGCGCCGACCTGGGCAACGTCAACCCGGGCGACGGCTACAAATATCGCGGCCGCGGTTTCATCATGATCACCGGCCGGGCCAACTATACCCGCTATGCCGATATCACCGCCATCGACCTGGTCAACGAACCGGAGGGGCTGGAATTGCCGACGATCGCGGCCCTGGCGTCGGCCGCCTTCTGGGCCACCAACAACCTTAATACCAAGGCCGACGCCGACGATATCCTCGGCATCACCAAGATCATCAACGGCGGCACCAACGGCCTTGATGACCGCCAGAATTGGCTGGCGCGCGCCAAGACCGTCTGGCCGGCCATCATTGCCGCCGCTCCGGCCGCCGGTGCCGCTGCCGCGGGAGCCGTTGCCGGAGCCACGGCTACTGCGGCCGCCGACGCCCTGAGCCGTTATTTCACCCTGTCGGAAATGACCTTCTCCTCGACCGCGACGCGCCGCGGCATCGACAACACGCCGACGCCGGAGATCAAGGCCAACCTGACCGACACCGCGCAGCACATGGACATCATCCGCACCCTGCTCGGCAATCCGATCCACGTCGATAGCGGCTACCGCAGCCCGGCGCTGAACGCCGCAGTCGGAGGCGCAGACAAAAGCGCACATATGACGGGCTACGCCGTTGATTTCATTTGCCCCGGTTTCGGAACGCCGCTGCAAATCTGCGCCGCCATCGTTCAGGCCGGCATCAAGTTTGACCAGCTCATCCAGGAAGGCACCTGGGTACATATCTCGTTCGCGCCCGAAATGCGCCAGCAGGTCAAGACGGCCAACTATGTCAACGGCCGCACGCAATATACGCCGGGCCTTTAAAGCCTGAACGCCTTGCCTTCGTTGCCGCAAACGGAGGTGCCGAACGGAAAGTCAAACAGTTCAAGCTCGCTGCGAATCTGCGCCTCCCGCCGTTCAAGCTCGGCCTGAGCGACCGCCAGCTCATAGCGGCTTCGCGATTCGGCCGCGTGACTTACCTGTACATGCAGATAGGGCGCGCCGCTGACAAAGCCGGTCTTGCCGCGCGCCATCAGGGCTTCGGCCAGCACGCGATCCGCCCCTGGTTTCAGGGCGTCGGCCTGAATCGGGTAGCGCAACTGTATCGCTCGCCGGGCCATCAGCGTACCGGGATGCCCAAGCGTTGGCGTGCTTCGCCAGTTGTTCCAGACAATGGTTCGCTCATCCGGAAAACAGGTCATGACATCCTGCAGGTAGACGGCGTCCAGCGCGTTATCGAGCAGCACGGACGCTTGCTTGGCCAGCCGTTCGGGATGGAAGCGGCTGTCATCGTCCCACTGGCAGATCAGTTGATGCGCCGCTGTTTCGAGACTGACATTGCGCAATTGGCCGATATTGAGGCTGCCGGTCGGCATGACGAGCTGGATATCCGGCCGGTTCAGCTCCGTCACATAGGCGCGCAGGGCGTCGCGCACGCTGCGTTCGCCGCCATTGGCGACGATCACCAGCTGTTTGCGAATCACGGTCTGACGGCAGAAATCGGCGATCGCCTGTCGGGCGGACTCCAGGCGCTCCGGCACCGGCAGCGTCACCATCAAACAACTCACTGAAACGTTGGGCGGCGTTTCAAAGCTTTCATCCGGTAAGGACATAGGGCTCAGGTCCAGTGTCGAGCAAGTTAATCGGCTGGGGTTGCATGACCTGCGACATATGGATCGAATGGCAAAACCTCAGAGGCAAGCCTGGTGTACGCCTTCTGATTGCCTGCGATCAACCCTCTATGCTCCGAACCCGTCCGCTTCCGGATGGCTTTTTTATGCGCCACTTTTTAGGCTCCCGGCATCCAGGGAGGGCGCGATGAAAAAGCGGCGCAGATCCAGAAAATTGAAGACCAGTCCGCTGACCGGCTGGGCCGGCCTGGCCATGAAGACGGCGGCCATGATGACGGCTTCGGCCGAGGTCATCGCGACCCGCACCCAGCGCATGGCCACCGCCAAACTGCCGCTTAGCGACAAGGACGCCCGCGAAATGCGCCGCATGGTCGAGGAGAAGGTCGAGGCCGCCGCCGAATCGGCTCAGGCCGTCGCCCTGCCGATGGCGACGCAGATGTTCGGCCTGATGCCCGACATGCTGCGCGTCGCCACAAGCCCGAATCTGTCGACCCTGGCCGCGCGTCAGGCCCGGCTGAACCACAAGCTCCAGCAGAGCGCGGTTAGCTTGAGCAATACCGCCATGGCGCCGTTTTCCAAGCGCGCCCGCGCCAATGCCAAGCGTCTGCGCAAGCCGTGAGCGCATCCCAAAAAGTGTACAGCGGTTTTTGGATTAAGATGCGCGTCTGAACTAAGTCACGCATTTGACGAGGCTTATTGCATATGCCGGGGCAGCCGTTTAACATGACCGTCTTGCTATCGACGGATGAACGCCTGCCTCATGAGCCCTCCGCCCAACAAATCTGCCCGGCTGTACCGGCGCGTCGCCGACGAACTGGCGGAAGCCATCCGCAAGGGGACCTACGCCACGGGCGAAAAGCTGCCGGCCGAACGTGAACTGGCCGAAACCTTCGGCGTCAGCCGGCCGACCATTCGCGAAGCCATGATCGCGCTGGAAATCTTCGGCCTGGTCGAAATCCGCCATGGCTCGGGCATCTACGTCATCCAGACCAAGGCGGCCGCCAGCGAAACGGACGGCGAGGCCGATCCGGATCTCGATGTCGGCGCCTTTGAGCTGATCGAGGCGCGCATTATCATCGAGGGCGAGACGACGGCAGTTGCCGCGGCCGCCGCATCCGACGAGGATGTCGCGGCGCTGGAAGGCTTTGTCGAGCGCATGCAGTCCGACGACCTGCTGGAAAGCGAAGTCGCCGACCAGGCGTTCCACCAGTATCTCGCCGGCATCACCGACAATGGCGCCCTGATCGATACGGTCGAGAACCTTTGGGCCTTGCGCATGCGTTCGCCGCTGACACGCGAGATCATGACGCGCTCGCATGGTGGCGGCCGGCCGGCCCGCCTGGAAGAGCACAAGCGCATTCTGGAGGCCATTCGCGCTCGCGATCCGGTCGAGGCCCGCGCCGCCATGCGGCACCATCTCGAACAGGTGCGCGAGTACCTGCTCTACGCCACCGAAACGGCGGAAGTGGAATCCCTGCGTGAAAATTTCCGCGCCAAACGCGACGCCTTGTCGAAGCGCACCGGCTACTGATCCGCTGAAACGTGGCGACAACGGTGCAATTTTTAAGCGGTTTCTAACCATCCCGGCCTAAGCTCGCGCCCAGGTTTCATCCTGAGTTAAGAGGGTCGCCATGGCTTCCGCCGCTTCCGTCATGCAAAGAAACGCCGTTACGATCCACGGTAACGGCACAAAACCGATGCTGTTCCTCCACGGCTTCGGCACCGACCAGACCATGTGGCGCTACATCGCCCCGACCTTCGATGACAGCCACAAGGTCGTGCTCTACGACCATATAGGTTCGGGCCGTTCGGACCTCAGGCTGTACGACAAGCGCAAGTACGCCCATTTCGAAGGCTATGCCGACGATCTGCTCGAAATCTGCGACGCTCTGGACCTGACCGGCGTCGACGTCGTCGCCCACAGCGCTGGCTGCATGATGGCGGTCCTGGCCGCCAAGCGCCGTCCGGAGCTGTTCAGCCACCTCATGCTGCTGGGCCCGTCGCCGTGCTACGTCAATCAGGACGGCTATGTCGGCGGCTTCTCGCGGGAGGACATCGACGATCTGCTGGCCTTCCTGGAGATCAATCCCGCCGGCTGGTCGGCCAATCTGGCGCCGATGGTTATGGCCAATCCCGATCGTCCGGACTTGGTGGCCGAGCTGGAAAGTTTCTTCGTGCGCAACGACCCGAAGATCCTGCACCATTTCGCCTGTTCCGTGTTCCTGTCCGACCATCGCGCCGACCTTGGCGGCCTGAGCGTGCCGACCCTGATCATGCAGTGCCGGGACGACATCGTCGCGCCGCTCGAAGTCGGCGACTACATGCAGGCCAGAATTCCGGGCAGCGTGCTGAAGGTGCTCGATACCCACGGCCACTATCCGCAGCTCAGCCATCCCGGTCTGGTGGGTGACGCCATTCACGACTACCTGCGTAGCCGCGCCCGCGCGGCAGCGTAAGGGACAACGAAGTGGCGCGGAAGCAGGTCATGGATGACGGGGTCTCGCCCGAACCCCTGGAAAAGGGGCTTTTCGACCTGGTGCCGTGTGGTCTGGTGGTCTGCGACGCCCAGTGCATGGTGATGCGCGCCAACCAGTTTTTCCTCGACATGATCGGCCACCCGCCGGACGAGCCGTTGGATCTGCGTCCGTTTCAACAGTTCCTGACCCGCGCCTCGCGCTTCATTTTCAACGCCCAGGTTCTGCCGCGCCTCGATCTCGGCGGTCAGGCGCGCGAGGTCGTCCTCGACCTGCAGGTGTCGGACAACCAGGGCGGGGCTGCGACCGCCATCCTGCTCAATGCCAATCATGACAAGGTCAGCGATCAGTTCCACTTCGCCCTGTTCCCGGCCCAGGACCGCCGCGAGCACGAACGGCAGCTGCTCAAGGCCCAAAAGGAACTGACAAAGAGCAACGAGTTCCTGCAACTGGCGGAGCGTTTGGCCCATGTCGGCCACTGGCGAGTCGACCTGACCACCAGCGAATCCTACTGGTCCCCGGAAATCTACAACATCATCGGCTGCGATCCGTCGATCTATGTGCCGCGTTTCGGCCAGTCTTCGGCATTGTACCATGAAGACGACCGGGAAAGCATCGGCGTCATTCTCCATAACGCCATCGCCACCGGAGAGCCCTTCACCTACGCCAAACGCATGCGGCGCCAGGACACCGGTGAAGTGCGCCATGTGCAGGTTTCCGGAATTTGTGAGCGTGACCCGCGCGGCGTCGTAACCAGTCTGTTCGGTGTCATTCACGACGTTACCGAGATGACCGAGGCCAATGAAAACCTCGAATCCAGCGAAGCCCGCTACCGCCTGCTGGCCGACCATTCCAACGATATTATCACCGTATTTGATCTTTCCGGAAAAATTGAATATATGTCGCCGGCCCTGACCAAGGTCCTTGGCTACGATCCGGCGGAACTGATCGGCGGCAATGTTCGCCGCATCATTCACCCCGAAGACTACCCGGCGACCCAGGCCGCTTACCACGCCTATGTCACCGGCAAGGATTGGGATGACTCGCCGCGCATCCAGTATCGCGCCCGGCACAAGAGCGGCGAATACATCTGGGCCGAAGCCCACCCGACCCTGATCTTTGATGCCTCGGGCACACGCGTCGTCGCCTTCCAGGACGTGGTGCGCGACATCTCCGACCAGAAGGCCTTCGAGGAGGCCCTGGCGAAGGCCAGCCTTGAGGCCAATGCCGCCGCCGAGGCCAAGGCGCAATTCCTCGCCACCATGAGCCACGAACTGCGCACGCCGCTGACCAGCATCATCGGTTTCTCCGGTCTGTTGCGCGACCTGCTTGACGGCGACGAAGCCTTGCGCAGCCACAGCCAGCGCATCTACACGGCAGGGCAGGGGCTGCTCAGCCTGATCAACGACATCCTCGATCACTCGAAGCTCGAGGCCGACCAGCTCGAACTTGATCTCGCTGCGGCCGACGTCGGCGAACTGGCGCGGGATATCATCGAATTGCTGGGCTTCCAGGCCAGAAGCAAAGGCCTGAAACTTTTCCTCGAAGGCGTCGACGACCTGCCGCCCGCCCTGATGGTCGATGAGGTGCGCCTGCGCCAGATTCTGCTTAACCTGACCGGCAACGCCATCAAGTTCACCTCGGAAGGTTCGGTCACGCTCAGCCTGGCCATGCAGAGCCACGAGCACGGCGACAGCTTGCACGTGTCGGTGCGCGACACCGGCGTCGGCATTTCACCCGAAGGCCAGCAGAATCTGTTCAAGCGCTTCTCGCAGGTCGACCGCACCATCGAAAGCAATGCTGGCGGCACCGGCCTGGGTCTGTTGATCTGCAAGCAACTGGTCGAACTGATGGGCGGCCATATCGGTGTCTCCAGCACGCTTGGCAAAGGCTCGGAATTCAGCTTCGACATTCCGGTGCGCAGCGCCACGGATGAAGATGTCACCGATGAGACACCGCACCTGACCGGCCATATTCTCGTTGTTGACGACCAGGAAGCCATCCGCGACCTGATGACCGGCCTGCTGGCGCCGGATGGCCACAGTGTCGATACCGCACGTGATGGCGCCGAGGCCATCCGCGCCTGTCTGGAAACGCCTTATGACCTGATTTTCATGGATCTGAACATGCCGGTCATGGACGGATTCCTGGCCGCCAAGGGCATCCGCGCCAGCTGCG
The DNA here is from genome assembly GCA_048497915.1 of Pseudomonadota bacterium. Lineage (GTDB taxonomy): Bacteria > Pseudomonadota > Alphaproteobacteria > Caulobacterales > Caulobacteraceae > Asticcacaulis. The sequence goes on from JBEHYZ010000027.1 coordinate 35,166, forward strand.
CGCCCAATATGGCGACGCCGATTGTCGCCTTGACCGCAGGCGGCACCAGCCGCCGCCAGGCCTGCCTGGCCGCGGGCATGAACGATTTCCTCACCAAGCCGGTCAATCCGACCACGCTTTCGGCCTGTGTCGCCAACTGGCTCGAACTGAAAACCCCGCCCCAGCCCATGGAGTCGACCCTGTGAGCACTGCCAACCGCACCCGCATCCTCATCGTCGAGGATAATCCCGATATTGCCGAACTGCTGGTGATCCGCCTGGGTCTGGCTGGCTACGCCACCTGCAAGGCCAAAGATTCCGAGCAGGCCTTCAACATGCTGGCGGGCTTCAAGCCACACGGCGTGCTGCTTGATATCGGCCTGCCGGGACGCGATGGGTTCGCTGTGTTGCAGGCCATGCAGGAAAACGGAAAATGGCGCGATATTCCGGTCCTCATGCTGACGGCGCGCCAGGCGATGGGCGACATCAAGATGGCCATGTCGCTGGGCGCCAAGGACTATGTCGCCAAGCCGTTTGACGACCAGAAACTGCTGCTGCGCATTGCCCGCATGCTGGGCGCGTCCGGCGCTTCGAAGATCAAGCCGGAACAGAAGTCCTACGTCTGGAAGAACTAGCGCATTCCCAAAAAAGCGCGACGCGGTTTTTGGATAAAACGTGCGCCCAGCGATAACGCGTCACCAAGATGTGAGGTGAATTTTTCTCACCGAAGCCCCGAGCATTTCTGGCGCGACAAATCTACACCATAGTTGTATGGTTTTGTCGCTTTCCTGACCTAACGCCACGCCGGCTACGTCTTTTTTCCTTTTTCAGGAGACGTGCCCATGGCGATCTTCCGTCCCCAATCCCCCGAATTCCCCACTTCCAGCGGTCCCGTGCCGTTGATCTGGTATGCCCGCTGCCCGACCCTGACGGCGCTGGGCCTGCTGGCCAACCGCGGCGTTTTCCAGCGCGAGTTCCGCCGCGAAAACATCGGCCTGGTGTCGGTGCGCGAAAGCGCCGCCGCCTCGATCCGGCACAGCTATCTCGACCACAGCCTGCCCAACCTGATCCGCGAAGCCGACGCGGCCACGGCGCTTTGGGCCCACGGTCAGAACGGGCAGTCGCGCCTGCTGGCGGTCGGCCGCACCTGGCATTCGGTCAGCGTCGTGACGCGCGGCCGGCAGGGCGTCCGCCGGCTCTCTGACCTGGCTGGACACCGCCTGTCCCTGCCGCGCGAGGCCGGCAGCTTTTCCCCGGCTCAGGTGCGGGCCCTGCGCGCCTGGGAAACCATTCTGAAAAGCGGCGGCGTCACTCAGGCCGACATCGAGTTCGTGCCGGTGGCGGCCGATCATCCGACCGTGCCGTTCGGCGACATCGCCCGCCGCGAGATCGAGGCCCTGCTGAGCGGCCACACCGATGTCGCGCTGTTGTTCGGCGCCAAGGGCATCGAGCTGGCGCGCTCGGCCCATCTCACCGAAGTGCATCGCTTCAGCGCCGCCGATATCCGCCGCGATTCCAGGCTGTCCGGCCTGGTCGAATTGCGCACGCTCACTGTCGACCACGCCCTGCTCGACGCCCATGAAGACGTGGTGACGCGCATCACCGCCCTGCTGGTCGAGGCGGCGCGCTGGGCGGCGACCTTTCCCAAGGAAGCCCGCCATCAGGTGGCGCTGGAAAGCCACGTCGAGGAAGGCGATGCGGCTGAGGCCTACGGTGACCTCATTGCCGAAGGTGCGGAGCTTGGCCTGGGCGACGACCGGCTGGCGGCCCTGGCGGAGGTGCAGGCGTGGCTGAAGGCGCGGCATCTGGTGCCTGAAGCGCACCATATTGGCCCGTGGCTGCGCCCGGAGGTGCTCAAGGACGCCGAGGACCGCCTGCGCGTGGTGGCTTGAGGCGACAGCCCGGAACGGCTAAGCAAAGCCACTATGAACCCTGTCTTCGCCCGCCTGAAAACCAGCATTTTCGAGATTATGTCGCACGAAGCGCGGACGCGCGGCGCGGTCAATCTCGGCCAGGGCTTTCCGGAAACAGACGGCTTTCCTGAGGTGCGTGAGGCAGCGGCCCGCGCCCTGATGGACCAGTCCAACCAGTACGCGCCGATGCGCGGCCTGCCTGTCCTGCGCAAAGCGGTGGCCGATTTTTACCAATCCCGCCAGGGCATTACGCTCGATCCGGATCGTGAGATCATCGTCACGTCGGGCGCTACCGAAGCCTTGTGCGCCGCCATTGTTTCGCTGGTCTCGCCCGGTGACGAAGTGGTGGTGTTCGAGCCGATGTACGACGCTTATCTGCCGCTGATCCGCGCGGCGGGCGGGGTACCGCGCATCGTCCAGCTTCAACCGCCGTATTGGACCTTTGATGATGCCGATCTGGCCGCCGTGTTCAGTGAGAAGACGCGTCTGGTCCTGATCACCACGCCGAACAATCCGACCACGCATGCCCTGACCCACGCCGAGCTGGAGCTTCTGGAGCGCTATTGCGAGCGTTTCGACAGCTATCTGGTTAGCGACGAGGTGTGGGAACAGATCGTCTTCGGCCGCGATCATCTGAGCGTCCTTCACCTGCCGGGTTTGGCAAAACGCAGCCTCAAGATCGGCTCGGCCGGCAAGATATTCTCGCTCACGGGCTGGAAAGTCGGCTTTGTCTGCGGACCGGAAGCCCTGATCGAACAGATCGGCCGCGCCCATCAGTTCATTACCTTCTCGACCCCGCCGGCGTTGCAGCACGCCGTCGCCTTCGGGCTTGGGCTACCGGCGGCGCGGTTCGAGGCGGCGTTGAACGAACTGACCGGGCAGCGCACCTATCTGACCGACCGCCTGACCGCCGCAGGCTTTGCCGTTCAGCCCGCCGACGGCACCTATTTCGTCAATATCGACCTGCCAGCGTCGGGCATCGACCGGCCCGGCCTCGCCAAATCCGGCATCGACTTTGCCTTCGATCTGGTCCGGCATCACGGCCTGGCGACCATTCCGCTGGCGGCGTTTTGCGACAGCGACCGCGACCTTCGTGTCCTGCGCCTGTGCTTCGCCAAGTCGCTGGAAACCCTCGATAAAGGCATCGCTGCACTGATCGCCTCACGCGATTGACAGCGCTGACATTCTGGTTATCCTCACGCTTAAGGGCGGACAAACGCCCATACGAAAAAGCGTGGGGAGGCAGATATGATTACAGGGTTCGACCGCCGGTCATTGCTCATCGGTGTGGCCGCGGCGGCTGCATCTTCGGCGAACGCAGCGCCCGTTCAGGCGCCGAAAGCCGTTACCTACAATTGGCAGACCATTCCGTTCGGTGGTGGCGGCTTCATTCCGGGCTTTGTTTTCCACCCCAGGGAAAAAGACCTGCTCTATGCCCGCACCGATGTTGGCGGTGCCTATCGCTTCGACTCGGCCAATAATCGCTGGCTGCCCTTGTTGGATTTCCTCAGCCACGCCGACGCCGAACTGATGGGCGTCCTGAGCGTCGCGCTCGATCCAAATGACGCTAGCAAGGTCTATCTGGCCTGCGGGCTGCGGCTCGACAGCTATGGCCGCGACGGCGCGGTGCTGTGCTCGTCCGACCGCGGCGCCACCTGGTCGATGACTTCCTTGGGCGCCGGCGTCAAGCTGGGCGGTAATGCCGCCGGACGCGGTACCGGCGAGCGCCTGCAGGTCGATCCGAACCAGGGCGACATCCTGTTTCTCGGCACCAACCAGAACGGCCTGATGAAAAGCACGAACGCCGGCAAGTCGTTCTCCGGCGCCGCTTTTCCGGCGAAAAACATCACGCTTGTCCTATTCGATCCGAAAAGTGGCAAGCCCGGCGCGTCTACGCCGGTGCTCTATGTCGGCTCAGGCGAAGGCAGGGGCGGCCTCTACAAAAGCAGCGACGGCGGCGGCAGTTTCGCGGCAATCCCCGGCCTGCCGGACCAGTTCCCGCAGCGCGCCGCCATCGATGGCGACGGCAACGTCTATGTCTCTATGTCCAACGGCCTGGCGCCGTGGGGCGGCGATAATGGCTCGGTGTGGCGCATCGATGCGAAGACGGGGCAGGCACGTGACATCACCCCGGCCAGGCCCGGCGGCTTCACTTATGGCGGCCTAGATATCGACCCGAACCGCCCGGGGACGGTGGTGGCAGCCACCCTGAACCGCTGGGCGCAGCATGATGACATCTATCTGTCACGCGACGGCGGGCTTCACTGGAAAGCCATCGGCCCGCAGGCCCGCCACGATCCGGGCAGCTGTCACTGGCTGGCCAATTACATGAAAGGCGAAGATACGATGGGCCATTGGCTGGCCGACGTGAAACTCGACCCGCACAATTCCGACCGGATGGTCTACGGCACCGGCTTCGGCCTGTGGCAGACGCGCGATCTCGGCCGCATCGACGGCACGGACAAGGTCACCTTCACGTTCGATGTCGCCAATTTCGAGGAAACGGTCACGCTCGGCCTGATGAGCCCGTCCGGCGGCGCCATTCTGCTGGCGGCCATGGGGGACGTGTCGGGCGCGGCCTATGATGACCTGAGCAAGGGCCCGGAAACCGGCCTGTTCGCGCCGTCGTCGGAGACCAACCGTTCGGTCGATTATGCCGAACTGGCCCCGCAGTTCATCGTCCGTGCCGCCGACCAGGCGAAGACCAGCGGTTACCGCTCCGAAGACGGCGGCGTCTCCTGGATACCGTTCGCCACCAGCCCGCGCGTCGAGAAGGACGCCAAGGGCAACTGGCACGGCTGCGGCAAGATCGCCATCTCCGCCAAGGGGACGTCGCTGGTCTGGGTGCCCGAGAAGCAGGCGGCATTCTTCAGCCTGGACAAGGGCAAGACCTGGAAGGAATCGGCGGGATGGCCGGGCAATCGTGATGTGGCGCTTGAGGCCATTGCCGACCGGGCCTTTGACGGCATCTTCTATGCGTTGGACCGTGCCGGCCAGAATATCCTGATCTCGATTGACGCCGGCGCGTCGTTCCAGCCCAATATCAAGGGCCTGCCCAAGCTCGAAACCTACCAACACGCTCAGCTGTTCGCCGTGCCGGGGCGCCTGCGCGACCTGTGGCTGGCGGCACCCGATGGCCTTTATCATTCGCCGGACAAGGACACGCGCATGGCCCCTGTCTCTGGAGTCGATGAGGCCTGGCGGGTGGCGTTCGGCAAGGCGGCAACGGGACAAACTTACCCGGCGGTCTATCTTTACGGCAGCGTGCGGCGCCAGGCAGGTCTGTGGCGATCGGACGACATGGGGCAGAACTGGACGCGGATCGACGACGATCGGCACCGCTATGGTGACATCGCGACGCTGGCCGCTGATCCGCTTGAGTATGGTACGGTCTATATCGGCCCCGGCGGGCGGGGGTTGCTGGTCGGAAAGCCGGTCTGAAAAAATGCCTGAGCAGTGATCCAGGGCTGACGGGCGGACGTAAATGAGGGTTTGTCCCCGATTGACGTCTTAGAGTTTCATGCCTCGAATTTTGCTGATTGACGACCAGCCGGTGTTTTGCAGCGGTTTTACGGCCATCTGCGCCGAGCTGCGGCCGCAGTACGACATCACCGTCGCCGACAGTTTGTGCGAAGGCGCCAACATGCTTGAGGCCGGGCGGCGCTTTGCCTGTATCCTCATCGACCTCGCCCGGCCCGATGGCAGCGTGTTCGCGGCGCTGGAAACCGTCGGCGGCCTGAGCAACGGCACGCCGCGCCTGGTCCTGTCGGCGCGTGACGACTGCGCCACCCGTCTGCGGGCGCAGAAACTGGGCGCCGCGGGCTTTATCGCCAAGTCGCTGCCGTCGCCCGACATGATGGCGGCCATTGATCGGGTGTTGGATGGCGGCACTTTTTTTGACGACGTGCGTGCCGGGCCGCTGGATGGCGCCGATACGCTGACGCCGCGCCAGCTCGAAGTGTTGGAGCTGCTGGGCCAGGGCTACGCCAATAAGGAAATCGAGACGGAACTGGGGGTCGCCGATCGCACCGTGCGGGCGCACCTGACCGAAATCTTCAAGGTGCTGGGTGTGCAAAGCCGCATCCGGGCGGTGGTCGAGGCCCGTCGTCGCGGACTTATTCCCTGAAATAGGAAGAGGGGGCACGCCGGGAATAGTGCCCCCTCCCGCCGCCTCTTCGGCGGCTCCTCCATCCCGGGCGCTAAGGCCAGCGGGAGGATTTCGTTAATGCGCCTCCAAACGCTAAGCGTTTGGCAAGGCCGCCAATCCTTCCGAGAAAGAATGGCCGCCGCGCACAGTTGCGCGAAAAGCCAGCGTGGCGCTTGAACGCCAAGCAAAAACATTGATGCGCAGCATCAATGCGCTCCGGACATATCAACCGGGCCCTTTGGTCTCGGCAATGTCCAGGCCAGGCAGGCGCAACAGGCAAAGACGATCGACGCTCCGAAGAAGATCTGGTTGGTCGCCAGCATCACCGACTGTCCTTGCACAAGGCGGTCGAACAGGGCCAGCGCGGCTTCGGGAGATATGCTGCCATCTCCGATGCCTCCGGCACCGCTGCCCCCAACCCCGCCAATATTGGCGATATTGGCCAGGTCGTTGTGATTGGCGTTGGCGGCGTTTTCCCAGGCCGTTGCCACGAATGAGGTCGCCACGGCGCCCGCCATGGTGCGGATGAAGTTCTGCAGGCCCGACGCCGACGCGGTTTCTTCCGGCCGCACGGCGCCCATCGAAATCGAGATCAGGGGCATGAAGAAGAACGGCATGCCCGCGCCAGCCAGGAAGATCCACAGGGTGATGCTGCCGAAGCTCATGTCGGTATTGCCAAGGCTGCGCATGAAGGTGACGAAGGCCAGCCACATGACGCCGAAGAAGATCAGCTTGCGCGGATCGACCTTGGTGGTCAGCTGGGCGGAAATCGGCGCGGCGAAAATGGCCAGGATGCCGATCAGGCCCGTGGCGTTGCCGGCCCAGGTCGCGTTCCAGCCAAGATTGAGCTGCATCCACATCGGCGCAATGACGTTGATGGCGAAGAAAGACCCGATCATTAGCGCCATACACACCATGGCCAGCGAAAAGCCCCTGTGCCGGAAGATGCGTAAGTCAACAATCGGGTTGGAATCGGTCAGTTCCCAGATCAGGAAGGCGATGAAGCCGAGCAGGGCGACCACGCCGAGCGCGCAGATGAACGGCGAGGAGAACCATTCGTGCTCCTTGCCGAAGTCGAGCATCATCTGCAGCGAGCCGACCCACAGGATCAGCAGGCCTAAACCAACCACATCGACACGCGCCTTCTGGGTCTTGGTCTCCTGCGACGACAGCACGCGCCAGACCAGGAAGCCCGCGCCGATGGCGACCGGCACGTTGACCAGGAAGATCGAACCCCAGCCGAAATTGTCGCATAGCGTGCCGCCCAGGACCGGACCGGCGATCGGAGCGATCAGGGTGGTGATCGCCCAGATCGACATGGCGGCGGGCCGGAGCTTCGGCGGGAAGATGGTCAGGAGCAGGGTCTGCGACAGCGGCATCAGCGGCCCGCCGCAGAAGCCTTGCAACACGCGGGCGACGACCAGCAGGCTTAACGAAGGAGCCATGCCGCATAGCAGCGACGCGATGCCGAAGCCGATCAGGGCGACCGAGAAGGTCCGCACCGTGCCGAAACGCGCGGCCAGCCAGCCGGTCAGCGGCACCGAAATGGCTTCGGCGACGGCATAGGAGGTGATGACCCAGGTGCCTTGCGAGGTCGACACACCCAGCGCACCGGCGATGTTCGGCACCGAAACGTTAGCGATCGAGACGTCAAGGATGGCGGCGAAATTCGCCATGGCCAGCAGGATGCCGGACATCCATAGGGTAATGCCGGTGAGCTGGATGTTGCCGGTCGAGGTCCGGGCAGGGCCGTCCCCTGACGCGGCCGCGCTTGAACTGGACATGGGTCCGTTCCTTCTGGCTGGAAACAGGGACCAATCCCGAATTTCCAAATTTGCAAAATTTGGCAAGCCCGCCAATTCTTCTTAAGAAAGCCCGGGCGCCGCGCACGTTCGCGCGAGCCCAACCCTTCTTTAGAAAGACTGGGCGCTTGAGCGACTATTTAGTGACGTCGATCTTGGCGGTCATGCTCATGCCGACGCGCAAGGGGTGCTTTTCCAGCTCCTTGGCGTCGAGCGACACGCGCACAGGCAGGCGCTGGACCACCTTGATCCAGTTGCCGGTAGCGTTCTGCGCCGGGATGACCGCGAAGGCCGAACCAGTGCCGCCCGCCAGGCCGATGACCTTGCCGTGGAACTTCACCGCCGAGCCATAGGTGTCGGAAGTCAGCACGACCGGCTGGCCGACGCGCACCTTCTTGAGCTGCACTTCCTTGAAGTTGGCATCGACATAGGCGTTGCCGATCGGCACGACACTCATCAGGGCCTGGCCGACCTGGACGCGCTGGCCGACCTGGACGGTGTTCCTGGCGATGACGCCGTCGATCGGGGCGCGGATGACGGTGCGGTCGAGGTCGTTTTGCGCCTGCTCGACGCGGACCTGGGCCGACTTGACCTGCGGGTTATTGGCGACGTCGACGTTCTGGATCAGCGCGGCGTTGGTGGCGCGCTGGCCGCCGGCGGCAGCGGCATTGGCCTTGGCCGAGGTGACCGCGGCATTGGCCTGGTCGAGCGCCACGCGGGCGGCCGTCAGGTCTTCGCCCGACACGGCGCCGATGTCAGCCAGGGTCTTGCGGTCGTCATAGGCCTTCTGCGCCTTTTCCAGCGCGGCCTGGGCCGAGGTGACCTGGGCGGCGGCGGCGTTTTCCTGGGCGGCCAGGGTGACGTCGCTGGAATAGGTGCCGTTGACCTGACGCGTCACCTGGTCGAACTGCGCCTGGGCGGCGGCCAGGGCCAGCTGCGCGTCGGTGTCGTCGAGCACGACGAGGATGTCGCCTTGCTTGACCGGCTTGGTGTCATTGATGTCGACCCGTTTGACCGGGGCGGCGACCTGAGAGGTCACCGTCGCGGCGCTGGCTTCGACATAGGCGTTGTCGGTCGAGACCGTCTTGCCACCCTCGATCACCGTGTAGGCGCCGTAGGCCAGACCGGCCAGCACCACCACGCCGCCGAAGATCATGAACAGCGGTCCGCGCTGCTTCGACGCGCCATTGCCGTTTGGCGGCGTCGGCCCGCGGCCGTTCGTGCCCATGGGCGGCGGGGTGATATTCTCGGAAGAGCTGTCGGTTCTTTGCGGAGCGTCGTCGGCCATGAGGGAAACCCGAACTTATTGCGATTGGAAACCGCCGCCCAGGGCAGCGATGAAACGGATGCGGTCGTTATAGGCCTGCGCCTTGAGATTGCTCTGGTCGGCCTCGGCGGAAATCAGCGCCGCGTGGGCTTGCAGCACGTCGATCTTGGTGCCCAACCCCTTACCGAAGCGCGCCTTGCTGAGATCGTAGGAGCCTTGCGCCGACTTGATGCGGATGTCGGAGGCCTTGAGCTGTGCAGTCGTCGATTGCGACTTGGCAGCGGCGTCGGCCACGTCCTGGAACGCCTTGGTCAGGGTCTGGTCGTAGGTCGCCACGGCCTGATCGTAGTCGGCTTCGCTCGAACGATAGGCGGCGCGCAGGCGGCCGCCCTTGAACAGCGGCAGGCTGATTGCCGGACCGATTGAGCCGACGTCCGAGCCGTCGCGGAACAGCTGGTTGAAGCCGCCCTTGCTGAGGGCCTGAACGCCCCAGTAGGCGCTGAGCTTGACGTTCGGATAGAAGTCGGCGGCGGTGTACTTGATCTGGTCGCTGGCCGCTTCGATGTGCAGGCGGGCGGCGATGACGTCCGGACGGCGGCCCAGCAGGTTGAGGTTCAGGTCGTCGGGCAGGGCGTCGATGCCTTCCGGCGCCAGGTGCGGCCGCGTCAGGCTGAGCGCACGGTCCGGACCCCTGCCCAGCAAGGCGGCGATCAGGTTGCCCTGGACGCGGATGTCGCCGTCGATGGCGGCGATCCGCTGGCTGACCTGGGCCTGGTCGTCCTGGGCGCGCAGCAGCACGTCCATGGTGTCAAGATTACGGTCAAGCCGCGCCTGAACCAGCTGGACGCGGATGTCGGCGCCTTGCTTGAGCTCGTTCAGATCGTCGCGTTCGATATACAGGCGGTCCAGCTCGACATAGGCATTGGCGATGCGCTGGGCCAGCGACTGCTTGGCGACTTCGGCCTCGAGACGGGCGGCCTGTTCCTGGCCGACGGCGCCGCGCAGGGCGGCATGCGCCTTGCCCCAGATGTCGATGTCGTAGTCGGCGTCGACCGTGAAGCGCGTCATGTTCTGGTAGCCCTGCGGCAGGATCACCTTGGGCGAGAAGCCGGGGAAGCCGGGCACCGAGTCGGGCGTACCCATGTTCAGCGACTGCTTGGTCTCATGCATGTCGAGATTGAGCGTGGCGTCGGCCTTGGTGGCGGCGTCGATCTGGTCGTAGAAAGCCTGGGCCTTCTTGACGCGGGCCTGGGCAGCCTTGAGGTCCGGCGAACCGGCGAAGGCTTCATCCATGAGGGCATTGAGCTGTGGGTCGTTAAAGCCCTGCCACCAGGTCTGCGCCGGCCAGGCGCCGCCTTGACCCTTGAAGGTCTCGGTGGTGGCCAGGCTTGCAGGATCGATCGGCGTGTCAGCCGTTGATTTCGGTACGGAGGCGCATCCGGCCAGCAGATTGGCGGCGACTACGGCAGCCATCAGCACGACGGCGCTCGAACCAGCCCGGTTCAAACCGTTACGCAAGCCTTTCAGGGCGGACAAAGACGGGAGGCGGTGCATGGGGGGAGGGGTCCTGCAACACAAAAAGGTGAACCGTACTGTACAGTTTAAAAGCTATGCGATATTATATCACCAACGTCAAGTGAAAAAAACCGTACAGTATGGTACAATTTCTCCATGGATAGCAGCCACGCTCCCAATTTCCGCGATGAACGTCGTGCCCGCATCCTACAGGTGGCGCGTGACGTTTTTTTCGAGGTTGGCTATGCCGGCGCCAGCATGTCGCTGATATCGGCGCGACTCGGTGGCTCCAAGGCGACACTGTATGCCTATTTCAACAGTAAGGAAGACCTGTTCAGCGCGATCATCCGCGATCGTTGCGAGGTCATGGCCGGGCTGTTCCAGGCGCACATCGGCACCGACGACCTGCGTCAGTCCTTGAGGTCCGTGGCTCGCCAGATGGTGGAAGTCATCATGTCGGACTGGGCGACGCGCACCATTCAGCTGGTCATCGAAGAAAGCCGCCGCAATCCGGAGCTGTCGCGCCTGTTCAATCAGGCTCTTGAGGAAACGGGCCGGGCGACCATGAAGACGCTGCTGCAAACGGCTCAGGACAAGGGCCAGATCAAGGCCGAGGATATCGGAGAGGCGACGATAATCCTGAAAAGCCTGGTGTTCGGCGACATCCACTTCAAACGCCTGATGAACATGACCCCGCCGTCGACCGAGCAGATGCACAAGCACATCGACCGCGCCATCGATGTGTTCATGCATTATTACGGGTTGGATAACGCCTGACGGCCCGCGCGGACGCTTTATGACGCAGCGATTCCCGCTCCGCTAATAATCCTTAAAAACCGGCGATTCATATTTACAAATGGGTAAACCTTTTTGGTTAACTATGGACTATCCAAAAAGGTTAAGCCATGCCCCAACACGCAGAAGATATCGCCATTTCCCAAGCTGGGACTAGCGTTCCCACCGGTCGCGACCTCGAATTCGGGCGGATCTGTAAGTCGATCTGCGAACTGGCGGCCGGCTTGTTCGACACGCCGCTGGCCCTTTTGAAACTTTACGAAGGCAGCGAGCTGGTGCTGAAGGGAACGGCGGGTTTCGCCTCCGACAGCCTGCTTGACGACCTCAGCTTCTCACAGCGCAAGTTGATCCCCGGCGAAAGCCTGATCATCCCGGACGCCACCGCCGACGCGCGCTACTTCCTCGAAGCCGCGGTGCTGAACGGCCCGAAGATTCGCTTCTACGTCGATATCCCGCTGGTGTCCGACGGCGTGGTGCTGGGTGTGTTGGCCCTGTGCGAGCGTCAGCCGCGTCACGACTTCACCGCCGCCCGCATCGAGCTGTTCCGCCAGTTCGCCAACAACGCCGCCACGACGATCGCGCTCGGTCAGGCGACGCTTGAGCGCAACACCATGGAAACCGAGATCAAGGCGCAGCAGAACCGCTTCGATCTCGCCCAGGAAATGACCGGCATCGGTTACTGGGCCATCGACCTGAAGACCCGCGATGTCACCTGGTCGAAGGGCCTCTACGCCGTCTACGGCATCTCGCCGAAGTCCTACAAGCCGAAGGTCGCCACGCAGCTCGACATCTACGAGCAGCAGGACCAGGCGATCATCATCGACAAGATGCAGCGCGCCGTGAACGCCGGCGAAGACTTCGACTTCACTGTCGAGATCTCCCGCCGTAAGGATAAGGTCAACCGCACCATCCGCACCAAGGGCGGTGTCGAACTGGGCGACGACGGCAAGCCGGCCCGCCTGTGCGCCTGTGTCCGCGACATTACCGAAGGCGCTTCGGACGCCGAGGAACTGATCCGCGCCCGCATGGCCGCCGAAGACGTCAACGACGCCAAGAATGCCTTCCTCGAGCACATCACCAACGAGCTGAAGACGCCGCTCAACAACATCCTGGGTTATGCCCGCCTGATCAACGAGCACCGCCACGACAGCCCGGACATCGCTGCCTACACGCAGAGCCTGCTGAAGTCGGCCCGTGTCCTGCAGACCATCGTCAAGGACACCCTCGACGTCTCGACCATGGACACGCCGTCGGTGCGCGAAACCGGCCAGGCCCACACCTCGGAAGAGCCGGTCAACATCATCACCTTCATCAAGGACCTGACCAACCAGTTTGCGGCTCAGGCCCAGACCAACCAGACCCGCCTCAACGCCCACTTCGTCGACTTCGATCACGCCTGGGCGCAGATGGATTCGATGCGTGTCCGTCAGGTCGTGCAGAACCTGCTCAGCAACGCCTGCAAGTTCACCAAGGGCGGCCTGGTCAATGTCACCGCTTCGCAAGTCAATGTTGATAATTCGCTGTGGTTGCGTATCTCGGTGCGCGACACCGGCATCGGCATGAGCGAAGATCAATCGCTGAGCCTGCTGTCCGGCAATGGCGAGGACATCAACGGCAACCGCGTTTCCGGCAAGGGCATCGGCCTGAAGATCGCCAAGGCGATCGTCGACCTGCTCGGCGGCCACATCGGCGTTGTCTCGCGCCTCGGCGAAGGTTCGAACTTCTGGTTTGAAATCCCGGTCGCCTGGGTCGAAGCGCCGGCTCGTGCCCGCACGGAAGCCGCTGCCCCGGCTCTGGCCCGTTCGGTCAACCGCGTGCCCGGCGCTGACGCGATGCGCCCGGCCGCTACGGTCCAGTCGACGATTGCGGCGCCTGCCTATGCGCCTGTCCGTCCGGCGGTCGATGACGAGCGCATCAATCGTGAATACCTGCGGGCCCTGCTGCAGGACATGAAACTCGACGTTCAGTAGCGTAAGCGTAGCGTTTGAGTATCGCCAAAATTAAGAAATACGCCCCGTCTGACGCGGGGCGTATTTTTTTGACACCAGTGTCAGGAGTATCTTAAGGCTTGGTGCGTATTCTCGTCTCTTTATAAGCCACTTCGGGGAGTGGCACATAAGAGGGAACGGGAACCTTCGGATGAGTGACGATTATAAGAGTCAACGCGACCGGTATATCGCCTTTTCTCTGGCCGCCGCCGACCTGCTTGTTGAAGTCGACGACTCCTTCCGCATCGTAAGCACGCTGGGCGCCACCCAGGCTCTGCTCAGCAAGGGCGCGGGTGAACTCAAGGGCCGCGACATTTGCGCCGTTTTTGCCCCTAATGACCGCTCTTTCGCGCGCCGTCTGCTGCAACGCGCCCGCGCCGCCGGCCGCATTGAGCCGTGTAGCCTGCACCTGGAACAGCCAGGCGGCCGTCCGCTGCTGGTCAATCTTGGCGCCTGCTACCTGCCCAACCAGGACAACAGCACCTTTGTCAGTCTGACCGTTCTGTCCGACGCCGTCGTCGTCTCATCCGATGCGCGCGATGCGTCGGGCCTGCTCGGCCGCGACGACTATATGAACGTCGCGCGCCGCGCCCTCGGCCACGACAGCGAACAGTCGCCGTCGCAGATGAAGCTGGTCCGACTGCAAGGCCTGTCGGGCGTCATCCGCGGCCTGACCAAGGACAAATCCAACCTGCTGCTCGGCGAAATCGGCTCGGTGCTGCGTGCCCAGTCGATGGGCGGGAACGCCGCCGCCCGCCTGAGCGACGAAGAGTTCGGCTACCTTGCGCCAGCCAAGGGCGACACGGCCACGCCGGAGAGCCTAAGCCGCGACATCGCCGGCGTTGCCAAGGCCGCCGGCCTGCCCGCCGACGCCATCAAACCGTCGGTGATGAACTTCTCGCTGAACACCGGCAATCTGGACGAAGACAGCGTCGCCCGCGCTTTGTCCTATGCGCTCAATAACTTCTGTCAGTCCGACAATCGTGAGCCCATTTCCTCACTTCAAGATAGTTTGAAATCAGCGATGGACGAGACCGTCCAGCACTTCGATTCCATCCGCAACCTGATCGAGGACAAGAACTTCACCCTGTTCTATCAGCCGGTCGTCCACATCGAAAGTGGGATGGTCCACCACTACGAAGCCTTGATGCGCTTCCGCGATGGCCGCAAGCCGTTCGAGACCATCCGCATGTCGGAGCAGCTCGGCCTCGTCCAGGACTTCGACCTGGCGGTGGCGAAAAAGGCGATCGAAACGCTCAACCAGCATGAACACGTCACCGTGGCGATCAACCTGTCGGGCCGCTCGATCCAGGACGACGCCTTCCGCGAGAGCCTGCGTCAGTTGCTGGCGCCGTTCCCCAGGCTGAATTCGCGCCTTATGTTCGAACTGACCGAGTCGAGCGCCGTCGAGGACATGGAGGCCGCCGCCATCTTCCTCAAGTGGCTGCGTCGGGCAGGTTACGCGGTGTGCCTGGATGATTTCGGCGCCGGAGCGGCGGCGTACTCTTATCTGCGCCGTTTCGACGTCGATTTCGTCAAGATCGACGGGCCGTTCCTCAAGGAAGCGCGCGACAATCCGCGTCAGCGCGCCTTGATCCGCTCGATCTCGGTCCTGTGTACGGAACTGCGCTGCGATGTGGTTGCCGAAATGATCGAAGACGGGGAAACGGCGAAACTGTGCCGTGAGCTCGGCATCGCCTACGGCCAGGGCTACCACTTCGGCAAGCCGCGCCCGGAAATCGTTGTCCAGACCAACAATGCTAAGCGGCAGGGCACGATCGAGAGCTGGGGCTAAAACTTACGGGGCGTGGGGTCCCATAGCTCGCAAGAGCTATACTCTTGCTTCACATACCCCACAAAACCTTTCTTGAACCAACAAAAACCCTCGCCCCTCTTCGGGGCGGGGCTTTTTGTTGGTCTAAGAGGCGTCTTGGGGCCTCAGGCCCCAAACCCCATTTGTTTTAGTCTCAGTCAGCGAGTTTGCCCCACAGCTTGTGCAGCGCTGCCGATCGGCCGCAACCCAGCGCATAGCTTTCATAGTGCGCGGAATGGGTCCTCCAGTAATGCTGGTGCTCGTCCTCGGCCGGATAGAAGGGCAGGGCGACGCTCGACGCCTTGATGATCTGCGTCACCACGGTCTTCTTCAGGAAGGTCTGCACGGCCGCCTTCGACGTGGTCGCCGCTTGGAACTGGCCGTCATTATAGGTGAAGATCGCCGTGTGATAGCTCGGCGCGAAATCGCAGATGACGCCGCGCGGATCGGTCGGATCGGTATGATGCCAGAAGGTGTCGAGCAGGGTCTGGTAGCTGACCTTGGTCGGATCGAACACCACTTCGACGGCCTCGAGATGGCCGGTTTTCTCGCCGGTTACCTCGATATAGCTTGGGTTCTTGACGGTGCCGCCCATAAAGCCGGCGCGCGTCGAAATAATACCCTGCGGCACATGGTCGAAGGCCTTCTGCATGCTCCAGAAACAGCCGCCGGCGAACACCGCCGTTTCACGCGGGCCGGTGGCCGGAGCGGCTATCACCGCCGAGCCGGTGAGGGTGAGCGCGGCCAAAGCCAGAAGCAGGAAACGTTTCAGCATGGTCATGGTCCTCTAGGCCGGAATGAATTTCAGGGCGACGCCGTTGCTGCAGTAGCGCAGACCGGTCGGTCGCGGGCCGTCATTGAAAATATGGCCATGGTGGCCGCCGCACCGCGCGCAGTGATATTCGGTGCGCGGATAACCGATGGCGAAGTCGGTCTTGGTCTTCAAATGGCCGTCAATGGCACGGAAGAAGCTGGGCCAGCCGGTACCACTGTCAAATTTGGTGTCGGAATTAAATAACGGCAAATCGCAGCCCAGGCAGGCGAAGATGCCCTTACGATGCTCGTCCAGCAGCGGTGACGTGTCGGGCCGCTCGGTCGCTTCGTGGCGCAACACTTGATATGCTTCCGGCGGCAGCCGCTTCTTCCAATCGGCATCGCTGAGCTTGAGCGGGGTAATGGTCTCGGCGCGGGCGCCGGAAGCGAGCGCGAAAGCGCCAAGACCGATGGTCGACAGGAAATGACGGCGCTGCATGAACGGTTCCTTTGCAATCGTTAACGACTTATACGCCGAAAACCGTCGATGGGTTACGGGGGATGTTAAAAATAGCACTCAGCGCTGCAAGATCTCCAAAAGCGCCCGCCTTTCCGCAGTCAAACGCTCCGGTTTGACCATCAGCGCGCCTTTCAGGGCCTGACGGTAGCCTTCGTCGATCGGCGGCGGACCATTATCAAGACAGCGCGCCAGCAGCGCCCTGGCCTGGGTCAGGCTTTCGCCGAAGCGCGCGAAGATCGCTGCCACATTGGCATGATCTTCGGCGTCGTCGCGCCAGCAATCGTAGTCGGTGACGATCCCCAGCGTCGCATAGGTAATCTGGGCCTCGCGGGCCAGAAACACCTCCGGCACATTGGTCATGCCGACCAGATCGGCGCCCATGCCACGCAGCATGAAGCTTTCCGCACGGGTACCCAGCCGCGGCCCGTCAACGCAGGCATAGGTCAGGCCGCGGTGGAGCGTCAGGCCCATGGCCTCAGCCGTTTCGGCAATCCAGGCCGATAGTGCAGGGCAAACCGGCTCGGCCGTCGAAATATGCGCCGACAGGCCGCCGCCCAGAAAGGTCTTCTCCCGAAGGCCGCGAACCAGGTCGATATACTGCGACGGCAGGACGAAATGACCGGGCGCGTAGGCTTCCTGAAGCGAGCCGACAGCGGAAACGCCGAGGATCTGCCGGACGCCGAGGATTTTCAGCGCGTAGATATTGGCGCGGTAATTGACCTCGTGCGGCAGGAACTGATGGCCGATGCCATGCCGGGGCAGGAAAAAGACGGTCTGTGCCCCATAGCGGGCTTCGACGATGGCGGCCGATGGCGAGCCGAACGGCGTCTCCATTGGATGTTCCCGCACCACCTCCAGCCCATTGAGACTGTACAGGCCCGTACCGCCGATAATGCCCAACATCTTGTGCCCTCCTTCGTGCCATTAACCGTATTGAGTGCTTAAAACATCACACCTCGTGGCAGACAAGTCGCCAGTCACGAAACTGTCACATGTTTTACACAGGACCGTCATGTGCGGTCACTAATAGCGCTGAGCGTGGCCTTATTCCGGCCAAAAAGACCTCAACGCACTAAAGCACAAGGTACCCAAGTTCATGAAAAACGCTTCCCTCATCCTCGGCGTAGCCTCCGGCGCGCTCATGATGGCCGCCGCTGTCGGCGCCAATGCTCAAAGCTTCCCCGATCAGGGCTTCTCGATCGGCGGCCGTACCTATATGAACCTCAGCTCGAACACCTTCGAGGTCAACAACGCCAAGTCCGGTTCGAAGAACGGCTACGGCTTCGACGTCAAGCGCGTCTATTTCCAAGTTGACAAGAAGTTCAACGACACGTTCTCGGCTCAGCTGCAGACAGACGTTTCGCCGGTCAACCAAACGAGCGGTTCGATCGCCGGTCAAGGCCTGTACATCAAGAAGGCCTTCGTGAAGATGACGATCGACCCGGCTTTCGAAGTCAGCCTGGGCTCGAACGAAATGCCCTGGATCCCGTACGCTGAATCGATCTACGGCAACCGTTACCTCGAAAACACCCTGCTCGAGCAAAACAATACCGGCGCCCGCGGCACCTTCGGCACCTCGGCCGACTGGGGCGTGCACGTCGGCGGCGTCCTGCCGGGCGGCATCTTCACCTACGCTGTGTCGGCTGTGAACGGCGGCGGCTACCGTGACTCGGCCCGTACGAAGTCGATGGACGTGGAAGCTCGCCTGAGCGCCAAGTACAACCAGTGGAACTTCGCTATCGGCGCTTACAACGGCAAGCGCGCGCAAAGCAAGTATGTCGGCACCGTCCTGACCCTGACGCCGCACAACGCTCAGCGCTTTGACGCCCTGGCCGCCTACGTCGGCGACCGCGCCAAGCTCGGCGTCGAAGTCTTCAGCGCCACCGACTGGGCTCCGGCCGCCATTACCGACACGACCCCGACCCACACCAAGGGCGACAAGTCGGAAGGCACCGCCTTCTTCGGTTCGTACCGCATCACCCCGATGTACAAGCTGTTCGCTCGTGTTGACGACGTGAAGCCGTCGAAGACCTTGGCGCCGCAAAACAAGGGCACCTACACCAACTTCGGCGTCGAAACCTCGCCACTGAAGGGTATCACCCTGTCGCTGGTCGCCAAGAACGATCGTTTCGACTCGTTCGTCGGCACGACCCGCACCCGCACCGAGTTCACGGAAGTCGGTCTCTTCACCGAAATCCGTTACTAAGATCCAGAAATCGCGGCCAGTTGAACCAGCTGGCCGCGATTTTTTCGTCCGATTACTGAGTTTTTGCCGGTTGTTAAAACACTGTCACGAAAGAGCGCTAGACAGTGATCTATCGAGCCGCCGGCTCCAACACTTTCCTTCATGGAGATGGGAAATGATGAAGTTTCTTTCGGTCGCGGCTGTCGCGGCCCTGATGACGGTCTCGGCCGTCGCTACCACGGCTTCGGCCGACACGATCTCGGGCGCTGGCGCCACCTTCCCGGCCCCGCTGTACGCCAAGTGGGCTGAAGGCTACAAGCAAACGACCGGCAACAGCCTGAACTATCAGGCCATCGGTTCCGGCGGCGGCATCAAGCAAATCCAAGCCAAGACCGTTGACTTCGGCGCTACCGACAAGCCGCTGACCCAAGCTGAACAAGACCAATACGGCCTGTATCAGTTCCCGACCGTCATCGGCGGCGTGGTTCCGGCCATCAACATCCCGGGCGTTCCGTCGGGCAAGCTGAAGCTGCCGGGCGCCGTCCTGTCGGACATCTTCCTCGGCAAGATCACGCTGTGGAACGATCCGGCGATCAAGAAGTGGAACCCGTCTCTGAACCTGCCGGCTCTGCCGATCACCGTCGTCCACCGTTCGGACGGTTCGGGCACCACCTTCCTGTTCACTTCGTACCTGGGCATCGCCTCGCCGGAGTGGAAGGCCAAGGTCGGCGCGAACGACACGGTTGAATGGCCGGTCGGCGTCGGTGGCGCCAAGAACGACGGCGTTGCCGCCCTGGTTCGCTCGACCGCTGGTGCGATCGGTTACGTTGAATACGCTTACGTCATGAAGACCGGCATCAGCTACGCCCTGGTCGCTTCGAAGGACGCCACCTGGCCGCAGCCGAACGCCGCCGCGTTCGCCGCCGCCACCGCCGGCGCTGACTGGAAGAACGCTCCGGGCAACTACCTGCTGGTCCTGAACCAGCCGGGCGCCAATGCCTGGCCGATCACCGGTGCGACCTTCATCCTGGTCTACAAGAACCAAGCCAATGCCGCCAAGGGCGCCGCTGTCCTGAAGTTCTTCGACTACGGCTACGCCAAGGGCGACTTCAACGCCAACGACCTCTTCTACGTGCCGCTGCCGGCCAGCGTGAAGGCCATGGTCCGTCAACAGTGGACGCAAAACGTCACCTCGAACGGCCAAGCTGTCTACACTTCGCCGAACAAGTAAGCTGCAACGCAATTGGAACCGCCGCCTGGGCGACGGTGGTTCCGGTTGCGACGAACCAGACGGTTCGGAGATTTTGATACAAGCCTGGGCGAGGTGTAACCTGAAAAAGGTTGTGCCTCGCCCGACTTATGACTAGCTAAGCCCACCGAATAGTTCTGCGCGTCAGCGCAACTTTCCGAACAGTTTCACGCCGCGCATGCTGAAAAGCGCGACTTAGAGGCCGCACGATGCCAGCTCAAAACGCCAAGATCCGCTTCGATCCGACCGACCCGATTTTTCGCTGGGTTGCGTTCGGCGCCGCTACTCTGCTCCTCGTCGTCCTCAGTGGCATCGTCATTTCGCTGGTCATCGGCGGCTGGCCCGCCTTGTCGAAGTTCGGCATCAATTTCTTCGTCAATTTCGGCGACAAGTGCGCCACGTACGAAAATCCGCACGGCGCGCCGATTTGCTGGGCCACCAGCTGGAACCCGGTGACTGAAGTCTACGGTGCCGGCGGCCCGATCGTTGGTACGATCATTTCGTCTTTCCTGTCTCTGCTGATCGCCCTTCCGATTGCTATCGGCATCGCCGTCTATCTCACGCAGTTCTGCCCGCAGGCCATCGCGCAGCCGATCTCGACCGCCGTCGAACTGCTGGCCGGTATCCCTTCGATTGTTTACGGCATGTGGGGTCTGTTCGTTCTGGCGCCCTTCTTCGCCCAGCATATCCAGCTGCCGCTGATGCTGAAGCTCGGCGAGATGATGGCTGCCGCCACTCCGGACAGCTTCGGCTATCATTTCCTGCACTTCCTCCAGGGCTTCACCATGGGCGTGCCGAACGGCGCGAACGTCTTCACGGCCTCGGTCATCCTGGCGATCATGATCCTGCCCTATATGGCCGCCGTTTTCCGCGAACTGTTCCGCTCGATCCCGCCGCAAGTGCGCGAAGCCGCCTTCGGTGTTGGAGCCACCCCGTTCGAAGTCGTTACCTCGGTCATCATCCCCTACGTCCAGAAGGGCATGGTCGGTGTCATCATGCTCGGCCTCGGCCGGGCACTGGGTGAGACCATGGCCGTCACCTTCATCATCGGCAACTCGCACCGCTTCCCGAAGTCGCTGTTCGACTCGTCGTCGACGCTGGCCTCGACCATCGCCAACGAATTCGCCGAAGCGACCACCGCCATGCACACCTCCGCGCTGGTGGCGCTGGGTCTGGTGCTGTTCCTGATCACCTTCGCCGTCCTGGCTGTGGCCCGCGCGCTGCTGTCCTCGCAACGTTATTGATTGAGAGAGGCTTACTGACATGTCTGCCCGCGCCGCTCGCCGCAAAGCCGCCAACACTGTTTTCATCACCCTGTGCGTCATTGCCACAGCCATCGCCCTTGCCGCGCTTGGCCTGATCCTGTGGTCGCTGTTCAGCCAGGGTATTGGCGGCATGAACCTGAAGATTTTCACCGAAAGCACGCCGGCGCCGGATTCCGAAGGCGGTCTGCTCAACGCCATCGTCGGTTCGCTGCTGATGTGTGGTATCGGGATGGTCATCGCCCTGGTAGTCGGCGTCCTGGCCGGTACCTGGCTGGCCGAAATCGGTGGGGACACGCCCTACGGCCATCTGGTTCGCTTCCTGAACGACGTGCTGCTGTCGGCGCCGTCGATTCTGGTCGGTCTGTTCATCTACGAAGTGCTGGTCGTGCGCCACGAAGGCTTCTCGATCGCCTTGGGTCACTTCTCCGGTTGGGCCGGCGCGGTTGCCTTGGCCACGCTGGCCACGCCGATCGTGACCCGCACCACCGAAGACATCCTGAACCTGCAGCCTAACGCCCTGCGTGAAGCCGGTATGGCGCTTGGTTCGTCGCAGTTCACCACCATCCGCCAGATCATCTGGAAAGCGGCCGGCGCCGGCCTGCTGACCGGCGGTCTGCTCGGCTTCGCCCGTATCTCCGGTGAAACCGCGCCATTGCTGTTCACCGCCCTGAACAACCAGTTCTTCAATGCCGACATGAGCCAGCCCATGCCGAGCCTGCCGGTGGCCATGTACAACTTCGCCTTGTCGCCATACGCCAGCTGGAACAAGCTGGCCTGGGCGGCTGCCCTGCTGGTCGCCATCGCCGTGCTGGGGGTTAACATCCTCGGCCGCTGGCTGGCCCGCGACAAGACCCACGGTTAATCCTGAAATCCCAATTCGTTTTCCTCTCACCAGAGCCCTGTCATGAGCACCGATACAACGTCACCCGATTTCAAGAGCGTCATCGTTCCGCCGCCCGCCGACAGCCTCGTGCTGGAGGTCAAGGACGTCAATTTCTATTACAACAACCATCAGGCGCTGTTCGACGTCAACCTGCCGGTTAAGCGCAACGCCATCACGGCGCTGATTGGTCCGTCGGGCTGCGGCAAGTCGACCCTGCTGCGTATCCTGAACCGCATCTATGACCTCTACCCGGGCCAGCGCGCCGAAGGCCAGATCCTGTTCGAGCAGGAAAACATCCTCGGCAAGATCGACGTCACGGCGTTGCGCGCCCGTATCGGCATGGTCTTCCAGAAGCCGACGCCGTTCCCGATGTCGATCTACGACAACGTTGCCTTCGGTGTCCGCCTGCACGAATCCAAGAGCAAGGCCGAACTGGACGAGCTGGTTGAAAAGAGCCTTCGCCGTGCCGCCCTGTGGGACGAAGTCAAGGACAAGCTCAACAAGTCGGGCCTCGGCCTGTCCGGTGGTCAGCAGCAGCGCCTGTGCGTCGCCCGCGGCATCGCCGTCAACCCGGAAATCCTGCTGCTTGACGAGCCGGCTTCGGCGCTTGACCCGATCTCGACCGCCAAGCTGGAAGACACGCTGGAAGAGCTGAAGCGCGACTACACCATCGTCATCGTCACGCACAACCTGCAACAGGCGGCGCGTCTGTCGGACTACACCGGCTTCATGTTCCTCGGCAAGATGATCGAATTCGGCCCGACCGAAGAACTGTTCGTTCGTCCGAAGGTCGACAAGACCGGCGAATATATTGGCGGCCGCTTCGGTTAAGAGGCGCTGTCGGCCCCTTCATTGTTCGGGGGGAATGGGGGAAAAAGTCCGGCGCGCTGGGGGCGGCCGGACTTTTTTACTGCCTGAATGGCTTCAGCCTGATCACTTCACGTACAGAATGCGCGGCGCGCTCTGCACCTTGCTGCCGTCGGAGCGCGTGGCTTCAATGCTGAGTACATGTTCGCCAGGAACAAGCGAGCCCTGCGGGAACTGCCAGTCGAACTGCACCTTCGGGTAATTCGGGTCAAAGCTGACAAAGGCCGGCGCCGTGGAATCACCGCCCGGATCGAGATGGTTGCGGGCTGCCACCACGAACTTGCCGTCGATCAGGATGTCGACCTTGTCGATGCCGATCGGGTCGGCGGCCATGCCGTAATGGTTCTTGTCGTCATTGTGCTCGACGAAACGCCCGGGCTGTGGATTGGCGATATACAGCGACGGGATCAGCGGACACGGACCCTTGGCCTGTGTCGGTAGTGGCGTGGTACGGACGCGCGCCGTGAAGATGTTGAACTCCGTCCGGCCCGGCGGCAGCGACGCCACCTTGAACGGCTCGATTTCCTCGAAATCACCGCACAGCGTCTGATACATGGCCATCTTTTCGCTTTCGTGCAGCAGATAGTCCGGCCGGTTGAGGATCAGCACAACGCCCTTGCCGGCGTGGTTCTTCACCAACGAATCGAGATCCAGATTCCAGTCTTTGCGGGCGACATTGAACTCCGCTACCGCGTCGTACGGATCGGCCAAGGTATAGATGTGGCGGCCTCTGTGGCCGGCCGCCGGGAATTCCATATGCACGGCGTCGCGGTGGCCGCTGGTCGCCCAGGCAATGTCGGGGCCGAAGCGGGCGATGGCGCGCGCATTCGCGGCCGCCAGGTCGGGCTCCAGCAGGCTGTAGTTCTCGTTTTGCATGATATTGTGTTGGCGCTCCAGCGGCGGCAGCTCGGCCGAATGGCGGAACTCCCACTGGTAGATGCTGCCGGCGATGCCGATCAGCAAGGCCAGCAGCGGCCCCGTCGCGATCAGCCCGATACGCACAAAGCGGGTGGCCATGCTTTTGGCCCTGTCAGCGAACCGGATCAGGATGCCCGGCACGTAGGGCAGCAGCGGCAGGTACGCCATGAACGGCCAATGTGGCATGATCTTCTTGTTGATGGTCGCCTGGCCGACATAGAACAGGAAGATGACCGCGGCCTGATAGCCGAGCAGGCTGTCGGCCTTCTTGCGATCATCGACCAGCGACACCTTGGCGGCGGCGCACAGGGCGACGAAGAACAGCGGTGTGACGATGCCGAACTGCGTCTCTACGAAGCCGATAATGTGGTCCAGCTGCGGGTCGTAACGCGGCCGGTTGACGACATGGAAGGCGATGGCGGGCCAGCCCTCCTGGGCATTGTAGATCAGGGCGGGGACCAGACCCAGGAAACCCAGCGCGGCGGTGACATAGACGCCGGGGCGCGCCCACAGCTTGCGCCCCGGCTCGGTCGCCAGCATGAAGACCACCACGGCCAGGCCTGGGATCAGGAAACGGAAGTGGACCAACTGGCCGATACCGGCGCACACCCCGGCCCACACCCACCACTTCAAAGCTGGCCAGCTTGAGCCAGGAGTCTCATCCTGGATGGCGCGGATCAGGCAGCCGCACATCAGGACCAGCAGCAGCTGCAGTCCGCCTTCCGGATAGAAGATGGTGCCGTTGAGCGCCGCTGGCGGCAGGGCCATCGACACGACCGCCGCCCACAGGGCATTGCGCCGCGTGGTGATCGGCGTGCTCAGGAAATAGACGGCGAACGGAATGGCGGTGGCGACGGCCAGGCCGACGATGCGCAACGGCCAGATCTGCCAGCCGAAGATCGAGGTGATAAGCCGCGCCAGCCACGGATAGCCGGCCGGAATGTCGGGATAGCCGAACGCCAGATACTCACCGGAAACGACGAAGTGACCCTCTTCCCAGATGACATGGCTGATCAGCCCGATGGCGAACCGCCACACGGTCAGGACGGCCAGGGCGATCAACGCGAAACGCTGCAGCGCCTGGTCATCGCCGAACAGCGGCTTCATCGGTTCAAGCGGCGCCCGCGGGTCAAGTGTAGGAAGGTCGGAAGGCTCGTCCAAGGCGCGCAATTGCTTGCTTGACATAGGGTCCCCAGGAGTAGGCGCTTATTTCGGGCGCGATATTGGTAAAGAAGGGCCCGAACCTACCCGAAAACGCCGGTTTGGCAACCGTCAGGCCGAAACCGGCTCGCGCACCGCATTGACGACGTCGTAATCGGCGGCAACGCGCACGTCGCGCAGGTGACGCACCTGGTTGATCGAGTCCTGGTAAAGCGCATGCGCCTTGTAGGCGCGGAAGTCTTCGATCGTCTCGAACTCGCCATAGACGACGACGTCGATATCGTTGGCCAGCTGGTCGATCTTTTCGTTGCGCGACACTTCCAGCACGCGGGCGTGTGGAATCTGGGTCAGAACCGACAGGCCGCGCAGAACCGCCTCCACATTGGCCGGGTCCTTGCAGCTGAACATAACGATGTGACGGATCATGAGGTGTGACAAAGGGCTACCGCGATATGGCCACTTCCTTAAGGCCTGTGGCTTCGGCGTCAAGCGCCTTATTGCCGCAGTCTTTGTCTCTAGTCTTCGCCGTGGCGGCGGAACAGCTTGATGGCGTCCGAATTGATCGCATGTGAGCCGGCAACCAGCAGGGCGCCGATGACGCTGAGATAGGCTTCGTACGGATCAAGCTCGATGAGGAAGGCTGCCAGGGTCAGCAACAGCAGGCCGGCGATCATCGGCGCGGTGACGCCGGTGCGGCGCCAGTTACCCGACCGCCAGAGCGCCAGGGCGCTCAGCGGAATGGCGATGACGATGAGCACCTTGTGCACCATTTCGTTTTGCGAAAAGATACCGAGAAACGGCAGGGCGGCGACCAGGACGGGCAGCAGCAGGCAATGGACCACGCACAGGCCCGATATACCCATCGAGGCCCAATCCAGCCATTTAAACTTGCGCGGCGCCATTACAGTCTTAATCTCGGAAAGCGGTGGAGAACCCGGTAGAACCCAAATATGTTATACCGTAACTTTTAACAAGCCCAACCGTCAAGTTTTTTGTCGATACCCGGAGCGCTTAAAGATGCAGTTTGGCGAAATCGAGGCAAGAGCGGCGGAGCGCAAGGGTGGGGCCGAGGCCTTGCAAAGCCTGTTGAAAACGCCGTTGCCGCGCGACCGTTTCCTGGCTCAGGGCGATGACCGCTGGCTGGCGGAAATGACGCGCGCCATCTTTCAGGCGGGGTTCAGCTGGGAGCTGATCGACAAGCGCTGGCCGCAGTTCGAGGAGGCCTTCGAAGGCTTTGACGTGACGCGCTGGCTGTTCATGTCGGATGATGATCTCGATCAGTTGCTGAAGGCGCCCGGCCTGGTCGCAAACGCCATGAAGATCAAGTCGGTGGCAGGCAATGCCAAATTCATTTCCGACATTGGCAAGACGCAAGGTTCGGCCTCGGCGTGGTTCGAATCGTGGCCGATTGAGCGTTACATGGAGCTGTGCGCCGAGGTGAAGGCCAAAGGCTCGCGGCTGGGGGGCGCGACGGGCCAGCGGGTGATGCGCACCTTGGGCCGTGACGCGCTGATTCTGTCGCCCTCCGTGGTCAAGGCGCTGGTGGCCTGGGGCGTGGTGTCGGGTGAGCCGACATCGAAGAAGGATCAGGCGGCCGTCCAGGCGGCGCTGACGGCCTGGCACAGCGAAAGCGGCCGCGGCCTGACCCAGCTGAGTCAGATCCTCGCTTTTTCCGTCGATTGACCCCTTTGATTTCAGGAATGAAAAAACCTCTTGCCGATTTAATACATCAAATTTATTTATTCCGCTAATCCCGGCGTCACGACCGGAAACAAACACCATGCGGGTTGGAAATGACGAAAGATGCGCAACGGCGGCTGGCGGCCCTGCGGGCGGAGCATGAGGCGTTGGTCACACGATCCAATGCGCCCGCGCCGAACGGCAACGGCATTTATCAACGCTATCTGCGCCCGATTCTGACCTCTGACCATGTGCCGCTGGACTGGCGCTATGATCTCGATCCGGCGCGCAATCCGTTCATGATGGAACGGCTGGGGGTCAACGCCGTCTTCAATGCCGGCGCGCTCAAGTGGAACGGCAGGTATTGCGTCGTCGCCCGCGTCGAAGGCGCCGACCGTAAGTCGTTCTTCGCCGTCGCCGACAGCGCCAACGGCATCGACAATTTCCGTTTCTGGCTTGAGCCGGTAAGCTTGCCCGAAACCGGCGATCCCGACACCAATGTCTATGATATGCGCCTGACGGCCCACGCCGACGGCTGGATCTACGGCCTGTTCTGCACCGAGCGCAAGGACCTGAGCCAGCCGCACGACCTGTCGGCGGCGGTGGCGCAGTGCGGCATTGCCCGGACGAAGGACCTGGTGAACTGGGAGCGGTTGCCGGACCTCAAGACCCGCTCCGGCCAGCAGCGCAATGTCGTGCTGCACCCTGAATTCATCGACGGCAAATACGCCCTCTATACCCGCCCGCAGGACGGCTTCATCAGCGTCGGCTCCGGCGGCGGCATCGGCTGGGGCCTGTGCGATGACATGGCCAATGCCGTCATCGATGCCGAGACCATCGTCGACAACAAGGTCTATCACACCATCAAGGAGCTCAAGAACGGCCAGGGCCCGGCGCCGCTCAAGACGCCGCAGGGCTGGCTGCATCTGGCCCACGGCGTACGCAACACCGCCGCGGGCCTGCGCTACGTGCTGTACCTGTTCATGACCGACCTGCGTCGGCCATGGGTCATCACCCACGCACCCGGCGGTCTGTTCCTTGGCCCCGAAGGCGAGGAGCGGGTGGGGGATGTCTCCAACGTCGCCTTCAGCAATGGCTGGATCGAGGACGGCGGCGAGGTGTTTATCTATTACGCCTCGTCTGACACGCGCCTGCACGTCGCGACCTCGACGATCGCGCAACTAATCGATTATTGTGTGAACACGCCGCCCGATCCGCTGACCTCGGCCGGCAGCGTCCGGCAAAGGCTCGATCTGATCCGGCGCAACGCGGCCGTGAAATCGCAATGACCGCCGATCCCGACTTCGTCCGCACCCTGAGACGCGAGGCGCGTGCCGAAGCCGAACGCCTGCTGCACTGGTGGGGGCGCAATATCGCCGACGACAACGACGGCTTCCACGGCGAGATCGGCCCGGACGACCGGCCGGTCCCGGAGGCGCCGCGCAGCGCCATCCTCTATACCCGCTTGTTATGGTTCTTCAGCGCCATGGGCGCCCACCTGAAGTCGGACGAATCGCTCGTCCTGGCCCGCCGCGCCGCCGACTATCTGCGCCGGCGGTTTATCGATCCCGACCATGGCGGGCTCTACTGGATGCTCGATGCGCACGGCCAGGTCATCGACGCCCGCAAGCACGCCTATGTCCAGGCTTTCGGCGTCTACGCCTTCGCCGAACACGCCCGCGTCACCGGCGACGCCGACAGCCTCGCCATGGCCCGCGACCTGCAGCGCGAGATAGAGGAGCGGTTCTGGGACCATCAGCGCGGCGGCTATATCGAGGCCCTGAGCGCCTTCTGGCATAAGCCGGGCGATCAGCGGCTGTCGGAAAAGGATATCGACTGCCCCAAGACCATGAACACGCACCTGCACATCGTGGAGGCTTATACCGGTCTGCACCGCGCTGCTCCGACCGAACGGACGCATGCGGCCCTGCACCGGGCGCTGGGCGTGTTCATAGACTGCTTCGTCGACGCCGATAGCAACCACCTGCGCCTGTTCTACACCATGGACTGGAGCGACCAGACCCACGCCGTCTCCTTCGGCCACGACATCGAGGCCAGTTGGCTGATCTGGGAGGCGGCGCAGGCGCTGAATGACCGCGACATGCAGGCGCGGGTCAGGCCCTTGAGCCTCGCCCTGGCGGCGGCCACCCTGGCGGAGGGCCGCAACGCGCATGGCGGCCTGAGTTACGAGCGCAAGTTTCCCGACGCCAGCGGCCGCGACCATCTCGATCCGGCCGGCGAGTGGTGGGGGCAAGCCGAAGGCCTGGTCGGCTTCGTCAATGCCTGGCAGCTCAATGACGATCCGGACTGGCTCGAGGCTGCCGAACAGCTGTGGGCGCACCTGAAGGCGCAGTTCGGCGCCTGCGAAGACCACGAATGGACCTGGTACGCGCGCAATTCCGGCCACCAGCCGATGGTCAAGGCCGGACAATGGAAATGCCCCTATCACAATGGCCGGGCGATGATCGAGCTCGATCACCGGCTGAAGGGGGCGAAGGGGGTAACATGAACCTGCAACCGGTCGATCTTGCCATAGTTGGCAGCTATATCGTGCTCACCATCGGGCTCGGCTTCTGGGTGTCGAAGCGCTCATCGGGCAGCCTGTCGAACTATTTCCTGGCCGGCAACAAACTGCCCTGGTGGATCCTCGGCCTGTCCAACGCATCGGGCATGTTCGACGTCGCCGGCACCATGTGGATGGTCGGGCTTCTGGTTGTCTACGGCCTGAAGTCGGTGTTCATCCCGTGGCTGTGGCCGGTGTTCAACCAGATCATCCTGATGATGTTCCTGGCCGTCTGGCTGCGGCGCTCGGGCAAGCTGACCGGCGCGGAATGGATCACCTTCCGCTTTGGCGACGGTGTTGGCGCGCGGGCTTCGCACCTGATCAATGTCGTCTTCGCCCTGATCAATGTCATCGGCATGCTGGCCTTTGGCTTCCTGGGGATCGGCAAACTGGCCGCCGAATTCAGCCCCTGGCAGTTGTCGGCCGACCCGTTGCTGAACGACAAGCTCTACGGCCTGATCGTCGTCGCCCTGACCACCCTCTATTCGGTCAAGGGCGGCATGTATTCGGTGGTGATGACCGAAGTCCTGCAGTTCGTCATCAAGCTCGTCGTCTGCATCGCCATCGCCTGGATCGCCTGGGCTCTGGTGACGCCGGAGATGATCCGCGCTGCCGTGCCCGCGGGCTGGCATGACATCCTGTTCGGCTGGAAGCTCAATCTCGACTGGGCCTCGGTCGCCGCCCACGCCGCCCCCGAAAACAAGGTGGTGGCGCAGTCGGCCATCACCACAATCGACAAGGAAGGCCACAACCTGTTCACGGTCTTCATGCTGCTGATGACCTTCCAGGGCGTGCTCAAGGCGATGGCCGGACCGGCGCCCAACTACGACATGCAGCGTCTGCTGTCCGCCAAAAGCCCGACGGATGCCGCCAAGATTTCCGGCTTCGTCAATGTGGTGCTGCTGTTCCCGCGCTACCTGATGATCGCCGGCATGGCGGTCCTGGCCCTGTGTTTCATCGGCCCGGAATGGACGAAGATGCAGGCCGCCGCTGCTGCCCAAGGCCAGCCGTTTTCCGGCGATTTCGATACGGTCCTGCCGTGGGTGCTGCGCCACTACTTGCCACCCGGCTTGCTGGGACTGGCGCTGGCCGGGATGCTGTCGGCCTTCATGGCGACCTATTCGGCGTCGCTCAACGCCGCGCCCGCCTACGTCGTCAACGACCTCTACAAGAAGTACATCAAGCCCGACGCCGAGCCGAAAACCTATGTCCGCCTGAGCTATCTGGTCTCGTTTCTGTTCGCGGTCATCGCCATGGCCATTGGCTGGCAACTGACCTCGATCAACGACATTGTCGGCTGGATCACGACGGGGCTTTACGGCGGCTATACGGTTGCCAACCTGGTGAAATGGTACTGGTGGCGGGTAAACGGCACCGGCTATGCCCTGAGCATGGCCCTAGGTGTGGTCGCCGCCATGGTTATGGCCGTTTACAAGGATGCCTCGGGCCAGACCATTGACGCCCTGGCCGCGTTTCCGGCCTTGTTTGCGGCCTGCCTGGCAGTCGCCATCATCGGTTCCCTGCTGACCCCCGCCACCGACATGGAAACGCTCAAGGCCTTCTACAAGAAAACCCGGCCGTGGGGGCTGTGGGGACCGGTCCTGAAAGCCCTGCGTCAGGACGAGCCCGACGCCCAACCCAACCGCGACTTCGGTCTCGACATGGCCAATGTCGTCATCGGAATCGTCTGGCAGACGGCCCTGACCGCCTCGGCGATCTTCCTGGTTATTCAGGAAATGCCGAAGTTTTACCTGACGGCAGCGATCGTCCTGGTCTGTACGGTCATCATGAAATTCAGCTGGTGGAACCGGCTGAAGGACGAGGCCTCCAAGCCCTAAGGGCTTGGCAAGCGCGACTGCGCGCCCGAGCTGTTGCGAGGAGCCCAGCGGCGTTTGAGCGGCAAAAAACTACTTCACGTAAGCCTTGATGTCCTTGTCCTGCGCCGCCCAGGTATCGACCGCCAGCTTGCCGAAGAAGGCCGAGCCCTTCTCGCCAAGGTGCGTGTAGTCAAAGCCCTGATGCTGCGGCGTCGTTGCCTGCGACGCGTCGGTAAACACCGCCGGCAGCGACGTGCCGGCGTTTTCGCTGTCGAGAATGTTCTGCGGGATCGGATCGCCGCCCATACGGTTGGCGGCGGGCAGGCCCATGTCCTGCACAGCCTTCTGGCTGGCGGCGTAGAAGTCGACCACTTCCCAGCCCTTGTCGCGCGCGATCAGCTTGATTGCCGTCGACCACGGCAGCAGATCCGGCTGCAACTTGCCGTTCTTGAACCAGCGCTGGGTTAGCGGCGTCACGAAGATCGGCACGGCGCCGGCCGCCTGGATTTCCTCGCCATACTTGCGCATGTTGAGCGGGAATTCCGTGACGATGTCGGTGTGGCGCTCGGGCTTTGGCGAGCCGTCATTGTGCGCCCAGCAAATCCATATATAGGTCTTGGCATAGGTCGTACCGTCGGCGGCCTTGGTGGTCTTGATCTGCTCCATCGCCTTGTCCCACAGACCTTCGACACGGTAGCTCTTCGATGAGCGGCCGCCGCGCGACAGGTTCACGCAGGTCACTTCCGGCTTGAATTGGGCACAGAAGCCGACGCCGTAGCCCGACTTATCGGTCATGGTCGAATCGCCGATCATGATGACGCGGATCGGCTTGAGCGGCGCGGCTGCGTGCGCGCCGGAAGTCATGGCGGCGACGGTCAGAAGGCTGAGCGTGACGGCGCTTGCGATGGATTTGAACAGCATGCCGGTTTCCCCTGTTTTTATGGTCATACATTTTACGGCGAACGCAGGCTAGTCCGTCGGCTTGAATTGATCTGTAACTACATTAAATACAGTATCGGTTCACGGAGTCTGCGTTATGAAAATCGAAATCTGGTCCGATGTCATCTGCCCGTTCTGCTATATCGGCAAGGCGCAGCTGGAAGCCGCCCTGGCGCAGATTGGCGCGGACGCGGAAATCGAACATCGCGCCTTCCGCCTGTCGCCGGGTGAGCCGGTGGCGCCAGTCGAGGCCGTCCTGGCGCGCAAGTACGGCCGCACGCCGCAGCAGATCCAGGATATGCAGAACGGCGTCGAAGCTATGGCGGCCCAGGCAGGGCTTGAGTTCCACCTCGGCGGCACTTTCTCCGGCGACACGACCGACGCGCACAAGCTGCTCCTGCTGGCCGCCGACAAGGGCGTGCAGGCGGGCCTGCTGAACCGGTTGTACAGCGCTTATTTCACCGACCAGACAAACATCTTCGACCGCGATATCTTGCTCGGTTTTGCCGAAGACGCCGGCCTTGACCGCGCCGAAGCTGTCGCTGCGCTCGATTCGCCCGTACTGGCTGCTCGCGTTGCCGCCGACCAGCGCACGGCCCAGGGCTTCGGCGTCAACGGTGTGCCGTTCGTCGTCATCGATCGCAAGATTGGCGTTTCTGGCGCGCAAGGCACGCCCGCCTTTATCCAGGCCCTGCAAGCCGCCATCGAACAGTCGCCGAAGCCGGACATTTCGGAGGGCGACATCTGCGGCACTGACGGGAAATGTTAATCCTGCGAAGCCGCATAAAAATATTTAGGCGAATGTAAGGCAGTTTGATTGGCTAAGCCGGAGGTGCGGCCTATATAGGGCGGGCAAAGAGAAGGCCTGTACCTAATGAACGATCAAGCTCTGCCTAAGCCTAAAGCCAAATTCACCGAAACCCTGGCCTTCCTGAAACCTTATCTTTGGCCTGCCGACCGGATCGACCTGAAGATCCAGGTGATGTGGGCACTGTTGGCCATGCTGATCGGCAAGGTGCTGACGGCGGTGACGCCGCTGGTGCTGAAATGGGCGACCAATGCCTTTGCCGGTCAGGTGCCGCAGTTGGCGCACCCGACATGGTGGACCCTGGTCCTGGGCATGCCGCTGGTGCTGGTGGCGGCCTATGGCATCACGCGCATCCTGTTCAATATATTCAACAATATCCGCGACGCCCTGTTCGCCGCGGTCGGTCAGCACGCCGTTCGCGGTTTGGCCAACCGGGCCTTCGTCCACCTGCATAACCTGTCGCTGCGCTTCCACCTGCAACGCCGCACCGGCGGCCTGTCGCGCGTCATCGAACGTGGCAAGGCGGGGATTGAAACCATTATCCGCCTGACCATGATGATGGGCATCCCGACCCTGGTTGAATTCGTCTTGACCGCTGTCATCATCGCCCAGCAGTTCAGCCTGTGGTACGTCTTCATCGTCGCCGTGACCGTGGTGGTCTACGTCTGGTTCTCGATCGTCGCCTCCAACTGGCGCATCGCCATCCGCAAGGACATGAACGACGCCGACAGCGATTCGATGTCGAAAGCCGTCGATTCGCTGCTTAACTTCGAAACCGTCAAATATTTCGGCAACGAACAGCACGAAGCCGACCGCTACAACCGCGCGACGGGCAAGTACGAACAGGCGGCCATCAAGACCTATATGTCGCTGGCCTGGCTCAACGTCGGTCAGGCGCTGATCTTCGGCGCCGGCATGACCGCCGTGCTGCTGATGTCGGCCTATGAGGTCGTCCACGGCACCAAGACCATCGGCCACCTGATGATGGTCAATACTTACATGCTTCAGCTGTCGATCCCGCTGAACTTCATCGGCACGCTTTACCGCGAAATCTCGGTCGGCCTGATCGACATGGATGCCATGTTCAAGCTGCTCGATGAGCCGCAGGAAGTGATCGATGCGGTGAACCCGAAGGAACTGCGCATCGAGAACGGCGCGGTGTCGTTCAAGGACGTCGTCTTCTCCTACGATGCCGATCGCCCGATCCTCAAAGGCGTCAGCTTCGAGGTCCCGGCCGGCAAGACCGTTGCCATTGTCGGCCCGTCCGGCGCAGGCAAGTCGACCCTGTCGCGACTGTTGTTCCGCTTCTACGACGTCAAAGGCGGCTCGATCGAGATCGATGGTCAGGACATCCGCAGCGTGAGCCAAGCGTCCTTACGCAAAGCCATCGGCATGGTCCCGCAGGACACGGTGCTGTTCAACGACACCATCGCTTACAACATCGGCTACGGCAAATACGGCGCCACCACGGGCGAAATCGAGGACGCCGCCGAACGCGCCCAGATCGCCGGCTTTATCGCCACCCTGCCCAAAGGCTTTGAGACCGAAGTCGGTGAACGCGGTCTGAAATTGTCGGGCGGTGAAAAGCAGCGTGTCGCCATCGCCCGTACTTTGTTGAAATCGCCGCCGATCCTGATCCTCGACGAAGCCACCTCGGCGCTCGACACCCATACCGAGCGTGAAATCCAGGCCTCGCTGGACGACGTGTCAAAGAACCGCACCACCCTGGTCATCGCGCACCGCCTGTCGACCGTGGTCGGCGCCGACGAGATCCTGGTGCTCAAGGACGGCGTCGTGGCCGAACGCGGCCGCCATCATGAGCTGATGAAGCTGAACGGCCTCTACCACTCGATGTGGGAGCGCCAGCGCGCCGCCGACGAGGCCCGCGAAAACCTGGCCAAGGTCACCGCCGAGGTCGAATAAGCGCTTTCCCAAAAAGCACAACAAAAAAAAAACAAAAAACGTTCGCGGTGTCCGGAGACGTCCGCGCCCGATAGGACCTGGAGAAAAATAGCTTAGTGCGAAGTGGTGGTCGTGGTTTCGGTCGTCGTCGACGAAGCCGCACCCGAATCGGCCATGCCAGACATGCCCATGCCTTCATCCATCGGCGTGGCCGACGTGACTTCGGTCGAAGTTTCGGTGGTGGTGGTCGTGTCCGCCGGCTTCGAGCAGGCGGCAACACTCAAGGACGCGGCGGCGGCGGCAGCCACCAGCAGGTGGGAATAGCGAGGTTTGAACATTGGAGGTCCCTTTCACGAAGACGTGAAACTATGGCCCG
>JBEHYZ010000028.1:0-65266 GCA_048497915.1 Pseudomonadota bacterium
GGTCGTTTCCCTTTTTCACAGCCCTTCTCCGGCCGGTTTTAATCCGCCCTTTCAAATGTGGCATTATTTGAAACGGCAAGGCCTTTAACCCGATGGTTCTCACGAGCCATCGGGTTTTTTTTTGCGTTCCGCCTCAAAGTCCTTCGCTGGCGCTCAGTGTACTTTGAGGCGGGTCAATATCGACAAATCCTTGCTTGGGGCGGCTCTGCGCAGGATTTGGCTTTTCTGATTCAGGGATTAGATCTTCCGCGCCGAATCGCGTTCGATCAGCTGGAACGGCAATAGACGACTAATGGCGTTGAAATTGCCGCCCTCTTCCTCGGTCTGCCCGCGTGACAAGAGGATGTCCGCCGCCGCGTAGGCCAGTTCCTGCACCGGCTGGCGGATCGTCGTCAGGTGCGGCCAGATCAGCATGGTACCCGGCGTATTGTCGAAGCCGACAATCGACACGTCGTCGGGGATCTTCACCCCCAACTGTTGGGCAACGCTCATGATCCCGAACGCCATTTCGTCGTTCGACGAGAAGATCGCCGTCGGCCGCGGAGCCCCCTTGGCGAAATAGGCCTTGCCGGCCTCGACGCCTGATTCGAAGCTGAAATAGCCCTGCTTGATCCACTCGACGCGCGGCTCGATGGACGCCTCGCGCATCGCCCGCACGAAGCCTTCGTAGCGCAGGTGGGCGCCACCGTGCTCCGGGTGGCCCATGACGAAGCCGATGTCCTTGTGCCCCAGCCCCAGCAGGTGCTGCGTCATCTCATAGGCAGCGCGTGTCTCGTCCATGCGCACGCTGGCGGTCCGGCCGGGATAAAGAAACGGCGCAACGCGCACATAAGGCACATTGGCCGCCTCGATGGTCTGCAGCACCACCGCCATGTCGCACAAGGGCGGCGTCAGGATGACCCCGTCCAGGCGGATGGTCGCCAGCAACCCGGAAATCGACCGTTCCAGGTCGCCGCCCGACGCGTCCTGCGGCTCGGCCAGCACATGGTAGCCGCTTTCCCGGCAGCGGTTGATCACGCCGCGGTGCATATCGTGGACATAGGTCTGCGACGGGTTGTTGTAGAACAGCCCAAGCAGGAAGCTGCGCGACCCGGCCAGCGACCGCGCCAGCAGGTTCGGCCGGTAATGCAGCAGGTTGGCGGCTTCGCGAACCTTGGTGCGGGTTTCCTCGCGCACGTTCGGCTCGTTGTTCATGACGCGTGAGACGGTCTTGATCGACACGCCGGCCAGTCGCGCCACGTCATTGATCGTGGAGACGGCATTGCTGGCGGCGCCATTACCGGATCGTTCGTTCATCGCCACGAGAAGTGCCCTGCCATCGGATAAGGAGTCTGATGGGTCAGAATTCCTCCTCGATGACAGCTTTGTCAATCGACAAAATTCAACGCAGTTAACGGCTTGACGGCAAATCTTGTCCTGTCAAGCCATTGCGGCAGTTGCCGATTGTCAGGCCATTATCTGTTCGTCGCTCAGTGCATGCGCCGCGCCGAGCAGCGCCGCCGACGGATGCAGGATCAGCCGCGACGGAATCGACGCCACCAGGCCAGCCATCGGCGCCTTGGCTTCCATGCGCGCGCGGAACCTCAGGTCGTCGATATGCTGCACCAGGCGCGGCGGGATACCGCCGGCGATGAACATGCCCGCCGTCGCCCCCTGCGCCAGCGCCAGGTCGCCGCAGGTCGAGGCCAGGATGTCGAGGAAGGCCGTGACCGTGTGCCGGCAGCCTTGCGCGTCCGGCCCGTCGAGCTGGGTGATCTGCGGCGGCGTCAGATGAAGCACCGGCTCGCCGCGAATCTGCTTGATTGCCTGGTAAAGATTGACCAGCCCCGGCCCGGACAGCAGCATCTCCACCGTCACGCGGCCATAGCGTTCGCGTAAGATTCGGTGGATGTCGACCTCGAAGTCATCGACCGGCGCGAAGCTGATATGGCCGCTTTCCGTCGACAGGCAGTAGGCGCCGTACGGACCACCGACCAGCACCGAGGCGCCGAAACCGGTACCCGCTCCCATCACCGCGCGGACGTCGCCGAAGCCTTCGGCCACCCGGCCGAGGGTGCGCGTGTCGTCGTGCGTCAGGTGCGGCAGACTGAAGGCCAGCGCGGCATAGTCGTTGATCAGCCACGCCTTGCGCGCGCCGGTCGTCTGGGCCAGCCGGTCCTCAGCCACTTCCCACGCCAGGTTGGTCAGCTTGATGCGCCCGGCCTTGACCGGTCCGGCCACTGCCACGCAGGCATAGTCGAACGCGCGGTTCTCGCCGGTCTGGGCGAAATATTCGTCCAGGCAGGCATAGATGTCCGGATAGTCCGCACACGGCAGGGATTTGAAATTGACGAGGCGGATCTTGCCGCTGATTCGTTCGGCCACCGCAAAACGCGCGTTGGTTCCCCCGATATCACCGACCAATCCCCGCACATCGCGGGTTCCCGAAGACGCGACCAGGTTCGTCTCGAAATGAGCTGTCATTAGCCTACCAAAATACCGCACCTCCTGCGTCAGCCGGTCCGACCGCCCGCCGCATGTGCGCAAAAAGTTCCCTCCCTACGCCGTCGGCCTCTTTGGGCCGTTGGGCGATCGGTCTGGCTGTGATGGCACTCTCGTCTCCGAGAACACCTATGGTCCC
Organism: Pseudomonadota bacterium; assembly: GCA_048497915.1. Lineage (GTDB taxonomy): Bacteria > Pseudomonadota > Alphaproteobacteria > Caulobacterales > Caulobacteraceae > Asticcacaulis. The sequence goes on from JBEHYZ010000028.1 coordinate 2,621, forward strand.
TTTTTCACAGTCGACCCGCACGACGTCGCCGTCGCGGAGATAGGCAATAAGGCCGCCGTCGACAGCCTCAGGCGTCAGGTGCACCGCCGCCGCCACCTTGCCCGATGCGCCGGACATGCGGCCATCCGTAACAAGTGCGACCTTTCGGCCCTGATCGAGTATGCTGGAGAGCGAAGGCGTCAGCGAATGCAGCTCCGGCATCCCATTAGCTTTAGGCCCCTGAAAGCGCACGACGCAAACAAAATCGCCATCGGGCAGAGTCTTTTCTTTAAACGCCTTCAAAAAATCGTCCTGGTCGTCAAAAACGACACAGGGCGCTTCGATGACCTGATGTTCTTGTTTTACCGCGGAAATTTTGGCGATACAGCGGCCGAGATTGCCCTTCAGCTCGCGCAGGCCGCCTTCCGGCGAGAACGGATTGGCCGCCGGGCGCAGCACCGCTTCATCGAGGCTCTGCACCGGGCAGTCGCGCCACACCAGCTCGCCGTCATCGAGGAACGGCTCGGTGGCATAGGCCGACAGGCCGTGGCCCCAGACCGTGTTGACGTCTTCGTGCAGCAGGCCGGCCGCCAGCAGCTCACGGATGACGAAGGCGACACCACCGGCGGCATGGAAGTGATTCACGTCGGCCGAGCCGTTCGGATAGACGCGCGCCAGCAGCGGGACCACACCCGACAGGTCGTTGATGTCTTCCCAGGTCAGGATGATGCCCGCCGATCGCGCCATGGCCGGCAGGTGCAGAGTGTGGTTGGTTGATCCGCCGGTCGCCAGCAGGCCGACCACGCCGTTGACGAAAGCCTTCTCATCCAGCACGTCGGCCAGGCGATGCGGGTCCTTGCCGTTTTCGGCAGTCTTGGCGGCGCGTTCAACGGCGGCGGCCGTCAGGGCATCGCGCAGCGGCGTCGAGGGATGTACAAACGCTGCACCCGGCACGTGCAGGCCCATCATCTCCATCAGCATCTGGTTGGAGTTGGCCGTGCCGTAGAAGGTGCAGGTGCCGGCCGCGTGATACGACGCCATCTCCGCTTCCAGCAGCTTGTCGCGGCCGACATGGCCCAGCGCGTAAGCGGTGCGGATCTTAGCCTTTTCCGGATTGGGCAGGCCTGACCCCATCGGCCCGGACGGCACGAAGATGATCGGCAGATGGGCGAACGACAGCGCCCCGATCACCAGGCCCGGCACGATCTTGTCGCAAATACCCAGCATCAGGGCGGCGTCAAACGCGTCGTGGCTGAGCGCCACCACCGTTCCCATGGCGATGACGTCGCGCGAAAACAGGCTGAGCTCCATGCCCGGACGCCCTTGCGTGACGCCGTCGCACATGGCGGGCACCCCGCCGGCGACCTGGGTCGTGGCCCCGACCTTGCGGGCGGCGGCGCGCAGCTTTTCCGGATAGTCGTGATAGGGCTGATGCGCCGACAGCATGTCGTTGTACGACGTCACGACGCCGATATTCGGCACGGCATCCAGCGCCGCCTGCAGCTTGTCTGTATCCGAAGACGCCGCGACGACGTGGGCGTAGTTGGCGCAGGACAGCTTCTTGCGCCGCGGCTCATCGGACCTGTACCGGTCGGCGCGATCCATGAACTGGGCGCGCAGGTCCTTCGACCGCTCGATGATGCGCTGGGTGACTTGGGCGAGGACGGGGTGCAAGGCTGGCATGAGGGTATCTCTTGGTCTCGTCCTATGGGGCCCAGACGAATTCGACGGGCGACGGACATTGGGCGAGGAAGGCGCCGATCGGCGCGGCATAGGCGTCGTCCGACAGGCTGGCGGTTTTCAACACCTCCAGTTTCGGCCGGCCGGTGATAAGGAACAATATGGATCTGGCGGCGTTGATCGCCGGCACGCTTAAGGTGAGGCGCGGCAGAACCGGCTCACGCTCGCTGTGGCTGGCCGCCACCGGCAACACCAGGGCCGAGGTCGCATAGACCGTGCCGTTCAACGCATGGCCGGGGAAGATCGACGCATAGTGCGCATCAGCGCCCATGCCCATCAGCGCGATATCGAACGCCGGGGCCTGGCCGGAGCCAAGTTCCAGGAGCTGCGTCTCGGCCTTGGCCGCCGACGTATAGATGTCGTCGTCCTGATACAGCGACAGGAATTGCATCCCCTCCCCGATCACCGGCGCCAGCGCCTGGCGCATCATCCGCGTATTCGAGCTCGGGTCATCGACCGGTACAAAGCGCTCATCGACCTGGACCAGGGTGACCTTGTCCCAGTTGACGTCGGCATCGGCCAGCGCCTCATAGACCGGCTTCGGCGTGCCACCGCCGCAGCCCAGCCACGCCGCCTGGCCGCGCTGCGCCACCGCGCCCTGAAGGGCGGAAGCAATGCGCGAAACGGTATAGGCATTGGCGTCAGCAGCGCTGTCGAACACCTGCACCGCGACCTCGCGGCCTTGCCCAGAAGACGTGGGTGCCACCCAGCGCAGGGTCTCGGCCGGTCCCGTGATGGCGGCGGCCTCAGTCATTCCACAACCGCCCGTCGCGTTCGATCAGCATGTGCGCGCTGGTCGGGCCGTTGGAGCCCGCCGCATAGACCTGCGGCTTGACGTCGGCGGCCTTCCAGGCGGCGATGATGCCGTCGACCCAGATCCACGCCGCCTCGACCTCGTCGCGGCGCACGAACTGCGCGTTGTTGCCGTTGAGCGCATCGAGGATCAGCCGCTCATAGGCAATGCGGCGGCGCGGCGGCTTTTCGCCGTTGCTCTGGAACGCCGCGATCAACGACAGGCTGAGGTCGAGCTGCTGCAGGTGCATGCCGTCGGCGGTCAGGCCCGGCGCCTTGTTCATCAGGGTAAGCTTGATGTCTTCCTCGGGCTGCAGGCGGATGACCAGCCGGTTGGCGCGCGATTCATTGCCGAAGATGGAGTGTGGCAAGGCCTTGAACTGCACGACGATTTCCGTGGTCCGCGATGGCAGGCACTTGCCCGTGCGCAGGTAGAACGGCGCCCCGGCCCAGCGCCAGTTGGCGATTTCGGCCTTGATGGCGACAAAGGTTTCCGTATCCGACGGCGACCCTTTTTCGGCGAGATAACCCGCCACCGGATGACCTTCGGCGAAGCCCCCGCCATACTGGCCACGCGCCGTCGTCAGGTAAGCCGTGGACGCGTCGATCGGTTTCAGGCTGCGCAGCACCTTGACCTTTTCGTCGCGCAGCGCGTCCGAGCTCAGCCCCGCCGGCGCTTCCATGGCCAGCAGGCAAAGCAGCTGCAGGACGTGGTTCTGCAGCATGTCGCGCAGGGCGCCATATTCGTCGTAATAGCCCAGCCGGTCGCCAACCCCGACCGTTTCGGCGACCGTGATCTGCACGTGGTCGATCGAGCGCGAATTCCACAGCGGCTCGAACACCATGTTGCCAAAGCGCAGCGCGATCAGGTTCTGCACCGTCTCCTTGCCGAGATAGTGGTCGATACGGAAGACGCGCGCTTCGTCAAAGGCATGGGCGACCGAGTCGTTGATCACCCCGGACGAAGCCAGATCGCGGCCAATCGGCTTTTCGATGATCACGCGGTTCGGCGCATGGCTCAGGTCGGCGGCGCGCAGGTGCTCGCAGATCGGCTTGAACAGGGTCGGCGACACCGACAGGAAATAGACGATGTCGAGGCTGTCGACGTCGGCGCCCCCCCCACCTTCACTAAAAAGCGCGGCCTTCAGCTTGTTGCCCAGTTCCGGATCGGAAATATCGAGTGCGACGTGGCTGATGCGCTTGACAAACCTGTCCAGCGTCCCGGCTTCGAGATCGCCGCCGATGCGCTTCTTGACGGCGTCCGTGACGCGCTGGACGAACGGATCGTGGTCGACCTTCTCGCGCGCCGTCGAGATGATGCGCAGACCGTCGGTCAGAAAGCCGTCCTGGTCCAGCATGGCCAGCGACGGCCATAGCATGCGCATTGCCAGATCGCCGGTACCACCGAACAGGACCAGAACCGGCTGACGCGAACCCGAAACAGTAGAAGACGGCATGTAATGTTAGTTCCTGAGAGTCAGGCAGCCCATTTGACAACGCTGTCATAAGCCCTTCGGGGCTTCGGGTCAAGCCGGATCGGAAAGGATGGATCCGCCGTTCTGCGGTTGCGACGGGTATAGGATGATCTGCCAGGCCGGGCAAGCGTTTGGCGGCAAAGGTCAGGCACTTTTTCCCAGGCGGAACAGTAAGCCACCATTGCGGCAAGCCACGGCAGGGACGTCATGCCGAACGACTTTCCCGATAATTTCCGCCGCTGCAATTTACATCTTCATATATGGCACAAAATGCCATATATGAAACTCACGCTCCCATTCGAATGACCGCCACGCGCCCGGAGCCCGCGCCTCATTCGCATTCGGCTCGACCAGGAAAAAACTAAATTAAAACAGCGAGGAAACCAACATGTCGAACAAAACGTCGGTTACCAAAAGACAGCTTCTCAAAGGCGCCACCACCCTTGGCGCGACACTGGGGGCCACAACCGTGCCAGCGCTGGCAAATGCCGCGGACACAGCCTCCCCTCCGAGCCTCTCGGAAATCACCCCCGGTCCGTTTTCGCCGACCTGGGAGTCGCTGGCGGCCGGTTACAAGGTGCCCGAGTGGTTCCGCGACGCTAAATTCGGCATCTGGGCGCACTGGTCGGCGCAATGCGTGCCGGAACAGGGCGACTGGTACGCCCGGCAAATGTATATCCAGGGCCACAAGCAATACGACCATCACCTCGCCACTTACGGTCATCCGGCGGACAGCGGTTTCATGGAACTCGACAATCTCTGGAAGGCGGAAAACTGGAACCCGGATGAGCTGGTCGAGCTTTACGCCAAGGCGGGCGCCAAATATTTCGTCGCCCTGGCCAACCACCACGACAATTTCGACAATTACGACTCGAAGTTCCACAGCTGGAACTCGGTCAAGGTCGGCCCCAAGCGCGACCTGATCGCAGGCTGGGCCCAGGCGGCCCGCAAGCGCGGATTGAAGTTCGGCGTCACCAACCATTCTGCGCACGCCTGGCACTGGTTCCAGACCGCCTACGACTACGACCCCGAAGGGCCGCGCGCCGGTCAGCGCTACGACGCCTTCAAACTGACCAAGGCCGACGGCAAGGGCAAATGGTGGGACGGCCTCGATCCACAGGAACTGTATGTCGGCCCCACCTACGTCATGCCGGACGGCATCACCACCACCAAAGGTGCCAATGACTACCACGCCGCCTATGACCGCAAGTGGGACGAAAAGCCGCCCGCTACCCATCCGGAATTTACCCGCCAATGGTACCTGCGCTGCAAGGACCTGATCGATTCCTACCAGCCAGATCTCCTGTATTTCGACAACAGCGGCTTGCCGCTCGGTCAGGCGGGCCTCGACGTCGTCGCCCATTATTACAATGCTGCGCTGAAATGGCATGGCGGCAAGCAGGAAGTCATTCTCAACACCAAGAATGTCAAGCCGGAACAGCAGTCTGCAGTCGTGCTCGACATCGAACGCGGTTTTCAGGCCGAGATCTCGCCGTACCCATGGCAGACTGACACCTGCATCGGCGCCTGGCACTATGAGCGCCGTTTGTTCGATGAGAAGAAATACAAGACCGCCGAAACGATCATTCACACCCTGTGCAATATCGTCTCGAAAAACGGCAATCTGTTGCTTAGCGTCCCGTTGCGCGGTGACGGCACCATCGATTCCGAGGAACGCAAGGTTGTCGAAGACATCGGCGACTGGCTGGGCCGCTTCGGCGACGCCATCTACGGCACCCGGCCGTGGCGCACCGCTGGCGAAGGCCCGACCGAGGCAGCGGCGCCTGTTGGCATGGGTGAGAGCAAACAAAAGCCCTTTACCGCCGAGGACATCCGCTTCACGACCAAGAAAGGCGCCCTCTACGCCATGACGCTCGGCAAACCGGCCTCGGAACAGATCACGATTGCCAGCCTGGCAACGGGCGCCAAATTCGGCGCCGGTGACATCAAGCGTGTCGAAGTGCTGGGGGCGAAAAAGCCGCTGGTGTTCACGCGTGACGACAAGGGCCTGCACATCACCTTGCCGGCAGCCCTCAGCCACGACATCGGGGTTGCCTTCAAGATCACCGGTAAAGGGCTCGCGTAACGGCGTAGCCCCGCCTCACCCCGTATTGCGCAGCGCGCTGGCGATGCCGTTGACCGTCAGCTGCGTCGCCAGCTTCAGCAGCTTGTGCTGGTTGCCCTTGCGCCGCTCGACCAGCAGGTGCGCCTGCAAGCGGTTCAGCGCATTCAACAACGGCAGCGACCGGTCGATCTGGTTGCGCAGCCGGTCATGCGTCGACAGCAGCACGTCCGCCTGGCGGATGCGCAGGATCAACGCCACCGTATCCTCGAACTCTTCCCGGATGCGGGCGAAGATACGTTTGGCGGCGGCCGGATCGCTGGCCAGGCCGACATACAGCTCGGCGATGTCCATGTCCGCCTTGGCCATGCCCATTTCCATGTTGTCGAGGAAGACGTCGAAGAAGTCCCACTTGACCATGCCCTGCAGCACGTCGTCCTTGATGCCGAGCGACTTGACCGCCGAGGCGAAGCCGTACCAGCCCGGCAGCACGAAGCGCGACTGCGACCACGAGAACACCCACGGAATGGCGCGCAGGTCCTCGATCTTGTCCGACTTGGTCCGCGACGCCGGCCGCGAGCCGATCTTCAGGTCGGAGATTTCCAGGATCGGCGTCACCGACCGGAAGAAGGCGTTGAAGTCCGCATCGTCATAGACCAGGCCGCGATAGGCGGCGAACGACGCATCGCAAATCTGGTCCATCACCGGCGCGTACTGGCTTTCGAACGCCTCGTCCTTTGACGGCGCGTCCGGCTTGGCCGGCTTCGACGCCAGGAAGGTCGCCGCCGCAAACGCGTCGAGCGTCTTGTGCGCCGTGACCGGGTTGCCGTACTTGCGGGTGATGATCTCGCCCTGTTCGGTGACGCGGATCTGGCCACCGACGGTGCCTTCCGGCTGCGCCAGGATGGCGCCGAAAGCCGGACCGCCGCCACGACCAACGCTGCCGCCGCGGCCGTGGAACAGACGCAGCCGCACGCCCGCCTTGTTGCACACGTCCTTGATCGCCTTCGACGCCTTGTGCAGGTGCCAGCGCGACGCCGTATAACCGCCGTCCTTGTTCGAGTCGGAATAGCCGAGCATGACCTCCTGGATCGCCGGCCGCCCCATCAGCGAGCGCACCGCGAAGTTGCTCAGCCACTTGGTCATGATCTCGGGCGCCGCCTCGAGGTCGCCGATGGTTTCGAACAGCGGCGAGATCTTCATCATCGAATGCGGCTGCGGCCCGCCGCGCACCAGCCCGGCCTGCTTGAGCAGGACCAGCGGCTCCAGGATGTCCGACACACTGGCCGCCTTGGAGATGACATAGGCGCCGAAGGCCTCCGGCCCGAACACCTTGATGATCTGGGCGGCCGCGTCGACGATACGCAGCTCCTTGCGCGTCTCGTCGGAATACTTGCCGTATTCCCAACGCAGGATACGGTCATTGGTCAGCTCGGCGAACAGGATGGCGCAGCGCTCGCTTTCCGACATGCCGAGATAGTCGACCAGCTCCGACGACTGGGTGAACAGGTCGGCGATGACCCGCTCATGCACGTCCGAGTTCTGGCGCAGGTCGAGCGCCAGCAAGTGAAAACCGCACGACCGGGCGATGCGGATCATGCCCTTGAGCGTCTTGCCGACCATGCGCTTGCCGCCGTGTTCGGCCAGGCTGTCGCACAGAACTTTCAGGTCTTTCACAAAGGCGTCGGCATTGACATAGGGCGGTACATTGACCGCGCCGCGCCGCTCTTCCTCGCCCAGGATGCCGGTGCGGGTCCGGGTCAGGCGGGCGCGGATATAGGCGATGGCGCGACGGTAAGGTTCGTCAACGCGGTGGATGTTGTGGTCGAACGACTTGCGCGACAGCTCCAGCAGCGCGTCGCTGACCGGCGTCAGCTCGTCCGACATGGTCAGCTCGGTGTCGAGCTTGGCCAGTTGCTCGAAATAGAACTTGAACACCAGCCGCGCCTGTTCGCGGAAGGCATGGTTCAGCGTCACCTCGTCGACGTGCGGGTGGCCGTCGCGGTCGCCGCCGATCCACGAACCGAGCTTCAGCACATTCGGCAGGGCGCCCTTGAGTTCGATGTCGCGGCCCCATTCGGTGTACAGGCCGTGCAGCGCCGGCAGCACCGACCGGTCGACCGCACCCAGCAGGTTGGTGATTTCGTCGTGGACCGTGATCCGCTCCGGGCGGTTCAACCGGGTGTTCCACAGGAGCGCCACGGCGCGGTACAGGTCGTCCTCGATCGACGCTTTTTCCGGCCCCGGATTGGCGCGGTCATAGGCCTGCAGCAGCTGGGTGATTTCCGACTCGCGCATGGTGACGCTGGCGCGGCGCATTTCGGTCGGGTGGGCGGTGAACACCGGCGAGGCCAGGATGCCGTTCAGCAGGGCCTCGACATCCTCCTGGCTCATGCCTTCGTCGCGCGCCGAGGCGATGGCGTTGGCCAGGCCGACCGGCAGCAGCTCGCCGCCAAAGCTTTTGAATTTCTCGATCTGCTTGAGCATCGCCACGTCCTCGGCGATGACCGTCAATGTTGACAGGCAGGTCATGATGCGCGCGGCGTTGGCCATCTGGCTTTCGCTCAGGCCCGAGAAATCGAGTTCGCCGTGTTTCAGGTCCTCGATCTTGGTCAGCAGTTCGGCACGGTTGAACTCGCGCACGGCGTCGCTGAGATAACCGTCCAGCAGGGCGATATGGTGTCTGACGGGATCGAGGGAGGAGTCGTCCATGGGGAGGTCCGAAAGCTGTCGTTAAAAGCCGGCTGGCGTTCCCGCGCCACCGGTGTCGCGGACAGCTTACAAACGAAGTTTGTGCACTGCAAGGTTATGGGACCGCTACCATTTTCAGGCTTTGAATCTATACTTTAGTCAAACTCCGGAATAATGAATAAATACAATTCACTAGTGGCCAATCCTGGTCTCGTGTTAATGCATCGCTTCAGGAAAAAATTTTGGATTTCAAATACTCCGACAATTCGCAGCCGCAGCAATGGCACGATTCAACCAGAATGTCAGCCGACGGACAAAAACTTCAATAAATTGAATCCGGAAGCCGGCCATGTGAATCCACGCGCCCGGCCGGCAGCCCGTTAAGGTTTCTTACAAAAACCCGCCTCAGCGGCCAGCGTAAAATCTTAAGGTTTTCTGTTTATAGTGACCGATTGATAAAGCTCAGAACAAGCTAAGCGAGGACCGCATGGCGAAGGCCATTTTCCACCGTAACCAGCGCGTTTATGTTGAACCCGTCGGCACCTGGGCCGTCATCGACAAGGTCAATCCGGTGTGGGTCAAGGGCTTCGACGAGCCGGTCAAGGTGACTTACGATTGCGGTCTGGGCCGCGATTTCGCCGAAACCGAGCTGACCCCGGAAAGCGACACCGACCGCATGGAGCGCGAGACCGGCATGGTCAACTGGCGCCTGATGCGCGCCCGCAACAAGTGGCAGAGCCCGGAAGAAAGCCGCAACCACCCCTTCCCCGGCACCTATCCGATTGTCGTCACCGACGTCAACGACTGGGGCGGCTGGCGGGTGCCGGGCGCCGAATATGAGCGCGATCCGAACCTGGTCGAAATGCAGGCCCGCCTGATCGCCAACGCCCCGCGCCTGCTCAAGCTGGCCCGCGACATCCATGAGTACGTCCGCAACAGCGCTGACATGGATGACGACCTGATCCTGATCGCCAAGCGCGCCGAACAGCTGCGTCACAAGATCGACGGCGACGGCAAGGAAGCCGCCTCGAAGGAACCGCTGGACCTGCCGACCGAAAAGATCCGCGAAGCCGCCGGCAAGCATTAAATTCCATTATTATATTGAAATAATCTCTGGCCGAATGTGAGCGGCGATGGTAGGGCTACCATCCCGCTTAACACCTTCGGAGATTAAATAGGTGTCAGGTCCTATCAACGGCGTCATCCCGGTGATGCTCACGCCGTTCACAGCCGACAACCGCGTCGATTACGACGGTCTCGGCACCCTCGTCGAATGGTATCTGGCTAACGGCGCCGACGCCCTGTTCGCCGTCTGCCTGTCCAGTGAAATGTTCTTCCTGTCGCGCGATGAACGCTGTTCCATCGGCCGCTTCGTCGTCGAACGGACCGCCGGACGCGTGCCCGTCCTGGTCTCCGGCCATGTCGGCGAAACGGCGGAGGAACAGGCCGATGACCTGCGCGCCGCCGCCGACACCGGCGCCGACGCGGTGGTGCTGATCAGCAACCGTCTGAGCACCGATCCGGCCGATTTCCGCCCCCGCGTCGAAGCCCTGATGCGGCTCCTGCCGTCAGAAATGGGGCTCGGTTTCTACGAATGCCCCGCCCCGGCCCGCCGCCTGCTGTCGGATGATGAGTTGCGCTGGTGCGCCGACACGGGCCGCTTCCGCGTACTTAAGGACGTGTCGTGCGATCTCGATACCATCAAGCGCCGCCTGACGATCACCGCTGGCTCTCCGCTCGCCATCTGTAACGCCAATGCGGCCCTGGCCTTCGATGCCATGAAAGCCGGAGCGCGCGGCTTCTGCGGTATCTTCAGCAACTTCGCGCCGGACCTGTATCAATGGTTGCTTTCACACGGCGAACAGCAGCCTGACACCGCCGCTCGCATCGCGCCGTTCCTGTCGATCGGCTCATTGTGCGAGCGCTACGGCTACCCCGCCCTGGCCAAGCGCTATCACCGCCGCCTGGGCACGTTCGCCTCGGAACACACCCGCGCACCCGGTCCGGATTTCAGATTGGACGACGCCTGCTGGGCAGCCGACGCCGTGCTCGATACGCTCGAGGCGGCGATCAGAAACGCCAGAAACGATATCGCTAGCTCGCGTCCCTGACCTTTTGCAGCAGGGCGTTCTTGCGCGCCTCTTCGGGTGTTTCAATCATTGACGGGCCGGAGCCCAACATGTCGCGCACCTTGTCCTGCAGGGTGCGGACGCGATCACTGTCCCTCGGGCTGGTTTGACGGGCGTCAGGCATGACGACCTCCGTTTAGCTGGCCCCGCCAAGCGCGCGCACCTTCCCCGATTTGGCATAAGGGCAAAATAGCCGCCGCGGCGGCCCGAATAAGAATGATATAAAGTCCGCCCGGCCCCGAAAGCTGCCGGGCGTTCTTATTATTGATCCTTTATTTTCGTTGCCGGTATTGCTGGACTCTTTACATTCCGGAACTGAACAGATTTGAGGGGCTACGCCGGATAGATGTCAGATACCATGATACCGGATCCTTTCGTCCAGAGCCTGGCCGACAGCGGCGGCGAAATGGGCCGCCGGATCGCCGAATATGACTGGACCGGCACCTCCATCGGCCCGATCAGCACCTGGTCGCAGTCGCTGCGCACCGCCGTCGGCCTGCTGATGCGCTCGCCTGTCGCGCTGGTCATGCTGTGGAACGAAGACGGCGTCATGCTTTACAATGACGCCTATTCGGTGTTCGCCGGCAACCGCCACCCGCAGCTGCTCGGCTCCAAGGTCCGCGAAGGCTGGCCCGAAGTCGCCGATTTCAACGACAACATCATGAAGGTCTGCCTGGCCGGCGGTACCCTGGCCTATCGCGACCACGTCCTGAGCCTGAACCGCACCGGCACCTTCGAAGATGTCTGGCTCGACCTCGACTACTCGCCGGTGCCTGACGACAACGGCCACCCGGCCGGCGTCATCGCCTTCGTCGTCGAAATCACCCAGCGCATCATGGCCGAAAAGCGCGAGCGCGCCGAACGCGAGCGCCTGCTGCAACTGTTCGAGCAGGCGCCGAGCTTCATGACCTTGCTGTCCGGTCCCCGCCACCGGTTCGAATACGTCAATCCGCAGTACAAGCGCCTGATCGGCGGCCGTGACGTGGTCGGACAGGACATCGTCGATGGCCTGCCCGAAGTGGTCGAACAAGGGTTCGTTGCCCTGCTCGACCAGGTCTATACCACCGGCGTTCCATTCAGCGCCCATGGCACCGAGGTCCTGCTGCGCACCGCCGACGACGCCACCATGCGCCCGCACTATCTCGACTTCGTCTACCAGCCGATGCGCGATGTCGACGGCACAGTTACCGGCATCTTTGTCGAAGGTTCCGACGTGACGCTCAGCAAGCTGGCTGAAAAACGCATCGAAGCCCTGATGGGCCTGAGCGACGTCATCCGCGACCTGTCCGATCCGGCGGAAATCTCCTTCCAGGCGGCGCGCGTGCTCGGCGAAACCATGCAGGTCAGCCGCGCCGGCTACGGCATCATCGACGCCGAAGCCGAAACCATCACCATCGCACGCGACTGGAACGCGCCCGGTATCCAGACGCTGGCCGGCACCCTGCGGTTCCGCGACTATGGCTCCTATATCGAAGACCTGAAACGCGGCGAAACGGCGATCGTCACTGACGCTTATGCCGATCCGCGCACCCGCGACACGGCCGATGCCCTGAAAGCCATCAGCGCCCAGGCCTTCGTCAACATGCCGGTGACCGAACGCGGCCAACCCGTAGCCCTGCTCTATCTCAACCATGAAACCGGGCGCGTCTGGTCCGACGACGACCTGGCCCTGATCGGCGAATTTGCTGACCGCACCCGCGCCGCCGTCGAACGCGCCCGCGCCGACACCCAGTTACGCGAGTTGAACGAAACGCTCGAATCCGTCGTCGAGGCTCGCACACAGGAACTGATGCGGGTCGAACAGGCCCTGCGCCAGGCGCAGAAGATGGAGGCCATCGGCCAGCTGACCGGCGGCATCGCCCACGACTTCAACAACATGCTGGCCGTGGTCATGGGCTCGCTCGACCTGCTCAGCCGCCGCATCAGCGAGGAGGACGCCCGCGCCCGCCGCTATGCCGACGCCGCCATGGAAGGCGCCAAGCGCGCCGCCAGCCTGACCCAGCGCCTGCTCGCCTTCTCGCGCCAGCAGCCGCTGCAGCCGGAATCGATCGACCCGAACCGGCTGGTGGCGGGCATGTCCGACCTGCTGCGCCACTCGATCGGCGCCGACATCCGGCTGGAGACCGTGCTGACCGCCGGGCCATGGCGCATCCATGTCGACCCGAACCAGCTGGAAAGCGTCATCCTCAATCTCGCCGTAAACGCCCGCGACGCCATGCCCGGCGGCGGGCGGCTGACCATCGAGACCCAGAACACCCACCTCGACGCCCGCTATGTCGCCGCCGAGATGGGCGTGCCGGCCGGCCAGTACGTCATGATCGCCATCACCGACACCGGCTCCGGCATGAGCGCCGACGTCATCGCCAAGGCCTTCGATCCGTTCTTCACCACCAAGGAGATCGGCAAGGGCACGGGGCTGGGCCTCAGCCAGGTCTACGGCTTCGTCAAGCAGTCCGGTGGCCACGTGAAGATTTACTCCGAAGCCGGGCAAGGCACGACGGTCAAGATCTACCTGCCGCGTGACCTGGAAGGCGAAGCCGCCGCTACCGCCGCCGACGAAACCGCCGGGATCCTGTCCGGCGAGAAGCGCGAGATCATCCTGGTGGTCGATGACGAGCCGGCAGTGCGCCAGTTCAGCGTCGATGCCCTGATCGAGCTCGGCTACAGCGTGCTCGAGGCCGAAAGCGCCGCCGTCGCGCTCAAGCTGATCGAGAGCCATCCGGAAATCGCCCTGCTGTTCACTGATATCGTCATGCCGGACACCAATGGCCGTCAGCTGGCCGACGCCGCCCAGGTCATCCGACCGGGTCTCAAGGTGCTCTACACCACCGGCTATACGCGCAATGCCGTGGTGCATAACGGGGTAGTCGATGCCGGCGTCGAACTGATCGGCAAGCCCTTCACCATCGATGAACTGGCCGCCCGCGTCCGCGCCTGCCTCGACGCGGCGTAGCCTCCGTCACAATATCGCAATCTCACCCTTGGTAATTGCCGCGAAAGTCTCTATGTCGGCAGGTAACTCAAAAAGTTCGCGGGAAGTGTTTACAGCATGCGCACCGATACCCCTCAGCCCGTCCGCCTCAGCGACTATAAGGCTCCCGATTTCCGCATCACCCAGACCGAGCTCGACTTCGCCCTGGCGCCGGAAACAACGCGGGTAAAGGCGAAGCTGCACATTGAACGGCAGGGGGCTGCGGCCGCGCCGCTGGTGCTGATGGGCGAGCGCCTGAAGCTGATCGGCCTGAGCGTAGACGGCAACATCATGAACGCCGAGGGCGATTATGAGCTGACCGACGAGACCCTGACCATCCCGCACGTGCCGGACCGCTTCACGCTGGAAACCGAGGTGGAGATCAATCCGTCGGCCAACCGGACGCTCGAGGGGCTCTACATGTCGTCGGGCCGCTACTGCACCCAGTGCGAGGCGGAAGGCTTCCGCAAGATCACCTATTTCCTCGATCGCCCGGACGTGCTGTCGCGCTTCAATGTCCGAATCGAGGCGCCGAAGGACAAGTTCCCCTACCTGCTGTCGAACGGCAACCTGCTCGAGACCGGCGACCTGCCCGGCGGCAAACACTTCGCCCGCTGGGAAGATCCGTTCTTCAAGCCATGCTATCTCTTCGCGCTGGTCGCCGGTGAGCCGGACGTCTTTGAAGACAGCTTCGTCACGATGTCCGGCCGGACGATCGAGCTGAAGATCTACGTCGACACCGGCATGCGGGATCGGGCAGCCTACGCCATGGATGCGCTCAAGCGCTCGATGCAGTGGGACGAGGAAGCCTACGGCCGCGAATACGACCTCGACCTGTTCATGATCGTCGCCGTGCGCGACTTCAACTTCGGCGCCATGGAAAACAAGGGCCTGAACGTCTTCAACGCCTCGCTGCTGCTCGCCGATCCGGCCACCGCCACCGACCAGGACTATGAGCGCATCGAAAGCGTCATCGCCCACGAATATTTCCACAACTGGTCCGGCAACCGCGTCACGTGCCGCGACTGGTTCCAGCTCTGCCTGAAAGAGGGCCTGACCGTCTTCCGCGACCAGGGCTTCTCCAAGGACCAGCGCGGCCTGGCCGTCGCCCGCATCAAGGACGTCAAGGCCCTGCGCGCCCGCCAGTTCCCGGAGGATTCCGGTCCGCTGGCCCACCCGGTCCGCCCGTCCAGCTACCTCAAGATCGACAATTTCTACACCTCGACCATCTACGAGAAGGGCGCGGAAATCGTCGGCATGCTGAAGACCTATGTCGGCCCGGAAACCTACCGCAAGGCGCTGGACGACTATTTCGACGTCAATGACGGCACGGCCGCCACGCTGGAAGACTTCCTGAAAAGCTTCGCGGCGGTGACCGGCGAGGATTTCGCACCGTGGCTGCAATGGTACGTCCAGGCCGGCACACCGCGCGTCGAGATCACTCAGGCCTACGACGCCACTGCCAAGACCCTGACCCTCAAGGTCGAGCAGACCACCCCGCCGACGCCGGGCCAGCCGGTCAAGCAGCCGGTGCCGATCCCGCTGCGCTTCGGCCTGCTCACTGAGAAGGGCGAAGTCCAGACCTACAACAACGGTCAGGACGAGACGCTCTACGTCCTGCGCGACAAGACCGCCGAGATCGTTTTCAGCAATGTCGAGGACGCCCCGGTCCTGTCAGCCCTGCGCGCCTTCTCGGCGCCGGTGATCCTGCAGGTCGACGAGCCGCGCGAACATGCCTTCGCCCGCTTCAAGGGCGATCCGGACCCGTTCAACCGCTGGGAAGCCGCGCAGGTTCTGGCGCGCGCCGTCATGCTTGACGTTGAGCCGGCGCCCTCTCTGGTCGACAGCTTCTGCGACGCTTTCGCCGCCTGCCTGCGCGACGAGACGCTCGATCCGGCGTTCAAGGCGCTGATCATGGGCCTGCCGACCGAAGCCGACCTGGCCCAGGCGCAAAGCCCGGTCGATCCGGCCTTCCTGCACGCCCGCCGCCTGGGCCTGAAGGCGACGCTGTCGGCGCGGCTGCTGCCGGAACTGACGGCGCGCTACAACGCCCTGCCCGCCGAGGCGACCTTCAGCCCGGACGCGGAATCGGCCGGTAAGCGTTCTCTGCGCAATGCCCTGCTCGACCTGATGCTGGCCGGATACGACACGGCTCAGGACAAGGCGGCGCTGGTCGCAGCCGCCGAGGCGCACTTCAATGCCGCCAGCAACATGACCGACATGGTCGGCGGCCTGAACGCGCTGATGTACGTCCAGGGCGCGCCGTACCAAGGCGCCCTCGATGCCTTCTACAACCGCTTCCGCAATGAGCCGCTCGTCATCGACAAGTGGTTCGCGCTGCAGGCCGGCTGTCCGCATCCGGACACGCTGGAGCGCGTGCGGGCCCTGTCGAGCCATCCGGATTTCGACGCCAAGACGCCGAACCGCTGGCGGGCGCTGGTGCAGACCTTTGCCAACAACCAGAGCGTCTTCCATGATCGCGATGGCGCAGGTTATGCCTTCCTGGTCGAGCAGATTTTGATGGTCGACGGGTTTAACCCGATGACGGCGGCGCGGCTGGTCGAGCCGCTGAGCCGCTTCCGCTTCTATGCCTCGCCATGGAAGGAAAAGATGCAGTCGGCGATCGAGACGATCCTCAAAGCGCCGAACCTGTCGAAGAACGTATCGGAGTTGGCGGGAAGGGCACTGAACGGCTAAAGCGAACGGGGTTTGGGCCACAGGCCACCACACCCCGTTACATTTTATCCGTACACAGCCATTAACCAATCCTTCGCCAATACCGTTCATAAACAGGTAGGAATTTGCCTTCGCGCGTATTTGCGAGGGCCGGACTTGCAAGGAGACGGCATTGGCGACCCTTGAACGCGTGCGGTTCATGGTAGTGGACGACAACGCCCACATGATCAATATCGTCAAAACCATCCTGCGCGGTTTTGGCGCCGTTCACATATTCGAAGCCAAGGACGCCACCGAAGCCTTCCACCGCCTCAAGCACGACTCCATCGACATCGTGGTCACCGACTACCAGATGGAAGTCCTGGACGGCATCGAGTTCGTCAAGCTGATCCGCAATTCGTCCGACAGCCCGAACCGCTACGTGCCGATCATCATGCTGACGGCGCACTCGGAACGCTCACGCGTCACCGCCGCCCGTGACGCCGGGGCCAACGAATTCTGCTGCAAGCCGGTGACGGCGCAGGAGCTTTACCGCAAGGTCGTCGCGATCGTCGACTTCCCACGGCCCTACATCAAGACCAGCAACTATTTCGGCCCCGACCGCCGCCGCAAGCAGGACATGAAATATGACGGCCCCGAACGCCGTCACGGCTGGACGCCCGACCACCGCCCGCCCCTGTCGGAACGCGGCCGCGGCGGCCCCGACGACCACGATACGGATTCGCTGGCGAGCTGACATACGCCGCGTGCAAAAGGCGCGCGTCTTCAAAAAAGACGAAATTACCCGCCCGGGCGGAAAAAAGCGGCAAAACCGCTTCATGATTCATGCACATTTATAAAAGCTTAAGACTCTCGACAATAGCTTAACAGCGCGTTTACCCTTACCGATAAAGCGAATCACAGCGGAACCATTTTGTGACGGCAGGGCGTCCCCATTCTCGCGCTCAGACAGCCACGGGCCGTCTTGCCGGCCTCGTCGCCGGTAAATCCGCCGCGTCTGCCGATACCCCCTCCGAACCCCGGCCGACCTTGAAGCAAAAGCTGAAAATCTCCGCCATGGGCCGGGCGGTCACCGCCCCGGTGCCGAATACCATGCCGTTGTGGGTGCGGCTGGGTGCGCTTGGCCTGATGCTCGGCTTGGCGCTGTTTGCCGGCCTGTCGACGCTTCAGCTCGGCAATTCCCTTTCGGCCGACAAGGACCGCGAAGGCCAGGTCCTGCTCACCCGCGCCCAGCTGACGGCCGCCCGCCTCGATACCCGCCTGGCCACGGCGCGCGCCGGTCTCGAAGCGGCGCAGGGGCGGCTGGCCCTGAAGCCGGAAGAAACCTTCGCCGCCGCCGACCTCGGCCTGAAGACGTCGCGCGGCAGCTTCGACAGCGTCGCTGTCGTCCGCTTCACCGGCGCCGGCGCCACCGTCGAAGCCCTGAGCGGCAGCGACGACGCCGAGCTCATCCGCCGCGCCGCCACGCAAAAGACCGCCGCCGGTAACGGCCGGCTGGCCATCACCACCGCCGGTTCGCGCCTGTCGGTGCACACCCAGACCTTCCTGATCCTGCGCGGCGCCGGCGATGCCCCGGACCTGGTCGCCCGCCTCGACCCTGCCCTGCTCGGCAAGGACGCGGGCAAGGGCGCGGCCAACCTGCTGGTCGCCGGCGACGGCACCATCCTTGAGGCCACCGACAATCGCCTGGTCGGACAGGACGTCAAGGCGGCGCTCAACGTCACCGCCGCCGATCTTCGCGATCGCGCCGCCCAGCAGGCGATCATGCAGGGCGCGCGCACCGAGGGCGGCTTCGTCAAGATCGCCGCGGCCCCCGAAGCCGGCACCCTGAGCGGCAACGACGGCGACATGACCGTCCTGAGCCTGGCGCCGTCGGCGCAGTTCTTCTCGGCCTCGGACAGCCTGATCCGCGGCCTGATCTTTATCGGCGGCCCACTGCTCATCGGCGTGCTGTTCAGCCTGCTGCTGTTCTACCAGGCGCGCAAGAACCGCAGCGACACCCTGCAATTCCAGGCGTCGGAGCAGCGCTACCGCCTGGCCGTCGATGCCGCCCGCTGCGGCATCTGGGACTGGGACCTTGAAAAGAACCTGATCTACATGTCCGACGTCACCGGCGTCATGTTCGGCTGGGGCGGCGGCGGCGTCGCCACCACCGACGAAGTGCTGGCGCGCGTTTCGGCCGAACACCGGGCCGAACTGACCCAGGCCCTGCACGACGCCCGCTTCAAGGGCGCCTTCGACGTGTCGTTCCGCGTACCGAACGCCAACGGCCAGACAATCTGGATCGACGCCCGCGGCCATGCCGTCGACGACCGGACGGCCGGCGGCTTCACCCGACTGAACGGCGTGGCGCTCGACGTCACCGAGGAACGCATCGCCCAGTCGCGGGCCATGCGCGCCGAAGCCCGCCTGCTCGACGCCATCTCATCGGTCTCGGACGCATTCGTGCTGTGGGACCGCAAGGGGCGTCTGGTCATGTGGAACGCCACCTTCGGCAAGACCTTCAACATCGATGACCGCTTCCTGCGCCAGGGTACGCCGCGCGGGCTGATCGACGAGGTCATGCAGATTTCGCTGCGCCGCCAGGAGCCGGCTCCGGACGGCCGCGAAGGCGTCTTCGAAGCCGAGCTGGTCGACGGCCGCTGGATCCAGATCTCGGAAAGCAAGACCCGCGAAGGCGGCCGCGTCGTCACCGGCGCCGATATCACCGCCATCAAGATCGCCGAGGAAGTCAGCCGCAAGAACGAGGAACAGCTGCAGGGCCTGGTGTCGAAGCTGGAGGAAAGCCGCCAGCAGCTCACCGTCCTGGCGCGCAAGTACGAGGTCGCCAAGATCCGCGCCGAGGCCGCCAATCACGCCAAGAGCGAGTTCCTGGCCAATATGAGCCACGAACTGCGCACACCGCTCAATGCCATCAACGGCTTTTCCGAGATCATGTCGTCGGAAATGTTCGGGCCGCTCGGCCACCCGCGCTACAAGGAATATTCGTCCGACATCCTCAATTCCGGCCAGCATCTGCTCAGCCTGATCAACGATGTGCTCGACATGTCGAAGATCGAGGCCGGCAAGATGACCCTGCGCTTCGAGCCCGTCGCCGTCGACGAGGTCACCGAGGACGCCATGCGCCTGATCCGGCAGAAGGCGGAAAAGGCGCGCCTGCGCTTGAAGGCCCAGATGCCGCCGCTACCGGAGATCGAGGCCGATTTCCGCGCCCTGAAACAGGTCCTGCTCAACCTGCTGACCAATGCCGTCAAGTTCACCCCGGAAGGCGGCTCGATCACCGTCTCGGCGTCGGCGGACGACAAGAGCCTGCACCTGACCGTGGCCGACACCGGCATCGGCATCGCCGAAAAGGATCTGCAGCGCCTGGCCAAGCCGTTCGAGCAGATCGAGAACCAGTTCGCCAAGACCAAGGAAGGGACGGGCCTGGGCCTGGCCCTGACCAAGTCGCTGATCGAGATGCACAATGGCCAGTTCCAGGTCGACAGCGCCGTCGGCGAAGGCACGCGCGTGCATATCACCCTGCCGATCAAGCAGCCCGCCCAGGACAGCAAGTCAAAGGCGGCGTAAAGCGCTGGAACTCCCCCTCCCACCGCATCTAGCCGACCTTCGGTCGTCGTCGCGCGGTCCCCCCTTCCCGTAAACGGGGCGGGAGTGCCGACATGGCTCAAATGTTTATGGATTTCAGTCGAGACGTATCAGGCTCACTCCCTCCCCGTTTACGGGAAGGGGGACCATCGAGCGCAGCGAAGATGGTGGGAGGGGGATGCCGAGGCAGTCACGAGGCGTAGCTAAGCGCCTTACTTACCCGCGCTCACCGAAGCACCCGCCTGCGGGAGGTCCGGCGGCGGCGGCGCTACGGCGCGTTTATGCCCGTCGCGGCCGATGATCTTTTGGTAGAAGAAAGCGTGCCTGAGGATGAACCGCGCCACCGCCTGACGCTCTTGGACCGGCATGGTCGCCATATCGTCGATCAGCGCGCTCTCGATGCGGGCACGCGGCTGGTTCTCCAGCGTCCGCGCCTGTTCGGCCAGAGCCTGGATGCGCGCCGTATCATAGGGTTCCTGCCCCGCTGCCTCGATCATGCGCTGGCGGACGACGCGCGACTGGTCCATGTCGATCTCCCCCTTGATCGCCGCCGCCTTGACCACCGCTTTCAACTTGGCCTGGCTCTGCGGTGACAACTGCTGCTGAGCGTTGCTCCAGGCGACATCGGTCGGCATCGGCTTGCGGAAACGGCGCGCCAGGCTGTTCATGTTGAACAGCACCACCACCAGGGCGGCAATCAGGAACAGGTTGACGAACAGGGACAAGCCCAGTCCCCATGTCAAAGTTTTGCGCCCGCCATCTGGCAGTTTCATAGCGGCTCCCTAACCGAATCTGTCCCGCCATACACTGTTTGCGGGCCTGAGAGAACCCCGTTCGCTATTTGGGTGCGCCCGACGCCGGTGACTGGGGTTGCGGATTTGCCGGCACCTGTACTTCAAGCGTCTTGCCCCCGGGACCGGTGAACGGCGGCCCGCCCGGTATCTTCTGACCCGGCTTGGGGTTGTACAGCGCGTAACGAAGCCGGAATCCGGGCCGCAGCACATAGCCGGCCACCGTACCCCGTTCCTTGGCCGGCAGCGTCGCCAGCGCATTGATCAGGGCCGTTTCGATCTTGGCGCGCGACATGTTCTCGTAAGACCGCGCCTCTTCGGCCATCTCGACGATCTTGCCGGAGTCATAGGTGTCCGACCATGCCAGCTTCTCGGCGTCGCGGCGCAGCGAGCGCGCCTTGTCGAGATCGTCCCACGTGTCGAGCGCCGCGTCCTTCAGCACCTTGTGCACATAGGCGCTCGATTGCGGCGACAGGCGCGCCTCGACGTCGAGCCACGGCTGATAGCCCTTCGGCCGATGCATGTCGTGCAGATGCCTTTGCAGCACCACGCCTGCGCCAATTCCCCCCGCGATCAGAAACAGGTTGAGGACGACCGAGACGCCGAGCGCCCATTTCCACTTCGCGGATCCCATGACGCCTAGAACTCCGCGTCGACGAGCTGGGTCTGCTCCAGAACCGTCTGCATGCGCGCATCGCCCAGGCTCGACAGGCTGAGATTGACGCCGAAAATGGCGCCCGCAACGCAGGCCGCCAGGCCGATGCCCGTCGCCCACAGGACCGGCACCGGTCTCGGCGCGCGCGGTTTGGTGGCGAACGGCAGAATGTCCGCGGACGGCTTCTCGGCCTCGAACGCCTCGAAATCTTCGTCGAAAGCCAGGTCCTCAAGCGAATTCGGCGCGATGTGCGCCAGCAGCCGCCAATGCACCGAGCCGACGTCTTCGGCATCGACCGTCTCGGCGAGCGGCAGCCCGTCGAGCATGCTGTCGAGTTGCCGCGCGTCTTCCAGCCAGGGCGCCACACGCTCAGGGTTCACCGCCACATAAGCCATGGCGGCGGCGCGCTCCTCGGCGGGCCAGCGGCGCGGTTCGGCGCCGTAGGCTTCGATGATGGCCCGGACACGGCCGGCGGACAGTCTGTCGATAATAGGTGTACGCGTCATGTTCTTTTACCCGCTTTCCTTTGGCCGGCTTGGGTTGCCTTCCCGTTGGACTCAGCGGCGGGGTTACTGTTGGATAGCATGGACTCAGCCATGCTGGTTCGTAGCGACCGTCTGGCGCGGGCCAGAAGGCTTTCGAGCGCCTCGACACTGACTTTCATCAGGGCCGCGGCCTCGGAATTGGACAGTTCCTGATAGTAGGTCAGCACGATGGCCTCGCGCTGGCGCTCCGGCAGGGCCGAAATGGCGTTCTGCACCCGAACTGCCGTCTGGGCAGCCTCGATCTTGGCGGGCGCGGAAATAGCCGGATCGGTAAGTTCGATGTCGTCGGTCGACACCTGTTCGCGGCGGCGGCGCAGCCGGTCGTAGCACAGGTTGAGCGCCACGCGGTGCATCCAAGTATCGATGCGCGCCTTGCCCGGCACCCAGACCTTGGCCTGTTTCCACGTGCGCACCAGGGTCTCCTGGGCCACGTCCTCGGCTTCGTTGGCGTCGCCGAGCATACGGCGGGCCAGCGACAACAGCCGGGGCAGCTTGCGCGACACCAGAACGGATACCGCCGCCATATCACCGCGGCCGATTCGTTCCAGCAAAAGCTCGTCCGGATCGGTATTCACTGAAGGTCCTGAAATGACTGCCACCCTGAGCGCGGTCCTTGGCTTGGCCCGCGTCTTGTTTTCGCGCGCCGCGATATTTTCCGCTTCTGCACGGTCTTGGGACCACGAAAAGGGCAAACTATCGGGCATGCTTTCAGTCACTTCCTTACCACAAAGGCATCGGCCTGGCGATTCTTAAACGCACCGCCAGGCCGGACCCGTCGGATGCTTATTGACCCGGGCGCTGCGGCATCGCCGCCTTGGCTTCGGCTTCGTCGATGAAGCCGTCCGAGTTGGTGTCGACCTTCTTGAATTCGGCGTCGGCAGCGGCCTTGAACTCGTCGGCCGAAAGGGCCTTGTCGCCATTGGCGTCAGCGGCCTTCAGCGCGTCGATGCGCGACTGCATTTGCGGGCGCTGGGCGACCATGGCGTCGAGTTCGGCGAACGAGACCGAGCCGTTGCTGTCGGTGTCGTAGCGCTTGAACTGGTCCTGGCGGCTGGTTTCGAATTCGGCCAGGCTGACCTTGCCGTCCTTGTCGGCGTCAGCGCGGCTGTACATGCCGAGCGGGCCGCCCATGCCACCACGGCCGCCACCTTGACCACCGCCGCCCTGGCCTTGCGCAAACGCGCCCGAAGCCGTGACGACACCGGCCAGAGCGACCGAAGCGAGAAGAATTTTACCAAGCTTGATTGTCATTTTTGTACCTGCTTTGTCTGAGCGAACCGACCCCCTGTCTGGTCCCGTGCTTCATTCAACGCGGTGTTACTGTGTACCCGTCGTCGGTGTCATATAATTTTCTCTACCCACGCTCACCTGACAGCGTTTGCAGCCCTTGTCCTTTTCTCGCCACAGTTGATCCATATGGTTAATTTATACCGACTCATTCTCAACTTATGCCTGTATCCCGGCACCGGTGAAACGAGGGGCCTTCGCCAGTCAGGGATTGTTCCGAATTCAACCCAGAAGGGGAAGATTGTTGCTTAGTCCGCATATTGTTTCCGAACAGACACGCTCCAGCCGTCCGGAAAAAACCTCAGAAGCCCCGATCCTGCGCACCAGCGAAGCCGGCGCTTCCGCCCCGCCCCTTCCCGGTGCGATTGCCGCCGCCATCCAGGCGCCCGACATCGCCACGATCCTAAAAGACGGCCATTACGCCCGCCAGCGCGACGGCGCCGTGGTCGGCCCCTTACGCGCCCTCGATCCGGGCGGCATTTACGCCTATGCCTGTGACGGTGAAGGCTGGATGGCCGACGGCCGCTACAACGCCACCTCGGATACGCCGCATCCGCGCGACCTGCTCCGCGTTCTGCCGCAAAAGGCCTGAAGCAAAACACCCCCGGACGGCTCCGGGGGTGTTTTTCATTTTGGCGAGACGATCTTTTCGAAGGCGGTCCTGGCCCGCTTGCGGATGTCCTTGAGCTTCTTCTCCAGCGTATCCAGCCGCCGCGTCGCCACCGCGCGCGCCAGCTTACGCTGAAAGACTTCCGGCTCCTGTTGCGGGTCTTCCGATCCGGTCAGCGACACGCGCATCACCTGGGCCAGGCTCTGCTGCACCCGCCAGGCGACGATCAACGCCTCCAGGTCGTCGCCGGGCGCCAGATTGGCCCGCTTCATCGCCTCCAGCGCCTGCAAGGTGCCTGCCCGCAGCGGCCCGCCGTCGGCGGCATGGATCAGTTGCAGGTACTGCGCGGCAAATTCGCAGTCGATCTGCCCGCCGATACTGAGCTTGAAGTCCCACTGCCCCTTGGCCGGGCGTTCCTTCTCCATCAGCGCCCGCATGTTGAGCACATCGAGCGCCGTTTCCGGCACGCTGACCGGCCGGCGCAGGAAGGTCTCGACCTTCAGCTTGATCAGGTCGGCGAAATCGGACGAGGTCGCCCACACCACCCGCGCCCGCGTCAGGGCCAGGAATTCCCAGGTGTCGGCGCCTTTTTCGGCACCCTTCGTGTAATAGGCCTCAAACGCCGCCAGCGATACCGCCACCGGCCCCTGCGAGCCGCGCGGCCTGAGCTTCATGTCGATTTCGTACAGCGTGCCTTCGTGGGTCGGGGCCGACAGGGCCGTAATCAGCCGCTGGGTAAACCGTGCGAACCAGGTCTCTGCCGCCCAGCCCTTGATGTTCGACACCGCGCTCGGGTCGTCCGGCATGTAGACCGAAATCAGGTCGAGGTCCGACGTCGCCGTCATTTCCTGTGAGCCGAGCTTACCCATGGCGATGATCGCCACCTGCCCGCCCAGACCGCCGGCCTGGCGCCGGATGTCTTCCATGCACAGCGGCGCCAGATGATGCACGCAGGCGTCGGCCAACCGCGCATAGGCCGCACCCGCCGCTTCGGTGGCCAGGCGAGCGGAGAGAATCTGCATGCCGATGCGGAACTGCTGTTCGCGCCCGACCCGGCGCAACGCGTTCATCACCGCTTCGAGGTCTTCGGGCACCCGCTCCACTTCGCGTGCCACGATCGAGTCCAGCTCCGCCCCCAAAGGATCGAAGAACCCGGCGTCCAGCATGGCGTCGAACGAGGTCGGGTAGCGCGCCAGCATCTGCGCTAGCCGCGGCGAGATGCCCATGATCTCGACGATCGTCTTGAACAGCTTCGGATTGGCCAGGAACAGCGACTGGATCTGCACCCCGGCATTGAGGTTGACGAAGAACGACGCAAAGCGCTGAAAGGCAATCCCCGGCGTACCCGTCTCGTTCAGCGCCTCGAGCAGGCGCGGCACCAGCCGGGTGAACAGCTCACGCCCACGCTCCGACCGCGTCGCCGGAATTCGCCCGTGGTGCCACGAGCGGATGGTCGCCGACACCTGCCCCGGCTGTTCGAAGCCCATGCGCGCCAGCGTCTTGAGCGTTTCCGGATCGTCCTCGACGCCGGTGAACACCAGGCTGCCGAAACTCGACGACAGCGGCTCCGCCTCGGAGAACAACTCGCCGTAATGACCATTGACCAGCCGCAGAGTCCGCGACACCGCCAGGTCGAAGCGCGACAGGTTGGAGAAGCCCGACAGCGCCGCCACCTGCATCCGGCCATCCTCGGCCTCGGGCAGTTCATGCGTCTGCTCGTCGTGGATCATCTGCACCCGGTGTTCCCAGTTGCGCAGGCGGACATAGGCCTGTTTCAGCTCCTTGGCGACGGCCGGCGCCAGATGCCCCGCCCGGCGCAGCGCATCGAGCGCATCCAGGGTCCGCTTTGAGCGAAGCGTCGGATCGCGCCCGCCCAGAATCAGCTGCTGGGTCTGGGCGAAAAACTCGATCTCGCGGATGCCGCCCGCGCCGAGTTTCAGGTTCGCCCCGGCGGCGTCGAGCCGGTCGTCGACGTGGTAGACGTGGATCTGGCGCTTGATCGACTGGACGTCGGCAATGGCGGGATAATCGAGCGACCGCCGCCAGATGAAGGGCGTCAGGTCGTTCATGAAGCTCTTGGCCTCGACCATGTCGCCGGCCACCGGCCGCGCCTTGATGAAGGCGGCGCGCTCCCAGTTCTGGCCGACCGACTCGTAGTAGTTCAGCGCGAACGGCACGCTCACCACCGTCGGGGTCGAGGATGGATCGGGACGCAGGCGCAGGTCGACACGGAAGACGTAGCCGTCGCCGGTGCGCTCGGAAAGGATCACCGCCACCTGGCGCGCCACCCGGTCGGCAAAGGTCTGGGGATCGACGCTGTCGGTAATCGGCAACTGCTCGAGATCGCAGAAGAAGGTGATGTCGATGTCGGAGGAGTAGTTGAGCTCGCCCGCGCCGTGCTTGCCCATGGCCAGCACGAACATCCCCGGCAGCACGCCGCGTTCGCCGCGCTCGAACGGCAGGATGCGGCCCTTGTCGGTCTCCTCGCGCACCACCACCGCCAGCGCCGCACTGGTCGCCGCATCGGCGAAGCGCGTCAGAGCCGCCGTCACATGGTCGAGGCTCCACACGTCGCCCAGGTCGGCCAGGGCGGTCAGCAGATGCACGTCGGCCTTGAGGTGGCGCAGGATTTTCTTGGTCGCCGCCACGTCCGGCGTTTCCAGGCTGGCGGCCTGGGTCTCGATGGCTTCGGCAGCCAGCAGAATGGCTTTCAGGCGAGCTTCAGGCGCGCTGATCAGGGTCTCGCGCAGGCGCTGCGGATCGCGCCGCATCAACCCGGTCAGGTATGGCGATGCCGCCAGCACCGGCTTGATGGCGCTTTCGGCCTGACGCAGCACATCGCGCCAGCCCTCGGCGACAGCCACCTCGAAAAGCTCATTGAAAACGTAGTCGGCGCTTTCGGCGTTCAGGATCGGCCCGCACGGATGCAGCCGTTCGACCAGGGAGGAAAAAAGCACATCGGTCATGGTCCGCAGTTGCCCTGCTGCTGAGACGGTCATTCCCCCGCCTATTCTGAGCATTATCTGTGCGTTGATTCAAGGACAAGGCAAAGGAAAATACCGGAAAACCGGAAGGAAAGTGGCGACGGGAGAGCGTCTCAGGCCTTTCCGCCCGCGGCAACGATCAGATCCATGGCCGGCTGGCTGACCAGGCGACGAAAATGGAACCGCTCACCCCACCCCAGCGGCGTCACGTTGCGATATTCATGCAGCCGGTTGTCGGTCTCATAGCCCGGGTGCATCTGCTTGCGCAGCGACGCCCGCACATTCGGATCGGCGCCATGCTCCAGCAGCAACCGCGTCATCGGCGCTTCATAAGGCCCCTTCCGCATGTTCATGCCGATATTGGGCTGCGACACCACCGTGCTGAACAGCGCCGTATGGCCGCCAAAGCCGTCCGCATCGACCGCCGCCGGCGTATCGACGGGCATCCCCTTGGCCAGCAGCCATTCGACAATCGCCACTTCGTCGTAATCGATCGCCATATGCAATAGAGTCGCGCCGCCCAGAGGCGTACCGTGCGTCGCCATCACCTCGTCATGGCAGCCCAGCTCCGGCGGATAGATCTCCTCGAACGCAAACGTCCGCGTCAACAGGCCGGGATCGCGCGCCAGGTGCGCCTCGAGCAGGTCGACGCGGCCACGATGCACCGCCATGGGAGCCGTATCCGGCAGGGCCAGACCGCGTGCCACGTACATTTCCAGAATGGCCGACTTGGCCGCCGGATTGCGCGCGTCGGTTTCGAGCGCGATACAGACCGCCACCTGCCGCTGGCCTTGCGCGTCGACCACCGGCGCGCCGATATCCAGCGCAAACGCCGTGCCTTCGACGCTCAGCGTATAGGCGGCATTGACCAGCAATTGCGCTGGCGGCCGGGGCGAGCCCATCAGTTTGTGAATCAGCCGGGCCGAGCTGGTCTGGCTCTGCAGCACCGCCCGGTCGAGCGCCTTTTCCAGGTCCGTCGCCCCCATGCCGTGCAGCGCCTCGATGATCCGGTCGCGGCCAAGATTGGCGGCATAGCTCATCGGCGGCCCCCAATTGCTCTTCGGACGGACCAGCGCCGACTCATGCAGCAGACTGGGATGTTCGGCGATCATCTGGCGGACAGTGGCCAGGTCGTCGTCGCGGATGGCGCGCGTCAGTTGGCAGGCCTGCACCACGCGCGCCCAATTCGGCGCATAGTTGATGCGGGCAATGACATGTTGCGCGTCGGCAAGCTTGGCCGCCATCGGATCGGTGCCGGGCAGATGCGCATTGAACAACGCGACGGCATCGGCGTCACCGGCGCGAAAGGCGGCCAGCAGTTCCTTGGCCTTGCGGCGCAGCTGGTCGAGATCAGGACGGGTGGGAATATCGTATTCAGGTGAGGATTTTGGCATAACGAAGCCTCCTTGAACGCCCGGCGTCCGCTATGATCGGGCAAAGGAGGTTCGTGAGAACCGGTGTGTCATCATGTGAGGCTTCGGATGGACTCAGGTCCTGCCCGCGGACGGGGCGCGTCCCGAAACGCGCCCGCGCAAGCTAACATCAAACCGCCGGCAAGACCAGCGCCGTCCGCAAACCCGGCCCGAAGCCGTCAAATTCACCCGGCCCTTCGTCGATGGTCAGCCGTCCCTTGTGCGCCACCGCCACGGCCTCAACCATTGACAGCCCCAGGCCCACACCTGGTAAGGAGCGCGAATTTTCCAGCCGCACAAACCGTTCCGCGATCCGCGCCCGGTCCTTTTCCGGCACGCCGGGACCGGTATCGGTGATCGAAAACTCGACCTCGCGCTGCGACGTACGGCGCAGACGGAAGGTCACCCCGCCGCCTTCGGGGGTATACTTGATGGCGTTGTCGAGCAGGTTGGCCAGCGCCTGCGCCAGGAAATCGCGGTTGCCCATGACGCGCACGCCATCCTCGATCTCGGCGGCAAAATCGAGCCCCTTGTCGGAGGCCACGGCTTCGAACAGCTCGGCCATGTCGTTGGCCAGCTCGGAGGCGGTGAACAGCACCTGGTCCGGCGCGCTGCCGGCCGCCTGCAACCGCGAGATCGAAAACACCGTCTGGAAGGTGCGCAACAGCTGATCGGTCTCGTCCAGCGCCCGCGACAGGGCGTCGGTCGCCTGCGCCGGGTCGCTCTCGGCCTCGAACAGCGACACCTCAAGCTTGGTACGCAGCCGCGACAACGGCGACCTCAGGTCATGCGCGATGGCATCGCCGGCATATTTCAGGTTGCCCATGCTCTGTTCCATGCGGTCGAGCGTCTGGTTGATCCGCAGGGACAGGGCGTCGAATTCGTCGCCTTCGTCGCGCACCGGGATGCGCGCCTTGAGGTTTCCCTCCTCGACCTGGGCCAGCACGCCGGTCACCCGCGCCACCGACCGCGTGACTTCCTGGTTAATCAGCATGCCGGCGAACAGGCCGAGCACGATGACCAGAAGCCCGCCGCCCGCCGCCGCCTTGATTTCCTGCTGGAAGCTGTGGTCCATGAACGACATGTCGAGCGCGATGAAGATGTAAAAATTGTCGTCCAGCCGCACCACCCGGCCCTGGAAACGTGTCGATTTGCCGTGGTCGGACGGCGACTCATGAAAAAGGTTGACGGAGGTGCGGGTGATACCGCCTTCGAGCTGGCCCAGGCTGTCGTCGATGATGGTGGCGGCCAGGTCGTGGCCCTCCATCCGCGACCGCGTATTCTGGGCGAGGATCTGCCCGGAACTGTCGAAGACGCCCTTGGCGAAACCCCACTCGCCGGCATCGTCGCTCAGGATCCTGGCCACCACCGCAGCATGGCCCTGCTGCGTGTCGAGGGCCTGCAACACGCCGATACGGGTATCGACCGAAGCGTTGCCGAATGCCCGCGATTCACTGCCGGTGGCGATGTAGAGATAGCCGAACACCAGCACCGCCACGAACACGTAGACGGCCAGGAACACAAAGGTCAACCGCAGCGGCGTCTGCCGGAAAGCGTTCGGCCGGAAGGGATTGAGACCAGTCAAATTTTCTCGAAATAAGGAAATGGGATCAGGCATGGCGGCGGCCATTTGGACTCCCTCCCGCCCCGTTTACGGGGAGGGGGGACCATCGAGCGCAGCGAAGATGGTGGGAGGGGGGACGGAAGAAGTCCAAAGCGCAGATGCCGGAATAGATCGCCTCTACGCTCCCCCTCCCACCGCATCTAGCGCGCAAGGGCGCGCGTCGTGCGGTCCCCCCTCCCCGTAAACGGGGCGGGAGGGATGAGTTCAATCGCCTCCGGCTATCTCGATACCGAAACGCCGGGCTCATCCCTTCAACATGTAGCCTTCGCCGCGCACCGTATGCAGCATCGGCCGGTCAAAGCCCTTGTCCAACTTGGCCCTCAGCCGTGAGATATGCACGTCGATGACATTGGTCTGCGGATCGAAGTGATAGGCCCACACCTTCTCGAGCAGCATGGTCCGCGTCACGTTCTGCCCGGCATGGCGCATCAGGAATTCCAGCAGCTGGAATTCGCGCGGCTGCAGGTCGATCAGCGTCGTTTCGCGCTTCACCACGCGCTTGAGCAGGTTCATTTCCAGGTCACCGACACGAAGCGTGGTCTCGACGCTGTCCTTGTCCTTGCGGCGGCCGAGCGCCTCGACGCGCGCCACCAGCTCGGTCAACGCATACGGCTTGACGAGGTAGTCGTCCGCCCCGGCGCGCAGGCCCGACACCCGGTCTTCCAGCTCGCCCAACGCCGACAGGAACAGCACCGGCACCGCGGCGCCATCGGCGCGCAGCTTTTGCAGCATCGACACACCATCCATCACCGGCATCATCCGGTCGAGGATGATGACGTCAGGCACTTCGGCGGCGACGGCGTCCAGCCCCGCCTGCCCGTCCCCGGCCAATCGGGCTTCGATCCCGGCTTCCTTCAGGCCCTTCTGCATGTTGAGGGCCGCTTCCGTGTCGTCCTCGACGATCAGAACCTGCATGCGATAATCCTTTCCGCTGCAACTTCCTAACCTGAATCGGAGCAGCTTTCCCGTTAAAAATTGGCAATTAAGGATGAAGGGACACTCTCCCCTTATACCTCCCCACTTGTGGGGAGGGGGACCGCACGACGAAAGCTCAGCTTTCTAGATGCGGTGGTGGGGGCCTTTCTTTTCCTGCCACACAAGCTAGTTTCTTTTGATGAAAGAAAAATACGAACTCGCTCGCCGGATGCGTCGAGCGCTAACACCGCCGGAATATTTACTTTGGGAGCGCATCAAGACGCGTCAAAACGGTGGGCCGGTCTTTCGACGCCAATATGCGTTCGGACCGTACATTCTCGACTTTTTCTGCATCCAAGCCAAACTAGCTATCGAAGTTGATGGCGATACACACAACAACGATGAGGGCCGCCAAAAGGATTCCCTGCGCGACGAGTGGCTGAATTCGGAAGAAGTGGAAGTCTACCGAATCCAGGCTGCCGACATATTCAAAGACGCCGATGGTGCGGCAGATGGCGTTATCTTGAAAGCGTTGCATCGATTGAAGGACCGGCAAGGCCCCCACCACCGCATCTAGCCGGCGCAAGCGCCGTCGTCGTGCGGTCCCCCTCCCCACAAGTGGGGAGGTATAAGAAAAAAAGCCTCCCGTTCGCACGGGAGGCTTTCTGTTCATTCGGACCAGGCCGCTTTACTTCGGCTTGTCACCGGGCGTCGCCTTGCCCGGCGTCGGTGCCGCCTGCAGGGTCAGCGGCCAGGCCGTGTTGCGGCCTTCGCGCTGGATCAGCAGCAGGATCGACTTGCGGCCGGAGCGTTGCACTTCCGCGACGATCTGGGCGAAGTCCTGCTGGGTCGACACTTCCTCGTTGTTGGCCAGGACGATGACATCGCCCGGCTTGAGCGCGGCGTGCGACGGATCGCTCGACGGGTCAACCTTGGTGATCACCAGGCCCTTGGCGCCCGAATCGAGACCGTAAAGCTTGCGCGTTTCCGGCGTGACCGGCTTGACACTCAGGCCCACGACCGGCGGCGTGCCGGAGCTGCCCGGCGCCGTGCCGTCATCGCTGTTGCCACCGCCAAAGCCCTTAAGCAGTTCCTCTTCGCCCGGACGCAGGGCAGCGGTCAGGGTCAGGCTGACCATCTTGCCGCCACGCAGCACGCCGACGTTCACCTTTTCGCCGACCTTGACGTCAGCGATGCGGCGGGTCAGGTCGGTCGGACTCTTCACAGAGGCGCCGTTGACCGTCTTGACGATGTCGCCCATCTTGACGCCGGCCTTTTCAGCCGGACCGCCGGCAGTGGTTTCGGCAACGTAGGCGCCGTCCTTGTCCTTCAGGTTCAGGCTTTCGGCCAGCTCGTCATTGAGCGGCTGGATCGACACACCGATATAGCCGCGCTCGATCTTGACGCCCTTCATGAGCTGCTGGGTGATGCGGTTGGCGACGTCGGCCGGAATGGCGAAGCCAAGGCCGGCGCTGGCGCCCGACGGCGTCACGATGGCGGTGTTGACGCCGATGACGCGGCCGTACAGGTCGAAGGTCGGGCCGCCCGAGTTGCCCCGGTTGATGGCGGCATCGATCTGCAGGTAGTCGACATAGTCCGGACCGCCCGGATCCTTCAGGTCGCGGCCATAGGCCGAAACGATGCCGGCGGTCGCCGTGTTCGAGAAGTTGAACGGGTTGCCGACCGACACGACCCAGTCGCCGACGCGCGGCTTGTGCTCCAGCTCGAAGCGCACGAACGGAAAGTCCTTGCCTTCGACCTTGAGGACGGCCAGGTCGGTGGCGACGTCGCGGCCGATGACCGTGGCCTTGAGTTCCTTGTCGTTGGTCAGCTTGATGGTGATGTCGGAAGCGCCGTCGATGACATGGTTGTTGGTGACCACATAACCGTCGGCCGAGATGAAGAAGCCGGAACCCGCGCCGCGCACTTCCTGCTCCTGGCCGCCGGTGCCGTCGTCGTCGCCCTGGCCGGGGAAGTTGAAGCCGGGCAGGTTCGGGATGCCGGTCGGCACCTTCATCTTGCCCTTGGTCTCGATGGAGACGACGGCGGGCGACACGCGTTCGATCATATCGGCGAACGACATCGGCGCGCCGGCGGGCGGCTTGACCGGGGTCAGGTCGGCGGCCTTGATCAGGCTGGCGCCGTCATAGTTGCCGTTACCGGCATGTCCGTTCAGTCCGGTCATGGCGGCGGCAGCGACACCCGCGCCCAGAGCCAGACCCGCAACGGCCCCCACGACCGTCGATTTGTTCTTGAGAAGAGCCGTGAGGCTGAGTTTCCCCATCATATCTACCTTTAAGGTTTTTACGGTCCGGGCAAGGCGCCGGGACGTGGCACAATTTGATCGCAACGCCCGCCGATTACAACAGCGGAACGAAGTTTTTTTGGATCAGTTCCAGTCTAACCAAACCGCTGAGGCAAAATCGTGACATCAATCCTTCGGATTCATAATTTCCCGAAGTTTTTCCTCTTCGCTTTTGCTTAAGGCATAATCTCTTGTTTTGGATGATCTTTTGCCCATCCAGAACAACAGCCCCGCCCCCAGCAATACCATCAGCGGCGGCAATCCCCACAGAATGAGGTTGCTCTTCGACACTCTGGGCCGGAAAAGGACATAATCCCCATAGGTTGCGGCAAGATTTTGCCGGATTTCCGCGTCGGTCCTGCCCGCGGCGATCTCGCGACGGATGGCCAAGCGCATGTCGGCGGCGATGCGGGCGTTGGAGTCGGCGATATCCTGGCTCTGGCAGGCGACGCAGCGGACTTCGGTGAACAGGCGCTGGGCGCGGGCTTCGTCCTGACCGGGGTCGGCATGGGCGGGGAAAGCGAGGAGGAAAATCAGCAAAATCCAGAATTGTCGTCTTCCTTCCCCGTTTACGGGGAAGGTGGCATCGAGGCCTTTGGGCCGAAGATGACGGAAGGGGGAGCGGAAGAAACCCAAAACGCTGACGCCTGAATATTTGGTGCCGACGGCTCCCCCTTCCGTCGTCGCTTCGCTCCGCCACCTTCCCCGTAAACGGGGAAGGAAAAAAAGTCTCCGGCCCGACCTCATTCCGCCGCCTCCGGTTTCAGCGCGCGATCCTTCAGCCCCTTGGCCTTGACTGCCACACCCAGCCGCAGCCGTCGGTCGGCCAGCGACAACGCCCCGCCCAGCGCCATCAGCAATGGCCCCATGAAGATCAACCGCACCCACGGATTATAGAAGAACCGCACCATCCAGGCGGGTTTGCCGTCGGCGCTGGCCTGCGGATCCGCCATCACGACATACAGGTCGCTGAGCGGCGTGAAACATAACCAAACCTTGCTCTGAGTGTCGCTCGACGCCGGATAGAAGCGGCGATGCGGGCGCGCTTCACAAACCTTGGAACCGTTACGCGCAATGTCGAACACCCCGCCCTGGGCGCTGTAGTTGGCGCCTTCGGCCTGCCAGGTGCCGGTGAAGGTCATCTCATAGGCGCCGAGTTTCACAGAGTCGCCGACCCGCAAAGCCTGCTGCACGCTTTCCTTGCCGTGTGTCTCGACCACCGCGCCGAGCACAAACAACCCCAGCCCGATGTGCGCCAACAACATGCCATGCGTCGCCAAAGGCAGCGCCGTAAACCGCTTCCAGGCGCCATCAAGCTTCGTCCCGACCCGCTCGACCAGCAGCCGGACCGATCCGAACACCAGCCACGCGCCGGCCAGCAGCCCGACGAAATAGCCGACATTCGCCGCCAGATCCGGCCCCTTGTACAGCAACAGACCGACACCAGCGCTCAGGGCCGCCATGCCGAACGCCAGGGCCAGCCGCTGCAACACGCCCTTGAGATCGCTGCGCTTCCACGACATCAGGCTCGATATCGGCGCAATGGCCAAAGCCACCACCATGATCGGCGCGAAAACGCTGAGGTAATAAGGCCCGCCAACCGACATGGTCTTGTTGAACACCGCCTGCATAAGCAACGGATAGAGCGTCCCCAGGCACACCGACGTCAGGGCCGCCGACAAAAGCAGGTTATTGAGCACCAGCGACGCCTCACGCGACACCGGCGCGAACAGCCCGCCCGGCGCCAGCTCCGGGGCACGCAAACCGAACAGGGCAAAGCCCGCACCCGCAGTGACAAACAGGATGGTCGCCAGCAGAATGCCGCGCTGCGGGTCGACGGCGAAGGCATGCACCGAGGTCAGCAATCCCGACCGGACCAGGAACGCGCCCATCATCGAGAACGTGAAGGCGAGGATGCCCAGGAACACCGTCCAGGCCTTCAACGCGTCGCGCTTTTCCATGACGATGGCCGAATGCAGCAACGCGGTCGCCGCCAGCCACGGCATGAACGACACGTTCTCGACCGGGTCCCAGGCCCACCAGCCGCCCCAGCCCAGCTCATAATAGGCCCAGAACGCACCCAGCGTGATTCCGACGGTCAGGAAGCTCCAGGCCAGCAGCACCCACGGCCGTACCCAGCGCGCCCACGCCCGATCCAGGCGGCCTTCGATCAGCGCAGCGATGGCGAACGAAAACACCACCGAAAAGCCGACATATCCGAGGTAAAGCATCGGCGGATGGAACGCCAGGGCCGGGTCCTGCAGCGCCGGATTGAGCGACTGGCCCTGGAACGGCGCCTGCTCCAGACGCCCGAGCGGATTGGAGCTGAACAGGGTGAAGCCGACAAACGCGGCGCCCAGCAAACCCTGTACACCCAGGGCCTTGTGCCGCAAACCGGCCGGCAACCCCTGCCCGCGCAGGGTGATCATCGCGCCGTAGACCAGCAGGATCGTGCACCACAGCAGCATCGATCCCTCATGCGAGCCCCACGCGCCGGAAATCTTGTACAGCAAGGGTTTGTCGGTGTGCGAATGCTCGAAGACATTGACCACCGAAAAATCCGAGCGGACAAACGCCACGATCAGGATCAGGAATGACGCGGCGATCGCCACCGCCGCCGACAGCGACAGACCTTCGCAGAAGCGCTCGATGCCGCGCCAGGCTTTGACCTGCCCGGCAGCAACGACGGCAAACTGGAAAAAGCTCAGCACGAACGCCGCCGTCAGACAGAACACGCCGATTTCGTTGAGGCTCATAGAAAGGCCCCCACCACCGCATCTAGACGCTTGCGCGTCGTCGTGCGGTCCCCCTCCCCGCGTGGCGGGGAGGTATAAGAAAATTGACCGGCTTCCTCTTCCTTTATACCTCCCCACTTGTGGGGAGGGGGACCGCACGAAGCCGTAAACGACAGAGGCAACATCCGCCGCCGGTCAGGACGGCGCGATGTGGTGGTGGGGGCCTTTACCAGTGTTGGAACAAGCTCCCTCACAGCGGCTTCTCCGGACCGGCAGGCGCGTTGGTCATCCCCG
The DNA here is from genome assembly GCA_048497915.1 of Pseudomonadota bacterium. Classification (GTDB taxonomy): domain Bacteria; phylum Pseudomonadota; class Alphaproteobacteria; order Caulobacterales; family Caulobacteraceae; genus Asticcacaulis. The sequence continues at coordinate 38,881 of JBEHYZ010000028.1, forward strand.
ATTCCGGCCGCCATTCGCCCTGACGCTTCAGCTCGTCGGATACGTTCTTCGGCATGTACTTTTCATCGTGCTTGGCCAGCACCTGCTTGGCCCGCACACCGGTCGCGCTCGTCACATCGCCCTCACAGACCACGCCCTGCCCTTCGCGGAACAGATCCGGCAGGGCGCCCTGATAGACGACCTGAACCTCTTTGAGCTTGTCCATGACGGTAAAATGCACCGTGCCGTCCGGGGACTTGACCACACTACCGGCCTTGACCAGACCGCCCAGCCGTACGGTCTGGCCATCCGGCACCTTGGCCGCCAGCAATTGCGCCGGCGTATAAAAATAAACCACCGTCCCCTTGAGCGCATACAGGCTCAGGGCCACCGCCGCGATCAGCAGCGGCGCGGCAATCGCGAACACCATTAACCGTCGGCGTGCTTTCGCCGATTTCGGCAGCCACCCCATCATTGGCCTCCCGTGTCTTCGCCGCCAACAGCGGCTTGCGCCTGGGCGAGAATTTCCGAAGCCACCTGCGGCCGGTCGCGGTAATGCGCCTGCATCTCAGCCATCGCCTGCGCCCTGGCGGCCGGATCATGCAGCACGTCATACGACCGTAATAACCGCGCCCAACCGTCCGGATTTTCCGGGTCAGCCTTCAATTGCGCCGCCAGCGACGTCACCATGCCGCGGATACGCGCGTCGGTCGCGGCTTGCGCTGTCTCGGCCTGATCGGTGGCGGTCAGCTCGGCACGCACTTCCGGCACACGGCTGTCGTCCGGCGCCATTCCGGCCAGCGCCGCCTTGAAATGCGTCCGCGCCGCGGCGTAGCTGCCCGCCATCAGGTCCGCCCGGCCGAGATAATAGTGCGCCCGAATGTCGGCAGGATCAGCTTTTAACGCCTGTTCGAACAGCCGGCGCGCGTCGCTGGTCTGGTCGCTGCGCGCAAACAAGGCCACCGCCTCGCCCCATTCCGACCAGGCCCTGAAGCCCTGCGGCGCGATCTTGTAGGCCTGCTCGAAATCGCGGTTGCTGGCGTAGAAATTGCCGCCCACCTTCTCGATCCGCGCCCGCAGCAGCCAGTAGCTCGGCACGCCTTCGCAACCCTTGCCGGACGCCTTGACAGCCGCCGCCAGCCCTTCGACCGGCGGCAGGTTCGGCCGCGATGACGCACCTCTCAGCCAGTCATCGACCCGCGCGTCATAAGTCCCCGCCGGCTGGCAAGCCGGAAAGGCCGCCGCTTCGGTCCAGGCTTTCAGCCGCGCCTGATACGGCTGGTCGCCGAGCCACGGATGGCCGACCAGGACATAGACGCCGAAAATCGCCGCCGCGATGACGACGCAGCCGATGGCCGCCATCCGCGGCGTCAGCGGCGACGGCCGGATCGCGGCCTGTTCCTGGGCCTTGAGCAGCGCCCGGGCGGCTTCGACCCGTTCTTCATTGGCCAGCTCAGCGTCGATATCGCCGCGCGCCACCCGCCGGTCGGTGTCGGCGACAAAGGCCGCATAGAGCGCCTTTTCGTGCGCCAGGCCCTGTTCCGGCGGCGGCCGGCGATGCCACAACGCCGCGACCGCCAGAAGCGCCGCGCTGATCAGGGCACACAGGACGCTGAAAAGAAGCATGGCGCCTCAATAAAGCGCATCCCGAAAAGTGTGAAGCGGTTTTCGGACAAGATGCGCGCCAAAGCCAAAATGCCGCACAAATTGAAGCGATTCCAAATCCCTTTTGGGGACATCGGGCCTGCGGCTGCGGGTCGCAGCACTGCGGGACTCTTGGCCGATTTACGCCACGTTCCTGGGTCGCATCAGGTCCGAAGACGCCACGCGCCGCCGCGCCACAATGGCCTTTTCCTCGCCCAGCAACGCTTCCATCAGGTCCGTCACCAGCTCGAAATAAGACATCACCTGATCGGCATCGAACGGGTCCTCGCCATTGGCGATGTCGAGCAGCGCCATGAAATAACCGTCCATGATGATTTCCAGCGCCTGCACCGTCTTGGTATGCAGCGTCGCGAACCCGCCCGAATTGGCCGTGTTGCGCACCTCGCGGATGAACGACATGGTGTTATGCGCCCGGTCGACAACCTCCTGCTTGGGGAAGCGATCCATGCGCGGCACATCGCGCTTCACCCGGCCGTAGACGCGCTCGGTCTTCATGGCCAGAATATCCTCGAGCACCCGTTCGGCGCCTTTGAGCTGAACCTCGACCATTTCGGCGATCTGCTTGTGCGCCTCGCCGACGCGCTTGCCCCAGGGGCCGTCGCGCGACAGCTCGATATAGTGCGCGAAGGATTGCAGCTGGTTGAGGCTGGCGGCGATCCGCTCACCCGCCCCGCCCAGGTGCCCGGCCTTGCCCTGGCCGCCCATGAAGGCTTTAAGATCGGCCAGGCCTTCCTCGATCGCTTCCAGGAAGCGCTCACCGAAATCAGCCAGCTCGGATTCAGCCAGGAAGCGGTCATTCGGCCGGTCGGAGACAGTGGCGACGAACTTGATGATCTGCGTCCCGTCGTCGAGATTGGCGAACAGGGTTTCCATGAACCGGTTACCGCCCTCTTCGGAAAACTCGCAGGCGTCCTTGAACATCAGCCGCAGCGCTGCTGCCTTTTCGGCATCGATCCGGCCCATGAATTCCGGCAGCTTGCCCAGGGCGGCGCGCAGAATGCGATGCAGGTCGAGATAGTTGGCGAACTCGGCGATTTCCTCACGGTCACCCTTGGCGGGCTTGCGCGGCATCAGTTCGTCGGGGAACTCGCGACAGATCGCCGCCGCCGAGGTGATCAGGCGGAAGAAGACCACCGGCGTCGGATCTTCGGCGCGCAGGCCGCGGAGGGCGTAACGTGACTGGGCATACAATTCGGGTTCGTGGTGTTCCAGCGCCCGCCACAGCGAATCGAGCAGCCACACCGGAAATTCGACCGCGTTCAGGCCGTCGGCGCGGGTCCGGAACAACGGCATATAGGGAGCGAAAACGGCTTCCTTGGTGTAGCGAAATTCCAGTTCGACGCTGACCAGGTCGCGTACCTGAACCAACGCCTCGTCCTTGGTCAGGCCCAGCGCCAGTTCCAGCGAGCGCAAGGACGACTGCGGCAGCGACTTGACCAGTCCTGTCAATAAATTCAGACGCTTGTCGGGTATCAGGCCCATGCGCGTTCAATTGTCCCGGGAAGGCGGCACGCCACAAAATCACGGTTCAGGATTAACGATATCTGGTTAATTTTCTCTGACGGTATATAGTAACCAGAGGCGTCGCTTTTCCAGGGTTTGTCCCGCGGCCGGGCCGGGCGCAGGTGTGCGCTCAAAAGCACAGGTGAAACCCGCCCGCAACGGTCATATTGACCAAAACGCCGGCTCGTGAGACAAATGGGGAAATCGGTGTCATACCGATAACGAAATTCTATAGCCTGCGTATATCGCAGGTTTGGGGCGACAGAAGGGCCTTGGCAGGGATGCCGAGGCCTTTTTTGTATCTTATTGCCGGGTGTCCGGCCGATGACAGGATGAGAAGACGGGTCAGCTTTAGGCTAGGGGGGGCGATGAAAGCTGACCCGTCTTTTCGTGTGCACTAAGCACACCCCAACAATGGCACGTCGCGAATAAAAAAGTGATGTGTTTCTGCTTATGCAGCCTCGAAATACGTCACCAGGTTATCGAGCGTGCGGCCGGTATTGTCGGCGACGCCCAGGCTGAGGAATTGCGTCAGGTGTTCGGCTGAGGCACAGGCGATCGATACGGTGATCTCGGTCCGCCCACCGTGTTCGACAAATTCCACCTGCCCCTTGGCGCCCATGGCGTCGAACGCCAGCCGGTCAGGTGGCGCAATGTCGCTGTAGGTGCCTTCAAAGGCGAAACCGTCCCCGTGGGTTGCGTGGACAAACCGGAAGCTGCCGCCGGGGCGCAGATCTACCGTGCACTCACGTAGCGGGTGGCCGTCCGGGTCCCACCACCGGGCGAGAATCTCCGGCGTGGTCCAGGCTTCGAATACCCGGGCTGCCGGCGCCGCGATCGAGCGCCGCAGCCGGATGGTGTTGCTGTTCGTGTCGACCTCCGCGCGTGTCTGCGCCTTAGCCGTCGGTGTCGTGGGATCCATTCTGGTTCACTCCTGTCAGATAGGTTTCGAGGTTGTCGAAGCGGCGGTCCCATTGCTGGCGGAAGTCCTCCAGCCACTTCGACAGGGTTTCGACGCCCTGCCGGTTGAGGCGGCGCGGCCGGCGCTGGGCCAGCCGGCTGGTCTCGATCAGGCCCGCGTCTTCCAGCACCTTGAGGTGCTTGGAAATGGTCGGCTGTGAAAGGTTGAATGGTTCCATCAGCTCGGCCACAGAGGCTTCACCAGAGGCCAGCCGCTGCAACACCGCCCGCCGCGTCGGATCGGCCAATGCGGCAAACCCGAGGCTGATGGGGTCGAGACTATCTTCCTTCATTGCCATATAGCTATATAGCCAAATAGCAATTAAAGAGTCAACCCCTTGGACTTTGAAGCCCCAGTGCGCGGCCGTGCGAATCAGAAAGTCACGGAAAAGCAGAAAATTGAAATTTTTCGATATCCAAATGCGAATATTATTTATTAAAAATCAAATGATTAACTATTTTTTAGTAAAAAAATTTGATCCGAGTTCGGATTAATTCTTGCATCCACCCGAAATTGCGGCATACTGAATTTCGACGCGACGACGACTGTGAGGGTGAGAACCCCTGGGAGTTTGCGACGCGTCTTCTTGTCCGTTTTTTGCACTTGGAAAAGGAGACGCAACCCATGCAAGACCAAGAAAAGAAGCAACACGCCATGACTTCCTTCGCGCTGTTTGGCGGCCTGTTTGTAAATCCGCGCAACAAGACCCCGCGCGAGATCAGCCGTCCGCAGGACTACCGTCCGCTCGAACGCAAGTAAGGCTTTCCGCCGCCGGACCGGCGGCGGACAGTTTCACTGAAATCACTGATCAAGAGGCTCCCGGCCCGTCCGGGGGCCTTCTTTAATTTCTTAACGGCCATTAACGGCCCGTTATCCCAACCGTGGCATATTATACCGTGCCGGGTCTCCCCGCCGTCGACAGAAGGTCGCCGGAGGACAAAGAACATGACGTCGATCAACACCAATACCGGGGCTATGATTGCCCTGCAGAACCTGAACGCCATCAACGCCGACCTGGCGTCGACGCAGAACCGTATCTCGACGGGTTTCAAGGTCGGCAGCGCTAAGGACAACGGCGCCGTCTGGGCCATCGCCCAGAACCAGCGTTCCCAGGTCAGCTCCCTCGACGCGGTAAAGGACTCGCTGTCGCGCACCTCCTCGGTGATCGATGTGGCCCTTGCGGCGGGCTCGTCGATTTCCGATTTGTTGTCGGACCTGCGGCAAAAGGCGCTGGAAGCGTCGGACAGCTCGCTCGACACCACGGCGCGCAACGCGCTCAATGCCGACTTCGTCTCGATCCGCGACCAAATTACCAAGACCCTGTCGAACGCCAGCTTCAACGGCATCAACCTGGTCAACGGCTCACGCGCCAGCACCTCAGCCCTGGCCAACGCCCAGGGCACCAGCCGCATGACCGTGGCGGCGCAGAACCTGTCGCTGGGCGGCACCATCGTCACCATCGGCGCGTCGGCCAGCTTCGCCAGCGCCACCTCGGCCGCCAACCTGCTGTCCAGCCTCGACAGCTCGATCAACAACGTGTCGCTGGCCCTGGCGCACCTCGGCACGTCGTCGAAGCAGCTCGACATGCACGCCACCTTCGTCGGCAAGCTGCAGGACACCATTGAAGCCGGCATCGGCAACATGGTCGACGCCGACATGGCCAAGGAAAGCGCCCGGCTCCAGTCCTTGCAGATCAAGCAGCAGCTGGCCGTCCAGGCCCTGTCGATAGCCAACCAGTCATCGTCCTACATCCTCAAACTGTTCCAATAGCTGTCATGAAACTGTAACCGCGCCATGCCACGTGGTATGTGGGGCGTCGACAGGATGGCATCATGATACAGGATGTTCTGAGACTCTTGGTGGCATTCGCCGCCGCATCGGCCCCGGCTTCCGACATCACCAAGGACCGCGCCAGCGTTCTGGCCAGCGATGCCCTGAGCGGCGTCATGGTCGACTACTGCCGTCAAGCCGCGCCGAACCGCATGGACGCGATCACCAGCGCCTGGCAAAAATGGCGAACAGCCTCGCAAATCGACGCCATCCGCACCGCCTTGGGCTCGCAGGCCGTGGCCGGCATCGACGCCGGCTCCGCCAAACAGGCCGCCGACATCCGGCAGAAAATGGCCTCCGCCGGCACCGCCGACACCGTCTGCTCGCAGCTGCCAGCCATGTGGGCACAGCCCGGCTTCGACATGCGCGCCAGTTATCCCGCGGCCTATCCGGTCGGACCCACGCCGCAGGCCGCGCCCGCGCAAACGCCTGTCGACAGACCCGCAACGGCAGGCCCTGCCCTCTCGCAATCGCAGATCGAAACCATCGTCTCGTCGTTCTACGAAGGCTATCAGGGTCTGCAATTCACGGTGATCGAGACGGCCTATCTGGTGCTGAAGGACGGCACCGTGCGCCACGGCCTGCCCGACGTTGGCCCGAGCGGCTTCGACATCGCCGCCGACCGGGCCAAATTCCCGAAACGCTGGGGCCGCTGGCAGAAATCCGGCGGCGCCTATACCTTCCAGTTCCCCGGCGACAACAGCTTCACCTCCCCGCGCGGCGCCCAGGTCCGCGGCCCGGCACGCGCCGGCCTGACGCTCGACAACCGCTACCAGAGCGCCTCAGGCTATCAGATCGCCGGCGGAGCGGGTTCGTTCAGCTTCCATAACCTGATCCTGCGCAGCGACGGCCGCTTCACCCGCAGCAATACCGGCTTTGTCGGCGGCACCATTGGCACCGGCAACACCACCGTCGCCGCCGGCACCAACTGGGACGACAAGGGCTCGGCCACCACCGTCACCGGCCAGGGCGCGGCGGGGCGCGGCGGCAGCGTCAGCCACAACGGCACCACCGACGCCGATTTGCAGGGCAGCTACCGCATCACCGGCTATGAGCTGGAACTGAAGTTCGACAGCGGCCGGCGCGAAAGCCATTTCTTTTTCGTATCGGCCGACCAGAAACTGATCGGTCTTGACGACGGCACCATGATCGTTCGCAAACCCTGAGGCTTTAAGGCTTCTTGCCCTGCAGGAACTGGTCGATCGTGTCGAGGATCTTGCTCTGCCACGGTTCGAACAGCCAGACGTCGTGCGGCGCGTTCGCGAAGGTGTAGAACTGGTAGCGGATGTTGTTTGTTTTCAGCCCCGCCTCGACCGCCTCGCGCCCGGCGGTAAAACGCACCAGGCCGCTGCTGATCACCAGGGTCGGCGGCGACTTGGCGCCGAGGTGCGACAACGCGCTGGCCTGACGCCAGGTGTCCGGCGCCTGCTCGAACGAACCGCCCAGCCACAGCGCCGCCAGCGACTCCGGCCCGGCCTTGTTTTCATACTGCAGCGCCATCGGCGTGGTGAAATCGAGCACGCCGTCGATGTCGATCAGGGCGTTGACCGAGGTATCCTGCGCCGGGTCGGACTTGAACACCGCCTCGCCCGACGAATAGGCGATGAGCGACGCCATCTGCCCGCCCGAAGACGCGCCGCCGATGGCCAGTTTGTCCTTGGTGAAACCGTACTCGGCCGCGTGCGCCTTGGCCCAGACGATGGCGTCGTTGACGTCGATCAGCCCCGCCGGATAGGGGGCTTCGGCCGACAACCGGAACTCCGGCAGAAAGACGGTATAACCGCGCTGCGCCAGCCGGTTGGCCAGCGCGTAGAAATGGTCACGGCTGCCCGACCGCCAGCCGCCGCCGTGCACCAGCACGATACCCTGCTGCTTCGACTTACCGACCGGCAGGAAGACGTCGATATGCAGGGTGTGCGGCCCGGCCACCTTGTATTGCTGGGCGAAAAGAACCTTCTGGCCGGCCTTGAAGGTCACCGCCGGCCAGGCGATGCCCGGATACTTATCCTTGTAGCCTTCCCAGCGCTGGGAGACGGTATAGCTGTCATCGGTGGCCCGGGTCGGCGCGGCGGCCTGCGCAGAGGTGCCAAACGCAGCCAGGGCGAGCGCAAGGCTCAGGACAATCTTTTTCATATTTCCTCCAGGTCAAGCCTTGCACAATTCATTGGTCCGGCGACGATATCCGCTCACGCACCTGCAAGCGATCCACAGTCAACGTCCCCACGGACAGCTTTTCAACACGCGCTTCCAGGATTCGCAACCGTCCGATGACCAGAGCGCCGACAGCGATGGCGCCGACCGCAGCCGCGCCCAGGGTGAGCGCCCCGAGGCCCAGCGCTCCGATCGCTACGGCGCCCGTGGCCGCTTTTTTCGTCACGACGGCATCGGCGCGATGCCGGGTCTGTGTCATGGCATGTGTCATGAGGTGTCTCCGTTGCCCGTCGGGATCAGTCTACCTCAGAATTGGGCCTGTGGCCTAGGCTTTCCCCGGCAGGCGCACCTCGACCCGCAGGCCGCCCCAGCTTGAGGCGCCCATGCTGAGCTTGCCGCCATAGGCGCGCACCAGTTCATCAACAATGCTGAGCCCAAGGCCCGTCCCCGGCCGGCTCTCGTCCAGCCGCGCCCCGCGTTTTAGCACCTCGTCATAGCGCGACGGATCGAGCCCCGGCCCGTCATCCTCGATGGCCAGCGTAAGGATCTGGCCGGCCTCTTCATATTCAGCCACAGCCCGGATGCGCCGCTTGCACCAGATGCAGGCGTTTTCCAGCAGGTTGCCGGCGATTTCCTGGAAGTCCTGCTTCTCGCCGCGGAACACCAGGGTCTCCGGGGCGCGCCAGTCGATGACCACGCCCTTGTCCTGAAACACCTGCTCCAGCATCACCGCCAGCTCGTCCAGCACCGGCTCGACCGGCGTGCGCTCACCTAAGGATTGGGCGCGGGCCGCCGCACGCGCCCGGCGCAGATGGTGGTCGACATGGCCGCGCATGGCTTCGGTCTGCTTGCGCACCGTCTCAGGCAAGCCGCCTTGCGTCTCGCCCGCCGCCGTCAGCAGCACCGACAACGGCGTCTTCAAAGCGTGCGCCAGGTTGCCGACGTGCATGCGCTGGCGCTCCATGGTCTCCTGCGCATCATCGAGGAAGGCGTTGATCTGGCGCGCCACCGGCTTGATCTCGGCCGGATAAGCCTTGAGCAGCCGTTGCTGCTCGCCGCCCTGGATGTGCTGGATCTCATCGGTCAAGTCGAACAGCGGCCTCAGACCGATGCGCACCTGCACGAAAATCGCCGCCAGCGACCCGAGCGCCAGCGCCAGTAGCGCGCCGAACGTCCACAGCCCGAACGCGCCCACGTCCTTGTCCATCGGCCGCCGGTCCTCGGCAGCCAGGAACAGGAAGTTGCGCTTGTCGATGACGGAATAGATGACGGAAGCGCGCACCGGCTCACCTTGCTGTCCCACCGTGTCGAAATAGGTCTGCAGGCCCGGCTTGCGCTTGGCCAGCGCGATCAGGTCGGGCGGCGTGGCGATACGCACGTTCCACAGCGACCGCGACTTGGCGTGGTCGTGGGTCCGGCCGGCCGCATCGATCTCGGTAACCTGCCAGTACAGGCCGGAATTGAAATTGTCGGCGCGCGGATCGAGGTAACCGGGTGCCAGGACCTCACCGTCGCCGGCGATATTGGTATCGGTGACCAGCACGTCGGTCATCTCGCCGATACGCAGCTGGAAGCGTTCCAGCGCCACCTGCCGGAAATAGGCGGTCAGGCCGATGCCAGTCACCGCCAATGCAAGAATGAACCACACCGCCGCCAGCCGGATCAGCCGCCCGACCAGCGAATTGCGCCCGAAGATCAGCCGCTTGACGCCCGCCGCGACCCTGTGCGCCGGCGTCGGCGGCTTGCCCTCGGCGGCGGTATCCGGTGCGGCGTCTGTCACGCCGTCCTCAAAGTTCGTTCACTTCGTTATGCAGCGGCTTCAGCCGGTAGCCCAGCCCGCGCACGGTCTCGATGCGGTCGTTGCCGATCTTCTTGCGCAACCGGCCCATGAACACTTCGATGGTATTGGAGTCGCGGTCGAAGTCCTGATCGTACAGGTGTTCGACCAGCTCGGTGCGCGAAATCACCCGGTTCTGGTGCATCATCAGGTAATGCAGCAGCCGGTATTCCAGCGAGGTCAGGCGCAGCGGTTCGCCATTGACGCTGGCCCGCGCCGCCTTCGGATCGAGCCGTACACCGCCACAGACCAGCAGCGGTTGCGCATGGCCCGCCGCCCGCCGCACCAGGGCGCGCAGACGGGCCAGCAGTTCCTCGGTATGGAACGGCTTGGTCAGGTAATCGTCGGCGCCGGCATCGAAACCCGCCACCTTGTCGTTCCACGCCCCACGCGCCGTCAGGATCAGCACCGGCGTTACCTTGCCGGCGCGCCGCCACTTTTCCAGCACCGACACGCCGTCGATCTTGGGCAGGCCAAGGTCGAGAATCACCGCGTCATAGGGCTCGGTGTCGCCGAGGAAGTGCGCTTCCTCGCCGTCAGGTGCATGGTCGACAACGTAACCGGCGTCGGTCAGCGAGGCCTTGAGTTGGCGGGACAGGTCGGGATCGTCTTCAGCAAGCAGGATACGCACGATAGAGCTTTCCAAGAATCGGCGCACCTTCGCAGCGCGGCTTTTCCATTAGTTAGGCGTTTCGAAAACAGAAGTCGAGGCGGATCACCCCCCGCTCACCCGGCCGGAGCGCACATCGACGATCAGGTCGAGACGGCGGCCGTCGGGCGTCATCACCCGCACGGAATAGACCGTATCCGAGATCTGGCTGGCATCCAGCACGCGGCCATAACGCGACGCCAGGCTGCGGGCGACATTGATGTTATCGCTGGAGCGGTTCTCATCGCCACGATCGCGACCGCCGCCGCCGCCACGATCATCATCTCCCCCGCCATGCCGGCGATAGCGGTCGCCGGGATCACCGAAGCCGACAGCCACCCGCACCGCCCCGCCAAGGCCCAGCTGCACGCCGAGATCGGCGGCCTGACCGGCGACGGGCAAGGCGGCAAGCGCGAGACAAAAGAGGGGCAAAATCCGTTTCATGAGGACAATGATGCGGTAATGGACCTGAACCCTAGCTGAACGGACCCGTCAGGTAGGCGAATTATCGCCGGTTGCGATTAACAATTCGCGCTGCCGACGACAAACCGCCCCCCGGCGTATGTGGCTATGAGTTTCCGCACCTTTTCCTTGATTGTCAAGGGTTTGGCGACAGCCCTACTTGCGGCCGCGGCCGGGATGGCTGGGGGTATAGCCGCCGCGTTCACGCCAACGTGTGACCAGGTCGGTCAGTTCATCCGGCACGTCGGAGGTTTTGTCAGGCAAGGCGATGACGATATGGGCGAACAGATCGCCGCGCGGCGCGTCCTTACCGGACGCTTCCTTGGCCGAATAGGCGCCGCGCCCTTTGAGGCGCATGATGGCGCCGGAATTGGTGGCCGGCGCTATGGTGACATTGACTGGCCCGTCGGGCGTCGGCGCCTGGATCTTGCCACCGAGAATGGCGTCGGGCAGCGACACGAACAGGTCCATGTGCAGGTCATTGCCGTCGATGCGGAAGACCGGATGCGCCTTGAGGTGCAGCTCAACCAGCGCATCCCCGGCCGCGCCGCGCCCGCCCGGTGCGGGGCTGCCTTGCCCTTTGAGGCGCAGGGTCTGGCCGTCGCGCGATCCCTTGGGGATGCTGACCTCGACAGTACGGCCGTCGGACAGCAGCACGCGCCGCGTATTGCCGACGATCGTGTCGAGCAGGTCGATATCGAGTTTGATCTTGAGGTCGCTGCCCTTGGCCGGAGGCGTCTGACCGCCGAAGCCGCCGCCAAAACCGCCGGCGCTCCCCCCGAAACCCCCACCAAAGCCACCGGTGCGCCGACCGGCGCCGCCGCCGAACATGTCGAAGATATCTTCCAGGTCGACGCCTTCGAAGCGTCCGCCGCCCGGCTGGCTGCCGCCACCGCCGAAACCACCAGTCCCCCCGCCAAAGCCGCGATAGATCTCGCGGCCGTCAGCATCGATCTCGCCGCGGTCGAAACGCTTGCGCTTGTCGGAATCCTTCAGGAAGTCGTAGGCGGCGGTCACGCGCTTGAAGCGCTCCTCGCTGGCCTTGTTGCCCTTGTTCTGGTCGGGATGCAGTTCCTTGGCCAGCTTTCGGAACGCCTTCTGGATGTCGGCGTCGCTGGCGTCGCGCTTGACGCCCAGTTCAGAATACGGGTCGGTTGCCACTGAAACAAAGTCCTCCTCGGGAGAAGCTGTGTCCTACAGCGGAACTTTTCAAGAGGCAAGGATTGCGGAGACCGGCGCTAAACGATGCCGTGCTGCCTGAGCAGCGCCGCCTCGTCGCCCGACACCCAGCCGAACACCTTCGGCGCACCGTTCGGGATCTGCACGAAGTAGTGAACGTCGAAATCGATATCGACGTCTGGCCTGTCCTTGCGGGCGTAGGTTGCGGTCCAGCCGACATGGGCCAGGCAATGCCGGTCGTCGATCGGCGACAGGCGCACCTCGCGTATACGCATGGCTTTCGTGCCAATAGCCCGATAGCGCGCATAGCCCTGCACCAGGGTCTGTTTGAACGAGTCGTCGTTCTTGCCGGCCTTCACGCCAGCCGGCGCCGCGCCGATGAACTCCGGCGCATACAATGATGTGACCTCGTTCATATCCACGTCACCAGCTAGCGCCTGGTTGAAACAGCGCGCGTATCGCTCGAACAGATTTCGGACTTCGGTTTCCATGGAGCTCTCCAACAACGGTCAGGATGCCGCGCGCCGCCGCAAGGATTCAATGACTAAAGCCCGATAGCCAAATCCGGTCCCCAGCCGTAGACCTGCGATTTCTGGGCGATCTCAACCCGGCTGTCGGCATCGAAGCCGCCCGGAAAATCAGCCATCCTATCCACCGCCGCATACAGATAATCCGGAGTCGCCACTTCGGCTGACCGCTTCAGCACCGCGCCGTCATAGATTGCGACACGATAGAGCTCATAGTCCTCGCACAGCGGCGGCTCGTTGTCCCAGTTGCCGCCGCCGTAACGCGCCCGACGGACCCAGCTGATGCGCAGGTCCGGGCCCTCCGACTTGACCTGCCCGAACACCGGCGCGCGCGGTCGCAAGGCCAGCCCGGTCCAGGTGGCCTCGACATCCAGCGCACTATCGATCGCACCGCCAAACCCGCGCTTGCCCGTCCGCCACAGCCGCTCCAGCCCGCGCTCATCCAGCGTCATTTCTGCCCGGACAAAATCCGGCGGCAGCAGGATCACGTCCGCCCCCTCACCGATCCCAGCCAGCCGCGCCTGTTCCGAGCCCCATTGCCCGCGCACCAGGCCGGTCAAGCGATAGGTCTGCGGCGACAAAGCCGTCGCCGTCAGGAACTGGATGATTTCCCACTCGCCGTTCAGCGCCTTGACGCAGATGAAATTGGCACCGGCACGCAAAGCCTCTTCACTGACACTGACCGGCGCGTCGCCTTCCAGATGGATGTCGAGCGCCGCCCCCGGCAACAACACTTCCCCGCGCTGCACCGGTAAGGCCGCCAATGTCACACCAAACGACGGCCTCTGCTCCACCCGCCCGCGCAGCCGCAGCGTCCCCGCGCCGGAACCGGCATAGACGTCGACGCCCGCCCAAGGCGCGGCCGACGGCGCCAAAATTGGCAGCACATTCGTCTCATCCGCACCGAAACAGGGCAGCTCCAGCAGCGTAAACCCGGTCACCAGCGACAACGGCGCAAGCGGCATAGCCCCGGCCGGTTCGGCATAGACCACGTCCGGCCCAGCCATCACCGGCTCCAAGGTCAGCGTCGGCGTCTCGTCCCAGTCGATGGCAACCACGCGAAACGCGCCGATTTCACCTTCCAGGGTCAACCCATCGCCCGCCTCGAATTGCAGCAGACTGAGCGGATCCGCGTCGATCGTCACCGTCTCGCGCACGTTTTGCAGCCTTTGCAGCGCATAGGTCGCGTAAGCCGTCGCCTGGGCCGTGCTCAGGCACAGTGGCAGATCGAGGCTGACCTGCGACGCGCCCGCTACGTCATCGCGCCGGACAAACACGGCCTGCACCTGGTAATCGCGGTCGAGATCGTAGCCGCGCAAGGTCAAACTGGCCGGTACCTCGACCAGATCGCGCCGCGCCATCAGCGGGTTCTGCTCATTGTAGGCCAGATCGCCGCGCAGCAGCTCGGCGTCGATGCCATGCGCCGCACCGACAAAGCCGACCTTGCCGCCGCGTTCCGCCGCCTCAAGCCCGAGATAATTCAGCACCGGCTGCAACGCCTCGGCCGCCGTCATCGGCTGTTCGATGACATAGCCGTCAATGCTTCCGGAAACTTCCGACAGATCGAGCTGCTCCGCGCCGATACCGGCCTGCGCCGCAATCGCAGTGATGACACCCCGCACTTCACCGCCCCCCATCCGACCGTTCAGCCAATGGCCGGTCCGCCAGTTTTGCGTATCGCCCCACACGTCCGAACGCTGCGGAAACGCCGGATAAGGCCGCGCATCCCAGCACCAGACGTTCATGCCGCTCAGCATCGGTTCATGATAGACGGAACTGACGGGATTGTTTGTCGCGTAGAAATCGGCAAACGCTTTCAGGTAGGCGCGCTGCACCCGGTCGTCGCGCGCACCGCTGGAAAACGGCGGAATGGCGCTCTCGGAGCTTTTCGGATCGAGGAACAGGTTCGGCGCATTCGGCCCTTTGTCGATGGCCGCGCAACCGATCTCGACAAAGCGGATCGGCTTGGATTGCGGCACCCAGGCGGTCGCGGCGCCTGAGCGAACGCCATTCGGCCGGTCATGGTGCGTATTCGACCACCACGACAGGATGTCCTTCGGCCGGAACAGCCACGGTTCGCCGTAGGCGCCGTCGGTGATGTTCGTCCGCGCCTGGCTCAGGCGGTCGGCGTCCGAGGCGTAATACCAGTCGAAACCCTCACCCGCCCGGATGCGGCCTTGCAGATAGGCCTCGTCATAGATCGACGCGGCCAGCGCGTGATCGAGATGCGTCGTGCCGTCGCGCCAGTCGGTCAGCGGCGCGTACCAGTCAATGCCGACATAATCGATGTTATCGTCAGCCCACAGCGGATCGAGATGAAAGGCGACATGCCCGGAACCATCCGCCGGCTGATGACCGAAATATTCGCTCCAGTCAGCGCCGTAGGAAAGCTGCGCGTCGGTCAACAACCGCACCTGCGCGGCCAAATCGCGCAAGGCCCCGACCATCGGATAGCTGTTGACCGCGCTGCGCAGGGTCGTCAGCCCGCGCAGTTCCGAGCCCAGCAGCACGCCATCCACCCCGCCCGCCGCTTCACCCAAAGCCGCGACGTGCAGCACAAACCGCCGGAAGCTCCACTCGTCCGGCCCGGAATAGGTCACCGCGCCGTCCGCGACCGTAAAATCGCTGGCCTCGGCCGCGCCCACGAATGCCGCCACATCAGCCGCCGCGCCCGCACTCAGATCGGCGTCCGACGTAATCCGCCCGCGCCACGGAAAGCCGGCGCAATCCATCAGGATGAACGGCAAAAGCGTAACCTCGAACCCGCGCCGGTTCAGCTCGCGGATGGCATCGATGACCACTTGATCCGACGGCGTGCCACCATAGGCCGGACGGCCGTCAATCGTGCTGATCAGATGCGCGTCACCGCGCGCGCAACCGCTGACGGACCAGACCAAAGGCGACGTCCGTTTGACGCTTGCCTCGACGCCCGGCTTGACCTGGCACGCGCCCGCGTCGAGGCTGTTGCCGAACCAGCTGATCACCAGCGTTACCCGCTTCACGTTTGGCAGCTGCGCCTGCAGCTGATCCAGCGACACGACAAAATCGGTCCGGCCATCGCCGGCGTGCTGGGTTTCGAACGCTGCGCCGGTCAGGCCACTCAGCACCGCATTCGGCGCGGTAGCATAGATGAACTCGCCCGCCCCTGGAATCATACAGACGCCGTCAATCCGGCTTTCCAGGTCGTCGCTTGGCGCACGGCGGAACACTTCAACGGATAAATTGGGCGGCCGGTTGCCATAAGGCGTGATGTCGAGATCCTCGAACACCATGTACGCCAATCCGCGATAGGCCGGCGCCGTGCCTTCGATGGCCTCGATCAAAGCGTCCGGCGTCTGCGTTTCATCCCCGAGATAAAGCCGGTAAGCCATTTTCGACAGGTCGATCAGTTGCCCGTCGGCCCACACCCGCCCGATGCCGCCGATCGGCCCTTCGCACAGCGCCACCGCGAACGACAAACTATAGGAATAGGTCTCGGTCTTCGGCGCGGTCTTGCTGGCGCGGGTAGTCGCGCGATTTTCCTTGAGCCGGGCCGCCCACATGACCGTCCCCGCGACACGCGCCCGGCCGAATATCTGCTTGACCGGATCGCCCTGGCTGGCCTGGTTGAGCTGCAGCCCGGTGATCCGCCGCCCGACCTGCCGCACCGGTGAGAGTGAATTGATAACGGTCCGGTCGATGGCCGCGCCGACGAGGCCGCCGACTGCCCGACCGAACGGCCCCGCAATCGCGTTACCAAGACCGCTTAAGAAAACCTGTGCCATGTTTGTCCTTCAGGAAACCGAAACGCCGCCACCACATGCTTGCGCCACACGGGCGCCAGCCAGCTCTGCACCACCGCATGCCCCCAATAGGCATGGACAATTCGGGCGCGCGGATCATCCACGCCGCCCTCGCTCAGGATGGCGGCATGCTTGGCAGGTGAACGCGGACGCATCCGGAAAACCAGAACGTCGCCGGGCCGGGCAGCCGCCAGATCGACCGTCTGGAACCGTGCTGACAACCCGTCCAGCAGCATCTCCTTGCCGCCGATCTCAGCCCAGTCCGGCGAATATGCGGGCAGGTCCACCACCTCTCCCCACACCCCGCGCACCAGCCCGATACAGTCGCAGCCGACGCCTTTCAGACTGGCCTGATGCCGGTAAGGCGTGCCGACCCACGTCAGAGCTTTCGCCACGACGTCATTCATCGTCCACTGCCCTGACCGCGGCCACCGCCATCCAGCACATCGCCTGACCGCGGATAAAGCGTTAGGAAATCCTCGCCGGGCAAGTCAGGGAAGCCACGAAAATTCTCAGTATTGTGAAATGTCCCAAAGCACGTGCGGTACCGCTTGTCACACGCCACACCCGGCAAGCTGCCGACATCGAACCCGCACCGCGCATCGCCCAGCACCGCGTCGCACAGGTGCGTGAACCGCCGCCCGATCACCCTGTCGAGCTTACCCAACAGCCCCTCGACATGGGCGACATAGCTGCCCTCGCCGTCATGCGCCCCGCCGCGCAGCTCCAGCCGCGCCAGCGTGCCCGCGCCGGTCTGGACGTACTGCGTCGGATCGGCCCAGTCGACGACATAGCTGACGATGGCCGCCTCATCGTAGAGGCCTGCGACGATATCGGCCGCAGCCAGAGCCTCCGACGCGATCACGCCGGACACGGCCGCGCTCGACGCCTCGCCCATCCCGGCACCCGCCGCGCCCAGGGTCAAACCGCTATCCGCCTGACAGGTCAAGCCCAGAAACATCAGCGGCCGGTCGTGGTCGGTGAACCCGAGCACCTCGCCGTCGCGCCGCGTCAACAGCCAGACATGGCACAGCTTCGCCGCCCCCTGCCGCAAGGCCAGGGTAATCGGTTCGGAAATATGTCGCATGTCTACACCCGGATCTCGACCAGACTGACCGCCGCCACGCGGCCCGCATCAAAACCTTCCAGCGTCAGGTCGATCCGGTCGGAATCAAACCGCACCGGCGTGTCGAATGCGAACCCGGCCGTCACCGCTGCCCCCAAGCCCGGCGCCGCCGAAAACGTCACCACGCCCGTCGTTGCGTCGACCGCGAACCCCGAAGTCCGCTCGACTCCGGCCACAGCCACCCGGACGGTTCCGGCGACCGGCTTGGCAATTGATCGCAGCACCGATCCATACGCCTTCTGCAATTGAAACGTCTTGCCCGCACCATCGCCGCTGCCCAACGCCTGATCTGTTGGCGCTGGGGTCGCGTTCAACGCGCAGCTTTTGCAATCGGCGAAATCCTTGAACCGGAAGCCATACAGCCGCCCTTCGCGCGCTTCGAAAAAGCTGAGCAGCTCGGCGGCGTCGACCAGCGACTTGATCCCGGCGCCGACCAGATAGCGCCGCCGCCCCAAAGCCCACGGCGAAATCCGGCGCTCATAGCCACTGGCCAGCGACACGATCTCGGTGCGCCGCTCGATGCCCGCGCCCGACCCGAAGACCAGCCGAGCCGGGAATGATACTTCATGAAAACTGGACATTACCGCAACCCCATGCGCGCGGCGCGATTGAGCGCGCTGGCCAACTGCGCTTCGGAACGCACCAGCCCGTCCGCGCCGCCGCTGACATTCAAATGGATATTGACCGTCTGTGCCGCGCCCCCAATCTCTCCGGGGGTCTGTGGCCGAAATACTTCCGGGCCGCGCTCACCGACCAGATACGCCCCGCCTGGCAGGACCGGCCCACCGTCGGCCCGTGCGCCCGCAAAGCTGCCGCCCAACACCTGCGCCAGCACTCCGGCCAACCCGCCCGATGGTACACCGGCCGCCTGGTTGACGGCACCCAGCACCGCCGACGCCAGCTCTTTCAAACTGATCTTGCCGTCCGAAGCCGCCTTGGCCAGCGACCTTGCCAGACTGTCACCGGCCTTGCTGAAGGCCGCATCGATGGCATCGGCCGCTTCGCTCGCGGGCGCTTCGAGCGCCTTCAGAGCCGCGCCGGTCTCGGCCATCTGGGCATCTAACCCACCTAATGGCCCGCCAAACGGCGAATTAGAAGTCGTCATGATTGTTCATCCGGAAAGCGCGCCATCAGCGCATCGAAATCGGCCCGGCTCAGGGGCATAGGCGTCGACACGGCGGTCAGCATCTGCCATTCCCGCCAGCTCAGCCGCCAGAATGCCTCCGGTGCGATGCCCAGGCTCAACGCCAATCGCAGCAACGCAGACCACTCACCCATTCATCGCCTCGAACGCCGCCACGACGGCCGCGATCGCCTCCGGAAACGCTATCGGCAATTCGGAAAAATCGATGTCGTCGATGCTTAAGGCGCTCAGCACAGCCAGCAGATCTGCCGCACCCACGCCCTTCAATCGCTCCGCCAAGGCCTCAAATCCCGAAACCTGGAAATACCCCTCCAGCTCCGCCAACGCGCCCAAGGTCACACACAGTCGCACGTCATGCCCGCCCAATCGCACCGTCACCTCACCGCGCGCGGTGTTGGCCAGCTTACGCGGCGACAAAGCTCACCTCACCCGCCGAAGCCAGCGACAGCGAGAAGGTCGCCTCGCCATCGTGCTGCCCGGCATATTCCAGCGCCGCGATCAGGAAATTGCCGGAGAACGTGCCGAAATCCGGCACGATCACCTGCCAGGCGCGCGCGGTCTGGCTGAAGAACACGTCGCGAATCAGCGCATCCGACGACGCATCGCGGAACACGCCGGCGCCCGACACGGCCAGCGAGCGGACGCCCGCGCCTTGCAGCAGTTCGCGCCAGCCGTTCGAGCCTGAGTCGGTGACATCGACCGTGCGGGCATTGAGCGACACGGTCCGCGCCCTGAGGCCGGCCACGGTCACGAATGTCGGCGATCCGGCGCCGTCGGAAATCTTCAGCAGCAGGTCGCGGCCTTTTTGTACGGCCATGGAAAACTCCTTTTAGGAAAGGGATTCGCTGACGGCCCTGAGCCGCACCAGCGCATAGATCGTGCGGAAGTCCGACGCGCGGAACACATCCACGAACACCACCCTGAGCGACACGAAATGCTGGCCACCGAGGCTCAGCTCGGCATCGTCCAGCAATTCGCGCAGCAGCCCGGCAATCGCCTTGGCTTCTTCGGTGCCGCCGAACCGCGATACGCACAGCAGGTTGAGCGTCTGTTCGGTCACCTCCGGCCCGATGCCGCCAATCGCTTGCGCGCTCGACCGGCCGAAAGTCACATACGGATAACTGACCTGTTCCGGCAGCTCGTCATAGACCCGCACCGGTGACCCGAGCCGCCCCTGTAACGACGCCTGCCCGCGCAGATAGGTCAGCAGCGCCGATTGCACATCCAAAACCGGATCGCTCATGCCAGCACCCGCTCGATGCGCAGCCGCACCGTCCCGTCAGCATCCGTGTCGACGCTCAGGATCGTCCAGTCGGAGCCCTGAATCCGCAACACAGCGCCGTGAATCAGGTCTTCATCCGAGCGGGTGAGGAACTCGGCCTGCTGCTGCTGGTAGGAATCGCCATCGCTGGTGGCCTCACGCGCTGGCGGTTTGGGCCGGAAATCCCCCCAGACCGTCTTGACCAGGCTGAGCGTTTTGGTGCGCCCGCCATAGGCGGTTTCGGACTCGGTCACGCCATACAACGCCGCAGGAGTCTGCAGCTGATGGATCGGAAGCGGCGTCATAGCTTCAGCTTTCGGTACGGCGCCAGCCAGCCCTCAAGCGCTTCGAGATCGTCGGCGATTTCACCGCGATGCTGATAGGCCTGGGCCAGCAGATACAGCAGGCACAGCCTGAGCGGCGCTGGCGACGCGTCGCTCAGGGCCTGGCCGACAATGGCCTCCAGCTTGGCTTTCGCGGCTTCGAGAAAAGTGGAAATGAGGGTGTCCTCGGCGGCGTGACTGACGCGCAGGAACAGCTTGGCCTCGGTGAGCGAGACAGGATCGGACATTTGGGATTTCTCATGAAATTATACTCCCCCGCCACGCGGGGGAGGTGGCGCGTAGCGCCGGAGGGGGGCCTTGCCGGAGATGACACAGACCGAGACTTCGGAAAGGCCCCCACCACCGCATCTAGAAAGCTGCGCTTTCGTCGTGCGGTTCCCCTCCCCACAAGTGGGGAGGTATAAGGTAGCGCCAGGCCGCCGGGGCGGGCTACGAAGCTGCCATTTTGAGCAACTTAATCGCATCAAAATTCTGCACGCCACCACCGACGCGCTTGGTCGTGTAGAACAACGTGTACGGCTTGGCGGAATACGGATCGCGCAGCACCGACAGACCGGCCCGGTCAACAATCAGATAGCCCTTGGCGAAATCACCGAACGCGATCGACAACGCGTTGGCCGTAATGTCCGGCATGTCCTCCAGCTCCTGCACCGGATAGCCGAGCAGCTGCGGCAAGGTCCCCGCCGTATAGGCCGGCTGCCAGATATAGTTGCCCTCGGCGTCCTTGAACTTGCGGATGCGCGCGGCGGTGCGCCGGTTCATGACGAAGCTGGCGTTCGGCCGGTACTGCGATTTCGGCGCATAGATCAGGTCGATCAGGGCATCGACCGGGTTCGACGAAGCGAATGCGCCCGCCGCGCCCGAAGCAATATAGCCGATCTGTCCCCAGGTCGCCGACGCATCCGCAGCCGCCGTATAGTTCAGGAAGCCCTTCGGCTTGTTGGAGCCGTCGCCGTTCACGAACGCGGCGTTTTCCTGGTTGGCAAAGGCGTCCTCGATTTCCGAAGCCAGCCATTCGTCGATATTGATCTGGGCGTCGTCCAGGATGTCGTTGGTCGCCGACGGCGCGGCATAAAGCTCGCCCGACGGGAAGGTCAGCAGGTCCAGCGTCGC
Organism: Pseudomonadota bacterium; assembly: GCA_048497915.1. GTDB lineage: Bacteria > Pseudomonadota > Alphaproteobacteria > Caulobacterales > Caulobacteraceae > Asticcacaulis. The sequence continues at coordinate 60,394 of JBEHYZ010000028.1, forward strand.
CGGATCGGTTTCCGGGCGCGAAGCGGTTTCCGCCACCCAGCCCGAAGCGGCCGCAGCCGTCGACACCGGCTTCTTGAAGGTGGCCGCGCCGATCACGCGGACGCTGGCCAGACTGCGCATCGGCGAGATAGCCTGCAGGCGGCGGGCAACGAACGCTTCGGTCTCGAACGGCGCCAGTACGCCGGACCCGGATGCCGACGAAATGCCGGCCTTCAACTCCAGCCCGACCCGGCCCGAGCGCATATAGCCGTCCCAGGCCGCCTTGGCCTCGTCAGGGATATTGCCGCCGTCTTGGGCGGGACGCGACTTCTGGCTGACCAGGCGATTGAGGCGCTGTTCGGCGGCCTGCAACGACTGCTCGATGCGCTCCAACTTGTCGTCGTGCAGCCCGTCGGCGCGCTTTTGCTCGACGGCATCGAGGCGCGCGTCGTTGGCAGCCTTATAGGCCTCGAACACGGCCATGACCTCATGCAGGGCCGCGCGCACCTCAGGCGAGGCCGCGGCCGATTTCACTTCTTTCATTCAGGTTTTCTCCGATAAATTCTTCACTTCTCCCCGCTTGAGGGGAGAAGGTGGCGCGAAGCGCCGGATGAGGGGGCCTTACGACGGCAAATGTCCCCTCCGTCATCTCGCCGAAGTGGCTCGATGCCACCTCCCCATGGGATGGGGAGGAGTGTTACGCCGCCACGGCTTCCGCTTCGAACCGTGTGATCCGCGCGGTCGGCAGCATAGGGAATGTCACGATCGACACCTCCCATAGCTCCACATCCGTCAGCACCCGCAACCGCCCGTCGCGACGGCTCTTGCGCGTACGAAATCCGATGCTCAAACCATCAACTGCACCGGATTTGACCAGCGCCGCGACCATCCGCGCCTCAGGCGACGCATCCAGAATCCGCCCGCGTACATAAAGCCCGTCGCGGTCCTCAACGATCTCGTCCCACACGCCGATCACCGACTTGGCCTGGTGCTGGTACAGCATGCGCACCGCCCGCGCGCCCCGCAGCAGACTGTCGCGAAAGGCGCCCCTGGCGACGACATCGTCATTAAGATCGGCCTGCGCGAACCGCGAGGCGTACCCTTCGATAAACAACATCACACATCTCTTGCTTCAGTAATTGGCCAGCTTGCTCTCGATCCGGTCGAGCGCCGCGCGTTGCGCCAGCGCCTGTTCCTCAAGCCGCGCCAGTCGCTCGGCCACACCGGCCTGCTGTTCCAGCCGCGCTTCCATGATGTCCAGGCGCGCCCCTGCCCGTCCCACCCAGAGCAGCACGAACGCCGTCTGGATGATCACCGTCACGATCACGCTCAAAGGAATGGCCTGCAACCACATCGTCTCACTCATGGGGAACCTCCGGCAGCCCGGCCAGGTGCCGGCGTTCGGCATCTGTCAGGAACGACGCGCCTCCCAGCCGCGCCCAAAGCGCATCGCGTTCCGCCGCCAAAGCCGGCAAGGCCTCGACGTCGGCGACAATCCGCGCACCAGGGAATTTCGGCTCCAGCCAGGCGCCCAGATTGCGCGTCGTCTTCTCGGCCAGCGGCAGCACCGTGTGGCGCCAGAAAGCCGAATTGGCCTCCTTGTAATTGGCGTATGAATTATCGCCTGGAATGCCGAGCAACTGCCCCGGCAGGCCGAACGCCAGCGCGATATCGCGCGCCGCCGCATATTTGCCGTCGATGAAATCCATGTCCGCCGGCGACAGCGACATCGGCTTCCAGTCGAGCCCGCCTTCGAGCAGCAAGGGCCGCCCGGCATTCGACGTACCAGTATAGGTCTCGGTCAACTGGTCTTTGAGCCGCGTGAACTGGTCCTCAGTCATCCGCTCTTTTGGGCCGTAAACCAGGGCACCGGATGGCCGCGCGGCATTATCCAGCAAGGCCTTGTTCCAGGCGCCGGACGCATTGTGCACGTCGATCGAAAACGCTGCCGCCTCTAGCGGCGAAAAGCCGTACCAGTCATCGAGCGGGTGCCATAGCTTAAGGTGCAGCACCTTCAGCCAGCCGTCCCCATCGCGGCCGATCCGCACCGTCCGGCCATTGGCGGCATATTCGTAGGCGTCCGGCCAGCCGCGCGCATTCGGCACGACCTTGACCCGATCCGACCGCAATGCCCACAATTCGAACGGCGCGTCTTCATCGAGCGCAACCGCTTCGACATAGGCGTTACCGGCTGTTTGCAGACCGCCATACAGAGCCTCGCGCAGGTCCGCCCCGCCTTGCTCCGGATTGGGCCGGTCGATCAGCCTTTGCAGCGGATGGTCCGGCGCCCGGCGGCCTTCGAACTCGACGCGGAGCGGGATGGACGCGCAGGCTTCCTGCACCATCCGTACACAGCGATAGGCGACGGCATTGCGGGCAAAGCCTTCACGCGCCAGGGCGTCGTACTGGCGCGGCGTCCACACCGGCCGGCCGGCGAGCTGCAGGGCGACGATGGAACCGGTGGCGGATTGCTTGGCTTCCGGCGAGCGCGCAAACGGCTGCCATCGTTCAAGCAAGGCATTGAGTTGTTTCAGCATGAAAGGAGGTTCCAAGATTATAAACGGTTATTTCTCTTATACCGCCCCACTTGTGGGGCGGGGGACCGCACGACGGCGCGCTGCGCCTAGATGCGGTGGTGGGGGCCTTTCTTTTCCAACGGCACGAGCTACTCTCCTGATATGAAGGAGAAACACACCCTCGCCCGTCAGATGCGCCGCGCCCTGACACCACCGGAATACCTGCTTTGGGAACGCATCAAGACGCGTCAAAGCGGCTGTCCTGTCTTCCGGCGACAATATGCGTTCGGTCCTTATATTCTCGACTTCTACTGCATCCGCGCCAAACTCGCCGTCGAAGTGGACGGGGACGCACACAACAATGACAGCGCCATTGCTAAGGATGCCGTTCGCGACACTTGGCTGAATTCCGAAGGCGTTGAAGTTTACCGAATTCAGGCTGCCGACATCTTCAAAGATGCTGACGGCGCGGCGGATGGGGCTATTCTCAAAGCTTTAGATCGGTTGCAAAGCCGGTAAGGCCCCCACCACCGCATCTAGCCGACCTTCGGTCGCCGTCGTGCGGTCCCCCTCCCCGCGTGGCGGGGAGGTATAAGAAAAAACTTCCTCATGCTCCCCCACTTGTGGGGGAGGTGGTATCGCGTAGCGATGACGGTGGGGAGCCTTTCTTGCTTCCTCCTACAACACCCGCAGCCTCGGCTCCGCTCTTCTGCCCGTCACCAACAATGCCGTCAGTCCCCACACCAGGGCATCCGCCCGGTCCGGGCTGTGCACCAAAGTCTCCGACCCGAGCGCCATCAGTTCTTCTTCCAATGCATTAAAACGCCCGCCATCCCCAGGCGCGTGCACCACCCGGCCCTGCTCGTACAAAGCCGCGACCGGCTCCGCCCGCGCCCGTTTTCCGACCCGCGCATGCACCAGTTCGATCGGCACGTCGCACCCGGCCAAAGCCAGGAGCGAACGGACCATCTCTCCGCCCTGATTGGCCTCGGCGACCACCCGGTCGGCGCCATGTTCCCGCACGACCGCCGTCACCCGCTGCGCCCAGCCCAACGGCGACGGGTTGGGAATCGTCGCGTCTTCAAGCACATAGCCGGTATTCCCGGCCCGCCCAGCCACCACGATTCCGCACGCATCGCCGCCGGAGCTGGCGGGCGGATCGACCGCCACCACCACGGCGTCGAACGCCGCGGGGCGCGCGCCGTAACAGCGCGCCAGGTCGTCCGCCCGCCACAGGGACCGGGCATCGTCCTCGACGACCAGCCCCTGAAGCTCCTGCGCCGCCAGCCGCGTGCCGCCGTAAAGCGACTGCAAACCGGCAACGAAATCGTTGGGCAGGAACTTGTTGTCCGAAGTGCCGGCGCGAGTCACCGCCACGCCGTCCTCGGCCATCAGCACGCGCAAGGCCCGGATCGGCTTGGGCGTCGTCGTGACGCACAGACGCGGCTTGTCGCCCAATCGCAACCCCATGCGCAGCATGGCCAAGGTTTCGCCGGGCGCTTTCCAGGCGCAGAACTCGTCCGCCCAGGCATGGTGAAACTGCGGCCCGCGTAAGGATTCCGGGTCCTCAGCGGAAAAGGCATAGGCTACCCCGCCCTTCGGCCAGATCAGCCGCCGCCGCGACACTTCATAACGCGGCCGATTGCCGGGATCGGCAATGGCGATCAGGCCCGACGGCCCCTCGATCATCACTTCACGGACATCGTGCAGGCTGGCCCCGATCAGGGCGCAGCGGACGCCGGTTTTGACCTGGCGTTTAAGCCATTCGGCTCCGGCCCGCGTCTTGCCCGCGCCGCGCCCGCCGAGAAACAGCCAGCTATGCCAGTCGCTCTCCGGCGGCGTCTGGCCGGGTTGCGCCCACGCTTCCCAGTCGCTGACCCAGGCTTCCCACTTCAGGGGGTCCAAGTTCATCAGAAATTGTCTTCTGTCCATGGGCGGCAGCGAGACGATCGAGCTTGCGCTCCAGGATCGTATACCAGGCATCCAGTGCATCGCGAGGAGGTCTGCGTTCGCCGTCGGGTCCGAACTCTTCATTCATTTCGTCTTCCTCTTGAGGGGCTTCGTTTGGCTGCGCTTCGGGGCAGATGTCGTCCAGCGCCTTGTTGACGGCCACAGCCGCCTTGGCCATGCGCTCGACGCCGGCGAAGTCTTTCGGGTCCGGCACCGCTTCCAGCGCCCGGAGCATCCGTTCGACCTGATCGCGCAGACGCTGTTTTTGCTCGGCACGATGCAACCGGCGCTGTTTGGGCGTGGCGATCTCATCGCCGGTGATTTCGGTGTGGGTGATGGGATTTCCGTCCATGCCCAAACTATAGCTGAGCACCGTCATGCGGGGATTAGAAGAGCACGAAATGCTTTAGGCATTTGATTTAGTGACA
>JBEHYZ010000029.1:0-62315 GCA_048497915.1 Pseudomonadota bacterium
CGGTCGTTTTTGTATCTCCTGACGCGGGGTGGAGCAGCCCGGTAGCTCGTCAGGCTCATAACCTGAAGGTCGTTGGTTCAAATCCAGCCCCCGCAACCAGGGAGATACAGTAAGCCACACACACAAAAGCCGCCCCCAGAAATGCCGGGCGGCTTTTTGCAGAACAAAAACACAACCGAACCCGCACCCGCCCCACAACGCGCCCAAATAAAACACGCAGAAGCATAAGCTGAAGGGAGTTGGGCAAATCCAACCCCCAAAACCATTACTTCCAGATATATAATCAAAACAACGCGTCTGGCGTGTTTATATTGGCGAAAGCCGTATCGTCTTCCACCTTGATCTTGCATACCCGCTGCGTCTCTAGAAAGCGCATCACCGGCAGACCGCTTTGTGGTTTGGCGGCATTCAAGGCTGTTCGCAGAGCGGGGGCAACAGATGTCTTCCAGAGGGCGCACAAAGGGTAATCTTTCGTGCCCGAAAAGATGACGACGTCAATTGTCTCCGCATTAGTTTCCAGTTGCGCAACCAGATCGCCAGGTAAACAAGGCATATCACAGGGAATGGTAATGACGGCTTCGTCTCCGCAGGCCCGCGCCCATTCCAGCGCGCACAGAACGCCGCTCAAGGGGCCAAGATTGCCCAGCGGCTCTTCATCGCAGATCGCCAAGAACGGCAATTGCCGCAATTGCTCAGCCAGCGAAGTGCCAGCCCGGCCCGTATTGATCGCCAGGGCCTGAACCTGTGGGGCAATGCGCGCAATCGTCGCCTCGATTAAGGTTCCGCCTTCAAAGGGATGAAACGGCTTATTGCCGCCCATTCGCCGGCCTTGTCCGCCTGCCAGTATGACCGCCGCCGTCATCTATGCCACTCAAGCGGCATGGGCAGCCGTTTTGGCGTGGGCCAGCAGGCATTGCTTGAGCTCGCCCTTGCAGGAGCCGCAGGACGTGCCGGCGGTCGTTAGCATGCCGATGTCTTCAACCGTCTTGGCGCCGTCGGCGATAGCGGCTTCGATCTTTTTCATGCCGACGCCCCGGCAGGCACAGACCAGTTTACCTTGGTCTTCGACACCCGGCAGTCGGCCCAACAATAGCGCCGCACGGTCGGCGTCGCTCAGTGCTTCGTCGCCAAACCGCTCCAGCAGCCAGTCGCGCGACGGCAGCCGCTTGGTGATAGGGGCGATAAAGGCGACCGCCTTCAGCCGGCCGTCCTCGATACGCACGCGGCGGACAATGCCAGTCTTGGCATCGTCGAGACTCATTAGTCCACCACCAGTGAGGGCATCCAGGCCAGCAAACGGCTCGATGCCGGCGATCTCATAGCGGTCGGCATGGGCGGAAGGCACACGTCGCCAGACCAGATCATCGCCCAATTCGGCTGGCAGATCCTCGCCATGGCCAAGCAGAACAAAGCCGTGCCATGTTTCTGAATAAGTAGAAATTTGGGCAGGCGTGTGTTTGAATTCCGGTTGTCCGGAAGTTTTGTCCACGGCCGGATTGACCAGCTGATTTGACCGGCCATGCGGCGCGAACACGCGCGTCCAGTGCATCGGCACGCTCAGATTGCCTTCGCGCACATCGGTCGTGACGGCGGCGCGCAGGATCGCCTCTCCATAGGCCGTGGTGATCCGCGCCAGCCGGCCGTCCTTGATGTCGAGTTTAATCGCGTCTTTCGGGTGGATATCGACCATCGGCTCAGCGATGTGGCGGTTCAGCTCCGGCGCCAGCGCGGTGCGCGTCAGCGTGTGCCAGTGATCGCGCACACGCGCTGTATTCAAACTGAACGGCAGTTCAGGCGTCGTCGGCTCGGCCGGCCCCGTCGGCTTGACGGGGTGCAAGCGGGCGCGCTGTGACGGCGTATTGAACCGGCCATCGCCAAACAAGCGACCCGATGGCGCGGTGTCCTTGACGCATGGCCAGCGCGTCGGGCTCATCTTGTCGTAGTCGGCGCGCGTCATGCCGGCCAGGCCGCCGATATTCAGGAACCGCTTGCCATCGTTGTCGAAGGCCGTCAGCCGGGCATGTTCGTCGAATACCTCGTTCGGTCCCTGCCAGCGGAAGGCCGCGTCCCAGGAGCTGTTCATGCGCCGGGCGACGTCAGCAATGATTGCCCAGTCCGGCCGGGTCTGACCGGGCAGGGGCGCCAGGGGCCGTTGCCGGGAGATGACGCGTTCAGAATTGGTGACGGTGCCGTTCTTTTCGCCCCAGGCGGCTGCTGGAAACTGAATATGCGCCATGGCCATGGTGTCGGTGCGTTCGACCACGTCGGACACGACCACCAGCTCGCAGGCCGCCAGAGCCTCACGGATTTTGTTGGTGTCCGGCATGGAGACCATCGGATTGGTCGCCATGATCCAGATGGCCTTGATCTTACCCCGGCGGGCGGCTTCGAACATATCGACAGCCTTGAGGCCGGGCTTGGGGGCGATAACCGGCGAGTCCCAGAAGCGCTGGACACGGGCGCGCGACGCCTCGTCGAAATCCATATGCGCCGCCAGCATGTTGGCCAGCCCGCCAACTTCGCGACCGCCCATGGCGTTGGGCTGGCCGGTGATAGAGAACGGCGCGGCGCCGGGCTTGCCGATCTTGCCCGACAAAAGGTGCGCATTGATCAGGCTCAGGCCCTTGGCGACGCCTTGCGCCGACTGATTGGAGCCCTGGCTGAACAGGCTGACGGTCTTGGGCGTCTTGCGGAAGGCCTCATAGAACCGCGTCAGGTCGGCGACCGTGATGCCGCAGTCGGTAGCGATGGCCTCCAGGCTCTGGTCGTCTTCGCTCAATGACGCGAACAGCCGCGAAAAGCCCTCGGTGTGGTGGTCGATAAAGTCGTGATCGAGCGCATTGCGGCCGATCAGATAGGCGCACAGCCCGTTCCATAGCCGCACATCGGTCTGCGGCTTGATCATCAGGTGCAGGTCGCACGCCTTGGCCGTATCGGTGCGCTTGGGGTCGATGCAGACGCGCATCTGGCCTTCGCGGGTGTCGAGCCGGCGATACAGCACCGGATGGGTCCAGGCGGCGTTGTGCCCGGAAAAGACCAGCATATCGGCTTCGGTGACGTCGTCATAGACCGCCGGCACCAAGTCCGCGCCGAAGGCCAATTTGTGCGCCGCCACGGCCGATGACATGCATAGCCGCGAATTGGTGTCGACATTGGCCGTGCCGATATAGCCCTTGGCCAGTTTATTGACCGCATAATAGTCCTCGGTCAGCAACTGGCCGGAGACGTAAAAGGCCACCGCATCCGGGCCATGTTCGGCGATGATGGCGTTGAACTTCTGGGCGACCGTATCGACCGCTTCATCCCAGGTGACGGTTTCCAGGACGCCATGCTTGCGCATCTTCGGCTGCAGCAACCGCCCTTCGAGGCCGAATGTGTTGCCGAGTGCCGTGCCTTTCGAGCACAGCCGGCCGGTGTTGGCAGGGTGCTCGCCGTCGCCCTTGACGGCCAGGCCGCGCGCGCCGGAGCGCGTGGCCTCGACGCCGCAGCCGATCCCGCAGTAGGGGCAGGTGGTCTTGATGGTTTCGCTATCGGGCGCGGCGTCGCGGGGCATGGAACTAGATCGGCAAACCGAGGAAAATACGGCCATCCTTGGTCATGACCGGGACGGTCGGCGTGCAGCCCTTGCCGGCGTCGGCGCCCAGGGCCTCACCGCTTTCCAGCGAGATCGACCAGTTGTGCAGCGGGCAGGCAATGGAGCGGCCGTGGACGATGCCTTCCGACAAAGGCCCGCCCTTGTGCGGGCACTTGTCGAAGACGGCGTAATATTCGTCGGCCACGGTGCGGAAGACGGCGATGGCGCCCATGGCGGTCTCGACGCGGCGCGCGCTTTGGCGCGCCACCTCGGTCATGGCCCCGACATCGACCCAGTTTATAACGACATTCGCGTTCATTCAGCAGGTTCCTTGAGACTATCTTGGCTCACGCCCGGACGCAGGTCGGCGAGCGGCGAGAACACCTTGGCGGGTTCGGATTTCGGCGCATGTTCGGCCCACGGATCGACCTGGTAGACCGACTGGCTTTCCAGGAAGCGTTCCCTGAACGCCGTGCGGGCGCTTTCGTCGGCCAGCGCGTCCTTGACGGCCTGTAAGCCGATGCGTTCGATCCACGGCGCGGTGCGTTCCAGATAAAACGCATCCTCGCGATAGAACTGGACGAAGGCCATGGTCCAGTCGAGCGCTTCCTGCTCGGTCGTCACCTTGACCAGCAGTTCGGTGCCGCGCAGGTGGATGCCGCCATTGCCGCCGACCTGGATCTCGTAGCCGCTGTCGACGCAGATGACGCCGACGTCCTTGATGGTCGCTTCGGCGCAGTTGCGCGGGCAACCGGACACCGCCATCTTGAACTTGTGCGGCATGTAGCTGCCCCAGGTCGCCTGTTCCAGCTTGACGCCGAGCCCGGTGGAATCCTGCGTGCCGAAGCGGCACCATTCCGAACCGACGCAGGTCTTCACCGTCCGCAGGGCCTTGGCGTAGGCGTGACCAGACACCATGCCGGCGGCGTTCAGATCGGCCCAGACGGCGGGCAGGTCTTCCTTCTTGATGCCGAAGATGTCGAGGCGCTGGCCGCCGGTGACTTTGACCATTGGCGCGTTGTACTTGTCGACGACATCGGCGATGGCGCGCAGTTCCTTGGCCGAGGTCAGGCCGCCCCACATGCGCGGCACGACCGAGTAGGTGCCGTCCTTCTGGATGTTGGCGTGATTGCGCTCATTGACGAAGCGCGAGCGCGGATCGTCCTTGTAGGCGCGCGGCCAGGCGCACAGCAGGTAGTAGTTGAGCGCCGGGCGGCAACTTGAGCAGCCGTCGGGCGTATTCCACTTGAGCGCCTGCATGACGTCCGGAATGGTCTGCAGTTCCCAGTCGACGATCGCCTTGCGGACGTGAGCGTGGCCATGCTCGGTGCATTTGCACATCGGCTTCGGGCCGGTCTGGGCCTTGAAACCATCGCCCAGGGTGCACTTCAGCAGGCTTTCGACTATGCCGGTGCAGGAGCCGCACGAGGCTGAGGCCTTGCAGTGGCCGCGCACCTTGTCGAGATTGTCGTTGCCCGCCTGGATCGAGGCGACCACCTGTCCCTTGGATACGCCGTTACAGCCGCACACTTCGGTGTCGTCGGGCCATGCTGCAACGGCGCTAGAAGGGTCCTGGCCGGCCAGGGCATTGGTGACGGCCTGACCGAAGATCAGTGTGTCGCGGATCGGCGCGATGTCCTCGCCCTTTTTCATCAGGTCGAAGTACCAGCCACCGTCGGCCGCTTCGCCGAACAGGACGGTGCCCACCAGCTTGTCATCCTTGATGACGATGCGCTTGTAGACGCCGCGGCCCGGATCACGGAAGACGATGTCCTCGCAGCCTTCGCCGCCGGAAAATTGACCGGCCGAGTAAAGATCGACGCCAGAGACTTTCAGACGGGTGGCCAAAGACGAGCCGTGATATTCGCTGTCGACGTTCTTTTCGGTCAGCACGTCAGCCAGGGTCCGGCACATTTCCCAGATCGGCGCCACCAGGCCGTAGCACTGGCCGCGGTGCTGGGCGCATTCACCGACCGCGAAGATTGACGGGTCGGAGGTGCGCATCTGGTCGTCGACCATGATGCCGCGCTCGACCAAAAGCCCCGAAGACTTGGCCGGTTCGACGTGCGGGCGGATGCCGACGGCCATGACCAGCAGCGACGCCGGGATGATCCGGCCGTCCTTAAGCTTCAGGCCTTCGACGTGGGTTTCGCCGACAATCGCTTCGGACTGCGCGTTGAGGACCGAAATGACGCCGCGTTCCAGCAGGGCCTTTTCCAGCAGGCGCCCGGCGGCTTCGTCGAGCTGGCGCTCCATCAGGACGTCAACCAGGTGGATGACGGTCGATTTCATACCGCGCTTGGCCAGGCCGTAGGCGGCTTCGAGGCCGAGGAGGCCGCCGCCGATCACGACCGCTTCGCCACCGCGCTCAGCCGCTTTCTGCATCATGTCGACGTCGTGCAGGTCACGGAAAGCGACGACGCCGGACAAATCAGCGCCGGGCAGGGGCAGGCGGATCGGGTCCGAGCCCATGGCCAGGATCAGCTTGTCATAGGCAATCGTCTGGCCGTCGTGCAGGACGACGAACTTGCCGGCGGTGTCGATCGACTGCACCCAGTAGCCGAAGTGCGTCTTGACGCCGTTGCCGTCGTACCATTCCTGGGAGTGGGTGACGATCTGCTCGAAGCTCTTCTCTCCGGCCAGGACCGGCGACAACTGAATGCGGTCGTAGGTGGGCAGGGTCTCGGCGCCGATGATCGAGATGTCGAAGCGCTGATCATCTCGCTTCAGGATCTCCTCGACGATACGGCCTCCGGCCATACCCGCGCCAATGATGACGATACGTTCTTTGGTCATGGCTGGTACTCCCTAGATCTTGACCGAGTTGCCGGACAAAGCGCCCCAGGTGGTCCGCCATTTCTTCTTGATGAAGGTCAGGCCGACGAGGGCGACGAGGGCAAGGAAGGCAAAGCCGATAAGGCCGAACTGATAGGAACCGGTGGCCTGCTTGGAGAAGCCAAGCGTCGCAGCCAGGTAGAAGCCGCCGACCCCACCGAACGCGCCGACCAGGCCGGTCATGATGCCCATCTCGTGGCGGAAGCGCTGCGGAACCAGCTGGAAGACTGCGCCATTGCCCATACCGAGCGCGCCCATGCCGACGATGAGAACAGCGACGGCGCCCCAGACTGACGGCATCTTGAAGCTGAGGACGATCAGGGCCAGTCCGGCGACGCTGTACATGACAGAGAGGGTGCGAATGCCGCCGATACGGTCGGCGATGGTGCCGCCCACCGGCCGGACCAGCGAGCCGACGAAAACGCAGGCCGCGGTGAAGAAACCAGCGACGATCGGATCAAGGCCGTATTCGCTGTTGAAGTAGATATTGAGCGACGAAGACAGGCCGACAAAACCGCCGAAAGTGACACCGTAGAACAGCATGAACCACCAGGCGTCGGGTTCCTTGAGGATACGGGCATACTGCGCGACGGTCTTGGCCGGCGGCTGCTCAGGCGAGTCCTTGGCCAGGAAGTAATAGACGCCAAAGACGGCGATTAGCGGGATGGCGACCAGGCCGAACACCGACTGCCAGCCGAACATCTTGGCCAGAGTGGGGGCAAACAAAGAGGCGAACACGGTGCCGGAGTTGCCCGCGCCGGCGATCCCCAGCGCAATGCCTTGATACTTCGGCGGATACCAGCGCGAAGCGAGGGGCAGGGCGACGGCGAACGACGCACCGGCCATACCAAGCACACCACCGAGCGCCAGAACCGCAGCGAAGCTGTCGATATGGATGGCCCAGGCCAGCAGCAGCCCGGCGATGACGATAAGCTGGGCGATGACGCCGGTTTTCTTGGGGCCGATCATATCGACCAGAACGCCGTTGACGATGCGGAGCGCCGCACCGGCCAGGATCGGCACGGCGACCATCAGGCCTTTTTCAGCGGGCGAGAGACCGAGGTCCCTGGCGATCTGGACGCTCAGCGCGCCCAGGATCACCCAGACCATGAAACTCATGTCGAAATAGAGGAAGGCGGATAGCAGGGTGGGCGCGTGTCCGGCCTTCAAAAAATCCTTACTGATCATCGTTCTGTCCTTGGCGCGCGGCCAAAAAAAAACGTCCCAAGAGCTCGCTCCCCGAAAGGGAACAGATGCCTTGAGACGTCATTGTCTTAAGTGGCCCGCCGCGCCTTCACTGGCGCGGCTGAGGCCGGGGGGAGGACGATCGCCATTGACCGCTTGCTACTGAAGATATCGTGGACCGGTCTTTCGTCAATCAAACGAGACAGTTACCGGCGGCTTTGCGGCGCTGCACAAAAATGCTGTGGCAAAAAAGCCGCAAATGCCTGTCGATCAGGCCGATTTCGTGAGGTTTCCTCTGTTCGCGGAAAAAGTTGCAGATGGTTTCAAATGAAATAATCTATGCGCCCGGCGTTGGCTGGGCGCAACGGAACAGCCCGCCATCGAAGAAAACGTTGGCCGGCATGGCGATCGCTTCGGGCTGGGCGGGCAGGGACCAGGGCGTCGAATGGCCACCTTCGTCCTTCTCGTCCTGTTCCGGCAGATTGAGTCCCAGCGCGCCGGCGGCCTCGCGCCACAGGTCCGGCCGATAGATATGCCGCGCCAGCTGATCGAAGTCATGTTCGGGCGTCAGCCAGCCCCACTTGACCATCTGGCCGAGGAACCACTTGGCGTGGCTGATCCACGGGAAGGTCGCTGTTTGCGGATCGAGGGTGAAGCCGGAGCCGCCATCTTCATGCGCGCCCAGAGCCGTCTCAATCGCCTTCCACGGCGCGTTGACGTAGGAGCGCCGCGCCAGGATGCGGATCAGGTCTTCCGTGTTGGTTTTGTCGGCGGCCCACAGCCCGGCGCGCAGCAGAGCACGGATCAGGCCGATCGTGGCTTCCGGATTGGCCTCCGCCCAGTTGGCGCGTACGCCCAGCACCTTTTCCGGCTTGAGGCTCCAGTAGTCCGGATCGGCGAACAGGATCCGCCCTTCGCCGTTCAACTGTGCCGTCTGCGGCCACGGCGAGCCCGAACAGAAACCGTCGATCACCCGGTCCTTGAGCATATCGGCCATGCGCGACGGCGGCACGACAAGCCACTGAATCTGATGCTCGGGATCGAGCCCGGCCGATTCCACCCAATGGCGCAGGACGAAATGGTGCGGCGACCAGGCGAACGGCACAGCGAACACCAGCCGCCCCATACCGGCCCTGCGCCTGCGTTCCACTTCGCGCGCCAGCATCCGGGCCGATCCGATCAGACCCGGCGGCGCGCCATGCTCATCGAGACGGTCTTTCAGCGCCGCCGACACGATGACGGCATTACCGTTGGCGCCCATGGCCATCGGTGCGATGATCCGGCCCATCGACGGGCCCAGCCCGAGCGCGGCGGCAAACGGCATCGGTGCCAGAATATGCGCGGCGTCGATAAGCCCGTAGGCCAGCTTGTCGCGGATATTGGACCAGTTGGCCTCGCGGCTCAGGGTGACGCGCAAACCCTCGCTGTCATAAAAGCCCAGGGCCTCCGCCACCAGGATCAGGGCGGCGTCGTTCAGGGGGCTGAAGCCGATACGGAGTTCGGTGGACATTATTCACTCCCCGGATTCAAAAGGCCGCTGACGGCCAGGATATCGGCGGCGACAGCGTGGATGGGCCGGCCGGTATCCATGGCGTGCTTGCGCAGGGCTTTATAGGCATCATCTTCGCTCAGATTGCGTGATTTCATCAACACCCCTTTGGCGCGGTCGACGACCTTGCGCGCCGCCAGATCGGCCTTGGCCTTGTCGAGGTCGCGACGCAGGCCTTGCGTCAGCGCGAACCGCTGCGCCGCCACGGTCAGGATCGACGACATGCGCTTCGGGTTATAGCCGTCGACAATATAGGCCGCCACGCCAGCTTCCAGGGCCTTGGCAGTGGCATTTGCGTCGGACCGGTCGACGAACATGACCACCGGGCGCGGCACGGCTTCGTTGGCGACCTGGAGGGCTTCGAGCATGTCGCGATCCGGGCTCTCGCAGGCGATGATCACCATGTCGGGGTCGAAATCCCTGAGCATGCGCAGCTCGAACCGCGGTCCCTGCCGGATCACGGTCTCCTGTCCGGCATTGTCCGCCCGGATGCCCTCGGCCACCGCCTCGGCGCGCGCTTCATCCGGATCGATGATAAGGACGTTCATGGTCTCCCGGCCCTAAACCCCAATAAAAAACCGCCGTCATCCGCCCGGATTACCCCGGACAGCTGCGGCGGCGGTGCCAAAACGCGAACCCTTCGTCGTTGAATGGTCGGTCATTCCACCTAAGATGCTGAAAAGCCGGACGATTGGCAAGTGCTGCGCTGCAATATTTTTGTCGCAAAAAAAAGCCGCGCTTTCCCCCCAAAGGCAAGCACGGCTCAAGGTCTACGCGGCACACCCGAAAAAACTCAGAACTTGTACGTTGCTCCGATCGTGAAGGTCTGCCCGATCCGTGTCTGGAACAGGGTATCTTGCCGGACGCTGTCGATATAAAGGCGGTTTTGCTCGTCGGTCAGGTTCTGGGCTTCGAAGATCAGTTTGAAGTGCGGGTTGATCCGGTAGGATGCTGAGGCGTCGAGATAGAAGGTGTCGTCATTGCCTTGCAGGTCCGAGCCAGTGCTGGCCGGGATGCTGCGGATATATTTGCCGCGATAGGTGCCGGTGGTCCGGATCGAGAACTTGTCGTCTTCGTAATAGAGCGTGGCCGACGCCGAATCGCGCGACAGGCCGGTCAGGTCGGCGGTGGTGAATGTCCCGGCTGCCAGCTGGTAATTGATCTTCGATTCGACGTGGGTGTAATTGCCCAGCACACCCAGATTTTTCCAGAGACCAGGCAGGAAATCGAGCTCGGTCTGGATATTGAGTTCCACGCCCTTGAGCGGCCCGCCCGGCGTGTTGGTAAAGCGGCCGACGGTGAAGATATCGGTCGGTACCGAGTTGGTGTTGTCCAGCAGCGAGTCCGGCAGGCCCAGCTGATTGAACGGCAATTGCACCGGCGTGCGCTGCACGAACGATGAAATGTCCTTGTAGAAATAGCCGACGCTGGCCAGCGAACCTGGCTTGAAATACCACTCAAGGGAAGCATCCAGCGTGTTGGCGCGAACCGGATCGAGGAACGGGTTGTTGATATTGCCGGTGCGGGTTGTCGCCGTGATACCGGCCGACGGCGTAAGCACGCCGAGGTCGGGCCGCGACATCACCTTGGCGGCCGAGACGCGGCCCAGCAGGTTCGGGCTGAATTCGAAGACTACGTTCATCGAGGGCAGCCAGTCCTGATAGCCACGCACGACCTCGTTGCGCTTGCCGATGTTCGGGTAGGCGTAGCCGGTCGGGGCGGCCACCGGAATATAGCCCAGGGCGAACTGATCGGTGTGGATATAGCGGACGCCGATATCGCCGCGCACCGGCATCGGCAGCCAGTGGTCGCTGCTGAACTCGGCCATCACATAGCCGCTCCAGTTCGTTTCCTTGATCTCCGACATGGCCGCGCCGCATTCGATGCCGCAGTACTGATAACTGTCGAAGCCGAAGGCCTTGCGCCATTTGTCAGAGTCGATCTGCACCCAGCTGGCCGGCGCGCCGTGCCCCCACAGCTCATCCATGCCGGTGATCGTCCGGGTCAGGCTGGCCAACGTCACCCCGGCCGGCAGCGGCTTCACGGCCACCTGTGACGGGACAAGGTTCAGGCTGTGCGACTTGAAGTCGTTCAGGCGATATTGCCCGCCGAATTTGACGGCGACCGACGGGCTGGTCTGCCATTTGAAGTCGACATTGACCGTGTCGTTGGTCGTCAGGTTGAACTGCGGCTTGCCCTGCACCGAGAAGCCGCCCAGCACGTCGCCCGTGGCCGAGGTCGGCGCATAGTTGAAATTGGCCGGGTTGTTGACGTCCAGACCGAACTTCAGCACGGGAATTTCGCCGCCATCGCGGAAGTCGATCGAGAAATTCCTGGTGTCGATGACATCCATGAAGGTCTGCAGGCGCATCGGCCCGTTCCATTCCGAACGGTTGCTGCCGATCAGGCCGGAAACCTCCCATTTGTCGTTGAAACGGTGGAAGACGTTAAGGTTGGCCTGCTGGAAGACGGAACTGAACTGGTCCACCAGGCCTTCGGAGCGGACGTCGACGCCGTCAAAAAGGCCGTACAGCAACGAACCATTGGCGTTGAACTGGATGTCCTTCACCGACACCATCGGCTGGCCGTTGTTGTTGATGTTCCGGGCGAACGAGATCGGCTCGATATAGTTGTCGCGCCTTTCGTCATCGTAGCGCGAATAGAGCAGGTCGAGCGACAGCTCGGTACCGGTGTCCGGCTTCCATTGCAGGGTCAGGGTGCCCGCTTGCCGTTTCGAATGCTGCGTCGAATTCACATAACGCGGGATGCGCGGGAAGAAGGCCCCGGAACCCGGCGTGTTGGGCTGGACCGGGCTTCTCAGGTTGTAGATCGTATTATAGGCCGCGATCGTTCCGGTGCGTGGAGTGTTGAAGGCGCAGTCGGTCGCCGTGGCGCCTTTCGCCGCGTTTTCGGCCGGGTCGGGGCTGATCGTCTTGCCGCCGGAGGGATCGGTCCAGCCGATCGGCGTACAGAACGGCTGGACTTCTCTCAGTCCGCCGGGCAGCGGATTACCTGCGGCGTCGCGCTTGATGGCGCTGTAGCCATTACCGCCCATGCCGGCCGACAGAACATCCACGGCCGAATAGCCAACTTCGCGCAGGTTGCGTTCCTGATACGCCAGCGAAGCCAGGACGCCGAATCTCCCGCCATCGAACTTCTTGCCGGCCAGGATCGAGAAGCGCGGATCGGTCGACTTGCTGAGCTCGTTGTAGACGCCGCGCGCCGTCATCGCCAGCACCTGGCCGCCACGAAAATCGGATGGCTTGGGCGCGCGCAGGTCGACGGTGGCCCCCAGACTGCCTTCTTCGGCGTCGGCCGAAGCCGTCTTGCGCGCCGCCAGTGACGAGAAGATCTCCGTCGGGAAGACGTTGAAATCGAAACTGCGGCCATTATTGCCCGCGCCGTAGATGTCCGAAGAGCCGGTCTGCGACGTACCTTCCATGCCGTTGATGCGCACCCGGGTGAAGGTCGGGCCAAGGCCCCGGACGGAGACGTTCCGGCCTTCGCCGCCATCGCCCCTGGACAGGGTGACGCCGGAAATGCGCTGCATCGATTCGGCCAGGTTGCCGTCCGGGAACTTGGCGATGTCTTCCGACAGGATGGAATCGACAATGCCCGCGCTGTTGCGTTTTATGCTGAGCGCGCTCTTCAGCGACGCGCGAAAGCCGGTGATAACCACGGTCGTCTGGTCTTCGATGACGGGAACGACGGCGGTGACCGCCGTATCGACCGGCGCCGGCGCGGCGGTAATCAGCAGGACGCCGGAATCCGTCACTCGCCAGGTCAGGTTGCTGCCGGCCAGCAGCCGCTTCAGGCCGTCGGCCTGGGTGTAGCTGCCGTTGAGGGCCGGGGAGCGGACATTGCGGACCAGGGCGCCGTCGAACAGGACGGATGTGTTCGACGCGGCGCCGAATGCTTTCAGCGCCGTCGCCATATCTTCGGCAGGGATATTGAACCTGTAGGTGGCCGGATTGGTGTGTTGCGCAAAGCCGGGCGTCGCAGCGCACAGCGCCGCCACGGCGCAGGCGCTGGCCATCAGCAGATGGCGTAGACCCCTGTTGGCTTTGTCCATTTTGTTTCCTCGACCGTCCCGGTTTTTATTGTTGGGTACGCCCTTCGGCCGTTTTACGGGCGACACAGGTTACAACGTCGTTCTGCAGACTTCCCTCACAGTGAAATTGACAGAAATGTCGGATAAAAAGGTGGAGAATTACGAGCGCGACCTAATTGTCACACTGTCGGCGGTGTACTCCGCTGTGACCGGATAATAGCTCTCGAGCGCCTCGACAAAGGCGCCGGTCTGCCCGGCCAGGAACATGCCGTTGATGCGCAGCCGGGCGGCGGGTCCGCTGACCGTGATCTTGACGCGCGAATAGTCATTCATGCGATCCGCCGCTTCACTCAAAGGCTCGTCATCGAAGAACAGCTTGCCGTCGCGCCAGCCGAGCGCCCGGTCGGGATTGACCGGCGCGGGCGCGGGCAGGGCGGCATCACCGGTCTTCATCACTACCCGTTCCAGCGGTTTGATGGCTTCCACCGGCGGTTTCTTCAGGGCGTCGGGTGCGTCGTCACTGACGGCGATGCGGCCTTCGAACAGGGTGACCGATACCCGGGTCTGGCGCAGCTCAACCGTGAAGGCCGTGCCGATGGCGGTGACGGTGCGGTCGCCGGCGCGTACCTTGAACGGCCGCTGCGGGTCCTTGGCGACCTCGAAATGCGCCCGGCCCGATACGAGGTCGATCAGGCGGGCATCGTGGTTGAAGGCGATCTTGAGCAGCGAATTGGCGTCGACCGTCACCCGTGACCCATCAGGCAGGGTTAACACGCGCTGTTCGCCGATTCCGGTCGTAACCTGGCGCGGGCGGTTCATCAGCCATGTGGCGGTCAGTGGGACCGCTACCGCGGCCGCGGCAGCAATACCGGTCCCGGCCATCAACATGCGGCGGTCGACCGTGACGCCACCCCACCGGCGTTGACCGACGCGATAGACTCGGTTCAACACTTCGCTGCGCAAGGCGAGCAGTTCCGGCTCGGTACCGTGGTCGTCGAAGCTGTCCCAGGCGGCCTTGACGTGCTCAAAGGCCGAAGTGTGCCACGGATCCTCAAGCCACGCCTCGAAGGCGGGGGCATCGTAAGGCGCGTCTTCGCGCACGGCCTGCCACCAGCGCGCCGCCGCTTCAAAGATCAGGTCTTCTTCGGACTCCGGTTCGGACAAGCGTTATTCCTCGAGCTTCGCCGACGATTTGGCCAGATGCGCCAAAGCCTTGATGATGTCCTTTTCGATCGAACTCACGGAAAGACCATACAGCTTGGCGATATCGGCATATTTCATGCCTTCGAGCCTGTGGAGAATAAACACGTCGCGCACTCTTTGATCCAGCTCGTTCTGGGCCTCCAAAATGGCCCGGAGCGACTGCTTACTGACTAAAACGCGCTCCGGCGATAAAGCCTCAAAATTTTCTGAGCGCGACATCGCCATTTCGGTCAGGAAACGGCTCGACGTACGCTGGCGACGGCCCCGGTCCTTCAGCAGATTCGCCGCCGTGGTGAATAAAAAGGCTTCAGGATTCTCGATCGGGTTCTGCGCCAGCCGCTGCGCCAGGCGGACCATCAGGTCCTGCGTCAGATCCTCGGCCTCGGCGTGGTTGTTGACGCGCTTGAGGAAATAGCGCCGCACCGCATCACGGTAGCGCGCATTGATATCCTCAAGCGCACGCTGGCTTTCCGAAGCGCGCCGGGAACCGTTTTCGAGACTCATGGCCGGACCTCCCCTGAAGGATGGCGCGACTATACACCGGCGAAACCAGCCGCAAAGCTATTTCGAACAACCCTCAGGGGTGTGGGTTACCAGTTCCAGAGCGTGCCGTCGTCCAGGCGGGCGACCGGAAGCTGCATCGGCTTGTAGGGATATTTCGCCGCCAGGGTCTCGTCGATATCGACACCATGGCCTGGCGTTTCGCCGCAGTAGAGATAACCGGCTTCGAAACGGTAATCGTGCGGGAAGACCTCGTCGGTCTGTTCCAGGTGGCGCATATATTCCTGGATGCCGAAATTGGGCACCCAGGTGTCGAAGTGCAGTGCCGCGCCCATGCACACCGGCGACAGGTCGGTGGCGCCGTGCGAGCCCGTGCGGACCTGATAGAGCGAGGCCAGGTCGGCGATACGGCGCATGTGGGTGATGCCGCCGGCATGAACCACTGTGGCGCGGATATAGTCGATCAACTGGTTCTGGATCAGGTCCTTGCAGTCCCAGATGGTGTTGAAGATTTCACCGACGGCCAGCGGTGTGGTGGTGTGCTGGCGGATCAGCTTGAAGGCTTCCTGGTTCTCGGCGGGCGTCGAATCTTCCATCCAGAACAGGTGGTAGGGCTCCAGCGACTTGCCGAGGCGGCCCGCTTCGATCGGCGTCAGACGGTGGTGGACGTCGTGCAGCAGTTCGATATCGTCACCATAGGCGACGCGGACGGCCTCGAACAGCTTCGGCGCGTGATTGAGATAGGCCGAGGTATTCCACAGGGTCTCGGTCGGCAAGGTGCCGTCGGCGGGCTCGTAGTACATCTTCCCGCGGCCGACGCCATAAGCGCCCTTGACGCCCGGTACGCCCGACTGGGCGCGAATGGCACGGTAGCCCATTTCCTTGTAGCGGCCGACTTCTTCAACCGTCTCGGCGATGTCGGCACCGTTGGCGTGGCCGTAGACCAGCACCTTGTCGCGCGACCGGCCGCCGAGCAACTGATAAAGCGGCAGGCCGGCGATCTTGGCCTTGATATCCCACAGAGCGGTGTCGACGGCGGCGATGGCCGACATGGTCACCGGACCGCGCCGCCAGTAGGCGCCACGATAGAGAAACTGCCAGATGTCCTCGATCTGCTGGGCGTCGCGGCCGATCAGATTCGGAATGACATGCTCTTCGAGATAGGCCACGACCGACAGTTCACGGCCGTTGAGCGTCGCGTCGCCGATGCCGTAGACGCCCTGATCGGTTTCGATCTTCAGCGTGACGAAGTTGCGCCCCGGACAGGTCACGATGACACGAGCCGCGGTGATACGGGCGCGCGAACGGGTTTCGGCGGAATCCTGGGGGAGGCGGGCGGCGGCGTTGGACATCGAAAAATCCCGAGGGCGGCGGGCGGAACCCGCATGAAAACAACAGGTGGCCAGACAAATCATGTCCGGCGCTCTGCGATAAGCTCTATATGAAAGGCTATCGGCTTGTCAATTTGGCCTGACCAATTTTATCCTTCTGTTCGCGGCGGATTTTTCGGGCTGGCGCGTTTTGAACAGGAGCGCGGGGGCAGACGCAGAGCGGCCTCTTGTCCCTATAATCAAAACGGCATGTCTATTTTCCAGGCAAGCCTTGCGGTCCTTTGTCAGTTGCGTTACGCCTTCTCGAAAGGCTGACCCTGCCGGGATTGAACTGTCGAATACAGAGAGAAAACCAGCAATGCACATCCGTCAGCTTAAGTCCACCTGCGCGGGTTTGATCCTGGCACTGGTCTGCCTGCAGCCGGCAGCGGCCCAGACACAGCCTCAGGTTCCGGCGGTCACCCAGACCGCCGCCGAGGCCGGCTTCAGCGACGGCTGGACGGCGCCGAAGTTCGATCCCAATGCCCTTGCGGCGCGCGACGATATCCTGGCGGCCACCCGCCACGAAGCCCAGTCCGAGATCAAGCGGCTGACCGCCATGGAGGCCAATCCCTCCGGGCCGCGCATGGGCGGCATGTCGACCAACTGGGTCGGCGGCACCTTCCTGATTGGGGCGTCGCGGGTACCGGACGCGCCGGACGTACAGGCCTATGTCGCTGCCACCGCCAAGAAATTCAACTATGCGCTTGGTGGCGGCGGATCGCCGGTCAATCTGATCAATGCCGACGACCAGACCATCGGCGACGTCTATGAGACGCTGTACGAGCGCAACCCGCAGCCTGGCATCCTCATGCCGTTGAAGGACCGCATGGACTTCAACCTGCAATATCTGGTCAAAAAACCGGCGCCGAAAAAGCTGGTCTGGTGGTGGTGCGATTCCGTATTCATGGGGCCGCCGGTTTATGCGCGCATGTCGGGCTTAAGCGGCGACCGCAAATATATCGACGCTATGGATGTGCAATTCTGGCGGGCTTACGATCTTTTGTGGGACGAGCAGGAGCACCTGTTCGCCCGCGATGAGCGCTTCCTGACGCGTCGCGACGACGCCGGCAAGAAGATCGTCTGGTCGCGGGGGCAGGGCTGGGTGATCGCGGGCCTGGCGCGCATCCTGGAAGCCATGCCGGCCGACTATCCGACGCGTCCGAAATACATCAAGGCCTACCAGCAGATGGCGGCGAGACTTGCCTCGCTGCAACAGGCCGACGGCCTGTGGCGGACCAGCCTGCTGCACATGGACGCCTTCCCGGAGCCGGAAACCTCAGGGACCGCGCTGGACACCTATGCGATCGCGTTCGGAATCAATCACGGCCTGCTCGACCGCGCCAAGTACCTGCCGGTGGTAACCAAAGCTTGGGCGGGCATGAACGCCTTCATGCTGCCGAGCGGCATTCTGGGCCAGGTCCAGACCGGCGGCGACCAGCCGGTGCCGACCCGACTTGGTACGACGGCGCTGTTCGCCAGCGGCGCCTTCCTGCTGGCCGGTACGGAGATGGCGAAGCTGCATGACCCGGTATCGCCCTTGCCCTTGCCGCTGGAGATCGCGCCGCCGACCCTGATGGGGCTCGACACCATGCCGGCCCGCGCCGCGCAGGCGAATACCAATATGACGCCGGCCGAAGAAGCCGAAATCCGTCGCCGAAACCTGGAACGTCAGGCTATGGATAACCTGGCCTACGATCCGGTCACCGACGACCCGGACTACAAGTCGCCGATTACAGGAAAACCCGTTCCCGCTTCGAAAAAATGAGGAAAGCCAAGATGAGCCTGATTTCAAAACTGTGCGCGGGCGTGATCGCCGTGTCGGCTGCGGCCGGCCTGGCCCATGCTGCCGATACAGCGATTACGCCCCCGAAGATCGTCAAGGTCCAGTTGACCCCGCCGGCAACTGAAGCCGAAAAGGCGCCGCAGGCCTTCGTGACGGTCGCGCCGTACCGCTATGACGACATCCTGTTCGAAAACGACCGCACGACGCACCGTATCTATGGACACGCGCTTGAAGCCTATGAGCCGCCTTCGGGTTCGGGCATCGACGCCTGGGGCAAGAGCGTCCGCTGGCCGTTCATGGAGCGCCAGCTGAAGACCGGCGATCAGCACGGCTATCACGGCGAAGGCCTCGACTTCTATGACGTCGGGGGCGCGCGTGGCATGGGCGGGCTTGGCATCTGGTACGACAACAAGCTCTGGACGTCGCGCAACTATGTCAAGGCGCGCATCCTCAACCCAGGCCCGAAAGTCGCCGAGTTCGAAGTCGACTATGCGCCGTGGCCGGTCAATGTCGAGCGCAAGGTCTGGGAGACGCGTAAGTTCTCGCTGCCGGTCGGGACCAACTTCACGCGCATGACATCGACAATCAACTCGGACAAGCCGGATGAACTGATTGTCGGTATCGGCATCAGCAAGAAGCCGACGGGTGCGCCGGGCACCCTGACGCAGGACCGCGCCAACGGCCGGTTCATCTGGTGGGGCCCGACCGATCCGGACAAGGGCACCATGGGCACGGCCGTCATGGTCGACCCCGCGTCGATCGTCGACGTCAAGACCAACGAGGCCGAGAACTTCGTCGTGCTCATCAAGGTCACGCCGGGCAAGCCGTTCGTCTATTACGCCGGCGCGGCCTGGGACAAGGGCCTGGACATCCACAATCAGGCGGAGTGGATCGACTATGTGAAGGCGCAGACGCCGTCGTTCGATCCGAAGAAGTAAAATATGGGGTTTGGGGGCTGTGCCCCCAAGACTTCCCTTATTCCGATAAAAGAAGGCCCGCCCTCTCTTGGGGCGAGGCCTTTTTTATTGGATCAAGTAAGGCTTTGTGGGGCACGGCCCCTACGCCCCATTTAGTTTTTCATCTTCCCGATCCAGGCGTCGAAACTGTCCAGGAACCCCTTCAGGAACTTGGACGTGCCGTCGCTGACGAAGGTGCCGTCTGCTTTCAAGGTATCATCCTTGATGGTCATGTAGACTTCCGGACCGCCCATGACGATGGTCTCCAGAATGACCATCGAACTGCGCAGCTGCGACTGCATGACGGCTGTGCCAATGCCGCCGTAGGAGGCGCCGGTAATGGCCACCGGCTTGCCCGGCCAGGCATTGTGCCCGAACGGGCGCGACGCCCAGTCGACAGCATTCTTGGTGACCGCCGGGATCGAACGGTTATATTCCGGCGAGATGATCAGGACGCCATCGGCCGCCAGGATCTGCTCTTTCAGGCGCGTTACCTTTTCCGGCGGCGCCTTCCACAAATCGTCATTATAGAGCGGCAGGTCCATGTCGACATAGGTGAAGGTGAACTGCCCCGCTGCCAGTTTTTCCAGCGC
This sequence comes from Pseudomonadota bacterium, assembly GCA_048497915.1. GTDB lineage: Bacteria > Pseudomonadota > Alphaproteobacteria > Caulobacterales > Caulobacteraceae > Asticcacaulis. The sequence goes on from JBEHYZ010000029.1 coordinate 19,604, forward strand.
ATGGGCGTACTTCTTGTTGATCGATTCCTGGCGCAGACTGCCGACCAGCACCGCGATATTACGCATCTTCATCTCCTTGACGATTCAGGCTTCGGCGTAAATATCGGCCGCGGATAGCCCAGGTCAACCGCCATGTCCGGCTTATTGTAAATTCCCAAAAAAGGAGAATTGTCACGCTTCATTTCTCCAAATTGGGAACAAACGCGAGCCGGCCACCTAATACCGGCGGCTGGCCGACAGCCAGATGGTGCGCGGCCGCAGCGGCGTCACCTGACTGGAGCCGTCGACGCTGAACGGGTTGCCATAGGCAAAGCTGTTCGACTTGACGCCGCTCAGGTTGGTGACCCGTACGCCCAGCCGGACGGGCCGCAGATTGACGAACGACGAGAAGCCGCAATTCGTGTAGCCGTCGATGCGCACATCGCGCAACGCGCCGTAATTGAGCGGTGAACCGCTGCGGTAGGTGATCCAGAAGCTGTTCTCGAAACGGTGCTGCCACAAGGCTGCCTGCCATTCGGCACTGATATTCAGCGACTGGCGCGCGATGAACGGCATGCCGCCATCCTTGTCGCGGGCAAAATTGGCATTGGGCCGGCTCAGGCGTGGATCATTGACCTGGGCCGCGACATGCAGGTCGAAGTTTTGCATGGCCTGCCAGTCGGCCTCGACCTCGACGCCCTGATTGACGCCCTTGCCGAGATTGACGGTGATCGGCAACCCGGTAGACCGAAGTTGGTCGCTCTGGATGTTGCGCCAGACGATGGCGAACGTCGCCGCCTGCACGCGGAAGCGATTGTCCGGTGAGGAATAGCGCATCCCGCCTTCATAGCTGTTCAGCTCATCGCCGGTATAGACGGCCGGCACGTTGGTGACCAGCTGCGTCGTGGTATTGAAGCCGCCCGTGCGGAAGCCGTCGCCGCTCTGGGCGTAGAACAACAGGCCCGGCCGCGCCTTGTAGCTGACCATTACGGAGTGCGCCACGTGATCGGCGTGGATGGCGCCGACGATCTGTCCGCTGGGCGCATTGCCACTCAGGTGCACATTGTCGATAAAGCTGTCCGTGCCGTGCCGCGACCGCGTCGCGCGAACCCCGAGCGTTGCCGTCCACTTTGAGGTGAAATCGTAATTGAGTTCGCCGAACGCGGCCAGGTCGTCGATCTTGTCGACCCGCGCCTCGTCGTAGAAGGGCTGACGGGTATAGACGTCGATCAGGTGCGGGTTGAAATGCTCCTCGCTCTGGGCGGCGAACAGCCCGGCCAGCCAGCGCAACCGGTTCTGCGACGGCGATAGGAAGCTGACTTCCTCGGTCGACAGGCTGATTGCCTGGTCTTCGTTGTACAGCAGGATGCCTGAGGTCGGGATGGTGGCGAAGCGCGCCACCGGTTCGGCGTCGTAGGCGCTAGAAATGGTGTGCCGCAGATGGCTGACGCTCACCTTGAGCGTGCCGTAATCCAGGTTGCCTTCAAGCTCGGCGGATATGTTGGCAAAGCTGTTGTTGTGCGGCTCGGCCACCGGCAGGGTCCGACGGAACGGCCCGCGCTGGCTGGTGACGTATTGGCTGTTGCGTGAGTTCAGCTTCTGGAACACCGCCGCGGTGCTGAAGGTGAAGCGCTCGTCGATCGGCCAGAGCAGGGCAATACGTGCGCCCGTCCGGGTCGTCGCGTTGCTGGCCTTGTTGCCAAGGACCTCATCCTTGATGAAGCCGCCGGAATTGTCGTTGTAGACCACAGCCCGCAGGCCGGCGTGGTTGTCGGCCAGCGGCAGGTTGAGCATGCCGGTAAAACGCGTCGATACGTCGCCGCTCTCGGTAAATCCGACGGCGCCCGAAACCTCGCTCTGATACATGTCGGCGCGGGGGCGGTTGCTGACCAATCGCACCACGCCGGACAACGAGCCCTGGCCGTACAAGGCGCCTTGTGGGCCTTTCAGGACTTCGATGCGCTGCATGTCGACCAGCATCAGGTCCGGGTCGGGCGCGTTGTAGGTGAGGGGAGCGTCGTCCAGATAAATGCCGACCGTTGACTGGGTCCGTCCTGTCAGGACGCTGTCCGACACGCCGCGCAGCAGGATCTTGTCGCGGCCGGGTCCGAGATTGGTCACCGTCATGCCCGGCACCCGCTGGGCCACGAAGGAGATGTCCTGATCGTCGTCGGACAGGACCGAAGAGGGGATCAGGCTGATCGCGGATGGCGAGGTGCTGATCGACTGCGGACGGCGGACGATCAGGACGGTGGTGTCGTCATATTTCGGCAGGGCCTCGTCGCCGCGTTTCGGCTCGGGCGCCGGTTTGGGCCGTGGCTCCGGCTTTATGACCAGGCGGAAGGTGCGGGCGTCGATACGCTGTACGTCGCAGCGGCTGCCCGCCAGCAGCACCCGCAATGCTTTTTCAGGCGTCATTCGGCCATTGACCGGCGCCGACCGGCGGGCGCAGCGCATGGGATCAACGCCCCCGACGGAGACATTGCTCTGCATGGCCAGGGCCGTCAGCGCGTCCTGAACAGGTTGGGCAGGGATGGAAATGGATGGATTGCCGTTGCCGGCGTGGGCCGCGAGTGGACTAGCGGAAACGGCCAGACCCGCGGCTAAGGACAATGCCTTGAGCCGTTGTTTTGACGTCCAGCGGTAAAAACTCTTGCAGCCGCCCGACAACCGAGCTCTCCGAATCCAGGGTCAGCACAGCGTTCAACCGCATCTGCCCCGCGTCCTTGTCGACCATTATTGGTGTGTCAAAGTAGCGGTTTAAGTCCTTGACCACAACCGACAAAGGTTGATTTCTGTACACAGCGTGCGCCGTTTGCCACGCAAAAGCCTCATCCGCATTGACCTTGTTCACCGTACTGGCGAAAACGCCGTCGCGATGCACGCCCAGGTCGCCGGATCGCAGAATGACGGCGTCTCCGCCGGCGGCCTTGATCGGCTTGAGGCTGACGCTGCCTTCGCGCACCGTGACGCGCGTGTCGCCGTCGTCGCGCTGTACGTTGAATTCGGTGCCGATATCGGTCAGGCGGACGTCGCCGCTGTCCAGCGTGAACGGCTGCTTCTCATCGTGCACGACCTTGAGCGCGACTTCACCGTGATCAAGCGTAAGCTTGCGGCCGGCCTTGCCGACCTGCACGGACACCTGGGTATTGGTGTTGAGCTTCAGTTCGGTGCCGTCGGCCAGGGTGATCGTCTGGCGCTGGCCCTTGACGGTCTGATAGACGGCAATCGGGTCAGGCCTGGCGATGATCTGCGGAAGAATGAAAGCGGCGGCCAGGCCAGCCGCAATAGCGCCGCCGGCACCCCAGGTCCAGGCTGGCGCGCGCGCCGCGCGCGCCTTGCGGTCCGCCAGGCTGACCACAACGGGGCTTTCGACTTGCGGTGCGGTGACGGCTTCGGTCAGGTCGAAGCCTTCCCAAAGCGCGACGGCGTCGCGATAGGCATCGGCGTGTGCATCGGAAGCTTCAAGCCACTCGGTCAGCGCAATGAGGTCGCTTTCACCAAAGGCGTCACCCTGCGCACGCACGGCCCAAAGCGCAGCCATCCCTTGGATGTCCGTGGCCTCCGGGCCGTGCTCTGGGTCAAATTGTGCCATGGGCGCTTTTACTTCTCTCGATAACTAGACACTTCAAACGCTGCGCACCCGCAAAAATAATCGCAGGTTGCTGAACTTTTTCGTCAGGGTCCTGATTTAAGCCGCTGCATCAGGTGTTTAAGTGCCGAGCTAAGGTGTTTTTCTACCGAGCTCAGCGAGATGTCCAGACGTGCCGCGACCTCGGCCTGGCTGACGCCGTCGAACTTGTGCAACCGGAAGATGGCCTGGGTTTTTTCAGGCAGTTCCTCCAGCGCCTTCATGGCCTTTTGCAACTGCTGGCGGCCTTCGGTATGCGCTTCCGGTGACGGTTCATCGGCGACTTCGTCACCGCCGACACGGTGGCGGCTGACCTGCAACCAGGCGTTATCCCGGTTCCGGCCGCTGTGCAGCGAACGCAGCTGGTTGAGATAGACATTGTGGGCCATCTTGAACAGGAAGGCCACCGGGTCCTCGACGGTATAATCGGCGTTGAGCGCGTTGATTTTCAGATAGAGGTCCTGAACGATATCCTCGGCCTGCGCCGAATCGCCGACCAGCCGACCGAAATAACGCAGCAAAAGCGTGCGCTTTTCAAGGTAGGTCTCAAGCAGGACGGATTTTGACGGCGGCTGGGGGGACACGGGCGTTGACTGTTCTGGTCTTCCGGCAAGGGGCGGCGGCCCGTGGGATATCTTCATCGCACCAGAACGACGCTCTGGCAAGGCCGCAAAAATTAACTTCGGCAGGACGTCGCGCGCAAGTAAAATTCGCGGAAATGGTCCTTAATCCATTGAAATAGCTGAAATTAAAAAAACTTACAATTTCCTTATTTTTATTTACGGGTTCAGGCCCGCGGCGGGTTCTTAACTACATGGGCGTATGCGAGGCTGCCGTACCTGCGGTGTCTTTTCTGCCCCATCGTTCCGGCGAAGCGACGGCTTCGGCGTCCGGAATGCCCAGTAGTTCAGGGGGCCAAGGAATTGGACGCGCGCATTCTCAACGTGATGCTTGCCAAAGGCAAGGGCGGGGTCGAATATATGGGCCTGCGCTACCACGAGGCGCTGGAAGCGGAAGGCTTTCAGGTTCTGAGCCTGGGACATCCCAAGGGCGTGCTGGCGGAAAATCTGGACACTGAGGCTTTTCAGCCGCTGACGGCGCTATGTAACCGCGACCCCTTCGCGGCGTTTGGCCTGGCTCAGAAAATTCGCGCCTTCAAGCCGCACCTGGTGCTCACCCATGGCAACCGTGCCACGGGTTTGAGCCTGATGCCCTTCGTGGCAGGGCAGGCGCGCACCGTGCAGGTCCTGCACAATCGAGGTTACAAGCCGCACATTCAGCGCGTCGACGCGGTAGTGTGTGTGAGCGCGGGCGTCCGCGACAGTCTCGAAGCCGCCTATCCCGGCGTGTCTCCGATCGAAGTCGCCAATTTCGCCCATCTGGAATCGCACCGTGTCAAGGCGTTGCCGGGGACGCGACCGGTGATCGGGGCCTTAGGGCGGTTGCACGAAGTGAAGCGCTTCGATCTGCTGCTGAAGTCGGCTGCTATGCTGCGTGAGCGCGGCCACGACTTCGCCCTTAAAATTGCTGGCGATGGCCCGGAGCGCGAGGCGCTGAAGGCCATGGCCGACAGCTACGGTCTGGCGGACTGCGTCGAGTTCTGCGGCTGGACGGCCGATCCGAAGGCATTCCTGAGCGGCCTCGACCTGTTCGTCCTGTCGTCGCGTTCGGAAGGTTTCGGCCTGGTGGTCATCGAGGCGATGGCGGCCGGCGTGCCGGTGGTCGCCTCCGACATCGAAGGCCCGCGCGACATTCTTCAGGCCGGAAGCCTCGGCAAGCTGTTCGAAAGCGGCAATGCCGCTGCCCTGGCCAACGCCATCGGCGACGTGTTCGGCGACTGGAAGCGGGCGCTCAAGCAGGCCCATCTGGCGCAAAGCTATGCCCTGAAAACCTTTGGCTTTGACGCCGGGCGTCAGCGCCTGGGTGAAGCCATCCGTGCCATCCGCGCTCAGGCCACCGGCCGCGCCGAGGTCGCAGGCTGGCCCGCCCGTCCCGTTGTCGCCCGCTCGGCAGAGTTCGGCCAGTTCCCGGCGGAATAAGGCCGTTGATCGGCAGGCGGCAATCAGCCTAAGCTGGGTGAAACAGGAAGACTGCGCCCGTAATGCCCCTTATCACCGAACTCTGGCAGACCGGGATTGTCCATGCCCCGGCGGCAAGCTTGCTTGATCCTGAAGCGTTGAAGGCGGCACGCGTCACCTGGTTGCCCAATCCCGGTGCTTTCCGGTTCAATGCCGATCCGTTCGGTATCTGGCGTGATGGCCGTCTTACCGTGATGGTGGAGGCCCTTGATTATCGGGTAAAGCGCGGTGAGATTCATTACTATACTTTCGCCAACGGGATTTTAGCTGGCCAGGGCACCGCGCTGCGGCAGCCTTTTCACCTGTCCTATCCCGTCCTGGTCGAGGACGGCGGCCATATCTATATGCTGCCGGAAGCCAGCCGCAGCGGCAAGCTGACCCTCTATCGCGCCAGGCGCTTCCCCGATCGCTGGCAACCGTTCGTCGATCTGCTCGACATTCCGGCAGTCGACGCCAGCATCATTCGGCACGACGACCTGTGGTGGATGTTCTACGCTCTGCCGGGTGACGGTAACCGCGCCATGCGTGAGCTGTATGTCGCCCATGCGCCGGCTCTGAAAGGCCCGTGGACGCAGCACGCCGGAAACCCCGTCCGCACCGGTCTCGACGCCAGCCGCCCCGGTGGCACGCCGTTCCTGCATGGCGGCAAGATCCACCTGCCGGTGCAGAACTGCGTCGGCGGCTATGGCGTTGGGCTCAATATGCTGCGCATCGACGACCTGACACCCGACCGGTTTGCGGCTGAGATCGTCTCGACCCTGTCGCCCGGCCACCTCCTGCCAGGCTATGGCGACGGCCTGCATACCCTGTCGGCCTGCGGCGATGTCACCCTGATCGACGTCAAGCGCCTGCATGGCTCGAATGCCCGCGTCCTGGTCGATCTGGAGCGCCGCATCACCCGCGCTTTCGGCCAAAAATGACTGCACGCAATGATCCTTTACGCCGATGACCATCTGCTGGTGGCCGACAAACCGGCCGGCCTGCTCAGTGTGCCGGGGCGCGGGGAGGCCAACCAGGACTGCCTGATCCGTCGTGTGCAGGCCAACTACCCCGACGCCCTGATCGTCCACCGCCTGGATATGGCGACATCTGGCCTGTTGGTGCTGGCGCGGGGCCCCGAAGCGCACCGTATCCTCTCCAAAGCCTTTGCCGATCGTAACGTGGCCAAATCCTATGTCGCGGTGGTGGCGGGCGAAGTTGCCGCCGACGCAGGCGAGGTCGACCTGCCGCTGATCACCGACTGGCCCAACCGGCCGCGCCAGATGGTCGACCATAGAATCGGCAAGCCGTCCTTGACCCGCTACCGCGTCTTGGGGCGCGGGCAGGGCACCACCCGTGTCGAATTGCAACCGGTCACCGGCCGCTCACATCAATTGCGCGTGCATATGACGAGCCTGGGCCATCCGATTCTGGGTGATTATTTCTATGCGCCGCCGGAAATCGTCGCCGCCAGTTCGCGCCTGCTGCTGCATGCCGAGCGGCTGGAAATTCCACATCCTGAGACTGGCGAAACATTGCGCTTCCACGCGCCGGCGCCGTTTTGACTTTTGTGCGCCTTTTGTCGGAGAAATGCAGGATTGTCAGACAATCCGGGTTGAACCGGGCTCAAAAGGCCGTATAGCTAAACGACAATAAAAACCGGGAGAGGGATGCCGATGAGATCGTCCATGCTTGCGCTGGCTTTCGCCGCCATGCTGCTGCCGTTCGGCGCTCAGGCACGCGATGTCACCTCGCTCAACGCCAACTGGCAGTTCGTCCGCGCCGACAATCCGGCGGTGAAAGACCCAGCCTATGACGGCCACATCGCCTGGCAGACCATCGACCTGCCGCACAGCTTCGACGCCCATGACGTCCGTTCAGCCGGCGACAAGGACGCGGTCCCGAGCCCCGACGGCCCGTACCGCGGCCCGGCCTGGTACCGTCATGACCTCGATTTCAAGCCCGAAGCGGGCAAGCATTACTATCTGCAATTTGACGGCGCGACCCTGGCGGCCGATGTTTATGTCAACGGCCAGAGCATCGGACGCCATGAAGGCGGCTATGCTGCTTTTCGCCTGGACGTGACCAAGGCGCTGAAAGCGGGGAGCAACCTGATCGCCGTCCGCGTCGATAATACCAAGGTGCCGCAGATCGCGCCCCTGAACGGCGATTTCAACATCTATGGCGGTCTGACCCGCGGCGTGTCGCTGATAGCCGTGCCGGACGTCCACATCGACCTGAAGGACCATGGCGGGCCGGGCATCTATGTGACAACCCAGAAGCTTTATCCAGCGGTCTATCAGGGCAAGAAACAGACTGTCCCGGTGGCCGCCGACGTTTCCGCCAAGGCCCTGATCGCCAACGAAGGTACCGCCGCCACCGTCGTTACCGTCCGCGCCCGGGTGGTCGATGCCGATGGCAAGACCGTCGCCCGGACCCAGGACTCGCGCAACCTGCCGGCCGGTACGACCGCGCCGCTCGATTTCGCCTTCAAGATCAAGGATGCCCGCCTGTGGGAAGGCCGCAAGTCACCCTATCTCTACCATGTCGAGATAGATGTCGGGGACAGCAAGGATGGGGGCGGCGACAAGCTCAGCGTGCCGCTCGGTATCCGCACCTTGACGGTCGCCAAGGATGGCTTCCGCCTGAACGGAGCCTTGTACGCCGTCCACGGCGTCAACATGCAGCAGCCCGGCCGTCCCGGCAAAGGCACCGCTGCGTCGGACGCTGACATCGACCAGGACATGCAGATTTTGGCCGATCTCGGCCTGACCGGCATGCGGCTGGCCCACATGCAGCACCCGCAGCGTGTCTATGACGACGCCGACAAGATGGGCATCCTGGTCTCGACCGAAGTGCCGCTGGTCAATGACATTACGCCCGGCGATGCTTTCCTGAACAATATCAATGAGCAGATGCGCGAGCTGATCGCCCAGAACTATAACCACCCTTCGATCGCGATGTGGGGACTGGGCAACGAGCTGCGCGACAAGTCCGACGCCGCCAACGCGGTGCTGGCGTCCCTGCAGACGACGGCGAAGGGCATGGACAAGGGCCGCCCGACGCTTTACTCGCACTGCTGCCTGGCCGACGACGATCCGATCGCCATGCACGGCGACATCACCTCCTATAACCGTTATTACGGCTGGTATTCCGGCGACATGGCCGATATCGGCAAGTGGGCGGACGCGCTCCACGCCAAATTCCCCGACCGTATCTTCGCCATGAGCGAATATGGCGCCGGCGCCAGCATCAAGCAACAGGAGGACCCGGTCGCGCGCGTTCAGCCGACCAGCACCTGGCATCCGGAGCAATACCAGTCGAAATACCACGAGTTCTACTGGAAGGAACTGTCGGCGCGGCCGTGGCTGGTCTTTGACTTTGTCTGGGTCGGCATCGACTTCCCGGCCTGGCCGCGCAACGAGGGCGACCGGCCGTGGATCAACGATAAGGGTCTGGTGACCGAAGACCGCACCACCAAAAAGGACACCTATTATTTCTATCAGGCCAACTGGTCCGACACGCCGATGATTCACATCGCCAGCGGCCGCTTCGTCACCCGCCGGGTGCGGTCGACGACGGTCAAGGTCTACACCAATGCCACAAAGGTCGACCTGACGCTGAATGGCCAGGCCCTGCCGCCGCAGCCGGTCACCGACCACATCGCCACCTGGAAGATCGACCTGGCTGACGGCGACAACGTAATCGTCGCCGCAACTAAGGATTCTGGTGGCAAAGACCTTCGCGACACCGTTCACTGGACCTACACCGACAAGATTGACTGATGACCAAGCCCAAACTCCTCCTGACCCGCTCCTGGCCTGAAGCCGCCGAACAGTGGGTGGCTGAACGCTTCGACGTCACCATCAACCGCGACAAGCCGCTGAGCCGCGACGAGCTCAAGGCCGCCATGCGTGACTATGACGGCATCTGCCCGACCGTGGTCGACAAGTTCGACGCCGAGGTGCTGTCGACGCCAGGCGCGCGGGTGAAGGTCATCGCCAATTTCGGCGTCGGCTTCGAGCACATCGACCTGAACGCCGCCAAAGCTGCCGGCATCGTCGTCACCAACACGCCGGATGTGCTGACGGAAGCCACCGCCGACATTGCGCTTCTGCTCATGCTGATGACCAGCCGCCGCGGCGGGGAGGGCGAGCGCCAGCTGCGTGCCAATGGTTGGAAGGGCTGGGGCACGACCCACATGCTGGGCCAGTCACTGGAAGGCAAGACGCTGGGGCTCTATGGTTTCGGCCGCATCGCCCAGGCGACGGCGCACAAGGCCAAGTCGGCACTCGGCATGACCATCGCCTATGCCAGCCGCAGCCGCGTCGCGCCGGACATCGAAGCGCGCTTCGAAGCGCGTTACCTGCCCAACCTGAGCGAACTGGCCAAACAGTCGGACGTCCTGTCGCTGCATTGTCCGGGCGGAGCGGAAACGCATCACATCGTTAATGCTGACTTGCTGAATGCAATGAAGCCGACCGCCATCCTGATCAACACGGCACGTGGGTCGGTGGTCGATGAGGCGGCCCTGGCGGTTGCGCTCAAGGCACGGACCATCTGGGCGGCCGGTCTCGATGTCTATGAAAAGGAACCGGTGGTGCATCCGGACCTGATGGGGCTGGAAAACGCCGTGCTGCTGCCGCACCTCGGCTCGGCGACCATCGAGACGCGCACCAATATGGGCCTGCGCGCAGCCGGCAATGCCGCAGCCTTCTTCGCCGGGGAAGCGCCGCGTGACCGGATCGCTTGATCTTGTTTTAAAAGCTGTTCTGGGGTGGCTTTCAAATGGAAAGCGACCCCTGGTCGTCGGCATTTGCGGCGCGCAGGGCTCCGGCAAGTCGACCCTGGCGAGGCATCTGAGTGAAGGGCTGGAGGATGCGGGCCACCGCACGGCAATCCTGTCGCTCGATGACCTCTACCTGCCGCGCGACGCCCGCCAAAATTTGGCCGATACAGTCCATCCCATGTTCGCTACGCGCGGTGTGCCCGGCACCCACGATGTCGCCCTTGGCCTGCGCGTCCTCGACGCTTTGAAGGCCGGACAGCCTATCCGCTTGCCGCGCTTCGACAAGTCGGCCGACAATCCGGAGCCGGAAGGCGACTGGCCGGAAATTGAAGCCGCCGACGTCATCCTGTTCGAGGGCTGGTGCGTCGGCGCCCGCCCGCAGGAGGCCGGTGATCTGATCCAGTCCGTCAATGACCTCGAAGCCGAGCGCGACCCTGACGGCACCTGGCGCCGGTCGGTCAATGAAGCACTGAAAGGCCCGTACCAGGACCTCTTCGCCCGCCTCGACAGGCTCATTTTATTGGCCGCGCCCGATTTCCGTACGGTGCAGGACTGGCGCACCCAGCAGGAGCGCACTCTGCGCGACCGCCTGCGCCGCGAAGGCAAGGTTGGAACCCGCGTCATGAGCGACAGCGAGGTCGCCGTTTTTATCCGTTTTTACGAACGCCTCACCCGGCATGTGCTGAAAGAAATGCCCGCACGCGCCGATTTGACGCTCTGGCTTGACGCGGGACGCCGCGTTATAGAGAGCAAAACCGCTTGAGTCCGAACAACATCGCGCACGCCCCGAGATACCCATAACAATGATCATTTCCGCCACGACCGACTATCGCGAAGCCGCCCGCCGCAAGCTGCCGCCGTTCCTGTTCCACTATCTCGACGGTGGCGCCTATGCCGAACACACCTTACGGCGCAATGTCAGCGACCTGTCGGACATCGCCCTGCGTCAGCGCGTCCTGAAAAACGTCGCCAACCTGTCGCTGGAAACCGAGCTGTTCGGTGAAACGCTGGCCATGCCGATTATTCTTGGGCCGGTCGGCCTCAACGGCATGTACGCCCGCCGCGGCGAGGTGCAATCGGCCAAGGCAGCCAAGAAAGCGGGCATCCCGTTCACCCTGTCAACCGTCTCCGTCTGCTCGCTCAAGGAAGTCGTCACCAAGGCCAAGCATAAGCAGACCTGGTTCCAGCTCTATGTGCTGAAGGACCGCGGCTTCATGAAGGACGCCCTGGAGCGCGCCATGGCGTTGGGCATAACCAAGCTGGTCTTCACCGTCGACATGCCGGTGCCAGGCGCACGTTATCGCGACAAGCATGCGGGCATGAGCGGCGACGGCGCCGGCTTCCGTCGTATCATCCAGGCCATGCAGCACCCGTCGTGGGCCTTCGACGTCGGCCTGTTCGGCATGCCGCACGATCTCGGCAACGTCTCGGCCTACCGCGGCAAGTCAACGGGCCTGGAAGACTATATCGGCTGGCTGGGCGCCAATTTCGACCCCTCGATCGACTGGTCGGACCTGGAATGGATCCGCGACATGTGGAAGGGCGAAATGATGATCAAAGGCATCCTCGACCCTGAGGACGCCCGCGACGCCGTCAAGTTCGGCGCCAACGGCATCATCGTCTCCAACCATGGCGGCCGCCAGCTCGACGGCGTCTTGTCGTCGGCCCGCGCGCTTCCGTCCATCGCCGACGTCGTTGGCGACGACCTGACCATCCTGGCGGATTCCGGTGTCCGCAATGGCCTGGACGTTGTGCGGATGCTGGCCCTGGGCGCCAAGGGCGTGCTGCTCGGCCGCGCCTATATCTATGCGCTGGCGACGGCGGGTGAGGCGGGGGTGTCGAACCTGCTCAGCCTGATGGAAAAGGAAATGCGCGTCGCCATGGCGCTGACCGGCGTCAAATCGATTGCCGAGATCAACCGGAGCTGCCTGGCCCTGTAGGTAGTATTTGACTCTTGCGACTGTTTTCGATTTTCTGCGTTTTATAATAAAGGCCCGTCAGCGGCTGTAAACACAGGGAACAGAATGCAGGACTCCGCCAACAAGCCGGGTCGTACCCGGTCGCTTACCGTCGTCCAGTGGACGTCGCTGCTGCTGCTGCTGCTGACAGGCGCGCTCAACTATATGGACCGCAGCGCCTTGTCGGTCACCAATACGTCCATCCGCGAGGAGTTGCATCTGGACCTGGGGCAGATGGGCCTGCTTTTGTCGGCCTTTTCCTGGAGCTATGCCCTGGCGCAACTGCCGATTGGCGGGCTGATTGACCGGTTCAAGCCGCGCCTGGTGCTGGCCGTCGGGATTTTCCTGTGGTCGGTGGCCCAGGCCGTGTGCGGTCTGGTGCATAACCTGACCCAGTTCATCTGGGCGCGTATCCTGCTCGGCATCGGGGAATCGCCGCAATATCCGACCGGCGCGCGCGTCGTTTCCGACTGGTATCCGTTGTCGAAGCGCGGCGCGCCGACCGGCGTGTTCAATTCCGCCTCGCCCCTGGGTACAGCCATCGCACCGCCGATCCTGGGCTTCATGTTGCTGGCTTTCGGCTGGCGCTCGGTGTTTGTCATACTCGGCGTGGCCGGCGTCGGAGTCGCCCTGGTGTGGTGGCTGTTCTATCGCAACCCCGATCAGGTGGCGCTGAGCCCCGAAGATCGGGAAGTCATCGCCCATAACGTGTCAAAAGAGAGCGCGGGGGGGCTCAAGGCCTGGGGCAATCTGTTCCGCCACGGCACCACCTGGGCAATGATCCTCGGGTTCTTTGGTTCGGTTTATCTGAACTGGCTCTATATCACCTGGCTGCCGGGCTATCTGCAGACCCAAAGGCATATGGACATGATCCATTCCAACCTGGCGTCTTTTGTGCCGTTCTTCTGTGGCTTCATCGGCTGTCTGATCGCTGGCGGATTGTCCGACGGGCTGGTGCGGCTGACCGGTTCGGCTATTCGCGGCCGCAAGCTTTTGGCGGCGTTCGCTATGTTCGGCATGGCCGCCTTCACCATTCCCGGCGCCCTGATCCAGGACAACGTCATGGCGCTGGCTTGCATCTCCGTGGTGATTTTCCTGGCTAATGTAGCATCGACCGCCTCGTGGGCGCTGGTGTCGGCCGTTGCCCCGCAAGGCCAGGTGGCGTCACTTGGCGCTGTGCAGAACTTTGGCGGTTATCTGGGCGCCTCGCTGGCGCCGGTAGTGACTGGCTACGTCGCCAAGGCGAATGGCGGCAACTTCGTGCCTGCGCTCGGCATCGGCGCCGTCATCGTCAGCCTGTCGGCGCTGATCTACCTGTTCGGCGTCACCCACCCCATCAGATCGGAAGACACCCAATGATCCGCCGCAACTTTTTCAGTCTCGCCGCCCTGATGCTGGCAGCACCGGCCGCCAATGCCGCTACCCAAAAAGCCGCGGCTGGTCCGGTCCTGAGCGCCGGATTTATTGACGACGCGCCGCCTTATCCGGAGTGCCACGCCTCGACCATCGTCGAGACCAAGGCCGGCACCCTGGCGGCCGCCTGGTTCGGCGGCACCAAGGAGCGCAATCCGGATGTCGAGATTTGGTTCACGCGCATGGAAGGTGGCAAGTGGCAGAAGCCGGTCAGCGTCGCCAATGGCGTCCAGCCGGATGGTCAGCCGCGACTGCCGACCTGGAACCCGGTGCTGTTCCAGGACCCGGTCGGTGACCTGTTCCTGTTCTACAAGGTTGGCCCAAGCCCGTCGACGTGGTGGGGCATGGTTATCACCTCGGCCGACGACGGCCGCACGTGGTCGCAGCCGCGCCGCTTGCCTGACGGCATTCTCGGCCCCATCAAGAACAAGCCGGTAGTGCTGAAAGACGGTTCCTGGCTGTCGCCGTCCAGCACCGAAGGCGGGGAGGGCGTCGGCCCGAACCAGAACGCCAAGTGGCAGGTCCATTTCGAGCATTCCGCCGACCGTGGCGCCACCTGGACAAAAAGCGCCAATGCGCCGACCCCCGTCGGCATCGAAGCGATCCAGCCGAGCGTCCTGTTCGCCAAGGACGGTTCACTCGAAGCCATCTGCCGCACCCGCCAGGGCGCTTTGGCCATGACCTGGTCGAAGGACAACGGGCAGACCTGGAGCGGCCTGGCGGCGATCGACCTGCCCAATCCCAACTCGGGCACCGACGCCGTGACCCTAGCCGACGGCCGGCAACTGTTGATTTATAACCATTCGGCCCACCGCTCCAACGAGCCGGGCAAGGGCAACCGCTATCCGCTCAATATCGGCCTGTCCGACGACGGCGTGTCGTGGCGGTCCGTCCTGACCCTGGAAAGCCAGCCCATCGGCAGTGGCTACGCCTATCCGGCGGTGATCCAGACGAAGGACGGATTGGTGCACATCACCTACACGTGGGACCGCAAGCGCATCAAACACATGGTCGTCAATCCGAAGCTGTTAAAGTAAAAAATAAACCGGCGGCCACATCAGTGATCGCCGGTTTTCTTAAATAGATTTCGTTGGTTCAGCTAAAATTTTAAGCTTGGCCGACAACCTGCCGCTGCTTGCCAAGGCCGACAATTTCCAGCTCCATCACGTCGCCCGGATTGAGCCACACCGGATCCGGCTTCTGGCCCATGCCGACGCCCGGAGGCGTGCCGGTCGAGATGACGTCGCCCGGCTGCAGGCTCATGAACTGCGACACATAATGCACGATGAAGGCCGGCTTGAAGATCATCGTCTTGGTCGAGCCGTTCTGATAGCGCTTGCCGTTGACCTCAAGCCACATCGAGAGGTCATGCACATCGCCCACCTCGTCCTTCGTCACCATCCACGGACCGATCGGGCCGAAGGTGTCGCAGCCCTTGCCTTTGTCCCAGGTGCCGGCGCGCTCCATCTGGAAAGCCCGCTCGGAGATATCGTTGATGGTGCAATAGCCGGCGATATGGCTTTCGGCGTCGGCTTCCGACACGTAGGACGCCGCCTTGCCGATGACGATGCCCAGCTCGACTTCCCAGTCCAGCTTAGTGGCGCCGCGCGGTTTCAATACTTGATCGTTCGGGCCGATGACGGCCGAAGTCGCCTTCATGAACAGCACGGGTTCTTCCGGCACCGGCAGGTTCGACTCGGCGGCATGGTCGGCATAGTTCAGGCCGATGCAAAGGAACTTGCCGATACGGCCGACGCACGGCCCGTAGCGCACGCCTTCGGGCGCCAGAGGCAGCGACGCCGGATCGATGGCGGCCAGCTTTTTCAGGCCCGCGTCCGACAACACATCGCCGGCGATATCGTCGACCACGTCCGACAGATCGCGGATCTTGCCGGCGGCGTCGATAAGGCCCGGCTTTTCTTGGCCGGCGGGTCCAAAGCGTAACAGTTTCATCGTGGTATCCCCATGCTGTGGCATTGCGTTGCCCGGCTATAGCGCTTTGAAAAGCAGCTTACAACTTCCTGATTTTTGGGCCTGTTCATCCGCATGGCAAGGCGGCGCACAGCCGGTTACGCTTTTCACATCGACGTTACATCCACGATCTGAGGAGACCCGCCATGTTCAAGTTCAACGGCCTCACGCTCGCCTTCGCGCTGACCACCGCAGCTATTGCCCCGGCCATCCTGCCGTCCGCCGCCGAAGCGGCCACCCAGGGCGCCATCGAACAGCATTCCAAGGAATCGCTGGCTCAGCTTTATGCGAGCAACCCCACCGCCAAGGCCATCGGCGCCAAGGCCAAGGGCATCCTGATTTTCCCGAGCATCGTCAAGGCCGGCCTCGGTGTCGGCGGATCCTTCGGTGAAGGCGAACTGATTGAAGGCGGCAAGGTCATCCGAAACTACAACTCGCTGTCGGCCACAGTCGGCCCGCAGGCCGGCGCCCAGGCCTTCGGCTACGTCGTCTTCCTGATGAGCGACAATGCCATCAAGTACCTGCACGAAAGCGCCGGCTGGGAAATCGGCGTCGGCCCGACCGTGGTCGTGGTTGACGACGGTGTCGCCCGCAACCTGTCGACCTCGACGCTCAAGGACGACGCCTATGCTTTCGTCTTCGACCAGAAGGGCCTGATGGCCGGTGTCGCGCTGGAAGGCACCAAGATCACCAAGGTTAACAAGGACTAAGCCTGGTCCTGCCGTTCAAGCCGTGTCCCCTGGCGGCTTGCTGATCGCCTGGCCTTTCCCCCCGAGGCCCGCGATCCTTAAAAGAGCCCTCCGGTTGTGCGTTCCGGAGGGCTTTTTTTATTTCGTCTTGCCGCTGGCCGACGCCGGCTTGCCGAAAGCCAGGGTCCTGGCAAAGAACGGCATGACGTTGCTCTGGAAGCGGACCGCGACATTGCTGACGTGGGTGCCAGGATAAACCTCGAAGCTGTTCGCAATGCCATAGGCGTCCAGAGCATCGTGGAACTTGCCCGTGTCGACGCGCAGTCCATCCTGATCGCCAACGTCCAGGGCGATGGCGCGGTACTGGCGAAGATTGCCGACATACTGGTCGACAAAGGCCAGCGGCGCATTGGCGGCCCATTTGGCCAGCACGGCGTCCCGGTCGGCGCCGATGGGCAGGTCGAGATAAAACGGCGGTTTCTTCGGGTTGGGCGACCAGGCGGCGGCGCTGGCCATCTGCGCGCGCAGGCCGAACGGCAGCTTCTCCGCATCGGCCGGTGTCTTGACGGCCGCCAGCGCGTCCTCGGCGCCGGGCTGGGTGGGGACGCCGCGCGGTGACAGGCAGCACGGGCTCATCATGTAGAGGCTGCCGAAGATTTCGGGATGCTTCATGCCGATGCGGGCCGCGCCATAGCCGCCCATCGAATGACCGACCAGCCCGCGGCTGTCGCGGCTGGCCCGCGTCCGGTAGTGCGCGTCGATATAGCTGACGACGTCATAAGCAATAAAGTCCTCGAAATTGCCGGTGGTTGGCGACCGCGAATACATCGAACCGTTATGCACGGTCTTGGAATCGGGCAGGACCACGATCATTTCGCCGGCCCCGAGAGCGAAGGCGCCTTCGATGGTCTGCGGGACACGGATTTCCTGGCTCCACTGTGCGGCTCCGATAGAATAGCCATGCAGGGCATAGACCACCGGATAGCGGCGGGTCTTGTCGATGCCATAACTCGGCGGCAGAAAAACCAGAACCTCACGGTCGACGGCGTCGCCTTCCAGATTGCCCTCCAAAGAGGCGCCGTGGATACGGATGCGTTCTACGGTCACCGGCTTGGCGCCGGCCACGACGTCGGGAACATTGGTCTGGACCTGGGCGAAGGCCGGACTGGCGGCCAGCATGAAGCCCACGGTCAGGGCACGAAGTTTAGCGAACATGTTTGGCTCCCTGTTTTCTTTTCAGACTACCTCGGGAACGCCGGCGCAGAAAGAGCGCTTTTGGCTGCTTTTCTTGGTCTGTGCCCGTTGCGCGGTAACGGCCGCAGGGCTACAACCACCACCTCACCACACAGGAGAATTCCTCATGATGCGTACGGCACAAGCCCACTGGGCAGGTAATGGCATGCAAGGCGAAGGCACGCTCACTACCCAGAGTGGCGTCCTCAACAACCAGCCCTACAGCTTCAAGCTGCGTTTCGAGAATGCCGACGGCAAGGCGGGCACCAACCCCGAGGAACTGATCGCGGCCGCCCATTCCGGCTGCTTCTCCATGGCGCTGGCATTTGCGCTGGCAAATGCCAACCTGACCGCCACCAGCATCGACACCGAAGCTCAGGTCAACATCACCCCGGGCGAGGGCGGCTTCTCGATCACCGGCATCACGCTGAAGCTCAAGGCGTCGATCCCCGGCATCACCAAGGAACAGTTTGACGCCATCACCGCGGGCGCCAAGGCCAACTGCCCGGTGTCGAAGGCGCTTTCGTCCGTGCCGATCACGCTTGAGGCTGAGCTGGTCTAACGACCGGACAAAACCGATCAGAAAAGGCCGGGCATGTCCCGGCCTTTTTTATTGAAAATTTTGACCGTCTGTCGAAATGGCCGAACGTCGCGCGTCATGGTAATGAGCAAGCTGATGCTCGGACCCAAACGGAGACCTGCTGTCATGAAATTTTCGCTGATCATCTACGAAACCCCCGAAGCCTTTGCCACGCGCGCCGACGAGAAGCTGGCCCCCGAATACTGGGCAGCGTGGCCGGCCTACACCAAGGCGCTGCTGGATGCCGGCGTCATGGCCGGTGGCGCCGGCCTCCAGGAGCCGACCAAGGCGACGTCGATCCGCTTCAACGCCGCCGGTCAGACGGTTGAGGATGGCCCGTTTGCCGAGACCCGTGAACAACTGGGCGGCATCTATATCATTGACGTCCCAAGCCTCGACGAAGCCATGAAGTGGGCGGCGCGCATGCCCTTGCACTATGGCGGCACGGTTGAGGTCCGGCCGAACCTGATCATGAATGCCGAAGTCGACGCCTGATTCTGCGGAGGCGGTCAGCGCCAGCGTCGCGCTCGCGGCGCGCACGGCCTATGGCCGCCTCATTTCCTATCTGTCCGCCCGCAGCCGCGACATCGCCGCCTGCGAGGATGCGTTGTCCGACGCGTTTCGCAAGGCGCTTGAAACCTGGCCCGAGCGCGGCGTGCCCGACCGGCCGGAAGCCTGGCTTTTGACCGCTGCGCGCAACCGGCTGAGGGACGGCTGGCGCCGTCAGGCCGTCCGCGACGGCGGGGAGGCGACCTTGCTCACCCTGATGGACGAGGCCCAGGGTATGGCCGACGGCGGTTTGCCGTACATGATTGATCGCGCCTTTCCCGACGAGCGGTTGCGGTTGATGTTCGTCTGCACCCACCCTGCCATTGCCGCCGACATCCGCACGCCCCTGATGCTGCAGACCGTTCTGGGCTTGCCGTCGGAGCGCATCGCCTCGAGCTTCCTCGTCAAGCCGGCGACCATGGCGCAACGGTTGACGCGCGCCAAAATCAAGATCCGCGACGCCCGCCTGAGCTTCGATGTCCCTGAACCCGTTGAATGGCCAGAGCGTCTGCCGCCTTTGCTGGCCGCGCTCTACGCCGCTTACGGGCTCGGCTGGGGCGACTATGCCGGCGGTGAGGACGTAGCGCGCGGTCTGGCGGACGAAGCCCTGGAACTAGGCCAGATGTTGCTCGACCTGATGCCCGTGACGCCGGAACTGAACGGCCTGGTGGCGCTGATCCTTTACTGCGAAGCCCGCAAGAAAGCGCGGTTTACCGCTGATGGCCAATTCATTGCCTTGGCCAGCCAGGACCCGCATCTGTGGAGCTGGTCAATGATTGACCGTGCTAACCGGCTGCTCAATGCGGTCCAGGACCTGCACCAGTTCGGTCGCTACCAGCTCGAAGCCGCCATCCAGTCGATCCATATCGGCCGTGCCCTGACCGGCGCGACCGACTGGGGCCAGATCGTTACCTTATACGAAGGCCTGCTGCACTTTGCGCCGTCGCTGGCAGCCGGCGTTGGCTATGCGGTGGTCGTGATGGAAGCGCGCGGGCCAGAAGCAGCGCTGGCCGTACTCGACAGCCTCGAACCGGATCGCATGGCGGACTATCAACCGTTCTGGACGGCGCGCGCCAATATCCTGCAACGGCTGGGGCAGGCCGAAGCGGCGCATGATGCCTTCGAGCGCGCCATTGGCCTGACCCGCCACGCTGGCCAAAGAGCGTTTCTGCGGGCCCGGCAGGCAGCGGGTCAGGGGACTTCGCAGCCGACGATCTTTAATCGTCCGGTATAGACTTGGAACGCTGGCTTGCCGGCGCGTGAGACATTGCCCTGTTCGGCTAAGTCCTCGAAGCAGGCCTCGAGCACCGGATTATGGCGGCTGGCCACCACGATCAGCGCCGTTTTGTCCGCCACGCCCGTCTCGGCGGTCGGCCACGCATAACGCTCCCGGTCGGTGACGGCGATCACCCGGACGTTCTTCAAGTGGTAGCTTAACTCGCCTTCGGTATCGTAGTCGGTGGTGGCGATCCAGGCGGCGCCGGCCCTGGCACGCGTGCTGTCAATTTGCGTGGCTGTATCCGTCCAGCCCTGGCTCAGGCCCGCGGCGCCCGACAGCCTCAAGGCATCGCCGGCCGCCAGATAGCCCAGGCCCAGAACGCTCAGGGCGATGCCGAACGGTGCCGCCCAATTCCTGAAGCGCAACAGCCACTTGCCTGAAGAAGCTTCGGCGCCGGCAGCCGCCAGGATAACCAGCCCCGGAAAGACCGGTGCTGGCCAGTTGCCCTGAATGCGGTCGTGAAAAACGTGGATCAGCATATAGATCAGCAGCGGCAAAGGCAGTGCGACCAGCAGGGTCAGCCGGCTGTCACTGCGCGTCTTGGCCCAGGCCCAGGTGCTCAGGAACACGAAGATAAAGATCAGTGGGTTTAGCAAAAGGGGTTGCGAAATCAGAAATTCAATCAGGTACTTGATCGTCAGACCTGAAGCTTCGATGCGGCCGAATTGCTTGAGAAGCGTCACATAGCCGTGGCTCATGTTCCACATGAGGTTCGGCGCCATGGCTGCGACCGCGATCAGCCCGCCCAGATAAGGCCAGGGCGTCGTGAGCCATCGCCACGATCGCTTTTCAAGCAAAAGCCAAACTGCCAAACCCAAGCCAAGGAAAAAATTCGTATATTTGGCCTCGACTCCAAGTCCGGCAAACAGCCCGAACACCAGCCACCACCAGCCCTGGCCAGACGCAATCAGCCGCGCCATCGCCCACAATCCCCCCGCCCACATCAACACCGACGGCGGGTCCGGCGTGGCAACGACGGTACCGACACTCAGCAGGATACAGGCATTAGTCCACAACAAGGCGCGCTTGGCGACGGCATGGCCGAACAGGGCGCGCGCTGTGTCGTAGATCAACCCGCACAGCACCAGGAAGCTCAACACGAAGGGCAGTCGCACCGCCAACGCCGAATGGCCAAACAGCGCTGTACTGGCGCTGATCCACCATGCCACCATGGGCGGGTGGTCGTAGTAGCCAAAGGCCGGGTGTTGCGCCCACAGCCAGTAATAGGCCTCATCCGGCACCAGACCCGCCCGTGCCGCCGCAACCAGCCGCAAGGCCGTCAGCGCCACGATTATGGGCAGGTAGGGAATGGCCTTCAGGCGATAGAGGAGGCTGGTCACGACAGGTCCATGGCTGGCTTACCCGCAGCTTTGCCCGGCTTTGCCGCCCACGGCAAGCGGGATCAGGCCGTCTCGGTCGCCTTTGCCTTGGCCGGGGCCTTCTTGGCAGGCGTCTTTTTCGCGGCGGGCTTTTTAGCCGTCGTCTTGCCGGCGGCCTTCTTGGCGGGGGCTTTTTTCGCTCCAGCCTTGGCCTTGACGCCACCCTTGGCGTTGATCAGCTCCAGCGCCTGCTCCAGCGTCACTGTTTCCGGCGTCACGTCCTTGGGCAGGGTGGCGTTGACCTTGCCGCACTTGATGTACGGCCCATAGCGCCCGGCCATGACCTGGATCTTGTCCTTGCTGTCGGGATGCTCACCCAGTTCCTTGAGTGGCGCGGCGGCGGCGCCACGGCCCTTGCCGCCACCGCCGGCGCGCTTTTCGGCCAACAGGGTGACAGCCCGGTTGATGCCGACTTCGAACACTTCGTCGATGCCGGCCAGATTGGCATAGGTACCGGCATGTTCGATGAACGGCCCAAACCGGCCAAGACCGGCCACGATTGGCTTTTGATCTTCTGGGTGAACACCAACGGTGCGTGGAAGATTGAGTAGTTTCAGGGCCTTGTCGAGATCAATTGAAGCGGGCGGCCAGGCTTTGGGCAAGCTTGAACGCTTCGGTTTGTCGTCCTTGGACTCAGCTTCGCCCAGCTGCACATATGGGCCGAACCGGCCGATTTTCAAGGCGACCACCTTGCCGGTGTCTGGATCGGTCCCGAGTTCACGATCGCCGCTGACGGCGCTTTCGCCTTCGGCATCCGGCGCGCCGACCGGGCGCGTGTACTTGCACTCCGGATAGTTCGAGCAACCGATAAAGGCGCCGAACCGCGAAGTCTTCAAGGATAGCTGGCCGTTCGTGCACGACGGACAGGCACGCGGATTGCTACCATCGCCCTTGTCCGGGAAGATGTGCGGCCCCAGTGCCTCGTTGAGCGTTTCCAGCACCTGCGACACGCGCAACTCGGTCATGCCATCGGCGGCGGCATGGAAGTCCTTCCAGAAGTCACGCAGCAACTGCTTCCAGTCGAGCTTGCCGTCGGACACGAGATCCAGCCGTTCTTCGAGGTCGGCGGTGAAATCATACTGCACATAGCGATGGAAGAACTGATCGAGGAAGGCGGTGACCAGACGGCCCTTGTCTTCCGGAATAAAGCGGTTCTTGTCCA
Organism: Pseudomonadota bacterium; assembly: GCA_048497915.1. Lineage (GTDB taxonomy): Bacteria > Pseudomonadota > Alphaproteobacteria > Caulobacterales > Caulobacteraceae > Asticcacaulis. Next base: position 42,273 of record JBEHYZ010000029.1, read on the forward strand.
TGCGCACATAAGCGCGGTCGCGCAGCACGCCCAGGATCGAGGCATAGGTCGACGGGCGGCCGATGCCGAGTTCTTCCAGGCGCTTGACCAGGGAGGCTTCGGAATAACGCGGCGGTGGCTCGGTGAAGTGCTGGGCCGGATTGATGCTCTGCACTTGAGCGGCCGTGCCGGCGCGGACGGCGGGCAGGCGGCCGCCTTCGTCGTCCTCGCCCGTATCGTCCTTGCCTTCTTCGTAGACGGCCAGGAAGCCGTCGAAGGTGATAACCTGGCCGGTCGCCTTCAGGCCGGTCTGCTTGTCGCCCGACAGCAGGGTGATGACGGTGTTCTCAACGCGCGCCTGCTCCATCTGCGAGGCCATGGTGCGTTTCCAGATCAGCTCATAGAGCCGCGCCATGTCGCCTTCGAGGCGCAAGGTCTCCGGCCGGCGATACAGCGAGGTCGGGCGGATCGCTTCGTGTGCTTCCTGAGCATTTTTAGCTTTCGCTTTGTAATGCCTTGGGCTTTCCGGAACGTATGAGGCGCCGAAACGCTCGCCGATCAGCTTGCGCATTTCGTTGATGGCGCCCGGTTCGACATAGACGCCGTCGGTCCGCATATAGGTGATCAGGCCGGTCGTTTCCCCGCCAATATCAACACCTTCGTAGAGTTTCTGCGCCGTCTGCATGGTGCGGGTGGCGGAGAAGCCAAGCTTGCGCGCCGCTTCCTGCTGCAGGGTAGAGGTGGTGAACGGCGGTGGCGGAGACTTCTTGCCGGGCTTTTGCTCAACATCATCAATGACAAACGACGAATTCTTGATCGTATCGCGCGCCGCGAAGGCGGCCGCTTCATTGGGCAGGTCAAACTTGGCGAGCTTCTTGCCGTTCAGCTGGAACAGCTTGGTATTGAACGGCGGCGAATTGGCCGACACCTCGGCGTCGACCGTCCAGTATTCCTCGGTCTTGAATTTCTCGATCTCGATCTCGCGGTCGACGACGATCTTCAGCGCCACCGACTGCACGCGTCCGGCCGAACGCGCGCCCGGCAGTTTGCGCCACAGCACCGGCGACAGGGTGAAACCGACCAGATAGTCGAGCGCCCGGCGGGCCAGATAGGCCTCGACCAGCTCCATGTCGAGCTCGCGCGGCGCCGCCATGGCGTCTTCGACCGCCGATTTGGTGATGGCGTTGAAGGTGACGCGCTGGACCGACTTTTCCTTCAGCACCTTCTTCTTGTTGAGTACTTCCAGCACGTGCCAGGAAATGGCCTCGCCCTCACGATCCGGGTCGGTGGCCAGGATGACGCGGTCGGACGTCTTCACGGCGTCAGCGATGTCGTTGAGCCGCTTGGCGGCCTTCGGATCGACTTCCCAGGTCATGGCGAAGTCGTCGTCCGGCTTCACGCTGCCATCTTTCGACGGCAGGTCGCGGACGTGGCCGAAACTCGCCAGAACGGTGAAGCCCTTGCCGAGATATTTGTTGATGGTCTTGGCCTTGGCCGGGCTTTCTACGATAACGACAGTCATTAAATCTTCTTCGGAAAATCACTTATCAGGTGAAATGGCGGACGCGCCGGGAATCACGGGAGCGGCGGAAGGGCGCCTTCAAGCCTCGCATACATGCTAATCTCGCCGGTCCGTGTCAACGGGATAAACACGTGGAAAAACTGCAACTAAAAATTGATCATAGTTGAAAAACACGTTTTGGTATGGTTAAACCGACCGGCACCACCATGCCGTGTCAGGAGAATCGTATGCAGCGTCCGCCCGGCGCCCCAATCAGTCTAGGGATGAGCGAGCCGCATCGCATGGTTGAATATGTCGGTCAGCTGGCCATGGAAATGGCCGATCTGTGTGTCAGCGCAGGCGAGGGCGGCCTTGGCGACGAAATGCGTCTGCTGGCAAAAAAAATGGAAGTGCGGGCACTGGAACTGCGGATCAGCGCCCGGCAAGCCGAGGATCAGGCGCGGACATAGGTGCCGCCGTCGCCGGCGTCGATCAATCCGGCGATTTCCAGCTCACTCAAAGCCGCAAGTGCGATGAAGGGCGGAATACCGCTCAGGCGCAGCAGCTCGTCGCGGCTGGCCGGCGTCGGGCTGATCAGGCCGAGCAGGGTGCGGCCGGCGGCGGAAATATCCACCTCCAGGCTTTGGCCGATCGGCAAAACGGGGGGCGCATCAGCACGGTAAGCTACCGGCGGCGCGTCAAAGCCCATCTGCGCCTCCAGCGTTCGGATGACGTCCTCAGCGCCTTCGCACAGGTTCGCGCCTTGCCGCAGCAAGTCGTTGCAGCCCTTGCTGCGCGGATCGAGCGGCGAACCGGGCACGGCGAAGACCTCGCGGTTCTGCTCGGCGGCCAGCCGCGCGGTGATCAGCGAACCCGACCGCAGTTCGGCCTCGACCACGATGGTGCCCAGCGACAGGCCGGAAATGATGCGGTTGCGGCGCGGAAAATCCTGGGCGCGGGCCGTATAGCCTGGCGGGCTTTCCGACAGGATCAGACCAGACTGTTTCAGGCGCTCATAAAGGGCGGCATTGTCCGGCGGATAGACGTCGTCTATGCCACCGCCAAGCACGGCCACGGTGCCGGTCGCCAATGAAGCCTCATGCGCCCGGGCATCGATGCCGCGCGCCATGCCGGACACGATCGTAAACCCGGCATCGGCCAACTCTTTGGCCAGCAGGTGCGCCATCTTCTGCCCGGCGGCCGAGGCATTGCGCGCGCCGACAATCGCGATGGCTTTGCGCCGCACGGGCAGGGCGGGGCCGAGGCTCCATAACACAGGCGGTGCGCCGTCGGCCTGGGCCAGCAGGGCCGGATAGTCGGCGTCCCCGGCCAGCAGCAGCCTGGCGCCGATCGCATGGCCGCGCTTCAGTTCGGCTTCCACCTTGTCGGCCGGTGCGGGGGCAAATCCGCCGCCGCTGCGCCGGACGATGTCGGGCAGGGCCTCGAGAGCGCGCTGGGCGCTGCCGAACCGCATCATCAGCTGGGTGAAATTGACGGGACCGATGCGCTGTGTCCGCGACAGGCGCAGCCGTGCGAAGCGTTCGGCGTCCGTGTCGGCGGCGGTGATGCGATCGAAAGCCATGAGTCCCCCTTTGTGCTGGGACGCTAGCAGGTCTGATTTACCACCTCAAGCTGGTCTCCGGCGGCGCGATCTGATACCAGCGAGCCATGCCGATCACGATCTATATTGACGCCGATGCCTGCCCGGTAAAGGACGAGACCTACAAAGTCGCCGAACGCTACGGCCTGAAGACCTTTGTCGTTTCCAACAGCTTCATCCAGATTCCGAAATCGCCGTTGATTGAGCGCATGATTGTCGACGCCGGGCCGGACATTGCCGACGACTGGATCGCGGAACAGGTTGCGCCTGGCGATGTCGTCATCACCAATGATATCCCTTTGGCGAGCCGGGTGCTGGCTAAAGACGCCCACGCCATCGCGCCGAATGGCCGGCCTTTCACCAAGGACTCCATCGGAGCCGCGCTGGCGCAGCGGTCAATCATGGAACATATCCGCTCGACCGGCGAAATCACTGGTGGTCCGCCGCCGTTTTCCAACGCCAACCGCTCGCAGTTCCTGCAAACGCTCGATCAGGTCATCGTCCGCGAGCAAAAGCTGCGGCGCTAGCCGTCAAGCTTTTCAGTGGGTTCGGCGTCTTTCTTCTTGCCGATTTTCGGCTCCTCGCCCTTGAGCAGGCGGCGGATATTCTCATGGTGGCGAATATAGATCAGTACCGCCATGAACAGCGCCATGCCCAAAAACGGATATACGTGTCCAACATGCAGGAAGTAAGTGACCGGCACCACCAAAGCGGCTGCCACAAGTGCGCTCAATGAACTGATGCGGAAAATGAAAGCCGTCAGCAGCCACAGCCCGCCGGCAATCAGGCCCATCGGCCAGGCGGCGGCGAACAGGGTGCCGAGGAACGTGGCCACACCTTTGCCGCCCTTGAACCTTAGCCAGACCGGGAACAGGTGGCCGAGAAACGCCGCCGCGCCAGCCAGCGCCATGGCGGTCTGGCGGGTGTCGCGGTCGAGGCCGTACAGCAGCGCAAACGCCAGTCCCACAGCAGCGGCGCCCTTACCGGTGTCACCGATAAAAGTCATGGCCGCCAGATCCTTGCGGCCGGTTCTTAATACATTGGTTGCGCCGATATTGCCTGAACCGATGCTGCGGATGTCGATGCCCGCCATTCGTGTCGCCAGCACGCCGAACGGGATCGAACCCAAAAGATAGCCGCCGATCAGCGCGATCGCATCGATAACCGGAGCGGGGATAGCATGCACGGGGTCAGATCCTGTTGGCCTTGCGGCGGATAATACCCGGTCGGCCGGGAAAGATGAAGTCAACCTTGACTATAAACGATTCGGCCGTCGACCAGGGTTTTCAGCACCTTGCCCTGCAACGTCCGGTTTTCGAACGGCGAGTTCTTCGATTTCGACAGAATGTCGCGTTCGCGCAACGCAAACGGCGCGTCGATATCGACCAGCAGCAGGTCAGCCGGCGACCCTTTTTCCAGCCGCCCGGCATCGAGGCCAAGAAGCTGTGCCGGGTTGATGGTCACGGTCCGCAGGATATCGATCAATGGTATATCGTTTTCCAGATGCAGTCCGATCAACGCAGGCAAAAGGGTCTGCAAGCCGATTGCGCCGGGTGTGCTTTCCGAGAACGGCAAGCGCTTGTCTTCGGCCGGGGCGGGGGAATGGTTCGACACCACGACATCGATCAGCCCGTCCGCCAGCGCCTCGACACAGGCCATCCGGTCGCGCTCGGAACGCAGCGGCGGGTCGAGCCGGTAGAAGGTACGGTAATCGCCGATGTCGATCTCGTTGAACACCAGATGGTTGATGCTGGCCGAAGCGAATACCTCGAGCCCCTTGCCCTTGGCGCGTTCCAGCGACTTCAGGCCTTCGGCGGTCGAGATCTGGTCAACCAGGAACCGCGCACCGGTCAGCTCTACCAGCGCCAGGTCGCGCTCCAGCATGATACGCTCTGACAAAGCGGGCACCCCGGCCAGGCCCATCCGCGCCGCCATCTCGCCCGAAGTGGCGACGGCGCCTTCCGACAACCATGGCTCTTTCGGGCGGTGCGCCACCAGGGCATTGAAGCCGTTGGCGTAGGAGAGCACGCGGCTCATGATCTTGGAATTGACGATCGGGTGGTCAGCGTCGCTGAAAAACACAGCGCCCGCCTGGCTCATCAAACCGATCTCGGCCATGCGCTGGCCCTTGAGTTCCTTGGTGGCGGCACCCGCCGGATAGACGTGGACCAGCTCGATGTCACGAGCACGGCGCAGGATGAAATCAACCATTGCCGGTTCGTCGATCGGCGCGTCGGTGTCGGGCATGACGACGAACGACGTGACGCCACCGGCCGCGGCGGCAAGCGACGCCGACTTGAGCGTTTCCTTGGGCTCGTGGCCGGGCTCGCCGGTCTGGACGCGCAGATCGATCAGGCCGGGGATCACGGCATTGCCGTCGCAGTCGATGACCTGGATGCCGGCGTGACCGGTCGGCGCGCTGTCGCCCTTGATGACCTCGGCGATCACGCCTTCGACGACGATCACCGAGCCGGGGCCATCATAGTCGCTGGCCGGGTCGATCAATCGTGCATTGACGAAAGCAAAGTCAGTCATCGGTCGTTCTCCAGTCGTGCCGCCAGCGAGGCCAGCACCGCCATGCGCGCCGCCACGCCCATTTCCACCTGATCCTGGATCAGCGACACGCTGAGATCGTCGGCCACTTCTGAATCGATCTCGACGCCGCGGTTCATCGGGCCGGGGTGCATGACCTTGACCTTGGGGCTGGCGACGGCCAGTTTTTCGCGGTCGAGGCCGTAGAAGCGGTAATATTCGCGCGTCGACGGGATGAAGGCCCCGTCCATGCGCTCCAGCTGCAGACGCAGCATCATTACGACGTCGGCGCCGGCAATGCCTTCCTTCATGTCGTGATAGACCTCGGCGCCCCACTGGTCGGCATCGCCGGGGATCAGGGTCGGCGGCCCGACCAGCCGGACATTGGCGCCCATGGTGTTGAGCAGGATGACGTTCGACCGGGCCACACGGCTGTGGGAGACGTCGCCGCAGATCGCTACGGTCAACCCATCGACATGGCCGAAGGCGCGCCGGATCGACAGCATGTCGAGCAGGGCCTGGGTCGGGTGCTGGTGCTGGCCGTCGCCGGCATTGACGACGCAGCAGCCAACCTTTTGCGCCAGCAAGGCCGCTGCGCCGGACGCGGAATGGCGCACCACCAGAAGGTCCGGCTTCATGGCGTTGAGCGTCACCGCCGTGTCGATCAGGGTCTCGCCCTTGGCCACGGATGAGGTCTTGGCTGACATGTTGACCGTGTCGGCGCCCAGCCGCTTGCCGGCCAGCTCGAAGCTCGACTGCGTGCGGGTCGAGTTCTCGAAGAACAGGTTGACCAGGGTGCGGCCCTTGAGCAGATCCATCTTCTTGCTGGTCTGGCGGTTGAGATCGACGAACACGTCGGCCAGGTCGAGCAGGTTGATGACGTCGGGCGGATCGAGGTCTTGGGCGGCCAGGAAGTGCCGCTTCGGGAATGGCACAAGGCGTGCGCGGATCAGGTCGTTGACAGAAGAAGAGTCCAGGGACATGACAATGTTCATATTAGGGACGGCCAAGGTTGCGCGGTTTTGACGGAGATTGGACGCCAATACAAGCGTCAAGCAGCGAACTTGGCTGCGACGCGTAGGCACATGATCTACTTTGTGTGGAAAATTGAAAGGAGGAGTTGCGGTTATGGGGATGGATGCACAAGTGATCGCTATTGGCCCATTCGACGAAGAAATTGTCGACGCTCTCGAATATGGACGTGGTTCCTACGATAATGTCGAAAAGGGCGTCACTGTCGTAACGAATGTATTCGTTGCATGCACATCAGAAGAGAGTAGGGCCTTGGCATTGGCTTTCGATGCCGGGCCATGGGAGTTGGGATCGCATCACCTGGCCCCGCACCTTGCCAAAATCCCAGTCTTAGTTGAGCTGTTTGAGCAGGAAAATGTAGATCGTTTTCTAATGCTCCGAGACGGCGGATTCGACTTCTACTACCTTCCAAACGGATAGGTCTAACTGGGTAACTTTCTTGCTTATCAACCCAGATGAAACACAAACAAAAGCAAAGGCATGGTCACTGCACTTAAACTGGTCGTCATGGCCACGATCCCGGCCATCAGCGGCGCGTCGCCACCCATATGCCGGGCCTGAACATAAGCCGCCGCCGCACATGGCGCCGCCCCGCACGCCAGGGCCACGCCCTGCGCCAAGGTATCGCCACCGCACGCCTTGCAGATCAGCCAGGCCGAAATCGGCATGATCAGGATCTTGTACAGCGACACCGAACTGACCAGCACGGGACGCCGGACGATATAGCCGAAACTCAGGCCCGCGCCGGCCAGGATAAGTCCCGTCGGAATAGCGGCTTCGCCCAGCATGTTCAAAGCCTTTTCGGCGAATTCTATGTCAGGCACATGCAGAAAATTGAGCGACAGCCCGACCAGGCACGAGGCGAAGATCGGATTGGTCAGCAGCGTCTTGGCCATCCACAACGGAGTCCGCGCCGGAACTTCGCCTTCCGGTTCACCCCACTGCGCCAACACCAGAATGCAGATCATATTGCTGGCCGGAATGAGCGCGCTGATCGCCACGGCGGCGATGCCGGTTGCCTTAGGCCCAAAGATGGCCGCGGCCACCGGTACGAAGACGAATGAATTGAAGCGCATCAACCCCTGGAAGACGCTGGTGAAGGTCGGGCCGGACAGGCGCAGGAACGGTTTGGCGCCGAAACCGACAATGGTGGCGACGATGACCGCGCCCAGCACACCGAGGCTGACCGGACCGGCCGAAAAGCCGGAAAGCTCCGCGTGCCAGATCGCCGGCACCAGAAAGCCGGGATAGAGCACATAGACGGCAAATTTCTCGATCGGCGGCCAGACGGGCAGAGGCAGGAAGCCGGATTTTTTCAGGCCATAACCCAGTGCGATGAGCAGGAAGACCGGGACGATACCATTGAGTATAGTCGCAAACGTCATGAACCGGCCGCGTCCTTCATCCGGTCGAGCGCGCCTTGCAATATATAGGCGGCGGCGTTGCGGTCGATGACCTCGGCGCGCTTTGCGCGGCTGAGGTCGGCTTCCTCGATCAGGAAGCGGTTCATTGCCGCCGACGACCAGCGCTCGTCCCAGAAGGCGATGGCCACATCTTTCAGGCGCAGGAGATTGCGCGCGAATGCCCGGCACGACTGGGCGCGCGGCCCTTCGGTGCCGTCCATATTGACCGGCAGGCCGATGACAATTCCAGACACCTGGCGCTCATCCATCAGCTTGAACAAACGCTCGGCCTCGACGGTGAATTTGGTCTTGCGGATCAGTTCCAGCGGCGAGGCCAAGGTCAGCGACAGATCGGAAACCGCGACGCCGATGGTCTTCTCGCCGAGATCGAGCCCCAGCAGGCAGGTGCGCGGCGGCAAAGCGCCCGCAAGCTCCGTAATATCCATGACAGCCATGCGGCGGGGTTTGCGGCTTTTGCCGGCAAGAGTCAACCGCGCGAGCGGTGGTCAAATATCAACGAGATGGTTGAAAATGTAATTGTATCCGTCGCAATCGTTTTATCGCAGTGTTAAAATATTGTCATAAATTACAGAAAGTTAATCTATGAAGCAACTTTAATATTATGACGTCTATTTAACTTAAAAACGACGTTCGGCTCGTGTATTCCGGTTTCATACAAAAGCATAATTTACCGAGGAGCTTTTCACATGGTTCGTTTCACCGCCCTTTCACTGGTCTTTTCCGCGCTCGCCTTCGCCGGCGCCGCTTCGGCCGGGGACTGGAAGTCCGACTCGCAACGCCAGACGGTTGAGGAGCCGATGTCGATCAAGAAGGTCGACTTCAGCAATCCCGGCCAGGTCAAGGTGCTGTACCGCAAACTGAAATTCGCCGCGGCCCGCGTCTGCGCCAGCGACAAGCCGCAAGAACCCGGCGTGGCCGAAGCCGATGCCGCCTGCGCTGCCGATGTCCTGACCAGCACAGTGGCCAGGATCAACCAGCCGCAACTGACCCAATATGCCGCTCAAGTAAACGGTTCGGCCAATCGCCTGGCCCTGAACGTCCGCTGACACCTGGAGAGCCTGTCTGCGGACGGCGCCGGGTCGCAGCCCTCCCTGACTGCACCCGGCGCTTTTTTTATTGGCCCCTTGCAAAACATTCCCTCACTCGCTAACCGCACTTTCACACTGAACGTGAAAGTCGCCTTGAAAAGGCGGCAAGATTGAGGAGTACGGGCATGGCCATCGATGTGGCGACCGTCAAGAAAGTAGCCAGCCTGTCGCGCCTGCGTGTCGGGGACGAGCGTCTGGAGACGCTGGCCGGCGAACTGAACGGCATTCTGGGCTGGATAGAGCAGCTCAACGAAGTCGATATCACCGGCGTCGAGCCGATGACCACGGCGGTCGAGACCGGCACGCCGTTGCGCGACGACGTCGTCACCGACGGCGATAAGGTCAAGGACATCGTCGCCAACGCGCCAAAGTCTGTTGACGGCTTCTTCATCGTGCCGAAGGTGGTCGAATAATGAGCAACCTGACGCAAATGACCCTGAAGGACGCGATCGACGGCCTGAAGGCGAAAACCTTTTCGTCGCGTGAACTGACCGACGCCTTTATTTCCGTCATCGAAACCGCCAATCCGGCGCTGAACGCCTATGTCGCGACCACTTTCGACAAGGCGCGTCAACAGGCCGACGCCTCCGACGCCAAATTGGCGAAAGGCGAGGGCGGGGCGCTGGAAGGCGCGCCGCTCGGCATCAAGGATCTCTATTGCACCGAAGGCGTGCGCACGACGGCGTGCTCGGGCATCCTGGAAAGCTTTATTCCCCCCTACGAATCGACCGTTACCGCCAATCTGTGGCGCGATGGCGCCGTCATGCTGGGCAAGCTCAACATGGACGAATTCGCCATGGGCTCGTCCAACGAAACCTCGAAGTGGGGTTCGGTCACCAATCCGTGGAAGTCCAAGGCGTCGAATGCGCCCCTGACCCCCGGCGGTTCGTCAGGTGGTTCGGCGGCAGCGGTTGCGGCTGACCTTTGTCTGGCGGCTACGGCTTCGGACACCGGCGGCTCGATTCGTCAGCCGGCGGCCTTCACGGGCACCGTCGGCATCAAGCCGACCTACGGCCGCTGCTCGCGCTATGGCATGGTGGCGTTCGCTTCGTCGCTTGACCAGGCCGGGCCGATCACCAAGACGGTCATGGACTCGGCGATCATGCTCAATTCCATGTGCTCGCACGACGTGAAGGATTCGACTTCGCTGAACGTGCCGGTGCCGGATTTCACGCGGTTCGTCGGCAAGTCGGTCAAGGGCCTGCGCATCGGCATTCCCGACGAATACCGCCTCGACGGCATCCCGGCCGAGATCGACGCCCTGTGGGAACAAGGCATCACCTGGTTGAAGGACGCCGGCGCCGAGATCGTCCGTATCTCCCTGCCGCACACCAAATACGCCCTGCCGTGCTACTATATAATCGCCCCGGCTGAGGCCTCCTCGAACCTGGCGCGTTATGACGGCATGCGCTTTGGTCACCGCACCGACAAGGCGCAGTCGCTGACCGATGTCTATGAGCTGTCGCGCGCCGAGGGCTTCGGCAAGGAAGTCCAGCGCCGCATCATGATCGGCACCTATGTGCTGTCGGCCGGTTTCTACGACGCCTATTATGTCCGCGCTCTGAAGGTCCGCCGCCGCATCGCCGAGGACTTCACCAAGGCCTTTGAGAACTGCGACGTCGTACTGACGCCGGCCACGCCGTCCTCCGCCTTCCAGCTTGACGACCAGACCAAGGCCGACGATCCGGTCGCCATGTACCTCAACGACGTTTTCACCGTCACCACCAACCTGGCTGGCCTGCCGGGCATGAGCGTTCCGGCGGGGCTCGACAGCTCCGGCCTGCCGCTTGGCCTGCAGGTTATCGGCAAGGCTTTGGACGAAGGTACGGTGCTTAGTATCGCCGGCGCCCTCGAAAAAGCCACGGCCTTTTCGGCCAGGCCGTCGCAGTGGTGGTAAAAGCTGTCCGGAGCGCTTTCCGAAAAGTGTGACGCGGTTTTCGGACAAAAAGCGCGACCAAATAAAAACTAAAGCAATTCTCCGGAGCGCAGCGATCGGAGATTGCTTTAGTGGCCTCCAAGTAACAAAACCGACAAATTTCTCGCCAGGACTTGCCGCGGGCAGGTCCCGCTTTTACCTGTGGGCCGGAAAACAAGTTTTAGTTAATGGAGCAGGCGCTTGTTACCGGTGCGCCTGGAACAAGCCTATGCCTAAATTCGCTCCGGCCGCAGTCGCGGTCCTTTTTGCCTTGAGCCTGGGTGGCAATGCCATCGCTCAAACTCAGGCCCAGACGCCCCCTCAATCAGACGCGGCCGGCCAGGCCCCGGCTGCGCCGTCAGAACAGCAACCGTCGACAGAAGACGTTCTGACCGCTGCCATCGGTTGCCTGGCGACCTATGATATGGTGCTGGCCAAGGGCACGACGCCGAAAACGGAAAAGACGAAGAAGGCCCGTCAGGCGGCTTACGATCTCTACAAACAGTATTCCGGCCAGACCGATGAACAGGTCCAGTCGGACGTCAAGAAGGCGGACGAAATCTTCCCCGGCATGGTGGCTCAGGGTACGACCAAGCTGGAAGAGTTCGAGACGACCTGCGATGCGGCCTTCATGGATCAGCCGGCGGCCGGTGCGGCCAAGCCGTAAGAGACCGTCGCTGGCGGGAATGCGACAGCCGCCATACCCCAAAGACGCGAAAGCCTTGTCCGCACAAGGGGCTTCTGGTTAAGCTTGCATCATTGATGCAGGTGCGTGGTCGCGCCTGAGAAGGTTCCTCGGTATGTTGGCGACGATTCAGGACAAGGTGGCCTTGGCGCTGGTGGTGCTGCCCCTGATCGTCATTGCCTGGGCGGCGGTCTGGTTCGTGCTGATCGAAGCCGAGCGCAACCGCCATGAACGCTATAAGCGCTTCTACGCCATCATGGAGCAGCTGAGTCGCTCCGACGGCGTCACGGCCGCCAAGATGGCCGCGGCCTATGAGCTGCGCAATTACCGCGAATATGCGGATATCATTGCGAAAATTTTCATCGACGGCCGGGTGCGCGACACCACGTCCGACCTGCTGCAAAAGCAGTTGCGCGACACGCTTGAGCAGATCGCCGCGCACGAACGCCGCCGGCGATAAGCGCAATCCGACAAAGTGTGCAGCGGTTTGCGGTTAAATTGCGCGACCAAGCATGACCACTTCACAGGCGGATTTTCTGCCCCTATAGTTCGCTTCGTCACAGTAGAAACTACCGGAGCGTCTGGTTCATGACCCCATCCTCTTCGAAGCCCGTCGAAATCACGGCGCGCGGCATTATCCTCGGTGTGCTGATCACGCTGCTGTTCACGGCTTCGCAGGTTTATATGGGACTGAAGGTCGGCCTGACCTTCGCCACCTCGATCCCGGCGGCGGTCATCTCGATGGCGCTCCTGCGTTTCTTCAAGACCGCCACCATTCAGGAAAACAACATCGTCCAGACCATCGCTTCGTCAGCCGGGACCCTGGCGTCGGTGGTGTTCACCCTGCCAGGGCTTTTCATACTGGGTTGGTGGGCGAAGCTGCCGTTCTGGACCACTTTCTTTGCCTGTACCATCGGCGGCGTGCTGGGCGTCATGTACACCATGCCGTTGCGTCGCGCGCTCGTGACCAATTCCGACCTGCCATACCCGGAAGGCACCGCCGCCGCCGAAGTGCTCAAGGTCGGCACCACCTCGCGCGAAGGCGCCGCCGAAGGCTCGGCAGGCCTGTGGGCGGTGATCTGGGGCGGCCTGGTTTCGGCTGTTTATGCCGGTGCGGCCGTCTCGACCTGGATGGCCGGTGAAATCTCGGCCTATTTCAAGGTCGGCTCGGCCAAGGGCACGACGGCGACCGGCATGGCCGGACAATCCTCACTGGCCCTGATCGGCGCCGGGCACCTGATGGGCATTACAGTCGGCATCGCCATGTTCGCAGGCCTGTTCATCGCCTGGGGCGTGCTGATGCCCGTCCTGACCACCATCCATCCCCATCCTGAGCAGGCCTTTGCCGACGCAGCGGCCAGCACGGGCTATATCCGCTCGCACGAAGTCCGCTTCATTGGCGCCGGCGTCATCGGCGTCGCTGCCCTGTGGGCGATCGGCAAGCTGATCGTGCCGGTATGGTCCGGCCTGGTCTCGGCGCTGGAAGCCCAGAAAAAGCGCAAGACCGGCGAAATTGACCTGCCGCGCTCCGAACACGACCTGCCGGTGTGGATCGTCGGCCTGGTGATCGTCCTGTCGATCATTCCGGCCGCCTGGCTGCTGTCGAGCTTTATTTCCGGCGGTGCCCTGGCCAGCATCGGCACGCCGCTGATCATCGCCGGCACGGCCTACATCATCATTGCTGGCCTGCTGGCTGCCGCGGTGTGCGGCTACATGGCCGGCCTGATCGGCGCGTCCAACTCGCCGGTCTCTGGCGTCGCCATCCTGACCGTGCTGGGCGTCGCCATCATCGTCGGCCTGATCGCTCACCAACTGACCGGCGACAATGTCCAGCAGGCCCTGGTCGCCTTCTGTATGATGGTGACAACCGTCGTGCTGGCCGTCGCCGTCATCGGCAACGACAATCTGCAGGACCTGAAGACCGGTCAGCTGGTCGACGCCACGCCATGGAAGCAGCAGGTCGCGCTGATCATCGGCGTGCTGGCGGGGGCCGCGGTTATCCCCTGGACCTTGAACATGCTGCATGATGTCTACGGTTTCAGCGGCGAGGTTGGCCATCATGCACTCAAGCCGGGCGCGGAACTGGAAGCGCCACAGGCCGGTCTGATCTCGACCCTGGCCAAGGGCGCCATCGGTGGTCAGTTGCCGCTCGGCTTCCTGGCTATCGGTGCGGCGATCGGCGCGGTTCTGGTCGCCATCGATGAAGGCTTGCGCGCCGCCACCAAGGGCCGCCTGGCCCTGCCGCCGCTGGGCGTCGGCCTGGCCGTCTATCTGCCGCCGGCCGTTACCTCGCCAGTGGTGATCGGCGCCGTCGCCGGCTGGATCTTTGAAAAAATGATTGCTCGCATGCGAGGCAAGGACATCGCCAACCGCCTGAGCGTGCTGGTCGCGTCCGGTTTCATCGTCGGCGAAAGTCTGCTCAACGTCGTCTATGCCGGAGCCGTGTCGCTCACCCAGGACCCGAACATCATCTCGCAGTTCGTCAAGCCCTTGCCCAAGCCCTGGGACATGATCGTCGCCCTGGTTGCAGCGCTGGCCATTGCGGTTTTCTTCTATGTCTGGGCCGCCGGCAAGGCGAAGAAAATCGAGGATGACGCATAAATTACAGGCTTTTGCCAAGTTGTGATGCTTCGTTTGCGCGGACGCCTTTGCAGGACTGCCAAACCCGGCTAAGACGGACCTACACACAGAGAATCCGTCCAGAGAATTGGTATGAGCAACACCGACAACCTGCCGAAGATCAAGCCGATCCCCGCCGAAGGGGTGACCTATTACCTGCATCCGCACCCGCGCTCGCCGTTTTCCGAAGCGGTGCAGGTCGGCAATACGCTCTACCTGTCGGCCATGATCGGGCTCGACGCCAACGGCAAGCTGGCTGAAGGCTTTGAAGCGGAAGTCCACCAGATCATGAGCAACACGCGCGATATCCTGGCGCGCTACAACCTCGGTCTGGAGCATATCTTCAAATCGACCGTCATGCTGACCGACGCCGCCAAGTGGAGCGATTTCAACAAGCTCTACAAGCCCTATTTCCTGCCGAGCCGCCTGCCGGTCCGCACGGCTTTGGGCGTTGCCGGCCTGGCCTATGGCGCCACGGTCGAGATCGAATTCTGGGCTTTCGTGCCGGAAGGGGCGTAAAAATTTCGCCCCCGCTCCGGGGCATGTCTGAGTAGGAGCGGGGGCGTCGCCACTCGGCCGCAAGTACCGAGGAGCGAATTTTTTGGCGGAAGTTACTTCGAAAGCTTCACTGGCGGGCTGACCGACTTGAGATAAGCGATCAGATCGGCCCGATCCTGAGCGTTGGGCACGCGCAGGCCCATCATTGTCCCCGGCGCCATGGCGGTCGGGCTTTTCAGCCATTTGTCGAGTGTGGTTTCGGTCCACACCACGTTCAACTTCTTTACGGCCGGGCTGTAGTTGAAACCCGTCACGCTTCCTGATTGGCGGCCGAAAACGCCACGATGCATCGGCCCGATGCGATTGGCGTCGAGCGAGTGACAGGCGGTGCAGCGTTGCTGGTAAAGCTGTGCGCCGTGCGCTGCGTCGCCCGTCAAGGCTTGGGCCGGTGACGCCGCCGTCGCCAGGACTATCGCAAATGCCAATCTGAACATGAACATCCTCGTGGAAGTCGCCCTGCCCGGAGGCAGAAAAGGGCGAGGGCGTTTTGGCGGCGGTGGGATCAGCCGCCGAAAATCAGGCCCTGCTGCGGAATGGGATCGCCCAGCGCCTGGCTCAGTACGGCATAGTGAAACGCTTCGTCGCCCGCCATGCGCCCGGCGATCTGATGATAGGCCGTACCCAGGGACGGAATGAGACCGAGGTAGGCGTTGGCCGCGCCCTTCTCCAGGCCCTGCGCCAGCCGCAGCACATCGGTCTGATTTTTCAGTGATCCGGCATTGAGGGCCTTGGCATAGTCGGCGTCGCTTTTGGCCGCTACCGGCGTGCCGCCCAGGGTCTGCACAGCTTTGATCAGCTCGTCTCGGTGCAGCATGTGGTGGCCACGGAAGGTAACGCCGATCTGCACGACAGCCGGTTGCAGCAAGCCGCTGCCCGCTGCCAGGGTGTAGGCGGCAATGCCTTCGTGCTCGAGGGCGATGGCGGCGTTGAGGATTTGCACGTCCTGCTGGGGGTTGCCCTTGGCCGCCTTGGCTTTGGCGGGTTTGCCGGCGGCTTCGGCGATCCCGGCCTCGCTCATGCCGAGCATGACGGCCAGGCCGGCGACGGACAAGGTCTTGCCAGCACCAATGAGCAGGTTACGTCTGGAAGCACTATCGGTCATTTTGGGTTCCTCCCGGGTTGCACAGCGCGCCCAATGCGCGCTGCGTCATGCGTTCACAGTCGGCGCCGGCAAAGCGGAACGCTCCGCCGAATGCCGATCGCAATTGCGGGTCGAGGGCATCTCTGAGCTTTTGCCGAGCCCGAAGTAGCCGTGTCTTCACGGTCTGCGGCAGTACGCCCAGGGCCAGAGCCGTCTCCTCGACGCTCATTTCCTCGATTTCGCGTAAGATAAGTACCGTGCGGAAAATCTCCGGCAGACCTGCGATCGCGGTCTCCAGCGCCTTGGACAATTCGTCGCGCAACAGGGGTGAATCCGGCGCAGTTTGATTGCCCCGATGGTCTTCCAGGATGACCACTTCCTGTTTGTCGAGGGCGGCCTTGCGGCGCTGGGTGGTCCGCTTGCGCGTCAAGGCTTCATTGATGACGATGCGGGTCAGCCAGGTCGACAGCGACGATTGGCCGGAAAAGGGGGAGGGGCCGGTGAACGCTTTCACGTAAGTATCCTGCACGGCGTCTTCGGCATCCGCGCGGTTTTTCAGAATGCTCCAGGCGGCGCGGTAAAGGCGCTGGTTGTTGCGCGTGGTGATGAGACGCACGGCTGCAGGGTCGCGATTACGCGCGCACCGATTCAGCTCGGCGTCGGTCAGGCGATCATAGTCGTGAGCGGTCTGCGGCATGGTTTGTCCCGTCTTTCAGAGTTAGACGAACCTTGACGCGAAAAGTTCCCGGCAAAAGACATTTTTCAAAACGGGCGGCCGATAACATCTGTAATACAGCTTGCAAACATATGTAATAACGTGCCGGAAGGCTTTGCAATTAACGCTTTGGCGATTTCATCCTTCAACGCAATAGTGGATAGGCTTGAAGGCGTAGTTGTTCGATTGCAGCGCCGAGCAAGCGGTGAGCGCCACGATCAGGTCCATTTCGGCTTCGAACAGGATATGGTCGCCGGCCTTGCTCATCGGTGGATCGACACGCAATTCACCGGTATCTCCATTGACCTGCACATTCATGAAAATGTTGAAGGCCACCGGAATCTGGTCCGGGTCGATACCGTAGGGAGCCAGTGCATTAGACAGGTTGCCGAAGCAGCCATGATGCGGGTCTTCGTCGCCATAGATGATGCGAAAGGTATCCTTCGAACACGGCGTCAGCAGGAAATCGTGGCGGCCGACCGTGTCCTCGACGATCTTCAGCATGACATTGCTGCGATTGGAATAGAGCGGATCGCCGAGGCTGAGAAACAGCTTGGATGCATAGTCGAGCGTGCGCCCTGACGAAATGACTTCGGCGGTATCATGGGCATTGAACGCCAGCATGTCCGACACCTGCTCGCCCTGCGGGTCGATGACCCTGAGCCGCTGGCCCTTCTTGAGCCGGAAGGCGGCGCCGGAACGGGGCGGGATGATGGTGACGGTCTCGGTCTCAGGTGTCATGCAGCGTTTCCGTTGAATTTAAAGGGACATTTCCAGGTATCATCGACCGCGCGGCCGCTATATTGCCGGGCTTCGGAGATTTCGCCATGCCTCGCCAGCATCGGATTGGCCGACCCGGCAATGGCGACATCTCGATCGATAATGCGTTCACGCAGACTTTCGTACCGGCCATCGGCGCGCAACTGTTCGAACTGGGCGTGGGCGTTAAAAACAAGGGCCGGGATGGAAAACTGCCTTGCCGGACGGCTGGCGCCCGGATGCAGGCCTACCAAATAGAAGGCCTCACCGGCAAAGCTGAGCGAAAACGCTGGATCGTTGCTGTCGGCGCTCACGCGCGCGTCCCACGCGAAGCCACGCGCCATGTCGAGGCCATGCAGCGCCTGGACACGCGTCCACAGGGCCTGCTCAAACGCCGTTTCGCTTAGGGTTTCGGCTGTATCGAACAACACGACGAAGGTCCGGAACAGGGCGGGGTTGGTCTTGAAATCGCCGGCGAATTCCGCCAGCGCCTCATAGATCTTGCGGTCATCTCGCGGACAGCGGATATCTCCGGCTTCCACAATCACCATCTGGTCCTTGCCGAGCGCCGACTTGGCGCCGACGCAGGGAAATTCCGGCGATTTGACAAACGCCATGAAGCGCTCCGCCAGACTCTGGACCGTTTGGCCTTCTGGCCGCTCAAGAACATCAAACATGCAACTACCTTCACTGGGCCGCCGGCAAAGGCGGGAAACTCGGGATGGTAAGCATATGCAATCCACCGTAAGGGGTATGTCCCCGGCCTTGGCCCGAAGGACAAGAAGGCCGTAAGGCTTACGATTTACTCGGTCCTTATCCCACGCCGACCAGCCGCCGCAGGGCAGTCGCCAGTCGGCTCATGGAAGCGATCTTGTCCCGCCAAGACAGGGCGATGACCGGGCCGACATCGGTCTTGTTGACGTCGACAATGTAGATGCGGCCGTCATTCCGGTCGCGCAGGATATCCAGCCCGCCCCAATCGAGCCCCATCCGGGTGTTGAATTCCCGGATCAGCCGGCGCTCCTCAACTGAGAACACCTCGGCCGGATCGGCCAATCGCGCCGAGCGGTTATTGATCGAAAACCGGCCTTCCGGTGTCTTGGTCTTGACCCACACCACGACGGGCTCAGTCCCGACACAAGGCGTCCGCAGGTCCTGGCAGCAGCCGTCGCCATCCCGCGTATCGACCACCCGCTGATAGGCGAAGCCAGGCCGGGCGGGCAGGGGCGCCGTGACAATCCGCCCGCCATGCACGCCGTTCTTTTCCGGCTTCTCGACAATTTCGCCACTCACAGCCATCGGGTCGACCGCCAGCGCATAGCCGAACACCTCTTCAAACACCTTGGCGACATGGCTTTTGGAGATGTCGATACAACCGAAATTGAAGCGCTGCGTCACCAGGCTGGGCGGCGGCGCGCCAGTGGTCGTATCGTCGAAATAGAAGACCGCGTCCGCTTGCGCCGGGTGTTCCGCCAGATCGAGCCCCGCCCACATCAAGGCGCCGCGCACCAGATACCAGCGCCGCGGCCGGTCGGGGACAAAGCCGATCGCCAGCTTCGGCCGTGCCTTTGATCGCGCCAGCGCCGTCGCTACGGCCAGGACGCTCAAGTACACCGCCCAGCTGGCGATTTCGGCGATCACGGCCCGCGATACGACCAGCTTGACGCCGGTTTTGCGCACCTGGAGCCGGCCGTCGGCCCAGAAAAAATCGTTGATCCAGCTCTGTCTGGGGGCAACGTCCCGCGCGATCGGCGCGGTGACGGCCAATTCGGCTGCCGATTCTTCCGCTACCGGCATGCCGGGCACTCGCAGCCACAGGTCCTACGCATACACGCACCCTCCCGTTTTTATCGACTGCCTTGGTTACTACGTAACATAGACTCATACGGTTTGGAACCGACACCGGATCACATATCGCGTGGCGATTTCACGGCGCGAGCGGGCAGGGGCCTTTGCACTTCGGCGCGGATATGGCGCAGCCGCACGGGCGCTTTCCAAACGGCCCGCTCGGCGCGAAAATGGACTCAACGATGCGGATGGAGGGACCTTCCTTCTCCTCCCTACGAAGTGGGGAGGTGTCGGCGTACGGGGCCGACCCTCGGCCGACGGAGGGGGCACTTCGTGCGGCAAGTGACCCCTCCGTCATTTCGCTGCGCTCAATGCCACCTCCCCACGCGTGGGGAGGAGAGTTATTGTCCCGCAACGCCGACCTCGGTGGAAAATCCCGGATCAGCTGGCCGCTGTCCCACTCGGCCTCGATCCTTGCGACCACCTCAGCCTGTTCGGCCTCGGAATAAGCCTCCCAACCCCGTTCGTGAGTCTCCGCGTACCAGGCCCTGGCCTTGGTCAGGCATTCCGTCTTTTTCGCCTCGTCGAACTTAGCCGGATCGCCCAGGTATTCCATCGTATTGAACGGCGAACCGGTCTCAGGCTCCGGCTCGCCTTTGACATAGGGAGCGCCATTCATCCAGTAGCCGGCGTGGGCAGCGTTTCTGCGCGCCAGATCATTGAGCTTGGCTTCAAGAATGGCATACCACGCTTCGAGATCGTCGTGC
>JBEHYZ010000030.1:0-54878 GCA_048497915.1 Pseudomonadota bacterium
GCTGCTCCTCGGACTGTCAAGGCCCGTCCAGATCTGTCAGCTCTCCGACTCCGTCTCCAAGATCCTCACAATGGCAACCTTCGCCGCATACGATATCAGATCAGCCGTCCATCGCGGGGGCTGATTTCGGGGCGTCTAGCTCCGGCGGGCGGCGGAAGTAAAGCCACAGCGTCAGGCCGATCGCGACGAATCCGATGACGATCGTATAGGCGAAGAAGGCGAAATAGCCAGCACCCATGGCGGGGACGCTGACGCCCAACTTTTGCGCAGCCGTGACGTAGGAATCCGGCGTCAGGTGGTTCATCAGGCTCTTGAATGAAGAGCCGAAACCGCCGGCGTCCGCGCTTTTGGCGGTAGCCTCGACGATACGGCCGGACTGGGACCCGACCAGCTTGCCGAGAATGCCATAGATGCTGGAAAACAGGGCGTATTGCGGGGCTGTGTATTGCGGCGATACCAGGGTCGACATGTAGGCGATCAGCACGGTACCCTGGATCGAGGCGGCGATATTATCGAGCGCCAGGGCAAGGCCCAGCATGTGCAGGTCATGGCCCGTACAGGCCAGAATCATGAAGCCGACGTGGCTGAACGGACCGACTACAGCACCGACGATCAGCGCTTTCCGGATGCCGATACGCACCATCAGCCAGCCGGAAATGACAAAGCCGATCATGGTCATGATGGCGCCAAAGATCTTGCGCATTTCTGCGACCGCGTCGAGCGAGAAGCCGAGGTCGATATAGTAGGCGTTGGCAATGTACAGAGTGAACTCGCTGACCCGATAGAGGCAGACCAGAATGAAGATGAACGCGGCCCAGTGCGCGTAGCGCTGAAAGAAATCGGCCAGCGGCGCGATGAAGGCGCCCTTGAAATAGGCGCCGGGCCGGGTCGCCCATGGTAGTGGCAGGCAGGACGCCAGCATCAGGCCCAGGCCGAGAACAACGGCGGGTACCTGGAAGAAGGGACCGATTGTCCTTGAGGTCCAGGCGTCCTTGAGGGCGGCCTGGGATTCGGGGCTCACGCCGAGATGCCCAAGGATACCGTTGATCATGGTGGGGTTGCCAGTCAGGCCTGAGCCCATGATGACAGCGGCCACCACGATTAGTATCGCGCGGGTGATCCATTCGACGCCTTCGGACAGCGGCCGGATTGGCAGGCCTTCATAGTGGATAGGCCGCGGCATATGCGCGGGACCGCGCGGCGCCCACCACAGGGAAATCCAGCCGATGACCATCAGGGTGGCGGTCAGCCCGTAGGCCAGCGGCCAGCCAATGCGCGTCGACAGCATCAGCGGTAAGATGCCGGTAAGGATGAAAGCGATGCGGTAGCCCCACTGGTAGGTGGCGGTCATCATCACCAGTTCCTCCTCGTTGTCGGCGGCTTCAATGCGATAGGCGTCGAGGATGATGTCGTGGGTGGCACCAAAGAAGCCGGCCAGGGTGGCGAAAAGGGCCATCATAGGGAGGCTGGTCCGGGGATCAGTCGTGGCGACGGCGAGCAGGCACAACAGGATCACGGCCTGCAGAACCAGCATCCAGCTGCGGCGGTGGCCGAACCTGGCGGTCAGGCCGGGAATGTCCAGGCGGTCGATGAGCGGCGCCCACATGAACTTTAAGGAGTAGGAGAAGCCGACGAGAATGAAGAAGCCGATGACCGACAACGACAGGCCGTCAACCCGTAACCAGGCCGTAAGGGTTTCACCGATCAACAGGAAGGGCACGCCCGTGGTGAAGCCCAACGCCAGCAGGAGCAGGGGTTTCGGCTTAAGATAGGCGCCAGCAGCAGCCAGGGTCGAGGGACGGGGTTTGTCGGTCGAGGCGGGGCTGTCGTTCATTTCTCGGCGCTCCTGGCTTTTGGTCAGGACGCTAAGCGGGTTTGGCGCGCCTGTAAAGCGCCGGACTTTTCAGGCTTCAGGCCGAGCGCGCTTCAGCGGGGGCGTGTGTCCAGGTGGCCAGGCGGGCACGCAGAGAGGCGATTTCGATCGGCTTGGTCAGGAAATCGTTCATGCCGGCGGCCAGGCAGGCGCGGCGGTCTTCTTCGTAGGCGTTGGCGGTCAGGGCGATGATAGCCGTCTTGCAGCCGTCGCTGCGGAGAGCGCGCGTGGTGCCGAGACCGTCCAGACCGGGCAGGCCGAGGTCCATGAAGATCAGGTCGAAGCTGCGTGTCTTGCATATCTCGATGGCTTCTTCGCCCGAGGAGGCGCGTTCGACGCGGCAGCCTTCGCGTTGCAGGAGGATTTGAGCTAGCAAGGCGTTGACCGGGTTGTCTTCGACCAAGAGGACCACCTTATCCGGAGCGGATTCGCTGGCGATACGTTCGTCTTCAACGGGTGCCGCCGGACCGACAGGGCTTTCCAGCGCGTCCAGGCGTTCGATCAGAGATTCACGACGCAGGGGTTTGATCAGGTAACCGGCCCAGCCGTGGTCACGCCAGGCATCGATTTCGTCGCGTTCTTCCGGCGCCAACAGGATCAGGCTGCGCGGGGAAGGCGCAGCGGCGGGGCCAGAAACGGCAGCGCGGTCACACAGGACCAACGCATCGGAAGCGCAGGTATCAAGAACGGCTGTCCTGGTCATCAGGCTGTCGAAAGCGAACAGGTGTGAGCCTGTGCTTTCGGCCAGGACCGGGTTGGTGGATACCAGGGTCACGGCATGGGCGGCGTGGGCGTCCGGCTGGATTGTGCGCAAGCCATAGCCAGCGCGGAATTCAACGCGGAAGATAGAGCCTTTGCCCATTTCGCTGTCGAGCGAAACGGTGCCCCCCATGGCGCCGACCAACATCTTGACAACCACCAGACCCAGGCCCGCGCCGCCATAGCGGGTGGCATGGCTCGGGTCGACCTGGCCATATTGCTCGAAGATACGCGTGCGAGCTTCTTCGGGGATGCCGGGACCGGTGTCGCGGACCTCCAGACGGATCAGGTCATTTTCGGTCAGGCCGACATGGATGATGACGCCGCCCGTTTTGGTGAACTTCAACGCGTTGCCGGCCAGATTGAACAGAATCTGGCGCAGGCGGCCTTCATCGGAGATGATGTAGCTCAGACGGGGGTCGAGGCTCCAGGCAATCTCGATGCCGCCGGCGTGGGCACGCGGTGACAATAGTTCAGATACACCTTGCAGCAGAGGTTCGAGATGGACCTCGGCCGATTCCAGCTCGATGCGGCCGGCGTCGATGCGGGCATAGTCGAGCAGGTCATTGACCAGGGTCAGCAGGTGCTGGCCCGACTCGTGAGCGGTAGCGATGTAGGATTTCTGATCCGGTGTCAGCGAGGTTCGGGTCAGCAGGGTCAGCATGCCCATGACGCCGTTGAGCGGCGTGCGGATTTCGTGGCTCATCAGCCGGAAGAAATCCTCGCGCGCCTTGAGGCGGTCCTCAAGACTCTGGGTTTCAGGACCCGATGTAAACATACTCAAACCATCACTCATAGGGCGGTTCTGCCACTCGTATTCATTTTGATGGAAGAGGAGCATAATCGGAAAAGGTTAAGGTGCCTCAAAGACTTGGTTAAATTAGACTTGCAGTGGCGAAAAATTTGGCGCGGTCTCCTCGCGCGGTCCGGCACGGCGATAGATCAAGGCTTCGGCGATGTGGCGGCGTAAGGTCGGGACGGATTGTTCAAGGTCGGCGATGGTGCGGGCCAGACGCAAGGTGCGTGTCCAGCCGCGGGCGCTGAGGTTTGATTGCTGGGCGGCCTGGGTCAGCAGAGTTTTGGCGGACTCGTCCAGTGCGCAGATGCGTTCCAGACCCGAGCCATAAGCGGTCGCATTGAGGGCATTTTCGGCCGGAAGATCAAAAGCTTTGGCCCGGTCGGCCTGGATCTGGCGAGCGGTATGCACGCGGGCGGCGACTTCGGCACTGCCTTCGGCTGGGGCGGGCAAGGCCAGATCGGTGGCGGTGACGGGCGGCACGTCGATCTGCAGGTCTATCCGGTCCATCAGCGGACCTGACACGCGGCCCTGATAATCGCGCAGGCACTTCGGCGCCTTGCCGCAGGCGCCTTTTCCGGCGCCCCCGTGCCCGCAGCGACAGGGATTCATGGCGGCGACCAGCTGTACACGCGCCGGATATTTGATGTGGTGATTGGCACGGGCGACGATGATTTCCGAGGTTTCCAGCGGCTGGCGCAGGCTGTCGAGGGCCTGCGGAGAAAATTCCGGTAGTTCATCAAGGAACAACACACCGTTGTGCGCCAGGGACACTTCCCCAGGCCGGGCGCGCATGCCGCCGCCGGTCAGGGCAGCCATGCTGGCGGAATGGTGCGGTGACCGGAACGGCCGTTCACGCGTCAGTTCGCCCTTGGCGATCAGGCCCGCCATAGACCAGACCTGCGAGGTTTCAAGCAATTCCTTCGAGGTCAGGGGTGGCAGGATGCCCGGCAGGCGCTGGGCCAGCATCGACTTGCCTGAGCCTGGCGGGCCGACAAACAGCAGGTTGTGGCCACCGGCGGCAGCGATTTCCAGGGCGCGTTTCGGGACTTCCTGGCCTTTGACCTCGCGCAGGTCAAGCGGTTTGGGCGCGGCCGCCAGTTCGCCGGCGGCCGGTCTATCGAGAATCGCATGCCCCTTGAAGTGGTTGATCAGGGCGACCAGCGAGCGCGGCGCCAGGATGTCGAGATCGCCGCCCCAGGCGGCTTCGGCGCCGTTATCGAAGGGGCAGATCAGGCCCATGCCAAAGCTGTTCGCGGCGATGGCAGCGGGCAATGCGCCTGAAATGGCGGCAATCTGGCCGTCAAGCTTCAGTTCACCAACACAGACATATTTGTCCAGTGCATCCTGCGGGATCACGCCCATCACTACCATAAGGGCCAGGGCAATCGGCAGGTCGTAATGGGTGCCTTCCTTGGGCAGATCGGCTGGCGACAGGTTGGCGACAATGCGTTTGCCCGGCATGCCGAGCCCGATACCGGCGAAGGCGCCGCGTACCCGTTCCTTGCTTTCGGTCACTGCCTTGTCGCCCAGACCGACGACATGAAAGGCCACTTGGCCGCCGGTTAGCACCACTTCGGCGTCCACCCGGCGGGCTTCGGCGCCGTCAAAAGCGATGGTTGTCACATGCGCAGGCATGGGCACACTCCAGGCGGCTGTGGATTTCCGTCAGAGGCAGGAAATATAAGGGTTTGAGAGGGATAAGCGCACTGGGATGCTAAAAACTATCCACACCCTAGGTCAAGATTTTAAACAAAGCAAGAACAAAAATTGAACAAACCAGCAAACAGATGCCCAACCTTTAGGTAATTTTCCTAAAAGACAATCGTTTCAATATTTTATGACAAATTGGCGACGACCTCGTCATCAGGCCGTCGCGGCCAACTTCTGCTCGATCCGTTCCCACAAAATCTCACCGGCATCAACCCCTTCAAAGGCCTTTAATTGCACCGCTCCGGTGGGTGAGGTAACGTTGATTTCGGTGAGGTAATCGCCGATGACGTCGATTCCGACGAACATCAGGCCCTTTTCTTTCAAAACAGGGCCGATTCGCGCGCAAATCTCGCGATCGCGTTCCGTCAGGACAAGGCGTTCGGCGCGGCCGCCGACACGCAGATTTGAACGCACCGCGCCTTCTTCAGGGACGCGGTTGATGCCCCCGACGATCTCGCCGTCGATCAGGATGATGCGTTTGTCGCCGGCGCTGACGGCAGGGATGAATTTCTGCAGGATGACCGGCTCGCGGCTCATATTGCCGAACAGCTCGATCAGGGCATCGAGATTGCGGTCGCCGGCCTTGAGCTTGATAATGCCGTTGCCGGCGGCGCCGTGCAGAGGCTTCAGGATGCAGTCGCCGTGATTGGCGAAGAACTCATGCAGGGCCGTCGGGTCGGACGAGATGATCGTCGGTGGTTGCAGGCCCGGAAAGCGGGTCGCCAGCAGCTTTTCCGGCGCATCGCGGACGCTGGTCGGATCGTTGACCACCAGGGTCTTCGGGTGGATGGCTTCGAGGAAATAGGTGGCAGTGATGTAGGCGATGTCGAACGGCGGATCCTGGCGCATCAGGATGACGTCGAGGTCGTTTTCGAGGTCGAGCACCTGGAAGTCGCTGGCGGTGACATGGTCGCCCTTGACGGGGCGGAGCGTCACCTTGCGGGCGCGGGCAAACGGCTTGCCGTCCTCGTAGCTCAGGTGGCGGGGCTCGTAGACCCAAAGCGCGTGGCCCCGGTTCTGGGCCGCCATCATCAGCAGAAACGTCGTGTCCGAAGCGATATTGATCTTCTCGATCGGGTCCATCTGGACAGCGACGCGTAAGGACATGATTTTACCCTCTGTGGTTTCGTCCCATATGTGCCGCAGGGTGCTGAATGGCAAGGCTTAAAAGCGTTCGATTTTCTCGAAGGCGTTAATGGCGTGGACCGGCCATTTGCCGGGCGCGATGGTGTAAAGATCGATGTTCAGGTCGAGTTTGGCCAGATTCGGCCGGCGGGCCTGGAGGTTCAGCCCGGCTTGCCACAGGCGGTCCTGCTGCTGCGCGGAAACGGATTCGAGCGCATCTTCGTGGGTGGTCCGGCTTTTGATTTCGACAACAGCCAGACGGCGGCCTTTCTGGGCCAGCAGGTCGATCTCGCCCTGCGGCGTTTTCAGCCGGAATCCCAGGATGCGGTAGCCTTTGAGCATCAGGTGGATGAGCGCGACATATTCGACCAGATGGCCGCGTCTGTGGGCCAGCCGCCCGCGCTCGACCCGCACATTCATTTGCCTTTGAGCTCCAGGGCGCGCTGGTAGATTTGCTTGCGCGGCAGGCCGAAGACCTGAGCCAGTTGCTGGGCGGCGTCGGACGGAGAGTAGTGTTCGAGGGCTAGTTTCAGGGCATCATCGAGATTGTCGGCCGACGGTTTGGCTTCAGACGGCGGTGCAATGACGATGACGATTTCGCCCTTGGGTTCGGCCAGGTGCGGGTCGTCGACGAGCTGGCTCAAAGGGGCGCGGTAGGCGCTTTCGTATAGCTTGGTCAGTTCGCGGCAAACGCAGGCCTCGCGGTCGCCGAGGACGGCAAGGATATCGGTCAGGGATTCGTGCAGACGTGGGCCGGTCTCGAACAGCACCAGCGAGGCGGTGATGGCGGCCAGCTCGCCCAGCGCCGTCTTGCGAGCGGCGGACTTGGCGGGCAGGAAGCCGGCGAACAGGAAGCGGTCGGTGGGCAGCCCGGCCAGGCACAGCGCGGCCAGCACCGAGGAGGCGCCGGGAATCGGGTGGACATTGACGCCGGTTTCGCGGGCGATCTCGACCAGACGGAAGCCGGGATCTGAGATCAGCGGCGTGCCGGCGTCGGAAATCTGGGCAACGATGTGCCCGGCATGCAGGCGCTCGATGATCTCCGGCAGGACCTTGGGCCCGGCGTGGTCGTCGTAGCGGAGTAGCGGCTTTTTGAGGTCGTAGGCAGCCAGCAGTTTGGCGGCGACGCGGGTGTCTTCGGCCAGCACGACATCGGCGGCCCTGAGCACGTCGAGCGCGCGCAGCGTGATGTCGCGCAGGTTGCCAATTGGCGTGGCCACGACGTACAGGCCGGGGGTTACGGGCCTCGGCGGCGGGGCGAAGAAGGTCTCAGACATCTTGGTCCGGCTTTTTGCTGCGCGAGACGAAATAGCCCTTGCGGCCGAGCCAGATGCGAATGCCGAACCACATCAGGGCATAGATAACGACAGCGATGCGGAAGCCGTTCGGGATGCCGTCGAAGACATGGCCGACGAAGTTGGCGATGAGCAGGCCGATGCCGACCAGAAAGGCGCCAGCGTAGAGCATCATGCCGGTGTTGAATTTGGACATTTGAGGTTTCCTTCGCACCCTATGATAGAAGCTCGAACAGCAGCCTGTCCAGCAGGACGCGGCCTTTCGGCGTGGCGCGCAGGCGATTGTTCTCGAGCGCCATGAAGCCGTCCTCGATTAGCGGGGCGGCTTTAGAGGCGAGGTCGAGTGACGGGGTGCGGCCGAGGTCGAGGCCTTCGGCCAAACGCAGGCCGAGCAGGACGGCTTCCTCTTCGGCCTCAAGCGGGGGCAGGGCTTCGCGGTCGTGGCCGATGCCGGTCTCCGCGACGCGGGCGATGTAGGTCTTCAGGTCGCTCAGGGCCGTGGTGGCGTGGCGGGTGCTGTTTCGGGTCAAACGGCCATGCGCGCCGGGACCTATGCCGATGTAGTCGATGCCTTCCCAGATCAGCACGTTATGCGCGGAGCGGGCATTCGGGCCACGGGCGTGGTTGGAAACTTCGTAGGCTTCGAAACCGAGAGACTCCAGCAAGGTTTGCGTCTCGAAATAGAAGGCTTCGGCCAGCTCGTCTTCGGGCGGTGACCATTGCTTGCGACGGACGGCGCGGCCAAAGGCTGTGGCGGGCTCGATGGTCAGCTGATAGGGCGAGATGTGTTCGACGCCGAGATTGGCGGCAGTTGTCAGTTCGTTTCGCCAGTCAGCCAAGGTCTGGCCAGGGCGGGCATAGATCAGGTCGAGCGAAACGCGGCCGAAGACCTGTTGCGCCGTTTCGATGCCGCGAATAGCTTCAATGGCGGAGTGGTTGCGGCCGAGGAATTTCAGAGCGTCGTCGTCGAGGGATTGCACGCCGAGCGATAGGCGATTGATGCCGGCGTCGCGGAAGGCCTGGTAGCGGCTGATTTCGGCGTCGGTCGGGTTGGCTTCGAGGGTAATTTCGATTTCATCCGTATACGGATGAAAAAGCTGTTTGGCTGTCCCGATCAGTTCGGCAACCCATTCCGGCGGTAGGAGTGATGGTGTTCCGCCGCCGAAAAAGATGCTGGCCAGGCGACGCGGGCCGATCTCGGTCGCCTGGGTTTTCAGGTCGGTCAGGATAGCGTCGAACAGGGCGCGCTGGCTGGATTGGCCGCGATCCCTGACCACGTTGAAATCGCAATAAGGGCAGATACGCGAACAGTAGGGCCAGTGAACGTAGAGGCTGACCGCGTCGCGGATCACAGCAGCGCCGCCCGTAGCTTTTCGAACGCCAGATGGCGGTGGCTGATGGTGTCCTTGGCGTCGGGGTCCATCTCGGCGAAGGTAATGTCATAGCCGTTAGGCTGGAAGATCGGATCGTAACCGAAGCCCTTGGTTCCACGCGCCGGCAGGACGATGGTGCCGTCGACGCGGCCTTCGAACACGGCGGCACCACCGCCCGGCCACGCGACAGCCAGGGCGCAGGTAAACCAGGCGTTGAGGTTGAACGCCTCGCCCAGCTCCTGTTCGGCTTTTTGTAGTTTGTAGCCAATGACTTCGGAGGCGCGGGCGAAGTCTTTGTCCGGCCCGGCCCAGCGCGCCGAATAGACGCCGGGGTCGCCGTTCAGCGCTGTGATGCTGAGGCCGGAATCGTCGGCCAGGGCAACCATGCCGGCCTTGTCAGCCGCATGGCGGGCCTTGAGGATGGCATTGCCGATAAAGCTGACCTCGGTCTCATCCGGCTCGGGCAGATTCAGGCTGGCGGCGGTGACGATTTCGAAGCGGCCATCGAGCAGGGCGGAAATCTCCTTGGCCTTGCCGGGATTGTGGGTGGCGGCGATCAGCTTCTGACCTGGAACAAGCGACAGGGCCATGCGGTATAATCCTAGAGCAGCAGCCGGAAACGGCTTTTTTCCCGGTCGCCGCGTTTGTACATGTCGTTGCCGGGCGGCAGGGGAAGGGTTTCGATATAGTGGGCGCCGGCGTTCTCGGCCGAACGGCGCGACGCCAGATTGTCCGGATTGCAGGTTATCCAGAGCTCCGTCAAGCCTTCGGCGCGGGCCAGCGGCAGGACCTGGCGCACCGCCCAGGCGGCCAGGCCGCGGCCGCGCCAGTCGGGCTCGACGAAATAGCCGATATGGCCGCCGTACAGCCGCAGGAATTCCGTCGTGCCGAGGCGCAGGTCGATGCGCCCGGCAACGGTGTCTCCGGCCATGATCAGGAAGCGGGCGGCGCGCACCCAGGCGCGTTTGCGGTCGGCCGGCAGGTCGGCCTGGCGTTCGAGCCGGAAAATCTCCGCAATTGACAAAGCCGAGCGCTCCGTGACGATAGGATGACGCCGGTTTTACCGGAGTTATTGTCCGCCTCAAGCCATCGCAGGTCTTCCATGCGCTTTTTGGGTCCGCGTTCGATCGCCAGCCTGCTGAAAACGGCGCTCGACGTCGTCTATTACGGGCTGTTCGTCTTCGTCATCGCCCTGTTTTTGGTCATTCTGTGCCTGCTGGTCCTGCCCAACGTGGCGGCCGAGGTGGCCAGCCGGATCAATTTGACCGAGGACCTGCCGATCGGCCTTGGTGCCATCGTGCCGCTCGGGCTGGCCGTGTCGCTGAGCGGCTACCTGCTGATCACCCACTGGACGCGGCAGGTCTTCTCGACCCTGGCTGAGGGCGACGTCTTTCACCGCGAAAACACGCGCCGTCTGCGCTGGATCGGCTTCGGGCTCGGCGGGGTGGAAATCTTCGGCTACGTGGCACGCGCCCTGGCGACCAACCTGTTCGACCTGCCGATGGAGCCGGTCTACGGCCTCAGGGCCGTGACGACCTGGTTTTCGGTGCTGGTGGTGTTCGTGCTGGCCGAGGTGTTCAAGGAAGGCGCGCGCCTGCGCCGGGAAGCGGACCTGACCATATGATTAAAGTCCGACTGGCTGAGATTCTCGCCCGGAAACGGCTGTCGATCGTCGAGCTGTCCGACCGCACGGGCATCAGCGTTGCCAATCTCGAGGTGCTGCGTGACCAGGGCGCGATGGCGGTGCGACTGAAGACGCTGGATGCGTTGTGCCGGGCGCTGGACTGCGCGCCGGGCGATCTGCTGGACTACATGTCTGAAGACGGGCCTGAGAGTCCCGTCTAGACGCCGAGTATGGCGAGGGTAATAAACGCCGCGAACAGCACGAAGTGGGTGCAGCCTTCGATGGCGTTGGTCTCGCCGTCATTGAGGTTGATGCTGGCCACCATCAGGGTCAGGCCGGTCATCACCATCTGGGTCGGCGTCAGCGCCATCTGGATGTGTTGGCCGGTGATCAGGGCGAAGATCTCGATGACCGGCACGGTCAGGATGACGGTGGACAGAGACGCGCCGAGGGCGATGTTGACCACGGGCTGCATGCGGTTGGCCAGAGCCGCGCGCATGGCGGTCAGGATCTCCGGGCTGGCCGAGATGCCGGCCACCAGGATGGCGGCGACGATCGGCGGCAGGCCCGAGCCGGACAGGCCGTCATCCAATGCCTTCGACATGATTTCAGCCAGCAGACCAATCAGGACGATGCCCGCGGCGACGCAGGCGATGGACCAGGACGTGCTGCCTTCGTGTGTTGGATGGCTTTCACCCGTCTCGGCATAGGCATAGCTGAAGAAATAGGAGTGTTTGGTCGTCTGCAGACGCAGGAAAACGCCGTAGAGCAGGATCATGATGGCGGCAGTGAACACCGAATAGACCTGCCATTGCACTTCCGGCATGAAGGCCGGTACGGCCATCGATACGCCCATGCCGGTCAGGATCATGACGATATAGGTGTTGCCGGAATCGACATTGTACGGCTGTTCGCCATAGCGCAGCCCGCCGATAATGGCGGCTATGCCCAGGATGCCGTTCATGTCCAGCATCACCGCCGAATAGATGGTGTCGCGCGCCAGCGTCTCGGAATGGGTGTGGCTGAGCATCATGACCAGGATGACGACTTCGACCAGCACGGCTGACAGGGTCAGGATCATGGTACCGTAGGGCTCGCCGACTTTTTCGGCCAGGATTTCGGCGTGGTGGGCGACGCGGATCGAGATCATGATGATGACCGCGACCAACGCGATGCCGACGATCAGCGACACGGTCTGGCCGCTGCCGAGCAGGGTGTGTTCGATGGCGAAGGCAATGACAGCGACCAGAAGGCCGACGATCAGATTGCCTTCCTGGCGCAGGCGAGCGAGCATCTTATCGGCCCAGTGCCTTGTTTTGCAGGTCGAACAGGGTCTTGCAGCCGGCGTGGGCCAGGTCGAACAGGGCGTTGAACTCGTCGCGCGAGAAGCCGCGCTTTTCGCCGGTGGCCTGGATTTCGACGGAGTCGCCGGCGCCGGTGATGACAAAATTGGCGTCGGTTTCGGCGCTGGAGTCCTCGTCGTAGTCGAGATCGAGCACCGGCGTATTTTCATAGATGCCGCAGGAAATGGCGGCCACCTGATCGAGGATCGGCGACTTTTCGATCAGCTTGTCGGCGATGAGCTTGTCGCAGGCCATCGACAGCGCCACCCAGGCGCCGGTGATCGAAGCGGTGCGGGTGCCACCGTCGGCCTGCAGGACATCGCAGTCGAGGGTGATCTGGCGTTCGCCCAGCGCCTTCAGGTCGACAACGGCGCGCATCGAGCGGCCGATCAGGCGCTGGATTTCCTGAGTGCGGCCGGATTGCTTGCCGGCGGCAGCTTCGCGGCGGGAACGGGTGTGGGTCGAGCGCGGCAGCATGCCATATTCGGCGGTCACCCAGCCCTGGCCCTTGCCCTTCAGGAAGGACGGCACGCCGGTTTCGAGCGAGGCGGTGACGAGGACTTTGGTGTGGCCAAAGGTTACCAGGCACGAGCCTTCCGCATAGCGCGTCACGCCGGTTTCCAAGGTCACGGGGCGCAGCTGGTCGGGGCTGCGGCCGGACGGGCGGACGGTTTTCAACGCAGACAGGGCATCGAAATGAGACATGGCGGGACCTCGGCGTAGGGGAATCCGCCTGCCCTATCAGGTCATGCCGCTGGGGGAAACCTTTTTGTTGCTCAGTCGCGCGGCTCAGTCCCGTGCCAGGCGTCCGCGTTCGCGCTCGATCGGCGTGCCGGTGTTGTGGACCGGATAGACCTTTTTGCACTTGTCGTCGGCGCACATGAAGTCGCGACCTTCCGGCCAGGCCTTTTGCCGGGGGATGACATAGCTGGCCGGGCGGACAAGGCCGGGTGCCAGGGTGGCAGGCACCGAGCCTGAGTCGCTGTGGCTGGTCACGGGCGCCGATGCCTGGCTTTGCGGGCCATAGGGGGCGGTCGCCGGAGCCGGATTCAACGCGGTGGCCAGCACAGACGATGCGAACAGAACAGCCAGACCAGACATGAGACAGTCTCCTCAGGATTACCCGGATCATATCACCGTTTTGAGCGAAAGTAAGGCGATCAGATCCACATGCCAGTAAACGCCATTTCGGCGCCAGCGGCTTCCATCAGGGTGACACACATGCCAAAGACGGCCAGGGAAAAAGCGGCCCAGCGGGCGTCCTTGAAACGCAAAAACAGGTAAGCCAGCACCACGGCCTGTACAAGCAGCATGCCGCCCAGAAGCCAATCGAACTGGCGATCCGTCAGGTGACCGCGAAAGCAATCCGGAAGATAGGCCAGGCTGAAGCTGAGGATCAGCGGCGCGGCAAAAGCGACCAGGCGCCAGCGGCGGCTTTTGATGGCCAGGACAATCCCCACCACAAGGCCAATAAGGCCCGCGGTCGGTACAGCTGTGATGGGATCGCCTTTCAGGACGTCAAGACACCAGTATTTCAATCCGTCGATCAGCCCGGACATGCCTTGAATTCCCCCCAATTTGCCGGAAGCATATCCTTGCGGGCGGGAAAGGCAATATGGCGGCTTTGCGCGACACGGGGAGCTTTGCTAAACAGGGGCAATGGATCCCTTGAAACCGCCTTCCCGCTTGTCCAGCCTGATGAATTCGGGTGCCAGCCTAAGCGAACTCGACAGCCGGGCGCGCGAGGTCTTCCGCCATGTGGTCGAAACCTATCTGGAGACCGGAGAGCCGGTCGGGTCGCGCACCCTGTCGCGTGATTTTCCGTTGTCGCCGGCGTCCATCCGCAACACCATGCAGGATCTGGCGCATCTCGGCCTCCTGACCGCGCCGCATATTTCCAGCGGCCGGTTGCCGACGCATCAGGGCCTGCGCCTGTTTGTCGACGGGCTGCTGGAAATCGGCGACCTCTCCGAAGACGCCAAGCGCGACATCGAGGCGCGGCTGGCGCCCAAGGGCCAGACCTTCGAGGCGGCGTTGCGCGAAGCCTCCAACCTGCTGTCCGGGCTGGCGGGTGGGGCGGGTCTGGTGATGACGCCGTCGTTCGAGGCGGGCGTGAAGCACGTCGAGTTCATCTCGCTTGGCGGCGACCAGGCGCTGGCCGTACTGGTCTATGATGACGGCCGGGTGGAAAACCGCCTGATGCCGTTGCAGGCGGGCATGACGCCGTCGGTACTGATGGAGGCGTCGAACTATCTCAGCGTCCACCTCAAGGGCCGTACCCTGTCGGAAGCCGGGGCCGAGCTGAAGGTCGAGCTGCAGAAAGAACGCCGCAAGCTGGACGAGGCCGCCGCCAGCCTGGTCGAAGCGGGCCTGGCCATCTGGTCGGGCGGTGACGCCGAAAAGCGCTCGCTGATCGTGCGCGGCCAGGCCAATCTGCTGGAGGCGACGCAAAGCCTGGAGGACCTGGAACGGGTGCGGTCATTGTTCGAGGATCTGGAACAGAAAGAAGAGCTGATCGACCTGCTCGACGACGTGCGCGACGCCCAGGGCGTGAGAATTTTCATCGGCTCGGAGTCGAAACTGTTTTCTTTGTCGGGTTCGGCTGTTATTGCAGCCCCCTATATGGCGCGTGAGTCCCGCGCCGGCGGCCCCAAGGTCGTTGGCGCGATCGGCGTGATCGGTCCGGCGCGGTTGAATTACGCCCGCATCATCCCACTTGTGGACTACACAGCCCGGATTTTGGGCCGTTTGCTCGATTGAAACGGCCGTCGAGACCTTGAGGACGAGACTGATGAGTGAAGATATCGAGAACCAAACGGGCGGCGACCTGGAAGCGGACGCCACCGAGCTTCTCAACAAGGCGATCGAAGACCTGCAGGCGGAAAATGCCGCGCTGAAGGAACAGGCGCTGCGTTATGCCGCCGAGGCCGAGAACACCAAGCGCCGCGCCGAGCGCGAGGGCAATGACGCCCGCGCCTTCGCCATCCAGCGCTTTGCCCGTGACTTGCTGGGCGTCGCTGACGTGCTGCAACGGGCGCTGAGCTCGACCGGCGAGATCAGCGATCCGGCGTTCAAGAACTTCGTCGCCGGCATCGACATGACCGAAAAGGAACTGGCGGGCGCCTTCGAGAAGAACGGCGTCAAGAAGATCAACCCGATGAAGGGTGACAAGTTCGACCCGCACCTGCATCAGGCCGTGATGGAGCAGCCTTCGACAGATGTCGAAGGCGGCGGTGTCATCATGGTGATGCAGGCGGGATATGAGCTGTTCGGCCGCGTCATTCGTCCGGCCATGGTGGCGGTGGCGGCCAAGACTGCGGGCGCGGCTCAGTCGTCTTCTGGGGCGGCGCCGTCAAAGAACGGCTACGACCACGACAGCGAAAACAGCGGCGAGAATATCGACACGCAGGCATAAGCTTGGTTGCGTGCAAAGTGTTTAAGGCCCTCCGTACACGGAGGGCCTTTTTTATTACAAGGTTACCACTGGATTCCCGAAGCCCGAGGCGGCGGCGGCAAAGGTGCCTGAGCGCTGGGCTTCCATGAAGGGCACGCTTTCGCACGGGCCGATGAAGTGCATGCGCGGCAGCGACCAGCGGCTTTCGTTGTGCGCCGGGAACAGGTTGCCGCGGCGGGTGGTGGCCGCGGTTTCATAGCCCGCTTTTTTCACCAGTATGAAATCGCGCTCACCGCAGCTGCCGGCGTCGCCGCACGGATAGGCGAAGTGGTGCAGCGGCCGGTCGATGATGGCTTCGACGGCGGCCTTGTTGCGGCAGATGTCGTCATAGGCGATCACGTCGTCGAGATGGCTCAGAGGCTTGCGGCTCAGGGTCTGGCCGCCGATGTCCAGCAGCGGCTCGTTTTCCGCGGCGGCCTTGAGTTCGGCGGTGGTCATGAAATCGCGGTCGAGCGCTTCGACGCGCGGGAGACCGTGGCGGCGGAACAGGTCCTCGCGTTCGGTTTCACCGAGACGATCGATGAGGCGGCGCAGAGCGTGATAGGCGCTGATCTTTTCCTGTGGTGTCGTGGCGCGCAGGGGCCTGGCGAACACGCCGGTGTCGATGGCGTCATGGTCGTTGATCAGGTGGCGCAGCTGGCCGCGCGCATGGTCCGGATAGGTGCGGTCGAGGAAGGCGTTCGACACATAGATCGAGAACGGCTCGCCGTGCTTGCGGAAGATCGGCAGGGCCAGGGTCAGGTTGTCGCGGTAGCCGTCATCGAAGGTGAAGCAGACGAAGCGCTGGCGCGACCGGCTGTTCACACGGTCCATGGCGTCGGACAGGGAGACGATCGGGATGCGTTGGCGCTGGTAGTGCCGGACCATGGCGTCGAGGAATCCGGCCGAGGTATGGATGCTTTCCTTGGGCAGGAAATCCTGATCGGATACGATACTGTGCAGCACGAAGATCGTGCCGGCGCCGCCGTAACGGCGCTGCACCAGGGAAGTCAGGCGGCTGGCGCTGGCGGCTTCGCCGAACAGCTGCATCATCGCGTGTTTGGATACCATTTTCGCCCCACGAAAAACGATAGCCAATGCGGGGTGCAAGACCTGTGCTAGGCGACGGGGCGTGACACGCGAGGTTACGGGCGGATGACGAAAATCCTTGTAGCATAAGGATCGAGCGCCAGCGACAAGGTGATCGTGCCGTCCCTGGCTGTGGCGTCCGTAACCGGCGCCGTGGTGCCGTTTTGTGGGTCCCAGATCTCGACCGTGTGGCCGCTGGCCCGTAATGTGACAGTGTTGTTGACCGCCGCATTCTGTTCGTTGAACAGCAGGAAGACCGAGGCGTCCTTTAGCGTCCGGTGAGTGTATTTGACGCCGGTGTCGGGGGTGGCCAGGGCCAGGTCGTCCGTGCCGACGGCCTTATGCACGGCCGTCACCAGGGCGGCCGGCGGGTTAAGCGGGCCGGGCGCCGACGCTGGCGGCTGGGCGGGCGGGACCGGGGTGGCATCGAGCATATCCGGCTGCAAGGTGGCCCAGGCGAAGTCGGCCGCCGTTGCCGGGCGGGCGTCCTTATAGGCCTTGTCGGTGA
Organism: Pseudomonadota bacterium; assembly: GCA_048497915.1. Lineage (GTDB taxonomy): Bacteria > Pseudomonadota > Alphaproteobacteria > Caulobacterales > Caulobacteraceae > Asticcacaulis. Next base: position 16,932 of record JBEHYZ010000030.1, read on the forward strand.
TTTGGGTGGGGAAACGGCCGAGGAACAGCACCTGGCCACCATTTTGGGCAAACGCCTTCAGCTTGGCGACCGCCTTGCTGGTAAGAAGGTCAGCCATCGGAATGACGATGGTGCGGTAGGTGTTGCCGCTCAGGGTGGTAAAGCCGCCCTTGACCGCCTTCAGGTCGCTGGTGACGGCGTCCTCGTTGATCAGGTCGAAGTCGATCTGGTTTTCCGACAGCAGACGCTCGGTCGAAACGGACATATCGTCGGCGGCTTTTTCGCCCATGTAGAACGGGGCGCGCGGCACCAGGACGGCGACATGTGCCGCCGGCTGGCCCTGCGACATCAGGTAGCTCAGGCGGCGGGTATAGACGGCGAGGTCAGGGAATCCTGGGTCCTGCATGTAGGCCGGACTGCGGAAGCCGTTGGCGCCGTAGCCGACATTCATCATCTCGACCATGTTGATGCCGCGGACCAGCTGCATATTGACGACGTAGCGGGCGATGGCGAGGTCAGGCTGCGGCCGGAAAGCGGCGAAGCTCTCGGTCATGGCATGCTGGCGGCCATAGAGGTGGGCGGCTGAACTCGCAAAACGCGGAAAATCGGAGACGGTGTCGGTCCAGGCCTGGTGCCAGATGGTGTCGACGCCCGGCACCTGCAGCGGCTTCATATCGCGCAGGAAATCGCCCTCGCTGCGAACCAGGTCGAGCTGCAGTTCCTCGTGGTTGAGGTGGACCTGGTAGCCCAGGCCGTTCTTTGCTGTCCAGTCGCCGAGCGGCTTGAAGAAGCCGTCCGCGAACATCAGGCTCATGACGTCGTTATAGTCGGCCCAGGCGCGGGCGACTTCAGGGGTACGTGGGGCGTTGCGGCCTTGCAGGAAGCTGGCCAGGTACGGGCGGATATCGTAGCCTTTTTCCGCCTGGAAGCGGTCGAAGAACTTCGGCGTCCACGGCAGGCCGGGTATGGAGAAATCGGGCTCGTCGCCGCGGAAACCGAGGATGGTCTTGCCGAATTCGTCGCCGACGGCGGCCTTGTAGGCGTCGTGGGTGAAGGCGATGTAGCGGGCCGTCGCCGCCGGGTCCATGTAGTCCTGCAGCGACTGGCTCTCGTCCTTGGCGCGGGTCGGGTTGGTGTCTGAACGGGTGGGCGAGGTCTTGAAGATATGGGTGACGAGGTTGACGGTCCAGTCGCCCTCAGGCGCGGTCCAGTGGATCTTGCCGCCCTTGAAAGGCACCTGCACAGTCTTGCCATCGGCGGACATGGCGGTGACGGCGACGGTGTTGGCCGGGGCATCCTGGTCGAGCGTCGCGCCGCTCGTCACTGGCCACTTCTGCGCCAGGCTGAGCGCCTGCATGCGCAGGTCCGGGGCGTCGGTGGTGAACTTGCCGCCAGCGAAGCCGGAGGGGTAGCCGGCATCGTCGACGATCCAGATGTGCATGTCGCGCTTTTTCACTTCGGCGACGAACTGCTTGAAATAGGCAAAGTATTCCGGCGACAGGTAGTCCATCTTCGGCTCGCCGGCCTTGGGCAGGTTGTACTGCACGGCGACGCCCTGAAAGCCGAGCGCCTTGACCTTGTCGAGTTCCAGCCGGAGGTTATCGATCGTGGTGGCGAGCTGGAAATAGGGCTCGGGGCCGTATTTGGCGGGCGGATTGACCCAGGTTGCCTGGACCTCGGCCACGCTCTGGTCCTGCCAGCCTGCTGCGAAGGTGGGAGTCGCCATGAACAGGGCCGCCACGGCAGCGGTGGCCAGCAGAGCTTTACGGATCATGGCGCAGTCTCCCAAATATATGATCTTTGGGGATTGCACGCTGAGGCGTCGCCTTGCCGTCGCGCGGCTATGTTATTTCGTTGCCGGCGGAGCGGCCGCGGTTTCCAGATGGATGTGGCGGACCTTGACGGCGACAGGCGAAACCGTACCGTGAGCGCAGTAGTCGCCGAACTTCCAGTAATCGTCCTCGGCGTTCACGTAGCCGAACGGGCCGGAATAGGTATGGAGGTCGGCGGCGTTGGTTTTCATCAGCTGGCCGTCCAGCCACAGGTCGACCCAGCCGTTCTCTCCAGACAGGGCGTCGATGCGCAGGCGGTGCCAGACGCCGGAGGCGAATTGGTCGGCGCGGCCTTTCCACGGATACTGGCTCTTCGGTATGGTCTTGAGCGGCTGTTCCGTGGACCCCGCCACGGTCAGGACCGGCTTCCCGCCCTGGGTGATCCGGAAAGCGATGTCAGGATGCTCGTGGGGCGCGTCATCGGCGTCGCGGGTGGCGTGCCTCTGGCCGATGACATGTTCGCCCGGCGCGGAGAAATCGCCCTTTTCGATCATGATTTCGTAGGAAAGGGACGACCAGCCCTGAGCCGGCACGGTCAGGCCGGTGATTTCGGAGCGGTTGCGGACGCTGCCGACGTCGTGCGACCAGTGGTCGTCGGTCCTGATCTCGAAGCGGTAGGTATCGCCGTCGATGCTCAGGCTGTAGGGCTTGCCGCCGGTCTGGGCCGCCCATGTGTAACCCTCCGGGCCGGTGAAGCGCTCGCCGTCGGCGATGGGCCGGGCGGCGCAGGGCAAGGCCAGCCCGAGACACAGGCAGGCGATGCCGATCGGGACGACAGATCGCATGGTTCAGAGATAGGTCTTGAACCAGTCGAGCAGCTTGGCCCAGCCGTCCTTGGCCGCCGCTTCGTTATAGCTGGGACGATAGTCGGCGAAGAAGGCGTGCTGGGTGTTGGGCTCGACGATGATGTGGCTCGGCGTCTTGCCGGAGGCCTTGAGCGCGTCGTTCATGCGCTTGACCGAGTCCTGCGTGATGCCCTGGTCGCCGTCGGCATAGAGCCCCAGCACCGGCTTGGTCAGCGTAGAGGCAATGTCGGCCGGCCACGGGCGGTCTTCGGCGCCGAGGAACTGGTCCTTGGCCGGGCGTTCCAGCCGGCCGTAGAAGGCGACGCCCGCCTTGACTTCCGGGATGGTGGCTGCCGCCATCCACACCGGCGAACCGCCCCAGCAGAAGCCGGTGATGCCCAGCCGCTGCAGGTCGGCGAACTTGCGCCCGCCGAGTAGGCCATGCGGCTGACCGATATCGCCGGGATCGCCCAGCCATTTGATGGCCGCCTTGATGTCGTTCATCACCTGCGTATACGAGGCGCTCTCGACCAGGCCCTTGATCTGGTTGAAGTCAGTGGTAGCGGCCGCATTGCCCTTGCGGGCGAAGAAATCGATCGACATGGCGCAGTAACCTTGCTTGGCCAGGCGTCGGCAGATGTCGCGGATATGGTCGTGCAGGCCGAAGACTTCGGTGACCACGAACACGGTCGGGTGCTTGCCGGGCTTGTCGGGCATGGCGACATAGGCCGGGATCTTATAGCTGCCTTCCGGCGTCAGTGGCGGGATGGCCAGGTCCTTGACGAACAGGCCGTCGGTGTCGGTGGTGATGGCCTCGGCGTTCACCGGTCCGGCGCCCAGCGCATAGCCGAAGAAGAACAGGCTTGAAGCTGCTTTGGCGATCCCGCGGCGGCTTACATGAAAGTCGGACGGTTCAGCGCCTTCGGGACGGGTGATGTTGGGATTGGTGTCGGCCATTATATTGCTCCTGAACCCATAGTTGCCCGGGAAGGAGGTTTTACGCCTTTGCCATCAGGAGGCAATACGCCAATTTGACGAAGTTTTTTTGGGTATTTGAGCCTTTAAACTTTTTGACTCTGTAACCCTTGCGGCGACTTCAATATTTCCCATATCCGGAGCTGATTTCAGGCTCATCCGCACAGGGCGGTCCTGAAAAAAACGTCAATTTCATCTCACCGGGGGATGGACAAGCGCGGTGCTTTCTTAATAAGGCTGCGCAGATTGCCTCTAGCGGGCACCATTCGCCTTAAACGGAGCAGATTTAAGACCCATGGCTAAAATCATCGGTATCGACTTAGGGACGACCAACTCTTGTGTGGCCGTCATGGACGGCAAGAACCCCAAGGTCATCGAAAACGCCGAAGGCGTCCGCACGACCCCGTCGGTCGTCGCCATCGTCGACGACTCGGAGCGTCTCATCGGCCAGCCGGCCAAGCGCCAGGCCGTCACCAACCCGTCCAACACCTTCTTCGCCATCAAGCGCCTGATCGGCCGCACCTATACGGACCCGATGGTGCAGAAGGACAAGGGCATGGTCCCTTACGAAATCTCCAAGGGCCCCTCGGGCGATGCCTGGGTCAAGGCCCACGGCAAGGACTATTCGCCGCAGCAGGTCTCGGCCTTCATCCTGCAAAAGATGAAGGAAGACGCCGAAGCCTATCTCGGTGAAACCGTTACCCAGGCCGTCATCACGGTTCCGGCCTACTTCAACGACGCCCAGCGTCAGGCGACCAAGGACGCGGGCAAGATCGCCGGTCTCGAAGTCCTGCGTATCATCAACGAGCCGACCGCGGCTGCCCTGGCCTATGGCCTCGACAAGAACGACGGCAAGAAGATCGCCGTTTACGACCTCGGCGGCGGCACCTTCGACGTGTCCGTGCTGGAAATCGGCGACGGCGTCTTCGAAGTGAAGTCGACCAATGGCGACACCTTCCTCGGCGGTGAAGACTTCGACATGCGCATCGTCGATTACCTCGCCGACGAGTTCAAGAAGGAAAACGGTACCGACCTGCGTTCCGACAAGCTGGCCCTGCAACGCCTCAAGGAAGAAGCGGAAAAGGCCAAGAAGGAACTGTCGACCGTCGCGCAATACGACCTGAACCTGCCCTTCATCTCGATGAACGCCTCGGGTCCGCTGCACCTGAACCTGAAGCTGACCCGCGCCAAGCTGGAATCCCTGGTCGAAGACCTGATCCAGAAGACGATCGGGCCGTGCCAGCAGGCTCTGAAGGATGCCGGCCTCAAGGCTTCGGACATCGACGAAGTGGTCCTGGTCGGCGGCATGACCCGCATGCCCAAGGTCCAGGAAGCTGTGAAGACCTTCTTTGGCCGCGAGCCGCACAAGGGCGTCAACCCGGACGAAGTCGTGGCGCTCGGCGCTGCCATCCAGGCCGGCGTGCTGCAAGGCGACGTCAAGGACGTGCTGCTGCTTGACGTCACGCCGCTGACGCTGGGCATCGAGACGCTGGGTGGCGTGTTCACCCCGCTGATCGAACGCAACACCACCATCCCGACCAAGAAGTCGCAGGTCTTCTCGACCGCCGACGACAATCAGTCGGCCGTGACCATCCGCTGCTTCCAGGGCGAACGCCCGATGGCGCAGGACAACAAGTTGCTGGGTCAGTTCGACCTGGTCGGCATCCCGCCGGCGCCGCGCGGCGTGCCGCAGATCGAAGTCACCTTCGACATCGACGCTAACGGCATCGTCAACGTCCACGCCAAGGACAAGGCGACCAACAAGGAGCACTCGATCCGCATCCAGGCCAATGGCGGCCTTTCCGACGCGGACATCGAGGAAATGATCAAGACCGCCGAAGCCAACAAGGGCGAAGACGAGAAGCGCAAGCAACTCATCGAAGCCCGCAACCAGGCCGACGCCATGATCCACTCGACCGAGAAGTCGCTGAAGGAATTCGGTGACAAGGTATCGGCCGAGGACAAGACGGCGATCGAAACCGCCCTTGCCGACCTCAAGGCGGCCAAGGATGGCGAAGACGCCGAAGACATCAAGGCGAAGTCGCAGACCCTGATCCAGGCCTCGATGAAGCTCGGTGAAGCCATGTACGGCCAGCCGGGCGCCGAAGGCGGAACAGCCGAACAGGCGGCCGATGACGGTGTCGTCGACGCCGAATTCGAAGAAGTCGACGACGACAAGAAAAGCGCCTAAGGGCGACTGAGATGGGCGCTATCTTTCCCCCGTTGGAAGTAAATGCGGCGCCCGTCGGTGATGTAATGACGACGGCAAGGTTTGACTCCTTGCCGTCGCTGCATCAAACCTTATATTTCCTTACAACAGAGACCTGTAAGCCGGTAACGCGCGCGCAAGACTTCGCGGCTATATTGATACGGCTGATATCCGGGCGAGTGCCATGAACAAGCGTTGTTATTACGAAGTGCTGGAAGTCGAGCGGACCGTCGATGACGGCGCTCTCAAGTCGGCCTTCCGCAAGAAGGCGATGGAGCACCATCCCGATCGCAACCACGGCGACGACGGCGCTGAAGCGCGCTTCAAGGAAGTCAACGAAGCTTATGGCGTCCTGAGTGATCCGCAGAAGCGCGCGGCCTATGACCGCTTCGGCCATGCCGGCATGAACGGTCAGAGCGCTGGCGGTGGTTTCGGTGGCGCCGGGTTTGGCGGCTTTGGCGGTGGCGGGGCCGGGTTCTCGAACGTCGAGGACATCTTCTCGGAAATGTTCGGCGACATCTTCGGCCAGCAGCGCCGCCCGAACGGGCCGCAGCGCGGGGCTGATGTCCGCTTCGACTACGAAATTACGCTGGAGCAGGCCTATAAGGGCGCCGAGATCGAGATCACGGTCCCGACGACGATGACCTGCGAGGCCTGTAGCGGGTCCGGCGCCAAGCCCGGCACCCGGCCGCAGACCTGCCAGACTTGCGGCGGCGCGGGTCGCGTGCGGGCGTCGAACGGCTTCTTTGCCGTCGAGCGCACCTGTCCGTCGTGTAACGGCCAGGGCCAGACCATCAAGGACGCCTGCGAAAAGTGCCGTGGTCACGGTCAGGTTCGCCAGACCAAGGACCTCAAGGTCCGCGTCCCGGCCGGTGTCGATGATGGCGCGCGCATCCTGCTCAAGGGCGAAGGCCAGGCGGGCGGCCAGGGCGGTCCAAAGGGCGATCTCTACATTTTCCTGACGGTGGCTGAGCACGATATCTTCGAGCGCGACGGGCTGGACCTGCATTGTTCGATCCCGGTGCCGATGTCGACGGCTGTGCTGGGGGGTGTGCTGGATGTGCCGTGCCTGATGGGCGGCGAGAACTGTGATGGCCAGTGCAAGCTGGAAGTGGCAATCCCGGAAGGGGCGCAGACCGGCCATAAGGTCAAGCTCAAGGGCCGGGGCATGCCGGGCCTCAATTCACGGCAGAAGGGCGATCTGGTCGTCGAGCTGTTCGTCGAGACGCCGAAGAGCCTGAATGCGCGGCAGAAAGAGCTGATGAAAGAGTTCGCGGCGATTTCCGAGACCCAGACCTATGCCCAGACCCAAGGCTTCATGCACAAGGCCAAGCGCTTCTGGGATGATATTACGGGTACGGCGGCCCAATAGGCAAGGCGCTCCGCGGGCCAAGGTGCGAAGCACCTTGGAACCATTCCAAAGAAAACGAGATTGACCGGCAGGCATTGAAACCCTATCGGAACGGTCACCCGAAAGAGGGTGATCGTTCCGATAGGGTTTTCAAATGGCTGCACCGTCCACTCGTTTCGCTGTCAGCGGCTGCAAGGGCCGCATGGGTCAGGCCGTCCTGCGCGTCCTCGATCAGTCGAAACTGCCGATTGCCGCCAAATTCGGCCGCGATGACCTGCCGAACCTCGTCAAAGCGGACGTGCTGATCGATTTCACCACGCCGGAGTCGTCTCTGGCGCTGCTCGAAGCGTGCGCCAACGAAGGTCTCAGCCGTCCGCGTCCGCTGGTCCACGTCATCGGTTCGACCGGCTTCACCCCTGAGCAGATCAGCCGGATTCCCAACTTCGCCGAGCAGGTCGTGATCATCCGGTCGGGTAATTATTCATTGGGGGTCAATCTGCTCACCGGTCTGATCAAGCAGGTGACGGCACGCCTACAGGCCGCCGACTGGGACATCGAAATCACCGAAGCCCACCATAAGCACAAGGTCGATGCCCCTTCTGGCACCGCCCTGATGATGGGCGAAGCGGCCGCTTTCGGGCGCGGCGTGCGTCTGGAGGATGTCAAGGTCGCCGCCCGCGATGGCATTACCGGCGCGCGCCAAGAGGGCACGATCGGTTTTTCGGTCATCCGCGCTGGTGGCATTGTCGGCGAACATTCCGCTGTCATCGCTTCTGAAGACGAGGTCCTCACCCTGTCGCATTCCGCCCGCGACCGGACCATGTTCGCACGCGGCGCCATCCAGGCCGGCCTGTGGGGCCGCAAGCAAAAGGCGGGCATCTACGACATGCAGGACGTGCTGGGGATGTAAAAAAGGCCTTTCCGTGAGGAAAGGCCTTTTTCATAAGGTTTGAAGAGCGATCAGGCCTTCTTTGCCTCGAACTTCATGCCCGCCTTGAGCGCGCCGATGACGCCGATGACGCCATAGCCAAACACGTACATCAGGAAGACCTGCACAACGGCGCCGAGGTGGCGCATGTCCGGAAGGCTGACGCGGTGGCCGGACAGGCTCGGCAGCAGCAGGCGGATGCCGTAGACAATGGCGACGGCCAGCAAGGCCTTGAGCGCCAGTCTGTCGGGCTTGGGTTGGAGGAGGCCGATGACCAGGCCGACGATCAGCACCATCAGAAGATCAACGGTCGCCAGGGCGTCTTGCAGGCCGTCGCCAAGCGACAGGATGAAATTCCATATATCGTTCATGAGCTTAGTCCTTTATCGGTTCGTTTTACGAGAAAAGATACGCTACTGATCGCCCCGGATATTTGTCCCTAATTGCCCATATTTAACCGGTATTAATCATTTTCGGCAAGCCAAGATGAACCGCGGATGAACAATGGTTCATTCGGTCTGATTTTGCCTAGCCTTCGGATACGGCGAACTTGCGCGACTGACGCGATGCCAGGCTGACTCCGCCCTTGAACAGGGCGGCGGCCCGGATCACCAGCCAGGCGGTGCCGAACAGGATGATGAGCTGGATCTGCGGTTCGATCTCGCCGATATCGGGCCAGATGGCGCCGACATTCGAGGCCAGCGGCCACAGCGACGACACAACTACGGCCGGAATTACTGAAACCAGCGCCTTGAGCCAATACAATCGACCGCCGAAAGCCAGACCTATGAATAAACTGATGACCAGAACCGGCACCGGGTTGAGACCGATAAGGGCTGCCGAGGTGGAATCGACCATGGCCCAAAAAAGTTGCGTCAGCTCACTCATGTTACTGTCTTTCGATTGCGCCTAGCCCGGCGCGTTTCAGATCATGCAAGTCTCTCTCTGCCGGCCAGGAAGGGGCCCGCAGGGGTTAGTGTTATCGCCGTCTTTCACGAGAGGGCGGATGGGAGGCCTGCCGTGTCCGGATTATTCGACCGGTTCACAGCGTTAAAAATCGATATGGATACGTCGCAAACCAATGTTCGCCGCTTCGGGAGACGTGCATAGTCCCTCGAATGTGGTTATTCGATCACATATGTGTGTTGCCGCGCGAGTAAACCTCGCCTCAAGGGCGAAAAATCAAGCTCCAGCAAGCCCTTGCGCTGGCAAAGGCCAATTCACTGCGAGAAATCGAAAACTGTGGAAAAGTCGGTGCGTTTTTTACGATTTCAGATCAAGACCGGTTAACGGCCGGTCGATCCGAAGCCGCCTTCGCCACGTGACGTCGCGTCAAGGGAATCGAGGATTTCCCAGCTGATGCGGGCATGGCGGGCGACGATCATCTGGGCGATGCGGTCGCCACGGCGGATGACGAAGTCTTCCGAACCCAGATTGATCAGGATGACGCCGACCTCGCCGCGATAGTCGCTATCGATGGTGCCCGGTGAGTTGAGGCAGGTGATGCCGAATTTCAACGCCAGGCCGGAGCGCGGGCGGACCTGCACTTCGTAGCCCTGGGGGACAGCGATCTTCAGGCCCGTCGGCACCAGGGCGCGCTGCATTGGCTTCAGCGTCAGTGGCGCGTCTTCCGCAACGGCGGCGCGCAGGTCGAGGCCGGCGGAGCCATCGGTTTCATAGGCCGGTAGGGCCAGGTCCGCCGCGTGGGCAAGCTGCACGACCTGAGCGATCGGTTCGGGCGAGACGTGGGCGTTCATGGCGGACTCCGCAATTAAGGTTTCGTTAACCTGTCACGATTCCGCGCGTGGCTACAGGGGCAAAGTGCCGCTTAACCCAGCCGCTTGTGGATATAATCGGCCAGGAAATCGGCCACGGCGGTCTTGGTGTCGCCGGGAATCTCGGCAAAGCCCTGCAGGTCGAGCAGGATGGCGTGGTTGTGCGCCGAGCCAAAAACGCCGGTGCCGCCGCCCTTGGACGACACGTCGTTGGCGACGATGGCGTCGCAGCCTTTCGAGGCCAACTTGGCGCGGGCATAGTCTTCCAACGCACCGGTTTCGGCGGCAAAACCGACAACCAGGCGCGGCCGCATCTCGAGGTGCTTGGAGATGGCTTCGAGGATGTCGGGATTCTTGATCAAGGTGATCTGGGTTTCGTTGTCGGCGGTCTTCTTTTGCTTTTCAGTCGCTATCTGTTTGGCACGCCAATCGGCGACCGCCGCCACACCGACGAACACGTCGGCCGGAAGGGCGGCATGGGCGGCGTCGAACATCTGTTGAGCGGTTTCGACATCGATGCGTTTGACGCCCGGCGGGGTGGGCAGGGCGACCGGGCCGGAGACCAGCGTCACCTCGGCGCCTTCGCGTGCCAGCCGTTCGGCGATGGCATAGCCCTGCTTGCCGGAAGACCGGTTGGTCAGGCCGCGCACCGGATCAAGCGGTTCAAAGGTCGGCCCTGCGGTGACGATGGCCTTGCGGCCTTTCAGGCGCTGGTTGTGGCCGAGACGGTCTTGAATAGCAGCAAGAATGGCCTCTGGCTCGCTCATGCGGCCCAGGCCATATTCGCCGCAGGCCATGTCGCCTTCGTCGGGGCCGACGAACGATACGCCATCGGCCGTAAGCTGGGTCAGATTCCGCTGCGTGGCAGGGTGGTGCCACATGCGCACGTTCATGGCCGGGGCCATCAGTACGGGCTTGTCGGTGGCGAGCAAAAGCGTGGTGGCCAGGTCATCGGCCTGGCCGGTGGCGGCCTTGGCGATCAGGTTGGCGGTGGCCGGGGCTACGACGATCAGCTCGGCCTGACGCGACAGCATGATGTGGCCCATTTCGGTCTCGTCGGTCAGGTCGAACAGGTGGTCATAGACCTTGTCACCTGACAGCGAGGCGGCGGTCAGCGGTGTGATGAACTGATGCGCGGCCTTGGTCATGACCACACGGACCTGCGGGCCGGCCTTTTTGATCAGGCGGATCAGCTCCAGCGACTTATAGGCAGCGATGCCGCCGCCGATGATCAGCAGTATGCGTTTTGCGTCGTCCATAACCCAGCCTTCTCACGCCCGGTGCGGTGTGCCATAGATGGCGGCAGCGAAGCAAGGGAGCAAGGGCGGGAATGCGTTTCGCAGGCTGGGGAGTCCTGTTTTTATTAGCGCTGGGCGCCTGCGACGCCGGCCCGTCGGCGGTGATGGCCGACGGCGAAGGCAAGGCCGCTTCGGACGCCATCAGGCCCGTTGCTGCGCCGATATGGGCGCAAAGCTCCAAATCATCAGCTTCCGAAGACAATATCGAGGAAGCTTCGATGCCGATCGTCAGCGAAGCCGCGCCGGAGGCGGCTCACGCCGCGATCAGCGATACGCGCTATGGCGACTGGCCGCTGTGGTCGGTGAGCCGCAAATATTCGGCCTCCGACAATGCGCATTACCAGTTCGAACATCACGGTTCGGAGTTCGGCGTGGTCTCTTACGAGGCCTTCCTGGCCAAGGTCCACGGCTTTATCCATAGCCCGCCGCCGGAGACCGAAAAACTTAAACGCGGCAATGGCGACACACTGTTCTATAACGCCGAGAGCAATACCTTTGCCGTGATGACCAAGGACGGTGCGCCGCGCATCCTGATGAAACCGGAAACCGGCGCGGATTACTGGCAACAACAGAAAGAGATCGAAGCGGCCCGCAAAGCCAAGCGCGCTCAGGGGGATGAGGGATGATTTTACGCGATGGCTATAGCCCCGAAACGCGGCGGCTACATTTCTTGCTGAGCCCGCCCCTGGCGCTGTTGGTGGCCGGGGCGATTTTCTTTGGACAGAAGGTGCACGGCGATTTCCTGACCTGGTTGTGTATGGCCGTCGGCATGTTTGCCGGGGTCGGGTTTGTCTTCTGTTTCGGCAATGCTCTGTTCACTGCCGACACGACCTGGACTCTAGATTCTGTCAATGTTCGCTGCGACAGCGTGCATCCGCTCGGCAAACGTACGGAAAGCTGGGGCCGAACAGACATCGAGCGCGCCGAGATCAACAGCGTTGCGGACAGCAATCACCCGGATCGCTATATCGTCGCCCTGATCCTGAAATCAGGCAAGAAGCTGAAACTGCCCGGTCTGTTCAAGGACCGCAGCGAAGCGCAGGCCTTGCTCGAAGAGGTGGCAGCGGCGTGTCAGCTTGTGCTCGCGCCCCGACGTTGAGTTTATCCGATCGTAACGCCTCAAGCCGATAGTGCCGGCATGGCTCGGGCGCTGCATTTTCTTTCCAGACATGGCTGGCCGCTGGCGGTGATCGCGCTGGCGGTGGTTATCCGCCTGTTCGCACCGCTCGACCCCAATATCGACTGGCTGATCAGCAATTGCCGCGCCTTTCTGCACGGGGCGGCGCTTTATCACGATATTGTCGAAACCAATCCACCGATGGCGGTATTCGTCTATCTGCCCGCCGCCGTTGTCGAGCGCCTGAGCGGTCTGGCGGCCGAGCCGGTGTTCACCGTCATGGTCCTGCTGGCCGGGACAGGTTCGGCGGTCTTTTTCAGCCGGTGCGTTAAGGACCGCTGGGTCTTGCCGGTCAGCCTGTTTGTCGTGTTGGTCGCGCCATTGTCGGCGTTCGGCGAGCGCGAGCATGTGGCGCTGATCCTGATGCTGCCGCTGTTCGGGCTGCTGATTTTGCGGGCGGACGGGCAGGCCATCGGATGGCGCGAGATCGTCGTGGCAGGCGTGCTGGCCGGGCTGGCGCCGATGATCAAGCCCTATTTCGCGCTCGGTATTGTTACGGCCTGCCTGTGGCTGGCGATCAGCCGGCGCAACTGGCGCGCGCTTTTTGCGCCGGAGGCGATGGCCGCTGGTGGAACGACGCTGCTTCTCGCGGCTTGGGTCTGGCTTTGCCTGCCGGCCTATCCGCATGAGGTTCTGCCGCTGCTGATGGACGTCTACACGCCACTGCGCCGGCCGTGGCTTGATTACCTTCATTCCACCAATGTCAAGGCGTGTGTGATTGCGGTGGTGGCACTTGGGCTGGCGCTGCGCGGGCGGCAGGCCGGGCCCGCCATCGGCGTGCTTTTGGCCGGATTCGCTGGTTTCTTCGTCGCCTTCCTGATCCAGGGGCGCGGCTGGCCCTACCAGGCCTATCCGGCTGTGGCCCTTTTGATGCTGGCAACCGGTCTGGTAACGGCGACGTCCGGCAAGGGACGTGAAAAAATCTATGCGATCGCTGCGGTCGCCGCCGTACTGCTCAATCTTGTCACCTATAGCGTTTTCATCGGCGCCGGTTACGGCGGTCGAAAGCTCGTTGCACCGATCCGTGCGGCGGTGACCGCGCCGACCGTCATGTCGATCACGTCCGACCTGACGCCCGGTCATCCGCTGACCACCGAAGTAGGCGGTTCGTGGGCGGGCACCTACTCCAGCCGCTGGGTCACGGTCAATGCGATCAAGTTGCTGAGGCGTCATCCCGATGCTGCGACCGCCGCGCGTCTGCAAGGTTGGTTGAAGAACGATCGCGCGGTGACCAATCGTGACCTGGCCACGCGCCGCCCGGACATTGTCCTGGTCGGTACGGGTACGTGGGACTGGCGGCAATGGATCGCGGAAGATGCCGAGACAGCGCGGCTGATGGCCAACTACCAGCCGCTGGCCGAGGACAGCCTGACGCCGGCGCAGAAGGAACTCTATGAGCCGATGATCGCCTTTATCCGCAAGGATTTAGCGAATAGCCATCCAGACCAGCACGCCCAGTGAAATCACCGCCACGGTCAGGGCAATATAGCTGAGCGTCCGGCTGTGGCGCAGTTCGGCCTTGAGGTCGCGACCGTCGTCGGGCGTGACAACCACCGCCGGCGCCGGTTCATCGAGCCGCTTGATCAGCTTTTCCAGCAGGCGCCGGGCTTCGACCAGCGGCGACAGCTCACGTGAGATCCATGCCTTGACCACAGGACGGGCGGCTTCCCAGAGATTGTGCTCGGGGTAGATGCGGCGGGCGACGCCCTCGACGCTGACCATGGTCTTTTGCAGCAGGACCAGTTCCGGGCGCAGGTGCATGTCGAACTGTGCCGTAATTTCAAACAGTTGCGTCAGCAGGCGGCCCATCGACACTTCGGTGGCCTTCTGGCCCAGCACAGGCTCGCCGACGGCGCGCAGGGCTTGGGCGAAGCTGTCGACATTGTGGGTGCGCGGCACATAGCCGGCTTCGAAATGGACCTCGGCAACGCGTTTGTAGTCGCGGCGCAGGAAGCCCCACAGCATTTCGGCCAGATATCTGCGTTCCTGCGGGCGCAGGCGGCCAACAATGCCGAAGTCGATAGCGGTCAGCACGGCGGGGGCCTGGACGAACAGGTTGCCTTCGTGGAGGTCGGCATGGAAGACGCCGTGGTCGAGCGCCTGGGACAAAAACGCCCGGATCAGGTTGTCGGCCAATTCCTTGTGATCCAGCCCCGGCAGGTGCAGCGCTTCGGGCGACGAAAGCGGCGTGCCGTTGGCCCATTCGGTGACGATGACGCGGCGCGATACCTGATGCCAGACGACCTTGGGGGCGCGCATATAGGGTTCGGCATTGATGATCTGGCCGATCTCATCGCAGGCCGAGGCTTCGAGACGCAGGTCGAGCTCAAGGCGCAGCGACTGGGCGACCGTCTCGACAAAGGCTTCGGGCTCAAGGCGGCGCGTCACCGGCACAAAGGCATGGACCAGATGGGCGCCCAGCATCAGCATGTCGATATCGGCGGCGATGGTTTCTTCGATGTGCGGGCGGAGAATTTTGACCGCCACCTTGCGGCCATCGAGCAGGGTGGCACGATGGGCCTGGGCAATCGAGGCGGCGCCCAGCACTTCGCCGAATTCGGAGAAGATGGCCTCAACCGGCTTGCCCAGCGACTCGACGATGGTCGCCCTGGCGACCGCTTCGGAAAACGGCGGTAGCTTGTCCTTGAGGTGGCTCAGGTCGGTGATGAACTGCTTGCCGAAGATATCGCCACGGGTCGACAGAACCTGCCCAAGCTTGATGAAGGCGGGGCCCAGATCATGGAAGGCCTTGGCGTAGCGTTGGCCCGGCCGCAGGTTTTCCTTCCTGGCGAACAAGGCGCGCAGGATATTAGCGAAAAAGCGCGCCACCGGCGGCAGAAGCGGTGACGCTTCCTTCGGGATCAGCGCGTCATGACGCAGCAGGACCAGCCCGGTGCGGAGCAAGCGCGGCCATGAACTGAGGCGGGCCATACGGTGTCTTGGGCTCAGGCCCAGCCCTCATGCAGGGCACAGATGCCGCCGGAATAGTTGGTGTAGCTGGTGCGGGCGAAACCGGCCTTGACCATCATGCCTTTCAGCGTTTCCTGATCGGGGAAGCGCTGGATGCTTTCGACCAGGTACTGATAGGACTCACGGTCCTGGGCGACCATTTCGCCGATCCATGGGATGACCTTGAACGAATAGGT
This sequence comes from Pseudomonadota bacterium, assembly GCA_048497915.1. Lineage (GTDB taxonomy): Bacteria > Pseudomonadota > Alphaproteobacteria > Caulobacterales > Caulobacteraceae > Asticcacaulis. The sequence continues at coordinate 32,387 of JBEHYZ010000030.1, forward strand.
CTCGTAGATCTTGGCCAGCGCCGACGAGGCCGGATGCGAAAATTCCAGACAGAAGAAGCGTCCGCCGGGTTTCAAAACGCGTTTGGCCTCGATCAGGGCGTCCTGGACCTGCATGACGTTGCGCAGGCCGAACGAGATGATGTAGGCATCGGCGCTGTTGTCTTCGAGCGCCAGGTTCATGGCGTCGCCGACCGACCAGGAGATTTCGTGTTCGTCGTGGTTCAGCTTGGCCGACTTTTCGCGGCCGGCCATGATCATGGCTTCGTTATAGTCGATGACGCGGATATCGGCGTCCTTGACCTCATAGCCGCGCGATTGACGGCGGGCCTTGGCGGCGCGGGCCATCTTGGCCAGGCGGCGGGAAATATCACCCGTGCCGCCGGCAACGTCGAGGATGATCTCGCCGGGCTGCGGGTTAAGGCGGGCGCAAGCGGCGTCTTTCCAGACGTGGTGCACGCCACCCGACATCAGGTCGTTCATCAGGTCGTATTTGGAAGCGACGCGGGCGAAAACGCCATGCACCAGCGAGACCTTCTCACGGGCATCGACGTCCTTGAAACCGAAAGGGGAGGTGGGGCTGTCGGACATGGCAATCCTTTTAGCGGCAAAAGGTTGCGATTAAAATAAGTTTCGCCTGGATGTGCGTATGAGTCGCATGCCCTAGCCGTAAAGTTTGGTAGCCATCGCTTTCAGGCCGGCGCGAACGCGGTCCCAGTCCTCATCGGTGCGCAGGGGCAGGCCGGAAAAGGCACCGGAAGCCGCTGCCGACAGCACGAACTGCTGGATAGCGGCGACGACGACCGCGTTGAACAACCCCGCACCGGGCGGCATTTCGAGCGTGCCGCGGGCCGCTGCCATCCACTGCATCATGGCGCGGCTGCGCGCCTGGCTGAGCGGCGCGATCGTGGCGGGGGGTGCCGAAAATTCCCACAGAATGATCTTCTGCATCAACGGGTTGCCGCGCAGCGCGGTGAGATAGGCATCGGCCATGTGGGTGATCCAGTCGCCATAGGTTTCCGCTGCCAGAGGGGGCGTGGTGCTGCCCAGCCAGGTGGCGACATCGGCCCCGATGGCCTCGAGCAAACCGTCCAGCCCGCCAAAATAGCGGTAGAGGAGCTGCTTGTCGCAACCCGCCTTGCGCGCCACGGCGTTAACGCCGAAGGCCTGGAAGCCGTCCTCAGCCAGCACGGTCTTGGCGGCGTCGAGCAGGGCGGCGCGGGTGGCGTCCTTGTCGCGGCGGCGGATGGTGTCGGACATTTTTTAGCTCCTGTAGCCCTTGATTTAGAACGATTTGGGCTCAGTGCAAGGGTAAATGTCACCGACCGGTGAATTATTTTGTTGACAAATAGGATGGCTCGGAACTATCCATAAGTCACCAATTGGTGACAATCTGAAAATCAAGGAACACGCTCATGTCGATCTCGAACAAACTCACGGGTATCTCTGCTATCTCGCTCGCCGTCGTCTTCAACCTGCCATTCAGTTATCTGGCGCAGCATTTCGGTTATCCGGACATCCTGCGCCATCCGCCAGAGGAGGTGCTGAGCCGGTTCATGGCCGGTGGCGACGGCTTGATCTGGGCCTGGTATGTGTTCGGGCTGTCGGCCTTGATGTTCGTGCCGATGGGCATGGCTTTGTCGGTCAACAAAGACCGGATGCAGCGCGTGCCGGCTCTGGCGATCGGCGCAGCCCTGGCCGGTGCCTTGGCTGGTTTGGTGCAGGCGATGGGTTTGCTGCGCTGGGTGTTTGTGGTGCCGGGTCTGGCGCGCGACGCCGGCAGTGAGATTGCCCAGAGCCAGTTCGAGCTGATGAACGCCTATGCCGGTGTGGCGATCGGCGAGCATATGGGGCAAATCTTCACGGCCCTGTTTGTCGGTCTGGTGGCAGCCATGCAGTTCGGCGAGCGCAAGCCAGCTAGCGGCGCGATTGGGGTTTTGACTGTCCTGACTATGTTGGTGGGTTCGGGCGGTGGGTTGGCTTTGGCGCTGAACCAATCGGACGTGCTGTTTTCTTCGGTGTCTGTTGTGGCTTACCTGAGCCTGACGGTGTGGCTGATCGTGACGGGCGTTGGTCTGGTGCGTTCACGTCCGATTATCGCCTCGTAGCCTGACAGGTGCAAAACTTCCGGGTTCTAGGGCCTGCGGCCCTAGATTTTCCCTTCTGCTTTATCGGCCGCTCTCCGGAACGGCCCCTTATAGTCGGGGATATTCCTCCGCCGCCGGTCCGGGCCCATATAGTTGGCCGACTTCACGAAACCCCGGTCGTTATTGATGACGCTCTTCATGCGGTCGATCAGGGCGCGGGCGGTCAAGGGCTTGGCGATGAACTCATTCACCCCGGCGTCGCGGGCTTCCATGACATGGCCGCGATCGGTGTGGCCGGTCATCATGATGATGGGCACATAGGGGTGAGGACTGTCGGAGCCACGCCGCAGCAGCTTGGTGGTTTCCAGGCCGTCGAGCTGCTCCATCATCAGGTCGAGGATGATGACGTCGGGCCGCCAGTCACGGACGATTTCCAGGGCTTCGATACCATCGGAGGCTTCGCGGATCATGGTGATGCCCATGGAACGCAGCATGGTGCAGACGATGACCCGCATATAGTGGTTGTCATCGACCACCAGCACCATGACGCGGGCGAACTTGGAACTCACGGGATCGAGGTCTCCGGCGACAAAAAACAGCAACAAGTTAAGGGCTTAGACAATTGTATCCCTTGGTTGCAGCGAATCTCTAATCTTATTCGGACATTTCGTAAAACAAAGATTGATCCTTGCCGTAAACCTGAACTGATTCTATGGTTAAGCCCCATAGGACAGGGGGTATGGCGCCCCTGGCTCCGGGGGAATTTCAGACATGATCGACTGGCACAACAGAACCCTGATCGCGGGCGCGGCGGCGGTGCTGATTTCGGGTTTCTGCGTTGGGTTCCTGACCGCCAAGGCGACGAACGGCGCGCATGGCGGCGGAGCCGTGGCGGCGGCGGATGCCGGGCTGCTGGAAGGGCCGGCGACCGGCCTGTTCGGCAAGCCGCGCGACAAGAACGCGCGCCGGGCGAGCGATGTCAAACCAGCCGGATTCGGTGTGTGGAAGACCAAGCTCGACACATCGGGCGACACGCCGAAGGCCTGTATCCAGTTCTCCAAGGACCTCGACCCGTCCAAGCCGTACGGCGACTATGTGGTGGTGTCGCCGGCCCTGTCGTCAGCGCCGGCCGTGGCCGCCAAGGGCGATCAGCTGTGCGTTTCGGGCTTCGGCTTTACCGACCGCCGTATCACCCTGTTGAAAGGCCTGCCGGGCAAGGGCTCGGACACATTGGCCGCCAATAAGGACGTCGATTTCACCTTTGGTGAGAAGCCGCCCTATGTTGGATTCGCGGGCAACGGCGTCATCCTGCCGCGCGAGGAAGCCGACGGCGTGGCTGTGGAGACGGTCAATGTCTCGGCCCTGGCGGTCGAGGTGTGGCATGTGTCGGACCGCAACCTGGTACGCAAGAACGTCTCGGCCCCTGATCCGGTGGCGGAAGATGACTACGACTATTCCTACGGCGACGACGCGGCTGACGATATCGGCGTCAAGATCTGGACCGGCAAGCTTGGGGTCAAGCAGGGCAATGGCGATCGCGTTACCACGGTCTTCCCGCTGGGGGCCGTGCTGAAGACGCTGAAGGCCGGCGCCTATGTCATCAAGGTCAAGGACGCTTCGGGCGGCCGCGACAAGAAGGAATACGACCAGCCGGCGCAGGCGCGCCGCTGGGTGATCTATACCGACATGGCGCTGACCACTTACAAGGGCCAGAACGGGCTCGACGTCGTGGTGCGGTCACTGAAGAGCGCCAAGCCGATGAGCGGCGTCAAGGTCGACCTGGTGGCGACCAACGGCGACACGCTGGGAGAGGCCAAGTCGGGCGTCGACGGGCACGTCACCTTCTCGGGCAAGCTGTTGAAAGGCACCGACGCCCTGTCAGCCAAGATGGTCATGGCCTACGGGCCGAACGACGACTACACGGCGACCGACATCCAGCGCTCGCCGATGGACCTGACGCAGCATGGCGTCGGCGGCCGTCAGGACGAGGCCGTCACGGGCGGTCGGGCCATCGCCAACGGTGTCGATGGTTATATGTACACCGACCGCGGCATCTACCGGCCGGGTGAAACCGTCCACCTCGTCGCCATGGTGCGGGATTCCGAAGGTAAGGCCATCAAGGACCGCAAGGGCGCTCTGGTCGTTTCGCGGCCGTCGGGCGTCGAGTCGGCGCGCTTTGTGTTCGACAAGACTCCGGAAGGCTATGCCGGTGCCAACATCACCCTGCCCAAGACCGCACCGCGTGGCCAGTGGTCGGCCAAGGTGGTGTTCGACGGCATCGAAGGCTCGGCGGGCGACGTGTCGTTCGCGGTCGAAGATTTCGCGCCGCAGCGCCTGGGCGTCGATATCAAGGCCGATGCCGACAAGCCGATGTTGTCGATGACCGACACCCGTCCGGTGCGTGTGGCGGCCCGCTATCTCTATGGCGCGGTCGGCTCGGACCTGCAGGTGACCGGCGATGCGCGCATCCGCCAGGACAACAACCCGTTCCCGGCGTTCAAGGACTATACCTTCGGTGACTCGGCGACGCCTTATGAGGAAAAGTATGTCGATCTGCCGGCGGCGACGACCGACGGCGCCGGCAATGCCGTGGTGCCATTCGACGCCTCGCTGGCCGGCGACACGACCCAGCCGTTGAGCGTGCTTCTGACCGCTTCGGTGTTCGAGCCGGGCGGCCGTCCGGTCAAGGAAAGCCAGACCCTGCACATCAAGGGCGCGCCGCTCTATCTCGGCGTCAAGACGGAATCCAAGGATACCAATTCGTGGAAGGACACGCCGCAGGTGCTGTTCTCGATCGTCGGCCTGACGCCGCAAGGCCAAAAGACGGTGGTCAAGGGCGCGACGGTCAAGCTGATCGCTGAGCACTGGGACTATGACTGGTACATCCAGGACGGCAAGTGGAACTGGCGCTCGACGCACCGCGACGTGGTGGTGTCGACGCAGAAGGTCGATCTGAACGCCAATACCGGCTTCAACTTCCAGCGCGGCCTCGACTGGGGCGACTACCGCCTTGAAGTCGAAGTGCCGGGCAAGGCCAAGACCGTGGCACGCTTCGCCTCGGGCTGGGGCTCGTCGCAGGAAGGCGCCGACGCGCCCGACTTCGTTCGCCTGACCACCGGTTCGGCCCACTATAATCAGGGCGATACGGTCGATCTGACGCTCAAGGCCCCCTATAAGGGCGAGGCGCAGATCGCGGTCGCCACCGACCACGTCATTGACCTGAAGACGGTCAGCGTCGGCGACGGCGGCACCACCGTCCGCCTCAAGACCAATGCGGCCTGGGGTGGCGGCGCCTATGTGCTGGTCAGCGTCGTGCAACCGCGCGACCCGGTCAATGCCTCGAAGCCGCGCCGCGCCGTCGGCCTGGTCTATGTGCCGCTCGATCCGAAGTCGCGCAAGCTGGAGATCGCGCTGCCGGCCAGCGACAAGCCGCAGCAGCCCAAGGTGGACAAGAATGGCAAGGGCTTCATCGACGTGCCGGTACAGATCAAGGGCCTCAAGTTCGGCGACTCCGCCAAGGTGTCGCTGGCCGTGGTCGATCAGGGCATCCTCAACCTGACCAAGTTCTCGTCGCCGAATCCGGTCGACTGGTACTTCGGCAAGCGCGCGCTGGGCGTTGATTATAATGACGACTATGGCCGTCTGCTTGATCCGAACCTGGGCGCGCCCGCGCCGGTGTTCGGTGGTGACCAACTCGGCGGCGAAGGCCTGACGACGACGCCGATCCGGACCGTGGCCCTGTGGTCGGGAGTGGTGCAGACCGGCCTCGATGGCAAGGCGACCATCCACATGCCAATCGCCAAGTTCAATGGCGAGCTGCGGGTGATGGCGGTGGCCTGGACCGACGATGCCGTCGGTTCGGCGCAGCAGAAGCTGGTGGTGCGTGAACCGGTGGTGGCCGACCTGGCCTTGCCGAGATTCCTCAGCCCCGGCGACAAGGCGTTCGCCACGCTTGAGCTCGACAATGTCGACGGCAAGCCCGGCATCTACAACGTCATCATCAAGGGCCTGCAAGGGCTGGTGCTGGCGTTCGAAAAGGCGTTCAACCTGAACCAGAACCAGCGCGTCATCCAGTCGGTGCCGATGAACGCGCCGAACGTGACCGGTATTTCAACTGTGCACATCGGCATGAACGGCCAGGGCTATAACTTCAACGACGACTTCCAGATCCAGACGCGCAACGGCTGGGGTCCGGAGACGCGGGTGACCATCGAAAGCCAGCCGGTCAACACGGTCTACACGCCGTCGCAAAACCTGATCAACGGACTGCAGTCCGGTTCGATCTCGGTCGAAGTGTCCTACTCGCCGTTCCGCAATATCGACCCCGGCCCAATCACCGCGGCGCTCAACAAGTACCCGTATGGCTGCACCGAGCAGGTGACGTCGGCGGCGACGCCGTGGTTGTTTGTCAACGAGTCGATGGTCGGCAAGGACAAGGCCAAGCCAGCGACCAGCGCGTTGTCGGTGGCGGTGCAGAAGCTGCTCGACCGGCAGTCGGAAGACGGCGCCATCGGTCTGTGGCGCGTCGGCGACGGCGCGGCGGATGGTTATCTGGGCGCCTATGCCACCGACTTCCTGATCGAGGCCAAGGCCCACGGCGCCTATGTGCCGCAGGAAGCCATCGACCGGGCGCTCAACGCCATGCGCGACATCGCTAAGCCGGGCGGGTACAGCTCGGTCAATTACCGCATGAGCTATCCTGGCTACTGGTCGTGGTACGGCGTGACGTCGGAGCAGCTGACCAAGCAGCTGCGGTCGCGGTCGTCGGCCTATGCGCTTTACGTGCTGGCCAAGGCGCGGTCGGGCGATCTGGCCCGTCTGCGCTGGTATCAGGACGTGCAGTTCCGTGAGGAAAACTCGCCGCTGGCCCGGGCGCAGGTCGCCGCCGGCCTCGCCATCATGGGCGACCGGTCGCGGGCGAGGGCTGCGTTTGGGCAAGCGGTGCAGAAACTCGGCTACTCCGATCCGAACGACTGGTATCAGTCGCCGCTGCGTGACCTGGCGGGCGTGATCGCCCTGGCCTATGAGGCCGGATTCCCGGATGTCGGCCGCTCGCTGGTGCCGCGCCTGGAAAACGCCATGAAGGGCCCTTCGTCGCTCAACACCCAGGAGCAGGCCTATATCCTGCGCGCCGCTTCCTACATGCTGAAGGCCGCCGGTCCGACGCATATCCAGGCCAGCGGTGTCGGCACCCTGCCGGGCGGGATGAACGTGCAGCGCTACAATGTCGCCAGCCTGGCCAATGCGCGCCTGAAGAACACCGGCTCCGGTCCGGTGTGGCGGACGGTGACGGTCATCGGCACGCCGACTTCGGCCCCGAACGCGCTGTCGAGCGGTCTGACCCTGACCAAGACCTTCTACGCGCTGGATGGTTCGCGGATCGATCCGTCGCAGGTCACCCAGGGCCAGAAGATCCTGGTGGTCATCACCGGCCATTCCGACCGTGGCGAAACACGGCCGATCGTGGTCGATGACGCCCTGCCGGCGGGCTTCGAGATCGACTCGACGCTGACCAACGAAGACACCCAGAGCGGGCCGTTCCGCTTCGCCGGTGAGCTGACGACCGCCAATGTGCAGGAGGCGCGCGACGACCGCTTTATCGCGGCCATCGACGTCTCCAGCCAGAAAGCGTTCGCGCTGGCCTATGTAGCGCGGGCCGTGACGCAGGGGGATTATTACCTGCCGGGCGTCGAGGCGAAGGACTTCTACCGTCCGGAGACCTTCGGCCGGACACAGGGGTCGCGGATGACGATTTCGGCGCGGCCGTAAAGTCCTCCGGTGTGGTGCTTGCTTTTCCTTCCCCGTTTACGGGGAAGGTGGCGGCGCGTAGCGACGACGGAAGGGGGGACCGTCGGTGGTATTTCTGAGAAGTTTGTGGTTTGGATTCCTTTCGCTCCCCCCTTTCGTCATCCCAGCCTGACGGCTGGTCTGCCACCTTCCCCGTAAACGGGGAAGGAAGGGATTAGTTGCTTGAAGTTTCCTACCTTCCAAACCGACAAATTTATCCGGCCGCTGGTCAAGGGGCTGATCGGCTTTCTGGCGTTTGAGGTGCTGGTCGGCCTGGTCAATGTCGTCCTGCCGCCGGACATGACCAAGGCCGAGCGGGCGTCTGCCGTGGCGCTCGACCGCAATGGCACCTGGCTGCGCGCCCTGCCGGTTGATGACGGGCGCTGGCGCATCCGCGCCGACCTCGACCGCACCGACCCGAGCTTCGTCCAGCATCTGCTCAAAACCGAGGACGAGCGCTTCTACCTGCATCCCGGAGTGGATGGTCCAGCGGTTGTGCGGGCGCTGCTGTCCAATCTGCACGCCGGCAATATCGTCTCGGGCGGCTCGACCATCACTATGCAGACGGCGCGCTTGCTGACGCCGCACCGGCGCGACTACGGCAACAAGGCGCTTGAAGCTCTGCGCGCCTTGCAACTGGAGCTGCGCTATTCCAAGCGCGAGATTCTGTCGATCTACCTGTCGCTGGCGCCCTATGGCGGCAATCTGGAAGGGGTGCGGGCGGCATCGCTCTCCTACTTCGGCCACGAGCCGGAAAGCTTGACCCTGGGCGAGCAGGCCCTGCTGATTTCCTTGCCGCAAAGCCCCGAGGCGCGCCGTCCGGACCGCCATCCGGTCCACGCCAAAGCGGCGCGCGACCTGATCCTCAAGCGTATGGAACTGGCCGGCCAGATCGACGCCCTCCAGGTCGAGGAAGCCCGGAACGAAGCAGTGCCGGTGGCGCGCAACGTCTTCCCGGCCGTAGCCTGGCATGCCGCCGGGCGGCTGGCGCGGTCGGCGAAAGGTTTGCAGGCAACAGTCATAACCAGTCTGGATGCGAACTTACAAAAAAGACTGGAGTCCATGGCTGCCGACACCGCCAAACAGCAGGGGCCGAACAGTTCGGTGGCCATCCTCGTGGTCGATATCAAGACGCGTGGCGTACGGGCGTCGGTCGGGTCCGGTGGGCTCGACCGGCCGGGTGGCTGGGTTGACATGACGCGCGCCCTGCGCTCGCCGGGATCGAGCCTGAAGCCGTTCATCTACGGCTTTGCCTTCGAGGATGGGCTGGTGGCGCCGGATACCCGCCTGATGGATACGCCGACGCGCTTCGGCGACTATCAGCCGGAGGATTTCGACCGGGTGTTCCACGGCGAGGTGTCGGTCAAGGAAGCCCTGATCAACTCGCTCAACGTCCCCGCCGTGGCGGTGCTCAACAAGGTCGGGCCGGACGCTTTCGAGGGACGTCTCGAAGCCGCAGGCGTCAAGCTGGTGCGCCCGAAATCGCGGCTGCGCGATGCCGGTCTGGCGCTGGCGCTGGGCGGCGAAGGCATCCATCTCGACGATCTGGCCTTGCTCTATGCGGCCCTGGGCGATCATGGCCTGGCCAAGCCGCTGGCCTATACGATCGATGAGGAAAAGCGCCGGCCATCTGAGCTGGGGTCGCGGCTGATGCGCGCCGAAGCGGCCGACAAGGTGATCGGTATCTTGCGGGAGACTCCGGCGCCTGCCGGGCGTTTGCCGGGGCCGTTGATGCGCGCCGGTAACCGGCCGGCGTTCAAGACCGGTACGTCCTATGGCTATCGCGATGCCTTGGCGGTTGGGGTGGCGGGCGGTTACGCGGTGATGGTGTGGACCGGTCGGCCGGATGGCGGGGCACGGGCCGACCAGACGGGCCGCGAAGCTGCGGCGCCGTTGCTGTTCGACGTCTTCGACCAGATCCAGGCGCCGACCAAGGTCGCTAATCCGCTGCCGCCTGCCAATGCCCCCAAGGCGCTGAAGATCCTGCCGGGCAGCGACTCCAAGGCGGCGATCCTGTTCCCGCCGAAGGGCGCGACCGTCTATGTCGAAGCCACCGGCACCGACAGAGCGGGGGCTTTGACACTGGCGCGGCCGCTGAAGCTGTCGGCACGCGGGGTGCGGCCGATCCACTGGTACGCCGACGGCCAGCCGGTGCTGGAGGACGAAGCCGGGGAATTCAGCTGGTCGCCCAAACAGGAAGGCTTCTACGACCTGATCGTGGTCGACGCCGATGGTCACAGCGACAAGAGCCATGTGCGCGTCAAGGCGATCACTTCGTCCCGGCCGGAGAAGGAGTGATGGCTGAACCGTTCAAGGACCATTTCTCGACGCGCTCCGGCGACTATGCCCAGTATCGCCCGAGCTATCCGCCGGCCTTGATCGACTATCTGTCGTCCTTGGCGTCCGACCGTGAGCTGGCGCTCGATTGCGGCTGCGGGACCGGCCAGTTGTCGGTGTTGTTGGCGGAGGCGTTCGGACGGGTGGTTGCGACTGACGCCAGCGCCCAGCAGATCGCCAGCGCCACACCGCATCCGGGTGTCGAATACCGGGCGGCTCCGGCGGAGGTGAGCGGACTGGAGAACGCATCAGCCGATCTGGTGACAGTGGCGCAGGCGGCACACTGGTTCGACCTGGACGCGTTTTATGCCGAGGTGCGGCGGGTGTTGAAGCCGGGCGGCATTCTTGCCCTGATCACCTACGGCGTCATCAAGGCTGATGGCGATGTGGGTAAGGTGCTGGACGGCTTTTATTACGATGTGCTCGGCGCGTATTGGCCGCCCGAGCGCCGCCACGTCGAAAGCGGCTATCGCGAGTTGCCGTTTCCGTGTGCCGAGGTCACGCCGCCGGCGTTTGCCATGACCGCCAGCTGGTCGCTGGCTGAGGTCTTGGGCTATGTCGACACCTGGTCGGCGGTGCGTCAGGCCGAGAAGGCGCTGGGCCGAGCGCCTTATGACCGGTTTTCGGCGGCCCTGACAGAAGCCTGGGGCGATCCGGCCGGGCGGCGCGATATCCGCTGGCCGCTCAGCCTTCGGGTCGGCCGCGTCTAAAGCTACTCCGCGATTGTGTGCAGGTCGCGGCCCTTGGTTTCTTTCATGAACAGCACGGCCACGATGATGGCCAGCACACAGATGACGACCGGATACCACAGGCCGAAGAAGATATCGCCGGTGGCTGTCACCATGGCGAAGCTGAGGGCCGGCTGAAGCCCGCCGAACCAGCCGGTGCCGATATTGTACGGGATGCTCATGGCGGTGTAGCGGATGCGGGTCGGGAACATCTCGACCAGGGCGGCCGCCATCGGGCCGTACAGGGCGGTGGCGGCGACGGCGAGCACGCTCAAGACACCAAACAAGCCCCACAGGTTGGCCTTCTTCGGGTCGGCCTTTTCCGGATAGCCGGCGGCCTTGAGCGCGGCCTTGATGTCATTGGTGGTCTTGGTTTTCAGCGCCTTGAGGTCTGCCTTGCCGAGGTAGGCGCCTGACGCGACCTCTACCGCGGTCTCGCCGATCACCACGGATGCGGTCGACTGGCCCGACAGCGGCTTGTTGACGTAAGGCACGCCGGCGGCGATCACCAGGCTTTTCGCCAGGTCGCACGGCGAGGTGAACTGCGCCGTGCCGGACAGATCGAACTGGAAGGTACATTGTGCCGGATCGGCGACGATCTGGACGGGCGCGCGCTTCGATGCGGCTTCGAGATCGGGATTGCCGAAGGCGACCAGCAGGTGAAACGCCGGGAAGAACGAGATGCACGCCAACGCCATGCCGAAGATCATCACCGGCTTGCGGCCGATGCGGTCGGACAGGTTGGCGAAGGCGACATACAGGCACGCGGCCACCAGCGACGCGCCCATAATCAGCCAGTTCATGGTGACGTCGTCCAGGCGCACCGTCTTGGACAGGAAGACCTGCGTATAGAAGAAGATCGAATAAAAGACGGCGCCCTGAGCCGTCATGAAGCCGAACAGGGCAATCAGCATGCCTTTCAGGCTGCTCCATCTGGACAGTACTTCACTCAGCGGCGATTTGGCGATGCCCTGTTCAGCGCGCAGAGCGGCAAAGGCCGGGCTTTCGGCAGCCTTGGCACGGATATAGACCGATACGGCCAGAAGGCCGGCGGAAATTATGAACGGAATGCGCCAGCCCCAGGCGGCAAAGGCGTCCTCGCCGACGGCGGCGCGGGTGGCCAATGTGACCCCCAATGCGGCGATCAGACCGGCGCTGGCGGCCGTCTGGATCCAGCCGGTAAAGCCGCCGCGCTTGTTGGACGGGGCGTGTTCGGCGACGTAGATGGCCGCGCCGCCGTATTCACCGCCAAGCGCTATGCCTTGAACGACGCGCAGAAGGATCAGCAGCAGCGGCGCCGCCGCGCCCGCCTGGCTATAGGTTGGCAGGAAGCCGATGGCGACGGTTGCCAGCCCCATCAGGAGGATGGTGTACAGGAAGGTCCCCTTGCGGCCCTTGCGGTCGCCGATATGGCCGAAGATCATGGCGCCGACCGGGCGGGCGATGAAACCGACGGCAAAGGTCAAAAGCGTCGCCAGGGTAGCCAGCGTATCGCTCAGGCCGGCGAAAAAGTTCTTCGAGATCAGGGCCGACAGGGTGGCGAAGATATAGAAATCATACCATTCGAAGGTGGTGCCCGCTGCCGAAGCCGTCACAATCGTCTTCAAGCCGCGCGTATCGCCCGAAGTTTCCGTCATTCGCCCAATTTCCCTGTATATTGCCCGTTGTCCGGGCTTTGTCGCATGCTTGACCGAAACCCGCCGCAAAGACAAGCGGCTTGCGGCGGATGTGTCGCGGAATCCCCGCTGCGCCCAAAACAATTTGTCCGCTTGGCGTTGGTGGCTTTTTGCGGTTAAGATGGGTTAATAGCCGGTGAGAGGGTGTCCCAAAGGGGGGTAAGGTGAAGTTTTCCAGTCCAGTGCGTGCGCCCGAAGGCTTGAGCTCGTACGCCAAGGTCAATCGCGTCCGACCGCTGCACACCACCATCACTGTGATCGAGGCCCTGCTGAGCCTGATCGGCGTGGTGGTGCTGATCCTGGCCATCCGCTATCACTCGTTCGAAAAGGCCGGGCTGATCCTCGATCAGGCGCTGGGTTGCGTGCACACGCATGTCCTAAAGCTGATCCATCACGGTTAAAAACGCTTGATCTGCCGGGCGCCGGCTCCTAAACCGCCCTCAGTTTAAGGCTGAAAGGGCGTTTTCCGTGGAACTCGACGATCTCATCGCCAATAACCGTAAGTGGGCGGCGGAAAAAACCCGCGTCGATCCGGATTTCTTCAAGCGCCTGGTTCGTCAGCAGCATCCCGAATATTTCTGGATCGGTTGCGCGGATTCCCGCGTGCCGGCCAATGAAATCGTCAATCTCGATCCGGGCGAGATGTTCGTCCACCGCAATGTGGCCAACCTGACCCCGCCGCAGGACGCCAACTATCTGTCGACCCTGCAATATGCCGTGCACGTGCTGAAGGTGAAGCATGTGCTGGTCGTCGGCCACTATGGCTGCGGCGGTGTGCGCACGGCGCTGGAGTCGGAAGATCACGGCCTGATCGACCACTGGCTGTCGCCGATCCGCGAGATTGCCCATGAGCACCATGCCGAGCTGGACGCCTGCCCAACTCAGAATGCGCGCGTCGACCGGCTATGTGAATTAAATGTCCGGCAGCAGGTCCGCAACGTGACGCTCAACCCGATCACGCTGGCGGCGTGGCGGGAAGGGCAGGACCTGACGGTGCATGGCTGGGTCTATGAGCTGTCGACCGGCCTGGTCAACGATCTGAACATCAGCGTGTCAAACGAGGCCGATCGCGTCCGTATTTACGGTTTGTGATCTTATCCACAGCTGCGGCCGGTTGTGCACTTCGCGCCCGGCCGGTTTTGCGCTAGTAACCGGCTATCTTAAGACCTTAACAATCATGGTTAATGGGATTTTAATAAAAATTAACCGCGCACCGCCGCGGTTTTTTATTTCCCGTAAAGAGGTTCTTTAAGATTTACCCGCCACAGTGCCAAAGTCCTTTATGGTTAAGGATTTAGGTGAAGGCGGAAGTGACCTGATGGTCGCCAGTTTAGGTTTAGGTTCAGCACAATTCGGCTGTGATTACGGCATCTCGAACGCACGCGGTCGTGTGGGCGAGGACGAAGTGCGTCAGATCCTGGCCCTGGCCGCTGAAAACCGCATCAAGCTTATCGACGCTGCCCACTATGACGGGGATGTCGAACGGATTCTGGGCCGTAACTGGCCGTTTCCGTCGCCGTTCAAGCCGCAGGTGCGGACCTTGCGTCTGGAAAAGGGGCTCGACTGGCTGGAGGCGCGGCTGCGCCGGTCGGTGGAGCATATGGGTCTGGCGCGGGCGCAGGCGGCATTGGTCGACTCCGCCGAGGACCTGACCGGTGCGCAGGGCGACGAGTTATGGGCGCGGCTGGAAAAGCTGAAGACCGAGGGTATCGTCAGCAAGATCGGTATTTCGGCGACCTACAAGGATCAGCCGTTGCTGCTGGCCAGGCGGTTCAAGCCGGATATCGTGCAGGTGCCATGTTCGATCCTGGACCAGCGCCTGGTCAAGAGTGGCGACTTGGAAGCCCTGGCCAAGCTGGGCATCGAGGTCCAGGTGCGGTCGGTGTTCCTGCAGGGGCTGCTGTTCCTGCCGCGGGAGTCTTTGCCGGCCAATCTGGTCGCTATCGGGCCGCATCTGTCGAAGGTGCGCCGGATGATGATGGAACAAGGCGCCGACCCGCTCCACGCGGCCCTGACCTACGCGCTGAATCTCCCGGGCGTGTCGACGGTGATCGTCGGCGTGACCAGCGCTGCGGAACTGCGGGCGATCGTGGCGGCGTCGGAACGGAAGCCGCCGAAACTCAACTGGGACGCCATGGCGCTTAGCGATGACATCGCGCTCGATCCGGCGCAATGGTTCGCCGAGTTGGGGGATGTTTCGCGCAGGTTGGTCCGCGTGGCGTAGGGAAGTCGTAGGGTCGCGGACCCCACACCCCGAAACTTTAAGGCAATCACTTACTTGGATAACAAAATCCCTTAGGCCCAATCGGGCCTTGGGGATTTTGTTATTTAGGCAATTGAATATCTTCATGTTATGGGGTGTGGGGTCCGCGACCCCACGACTTTACCTCCTCACTTGGTCTCACATGCCCGAACTCCCCGAAGTCGAAACCGTCCGGCGCGGTCTGGAGCCTTATCTGTCCGGCGCCAGATTGTCCGATGTTCGCCTGCACAGAGCCAATCTGCGCTACGACTTTCCGGAGCGGTTCGCCGACCGGCTGGAAGGCGCCACAGTTCTGCGGCTGGAGCGGCGAGCCAAATATATCCTGGCCTTTCTCGATACCCAGGAGATCTGGGTGACCCACCTCGGCATGACTGGCCGGTTCCAGGTCGATCATTCCGCCGAAGGGCTTGGCACGTACTACCATCAGGTCCAGCCGGACGAGAAACACCTGCATTTCCAGGTGGTCGCCACGAACGGCGACCAACGTGCCCGCATCGACTTCTACGACCCGCGCCGTTTCGGCTTCATGCGTCTGCTGAAACCGGACGAACTCTACGAAAGCGGCTGGTTCAAGGGCCTCGGCGTCGAGCCGTTATCCGACGACCTGACCGGCAAGTACCTCCTGAGCAAGGCCAAGGGGCGTAATCTCAACCTCAAAGCCCTCCTGATGAGTCAGGCCGGGATCGCCGGGCTTGGTAATATTTATGTGTGCGAGGCGTTATGGCGGGCTCGCCTCAGTCCCGACCGCAAGGCCGCCGACCTGACCGCCAAACAGGCCGATACCCTGGTTGCCGACATCAAAAAAGTGCTCGAAGACGCCATCGCGGCGGGCGGCTCCTCGATCAGCGATTTCGCGGCGGCGTCAGGCGAATTGGGCTATTTTCAGCACCGGTTCTGCGTCTATGACCGCAAGGGTCAGCCCTGTCCGCGCAATGACGGCGGTATCATAGAACGCAAGGTCCATCAGGGTCGTTCAAGCTTTTTCTGCCCGGTCTGCCAGATGTGAACCCGTTACCCTAAGTCCCCTAATTAACTAGCACTATTTACTTTTCATTAAATTGTCGCTTTATATTGCCGTTATCCGAAACGGAACGAGGTGACCCAGTGTCCTACCGCGCAGTTCTCGTTACCGGCGCTAACGGCTTTATCGCGCGCCAGCTTATCGTCCATCTGCTGAACAAGGGCTATAACGTCCGCGGAACGCTGCGTACCCTGGACCGGGCTTCCGACCTCAAACAGATTCTGTCGCCGCTGGCCCCGGTGCGTAACCTGACCTTCTGCGCCGCCGACCTGATGCGCGACGAAGGCTGGGATGTCGCTATGAAGGACGTCGACGCGGTGTTCCACCTGGCCTCGCCGTCGCCTTACGACACCGGTGACCGGGCGGGCCTGATCAAGCCGGCCGTCGAAGGCTCCCTGCGCGTCCTCAATGCCGCCCGCGAGGCCGGGATTACCCGCGTGGTGGTCACCTCCTCGATCGCCGCCGTCGCCTATGGCCACGGCCAGGGCGACCGGGTGTCGCCGTTCTCGGAAAGCGACTGGACCAATCTCAAGTCGCACGCCATCGGCGCCTTCCACGAGTCCAAGACGCGCGCCGAGCTGGCGGTGTGGGACTTTGCCATGCAGCATCCGGAAATGCAGATCACCACGATCAATCCGGGCGCTGTGTTCGGGCCGCTGATCGGCCGCGATGTCTCGACCACGCCGGCGGTCATCAAGGAGCTGATGAACGGCGAGATCACCGGCCTGCCGATGGTCGGCTTCGAAGGAGTCGACGTGCGCGACGTCGCCGACCTGCATGAGCGCTGCCTGCGTAACGACCTGTCGATCGGCAACCGCTACCTGGCCACCGCCGGCTTCATCTGGCTGCGTGACGTGGTCGAGGTCCTGCGCCGCGACTTCGCCGCCCATGCCACGCGCATCACGACGCGGCACATCCCGGACTTTGCCGTCCGCCTGGCGGCGCTGTTCGACCGCAAGGCATCGCTGGCCGTGCCGGAGCTTAACCTCTACACGCCATGCAGCATGGCGCGGGCCTGTTCCGACCTGGGCTGGCATCCACGCCCGGCGGTCGAGGCGATCAAGGAAACGGCGCGCAGCCTGATCGCCGCCGGTGTTCTGACGCCTGAGCCGGAGCTGGCGTAAGGTTCGTGGTTAAACCCTGTGAAAATAGAGCCTTACCCACGGCTGTGCATAAAATTTCCGTGCAGGGACGAAAACTGGTCCACAGGGCGTTGACCGGGGGGGCTGCATCGGTTATATCCCGCCCCCTTGAATTTCCGCGCTCCGCCTTAGTGGGGCACTTGTTTTTAAACCCTCGCCCAGTCAGGTGATGAATGGCCAATAATCCCGGCGCCCGCAAGGCAATCCGCAAGATCGCCCGCCGTACCGAAGTCAATAAGGCGCGCCGTTCGCGCGTCCGTACCTATGTGCGTAAGTTCGAAGAAGCCGTTGCCGGTGGTGATACCTCCGTTGCCAAGGCTGCCTTTATCGAGGCGCAGTCGGAGCTGATGCGTGCGGTGTCGAAGGGCGTGGTCCATAAGAACACCGGTTCGCGCAAGGTTTCGCGCCTGGCCGCCCAGCTGAAAAAGCTCGGCGCCTGATTTTTTCAAGGATGAAAGACGGTTGAATCGTCTTTCATCCTGTACTGCCTGGCCGTGTTTGCATGGCCTCCCCCTGCATTTTCCAATAAAATCCAATCCTTGAATGTGTACCTGAAAATGGACGCAAAAGGTTGGGTTTTGCCTGATTGTGCCCTGTTCAAAATTCATCAAAAGTGGCCAAAGAAAACGGTTAATTTTAGATTAATTTCCCCTTGCTGGAGAACAGGTTGTCGGAGTCAATCCCTTTAATCTGCCGCCCGCGGCAATTAAGCGGATTGACGAGGAATACGATGGCGCTAAGGTGTCCTCGCTCGCCGGTTTCATCCCAACACGGATGATTTCGGTGGCGCCCGCGTCCTGCGCGCGCCGGAGCGACCAAGCTGTCTTTGATCCGGGTATGCCGAGGTTTTGAGCCTCGATTCCATCCCGGAATGGATTGACTGCGGCTTGTGGGAGCCTTTTCGGGCTTCTGCAGGGGCAGGACGGCTATTATCAGCGCCATCCCTTCTCCTGTGAAGGGAAAAACCGGGGGTTTCGACTACCGGATGCGTGTGTCAGGTGTATCGGCCTCTGGACTAGGGGGGAGGCCAAATTCGTTCAGTAACGCCTTCCGGATCTCATGGCCTTGAGGGATGGAGGGGATCGAAGCTTTCTCCGCATGGGTCCGGGCTAGGGCCTGGATGGGGGCTTTAACAGGATGAGATCTGGCGGAACCCGGAGCAAACTCCGGGCAGCCGGGGAGGATATGAGTATGCGTATGAGTAAGCTAATGGGGCTTTTGATCGGGGCGATAAAAAAATGCCAAGCATGACAAGCTGGTCGCCGATCCAACCTGAGATGGTGTGGACCAAGGTGGCAACCGTTCTTCGCCGGGAGCTGGGTGAAGGACCGTATAATTCCTACGTGGCGCCGTCACATCTCAAACCGGGTCCGGGCGGTGGAGACCCGGTTCTGGTAACACCGACCAATTATGCACGGGACTGGTTCTCGCGCAATGCCATGAAGCGCATCCAGGAGTTGTGGACGCTGCATGACCCTGAGGCGCGAATTCTCGAAGTGCGATCGCGCGTCGAATATGACGAGATGATCCGCAATGCCGGCGACATTCTGGTGGCGGCCGAGCCGACCCCGGTCCCGGCCAAGCCGCTGTCCGGCAGCGCGCCGGTCAGCAAGGTCGAGACGCCGGCGCCGGTTGTCGTGCCGCATGGCCATGGTCACGGCCGTGTCACCGGCCTGCAGGAGCGTCTGACGTTCGAGACCTTCGTGTCCGGCCGTGGCAATGAATTCGCCTATCAGATGTCGCGTCAGGTGGCGTCGTGGGCCGACGGCCATTTCAATCCGGTGTTCTTCCATGGGCCATACGGCTACGGCAAGACGCACCTGCTGAATGCCATCGGCTGGGAAGCCCAGCGTCTGCGTCCCGACGCCAAGATCGTCTACCTGACCGCCGAAAAGTTCACCTCGACCTTCGTGAAGGCCCTGATGGACAAGAGTACAGCGGCATTCAAGGACGAGATTCGTTCGGCCGACCTGCTTCTGGTTGACGACGTGCACTTCATCGGCGGCAAGACGTCGTCGCAGGAAGAGCTGTTCCATACGTTGACGGCGCTGATCGGCGCCAATCGTCGCATCGTGTTCACGGCGGACCGTCCGCCGGCACAGCTGACCGAGATCGAGGCGCGGCTGCGGTCGCACCTGTCGTCGGGTCTGGTGTGTGCGCTCGACGTCGCCGACCAGACGCTGCGCATGGGCATCATCGAGCGCAAGCTGGATCAGCTGGCGCAACTCAAGGGCAGCCATGCCGCCCAAACACCGCGGGGGGATGTTATGCAATTTCTGGCCGAACGTGTGCCGGGGTCGATCCGCGAGCTTGAAGGCGCGGTCAACACCCTGGCGGCATCCGCGGGCCAGCGCCTCGGGAGTCTGACCTTGGAAGAAGCCATGGCCCTGCTGCAACCGAACCTGAAGGTGTCGGTGGAGCGCCGCGTAACCGTCGACGAGATTCAAAAGCTGACGGCCGATCACTTCGGCCTGAAGCAGGCGGACCTGTTGTCGGAGCGCCGTACCCGGTCGGTGGCGCGTCCGCGTCAGGTGGCGATGTGGCTGTGCAAGCAGCATACGACGCGATCCTACCCGGATATCGGCCGGCGCTTTGGCGGACGGGATCATACTACCGTATTGCACGCCGTAAAGAAGATCGAAGAGCTGTTGACTTCGGACGATCAGATCGCGCGCGACGTTGAGGCGCTCACGCGGAAACTCAGAGGTGGCTAACGGAGTGTGGGGTCCCATAGCTCGCAAGAGCTATACTCTTGCTTCACATACCCCACAAAACCTTATCTTAAATCCAATAAAGGAGCCCTCGCCCCCCTTCGGGGCGGGGCTTTTTATTGGATTTAAGAAAGTCTTGGGGCCGCAGGCCCCAAACCCCGTTAGTCATTCTTGCGTTTTCCGCTTGATCGGCTAATGTCCGCCCCCCGGCCCTAATCCGCGCGCCGGAATCACCTCCCGGTAGGATAACAAGATGCAATTCACCATCGAGCGTGGCACCCTGCTGAAAGCCCTCGGCCACGTACAAAGTGTCGTCGAACGCCGCAACACTATCCCCATCCTGTCGAACGTCCTGCTGTCGGCGGAACAGGGATATGTGTCGTTCTCCGCGACCGATCTCGATATGGAAATGGTCGATACCGCCGAGGCCACCGTCCAGGTGCCGGGCCAGATCACCGCACCGGCCCACACCCTTTACGAAATCGTGCGCAAGCTGCCGGAAGGCGCCGACGTCGAGATCCGTTTCTCCGCTGGTGACGATCCCCGCCTGTCGGTTTCCGCCGGCCGCTCGCGCTTTGCCCTGCCGGTGCTGCCGGCCGGTGACTTCCCGATCATGTCCGCCGACCACGAAGGCGTGTCGTACCAGCTGCTGCGCGACGATCTGCGTCGCCTGATCGACAAGACCCGCTTCGCCGTCTCGACCGAGGAAACGCGCTACTACCTTAACGGCATGTATCTGCACACCCTGTCGGAAGACGGGTCGAACTACCTGCGCGCCGTGGCCACCGACGGCCACCGCCTGGCCCTGGCCGAAATGCCCGCGCCGGATGGCGCCATGGGCGGCGCCGGCATCATCATTCCGCGCAAGACGATCGACCAGGCCCGCCGCCTGCTCGAAGACGGCGGCGACTATGTCGACCTGACGGTCAGCTCGGCCAAGATCCGCTTCAAGTTCGGCAATGCTTCGCTGACCTCGAAGATCATCGACGGCTCGTTCCCTGACTATGGCCGCGTTATCCCCAAGGGCAATGACAAGGTGATGGCGGTCGACGCCGGTGTGCTGTCAAAGGCCGTCGACCGCGTCTCGACCATCTCGGCGGAAAAGTCGCGCTCGGTGAAGATGACCATCGAGAGCGGCCGCCTGACCCTCAGCGTACGCAATATCGAAGCCGGTCAGGCGACCGAAGAAGCCGAGATCGATTACGACAACGAAAGCCTCGATATTGGCTTCAACGCCCGCTACGTGCTGGACGTGATGGCCCAGATCGGTGGCGACAATGTCGAGCTGCGCTTCTCGGATGCGTCGTCGCCGACGCTGGTGCTCGATCCGGCGGACAATGGCGTACAGTACGTCCTGATGCCTCTTCGCGTGTAATCACGGAAAAGTCCCTCGCTAAAGCTCGGTGTACTTTTCCGTGAGAATCGGTAAGGAAACAGTTCCCTTGGGGCGGCCCTGCGGGAACTTTTTGCTTTTTGCTGGCGCGGTCAGCAAGCTGACCGGCGATGATAAACCATTCCATCCAGCATCTGTCCCTGACCGAGTTCCGCTCCTATGAGCGGCTCGACTTCGCCGTGGCCGGGCGCAGCGTCTACCTGTTCGGCCCCAACGGCGCCGGCAAGACCAACCTGCTCGAAGCCGTCAGCGTGCTCAATCCCGGCAAAGGCCTGCGCGGCGCCGGGTTCGAGGACCTGGGCCGCCGCCTGCCGGATGAGCGCCAGGGCCGCCCGTGGGGCGTGGCCGCGACACTCGGCACTGGCGAGGACGAGGTGCAGCTTGGTACCGGCACACGGCCCGGCAATCCGGCCGGACGGGCGGTGCGGCTCGACGGCGAGACCGTCAATGCCAACCGGATGCTGGAGCACCTGCGCCTGATCTGGCTGACGCCGGCCCAGGACCGCATCTTCATCGAGTCGCGATCGGAGCGGCTGCGCTTTTTCGACCGGCTGGTCTATGCTGCCGAGCCCGCCCACGCCCAGACCGTCAGCGCCTATGAGAAGGCCCAACGCGAGCGTATGCGGCTGCTCCAGGACCATCCCGGCGAGGATGGCTGGATCCAGATCGTCGAGCAGGGCATGGCCGAGCAGGGCGAACAGATGGTCCTGGCTCGCCGCCGCGCTATCGCTGCCTTGCAGGCGCAGATTGAAACGCATCAGGGCTCATTCCCCAAGGCTGACCTGAGCCTGACCGGCGGCGATCTGGAGCGCGAGAACGACACGCTGTTGAACTCGATCCGGGTGGGCCTATATTATGCGCGTGAGCGCGACACGGCCGCCGGACGGTCGCTGTTCGGCCCGCATCGCATGGATCTGAGCGTCGTTCACCGCGAGAAAAACCGGCCCGCCGCCGACTGTTCGACCGGCGAACAGAAGGCGCTTCTGCTCAACATCATTCTGGGCCAGGGGGCGCGGCTTTCCTCTGAAACCGGCGGCGTGAAACCGACCCTTCTGCTGGACGAAGTGGCGGCCCACCTGGACCCGCTCAAACGCCATGCATTGTTTGACGAGACCCATGCTTTGGGCCTACAAACCTTCTTTACAGGCACCGATCAGGGCCTGTTTGACGGCCTTAAATCGCGCGCCCTGGGCGTTCGCGTCGAGGTTGGGCAATTTGTTGATTTTATTGAATAAAACGGACCCTTCGCATGAGCGACGAAACCGCTGAAACCCCCGAGACCGGCCAGAGCGAATATGGCGCTGATTCGATCAAGGTCTTGAAGGGGCTCGACGCGGTCCGCAAACGCCC
>JBEHYZ010000031.1:0-52116 GCA_048497915.1 Pseudomonadota bacterium
CTGCTGCGTCAGATTCGCGAAGCCTTGGCGAGCGGCGGACCCGCCCAGGCGCGACTCGACATGGTTGTGCGGGCCGCAGGCCCCACACCCCGTTACTCGGCAGAGCGCGGGTCAAGCTAAAAACATCAATAAAACAGGGCTCACTTCGAGGCCCTGTTTTATTGATGTTCATAGATCGTCCACACTCCGTCGCGTCCCGGGGTGTGGGGTCCGTGACCCCACGACTCCTTTCTTTCTTCGGCGGAAAATTCCCTCTGGCGCATCTAATAAAGTAATATAAATTCCATCAAAACACGGGCAGGGAGCCACATCATGACCAAGCTGAACCTTTTGGGCGCGACGGCCCTGGCCCTGATGCTGCTCACCGCGCCGGCGCTGGCTGGAACCGTGCTCAAGGTCGACGCCAGCAAGGCCGCCCCTCTGCCGGAGACCGGCTACCTCAAGATGGGCAACGGCCTGGCGCCCGACGGCCAGACCATCGAGATCAACAACCGCTACCTGATGCTGAACGGCGCGCCGTGGCTGCCGGTGATGGGTGAGTTCCACCCGACGCGTTACCCCGAGCAATACTGGGAAGATGAAATCATCAAGATGAAGTCGGCCGGCATCGACGTCGTCGCCTTCTACGTCATCTGGTCGCACCACGAAGCCGAGCCGGGCAAGTTCAACTTCTCCGGCGACCGCGATATCCGCCGCTTCACCGAACTGTGCGCCAAGCACGGCCTGAAAGTGGTCATACGCATCGGGCCATGGGCACACGCCGAAGTCCGCTATGGCGGCACGCCCTACTGGGTGGCCGACCAGATGCCGTCGCGGCGCAACGATCCGACCTATATGTCCTATGTTACGCGCTACTGGACCGAGCTGGCCAAGCAGTTCAAGGGCGAGATGTGGAAGGACGGCGGGCCGATCATCGGCGTGCAGCTCGAGAACGAATATAACCAGACAGGTCCCGGCGCGGGCGTCGAGCATGTCGCTGCGCTTAAGAAACTGGCCGTGTCGCTTGGTTTTGACCTGCCGCTGTACACCGTCACCGGCTGGGATGGCACTGTCTACCCCAAGGGCGAGGTGGCGCCGGTGTTCGGCGGCTATCTCGATGAGCCGTGGGGCATGAGCGACACCAAGATGGCTCCGAACGAGGTTTATAACTTCCGCTTCACCACCCGCGTGGCCGGTGACGCCGGGGCGCAGACGCCGGCGACCACCAAGGGCACCGCCGTCGAGGACATGGACCACACGCCGTTCCTGGGCGCGGAATACGGGCCGGGCCTGCCGGAAATGTACCGCCGCCGGCCGCTGGTGACGCCCGATGACGTCGGCGCCATGTGGCCGGTGCAGCTGGGCAGCGGCGTCAATCTCTACGGCTATTACATGTTCCACGGCGGCCGCAATCCGGGCCTGAACATGGAAGAAAACGCCCTGGTCGGCGGCTATAATGACGTGCCGATCATCAGCTACGACTTCCAGGCGCCCTATGGCCAGTACGGCCAGATGCATCCGGTGCTCGACACCATCCGGCCATTCCACATGTTCGCGCACAGCTTCGGCAACCGGCTGGCGCCGATGACCGTCTATGCGCCCGCCGTGCAGCCGAAGAATCGCGCCGACTTGACCACGCCACGTTACGCCGTGCGGGCGGGCAATGGCGGCGCGTTCGTGTTCATGAACAATTACCTGCGGCAATATCCGCTGGCCGAGCAAAAGGATGTGCAGTTCGAAGTCGCGCTCGAAGGCGGCAAGACGGTGAAGTTCCCGTCGGCGCCGGTGACGGTGAAAAGCGGCGCCTATTTCATCTGGCCGGTCAATTTCGACCTGGACGGCGTCAACCTGGCCTGGGCGTCGGCCCAGCCGCTGACGCGCATCGAGACGGGTAAAAACGCGGCGACCTATTTCTTTGTCGCTGAAGACGGCATCGCGCCGGAGCTGGCGATTACGACCGGCGCGGCCAAGATCAGCGGGGCAGGGGCCAGCAAATCGGGCGACCTGACCCTGATCCGTCCCAAGCCGTCGGATTCTGTCGCGGCGACGGTCACGGCCAATGGCAAGACTATCTCGATCGTCGTGCTCAGCCAGTCCGAAGCGCGGCATGTGTGGCAAGGCGAGGTGGCGGGCAAGACGCGTCTGGTCCTGACGGACGCCGAGGTCAGCTTCGACAAGGGTGCGATGGAACTGCGGTCGATGGGCGACGCCAATTTCAAGGTCGGGGTCTATCCGGCGCTCGACAAGACGCCGACAGGCAGCCTTTCGGTCGGCCTGGCCAAGACGACAGGCGTGTTCCAGACGTTCGTGGCCAAGGCGGCCGCCAAGGACCTGACCGCGACCCTGACGCAGCTGCGCCCGGCGGGCACGGCGCCGGCGGCCAATATCGGCGGCCGGGCCAAGAAAGCCATGCAGCCCTTCCCCGAAGCCGTCGGCCGGACGTCGGCGGCCTGGTCGATCGGCGTGCCCAAGGGGGCGCTTGACGGTGTGGCGGATGTGTTCCTGGATATCGACTACCAGGGCGACATCGGCCGGCTGTTCTTTGGCGGGGACATGATCGATGATGACTATTACTTCGGCAATGTCTGGCAGATCGGCCTGAAGCGGTTCAAGGACCGGCTGAACGACCCGCTGACCGTGACCGTTATGCCGCTGCGCAAGGACGCGCCGATCTATATCGATGACGCCGTGCGCGCCACATTGCCGGCTGGCGACCAGATCGCGGTGGTCAAATCGGTCAAGCTTGTGCCGCAATACGCCCTGAAACTGACGTTCTAGTCACTATTTCTGTTACATATTTGCGACATCGCGCCGCCTAAATGCGGCGCGAATTGCTTGTTTGAGAGCGAAATCCGCCCAACGCTTTCATCCCAGCATCCGGTACTGCAGGGCATCGCTTGTCAGGCCAATTATTGCGAACTGGAAACAGGAAAACGCAAATTTCCTTATGTTAAAAGGAAGTGACTCGAATATTACGCTGTTCGGTCCGCCACTATTCCGCCAACTGTTAGCGCTCACATTTCTGATCGAACGTGATTATATATGATTTATTTTCCGCCAAATCGGCTAAAATCTATTGTACTATAAAATAAATTCGGCCGTTTCATGATTGAAGATGACGGATTGTGACTTGTTCCCCATGGGCAGTCATATAAGATTGCCGGGCCGGGATTCGCGATTCCTCCTGACCTGCCCTTCGGCCTGTCACTGGAATGCGGTGTCCTGATACCAGATTGGCCAGAACTCTTAAGTGGCCGACACGCGTAAAAAAGACTGCGTTACTTAGAGGAAAAGGCGAGCCGAAAAACAGGCCGCCAATAGGAACGGGATCTACAACATGAAATCACATAACAAGCCTGGCCATGCCTTGCTCACGCCTTCGCTTCTGGCCATCGCTTCGGTGATGATGCTGGGCGCGGCGCCGCAACTGGCAAACGCACAGGACGCGCCGGCAGCCGCGGCCAAGCCCGACGAGACGGTCATCGTCGTTCGCGGCTACCGCGCCGCCGTGCAGAGCGCCATCAACAGCAAGCGCCGGTCGGACCTGATCGTCGACGTCATCAAGGGCGACGACATGGCCAGCTTCCCGGACGCCAACCTGGCCGAATCGATCCAGCGCGTGCCGGGCGTGTCGATCACGCGTGACGGTGGCGAAGGCCGGGCGATCACGGTGCGCGGCCTTGGCGGCGACTTCGTGCGCACGACGCTGAACGGCGTCGACGCCTACTCGGCGACCACCGGTTCGACGCTCGGCGTCGTGGCCGGCATCAACCGCAGCCGCGGTTTCGACTTCTCGACCTTTGCCTCGGAACTGTTCAACAGCGTCACCGTCGCCAAGTCGCAGGCCGCCGAAATGGAAGAAGGCTCGCTGGGCGCCAATGTCGACCTGCAGACCGGCAAGCCGTTCGACAAGAAGGGCCTGCGCGGCGCGCTGTCCGTGCAAGGCGCCTATTATGATAACAACAAGTCGACCTCGCCGCGCATCGCCGGCCTGATCAGCAATACCTGGGGCAATTTCGGCGCCCTGCTGTCGGTCGCCTATTCGACGCGTCAGCAACAGGAAGACGGTTACAGCGACACCTCGCAGTCGGACTTCTCGGACGCCAACAACGGCTTCTGCGGCGTAGCCGTGGACGATCCCAGCCAGGCGGGCAGCCAGGTGGTCAACACGGCCATCCCGTATGTCAACCCGCTGTCCGGCACCGGCAACCGTCCGGCCAACCAATGCTTCTCGGGCCTGGCGTCAGACCCGGTCGCCTATGCCAAGATCAACGTGCCGGGCGTGTTCCTGCCGCGTAACCCGGGTCTCGGCCGCTTCCAACTCGACCAGAAGCGCCTCGGCATCACCAATACCTATCAATGGCGCCCGTCGGATGACGACCACTTCACCCTGGACCTGGTCTATTCGCAGTTCGATCAGAACCGCTACGACTACGCCCTGTCGAACGCGTCGAACAACCGCAACGTCAACGGCGCTTCGGCGGCCTTCCCGCTGTTTGCCGGCCGGGTCGACTCGCAGATCATGGACGTCAACGTCGACGCCAATGGTCAGGTCAACTACATGAAGCTCAACCACGTCGATGTGAAACACATCGAGGAAACGAGCAAGACGACCACCAAGACCCACTCGATCAACCTGCTGTGGGAGCACAAGTTCAACGACGCCCTGAGCGGCAACCTGAAGTACGGCCACGCCGGTTCGGACTTCGACCAGCCGTGGGACGTGCTGATGTCCTATGACGCCTTTAACAAGGACGGCTATGTCTGGGATTCGCGCGGCAGCACCCGCCGTCCGCTGATCACCTACGGCTATGATGTCACCAACCCGGCCAACGTCACCTTCACCAACGCCGGCACTGGCCTGACGCCGGACATCCGCGTCACCCAGGTCAAGCTGTTCAACGAGGTTGGCTCGCTGGAAGGTAACCTGAAGTGGCAGATGAACGACACTTACGCGTTCAAGTTCGGCTTCATGGCCAAGAACTACGCCACCAAGTCGATCCAGAACCAGCGCCTGTTCGGCAACAACGGTCCGATGTGTACGGCCAACTCGACCAGCACCGCTGCGTCGGGCGTGCAGTCGGCGCCGTGTCCGACCGGTGCCTATGCGCCGTTCAACTTCGCCCAGTTCGCCGCCGACTTCCCGAGCATCGCGCCGCTTTCCGAAGTCATCACCGACTGGGGCAAGGGCCTGAACATGCCGGCCGGCACGCCGACCTCGTGGGTGGTGCCGAACGTCGCAGCCTATATCGACAAGCTGGGCCTGCTGTGTAACTGCGCCAACAAGTACGGCGACTTCACGCTGTCCTACATCAACGCGCTCGGTAACAACCGCGCCGTCCGCGAAAAGGACACGGCCGTCTACTTCCAGGTCGACTTCGACACCGAAGTCCTGGGTGGCCGCCGCCTGCGCGGTAACGGTGGCGTGCGCTTCGTCAGCACCGACATGATCGCCAAGGGCTATACCTCGGCGACCTCCTATGTCGCCGCCGAGCATCAGTACAAGGACGTCCTGCCGTCGTTCAACGCCAGCCTGGACATCACCGACAACCTGATCGGCCGCTTCGCCTACGCCAAGGTCATGGCCCGTCCGTACCTGCTCAACCTGACGCCGGGCGGCACGGTCAACTCGACCTTCGGCGCCCAGACGGCGACCATCGGCAACCCGAACCTCAACCCGTTCCGCGCCCAGAACTACGACCTGAGCCTGGAATGGTATCCGGCTTCGGGCGCCATCCTGAGCGCGGCTGTCTTCTATAAGGACGTCGGCACCAACATCCAGACCTACACCGTGGTCGAGCCCTACAGCGCCACCGGCCTGCCGGCCAGCCTGCTGCAGGCGCCTGTGACCGTGAACGACAACTTCACCGTCACGACGCAGCTCAACACGCCGGGCGGCTTCATCGAAGGCCTGGAACTGAACTACCAGCAGCCCTTCACCTTCCTGCCGGGCTTCTGGAAAGATTTCGGCGTCCTGATGAACTACACCTATGTGAAGTCGTCGCAGACCTACTACCTGACCTCGGGCACCACGCCGATCGTGGCACATGCCCAGTTCCAGAACGTGTCGCCGAATTCGGTCAACGGTACGCTCTACTATGACAACGGCAAGTTCTCGAACCGGATCTCGGTGTCCTATCGTGACGAATACATCGTGGCCTTCCCGTTCAAGGCGGGCGTCAACGATGCCTTCGGCTCCTATGCCACCACCAATGTCGATTACTCGGCGTCGTACAAGCTGACGCCGCACGTGCAGATCAAGTTCGACGCCCTCAACCTGACGGACCAGAAGGCCGACCAATGGTCGGGCGAAACCCGCCGGGCGCAGCGCGTCTTCTCGACCACAGGCCGCCAGTTCTTCCTGGGCGCGTCCTACACGTTCTAAACTTTTTAGCTAAGCACCACTTTCCTGGTGTTCTCCTCAGCCCCGGGCCTTTGTGGCCCGGGGTTTCTTTATTTGTAATATAATTCTTGACACGGCGGCCCGGCGATTTCACTCTGCGGGCAACGACAAAACCGCCGCACGGGACGGCGGATGACAGGGATTTCGCCAGATGGCTTTTGGCCGCAGGACCTTTCTGCGACAGGGAGTGGCTGCCGCGCTTTCGGCGTCGGCCCTGAGCGCCTGTGCCACCCGGCCGCATGGCCTGCGCATCGGCTTTGTCGTCAAGATGCCGGAAGTGCAATGGTTCCAGGACGAATGGCGCTTTGCCGAAGTCGCGGCGAAAGAATATGGCTTCGAGCTGATCCGCATCGGCGCCACCGACGGCGACCGGGTGCTGACGGCGATCGATACGCTGGGAGCGAAAGGGGCGGGCGGGTTTGTCATCTGCACGCCCGATCCGAAGCTCGGCATGGCGATCAAGCAGGCCGCGCTGATCAATGAGCTGAAAGTCATGTCGGTCGATGACCGGCTGGTCGGGCCGGACGGCCAGCCGATTGCGGCGATCCCGCATGTCGGCATCTCGGCGCTGAAGATCGGCGGCACGGCGGGCGAAGTGGCTTTGCAGGAGGCCGGCAAGCGCGGCTGGAACCTAGGCGAGGCCGGGTTGCTGCAACTCAGTTTCGACAGCCTGCAGACGGCGCAGGAACGGCTCAAGGGCTCGCGCGACTACTTGCTCGGCCAGGGCCTGACCAAGGCGCAGGTGCATGACGCGCCGCAGCGCACGACCGACACCGAAGGCGGTTTCAACGCCGCCAATCCGGTGTTGGGGCGGCAGTCGGCGATCAAAAAATGGTTCGTCATGGGCATGAACGACGAAAGCGTGCTGGGCGGGGTGCGGGCCTGCGAAGGGCTGGGGCTGGACGCGGCCGACGTTATCGGCGTCGGCATCGGCGGGTCGGCCACAGCGCAGGCCGAGTTCGACAAAGTAAAACCCACCGGCTTTTTTGCCACCATTTTGCTGAGCCCCAAGGCGCACGGCTACGAGACAGCCAAGGCGATGTACCTGTGGATCGCCAAGGGCGTGGTGCCGGCGCCGGTGACCTACACGCAGGGCTTTCCGATGTACCGCGACAATTACAAGGCCCTGCTGGCGGAGCAGAACGCATGATCGCGCTCGATGGCATCGGCAAGGTGTTCCCGGGCGTGGTGGCGCTCGACGGCGTGTCATTGTCCGTAAATGGCGGTGAAATCCGGGCGCTGATGGGTGAAAACGGCGCGGGGAAATCGACCCTGCTCAAGATCCTGAGCGGGCAATACCGGCCGGATTCGGGGCAGTTGCAGGTTGATGGCCAGGCGGTGACGCTGGATGGTCCAGCAGCGGCCCAGAAGGCTGGTATCGCCATCATCCATCAGGAACTGCACCTGGTGCCTGACCTGAGCGTCGAGGACAACCTGCTGCTCGGAATGTACCCGGGTCAACCCAGTTTTTTGGGCGGATTTCTCGACCGCAAGGCGCTGCGGACGGCGGCGCAAGGTGTGCTGAAACGGCTCGGCGAGGACCTCGATCCGCGTCAGCGCGTGCGCGACCTGTCGATGGGCAAACGCCAGATGATCGAGATCGGCAAGGCCTTGCTGCGCAACGCCCGCATCATCGCCTTCGACGAGCCGACCTCGTCGCTCAGCGCCCGCGAAACCGAGGTGCTGATGGGCATCATCCGTGACCTCAAGGCCGAGGGACGGGCGATTTTTTATGTCAGTCATCGGCTGGAAGAGGTGTTTGCGCTGTGCGACAGCGTCACCATTCTGCGCGACGGCAAGCTTGTGGCGACGCACGCCGACCTGAAGGCCGTGTCGCCGGATCAACTGATCGCCGAAATGGTCGGCCGGTCGATCGAGGATGTCTATAATTACCAGCCGCGGCCGTTGGGTGAGACGCGCATCGAGGCGCTCGGCGTGGTCGGGCGCGGGTTGCGCGCGCCGGTGTCGTTCGCGGCGCGGCGCGGCGAAATCCTCGGTTTCTTCGGCCTGGTCGGCGCCGGGCGGTCGGAGCTGATGAAGCTTTTGTTCGGTGCCGAAACCGTGGTGGCCGGTGAGGTGCGCATCGATGGCGCCTCGGTCCGGTTCCGCTCGCCGCGCGACGCTATTGCCAAAGGCTTGGCGCTGATTTCCGAGGATCGCAAAGGCGAGGGCATCGTGCCGCTGTTCCCAGTGGCCGACAATATCAACCTGACCAAACGCAATTTCGGCGGCGCGTTGGTGGCCGAAGCCGCCGAAAAGAGCCGTGCGGCCGAATTGATCGAACGCCTGCGGGTGCGCACGGCGTCGGCCGCGACGCAGATTGGTACGCTGTCCGGCGGCAACCAGCAGAAGGCGCTGCTGGCGCGCTGGCTGGCGGCGGAGGCCGAGATCTTCCTGCTCGATGAACCGACGCGCGGCATTGATATCGGCAGCCGTTCGGAAATCTACGCGCTGATGTACGCCCTGGCCGCGGAGGGCAAAACGCTGATCGTCGTGTCCAGCGACTTGCCCGAAGTGATGGGCGTCAGCGACCGGATCATCGTCATGCGCGAAGGCGCAATTTCCGGCGGGCTCAGCCGCAGTGAAGCAACGCCCGAAGCCATTTTGAAACGGGCCCTGCCCGATGTGGGGACTTAAATCATGAACAGCAACGGCTTCGGCAAACTGATCCCCGTGATCGTTTTTGTCCTGGTGTTCGCCGGGTTGGCGGCGTGGGTGCCGGACTTCATGACCCTGCGCAACCTGAAGGGCCTGGTGCTGTCGGTGGCGCTGGTCGGCTCGATTGCCTGCACCATGATGCTGGTCCTGGCGCAGAAGGAGGTCGACCTGTCGGTCGGCTCGACGGTGGCGCTGGCGGGTGTCGTGGCGGCGGTGGTGATGTCGTCGACCCATAGCGTGTTCTTAGGGATCGTCGCGGGATTGCTGGCCGGCGGCGTGGCCGGGTTCGTCAACGGATTTGTCGTGGCGGAGCTCAAGATCAATTCGCTGATCGCGACCCTGGCGACCATGGAAATCGTGCGTGGACTGGCGTTTCTGGCGTCGAACGGCGAGGCGGTGTCGATCACCGAAGAGCGTTTCTACGGGCTGGGGGCCGGGCGATTCCTGGGGTTGGGCTGGCCGGTATGGATCACGCTTTTGCTGTTCGCGGTGTTCTTCGTAGTGCTGAACAAGACGGTGTTCGGGCGCAATGTGCTGGCGGTCGGCGGCAATTCCGAAGCGGCGCGGCTGGCCGGCGTGCCGACCAAACGGGTCATGCTTTGGGTGTTCACGCTGCAGGGGCTGGTGGCGGCCCTGGCCGGGATCGTGCTGGCGGCGCGGATCACGTCGGGCCAGCCGAACACATCGCAAGGCCTTGAACTGGCGGTGATTTCAGCCTGCGTGCTGGGGGGCGTGTCGTTGTCCGGCGGCGTGGCCAGCATGGGCGGCGTGATCGTCGGCGTGCTGATCATGGGGGCTGCCCAGAACGCGCTGAACCTGCTCGATGTGCCGACCTTCTATCAGTACGTGGTGCGCGGCGGGATTTTGCTGGCGGCGGTGATCCTCGACCGGCTGCGGCAGCGGGCGGTCAAGGCCTGACCTTCACCAAACCGCAAGAATGGTCGAGCAGGCTATGGCCATGAGCGGCTAAATGGTCCCGCCACGGAGGAACCATGAAGGCGGCACTTCAAAACTACTATGACCGAATGCAGCGGGCGCTGGACTACATAGACCAGCATCTTGACGGTGACCTTGACCTGGAAACGATCAGCCGCGTCGCGGCGTTTTCCAAGTTTCATTTCCACCGGCAGTTTACGGCGACCTTTGGGTTGTCCGTGCATCGCTATGTTCAACTTGCCCGGTTGCGGCGGGCCTCGCACGGTCTGGCTACTCAAAGCGTCACCGATACAGCGATGGACGCAGGCTATGAGGCGCCGGACGCCTTCGCCCGCGCATTTCGGCAACGGATCGGACAATCGCCGTCATCGTTCCAGAAAGCGCCCGATTGGGCGTCGTGGCTCACGGCCTTTGGGCCTCTTGACCTTGCCAGGAGCAAACTGATGCAGATTACTTTTACCGACGACGACGTGACGATCGTCGATGTGCCGACCACACCGGTGGCCATCATCGAACATCGCGGCGACCGGGCGACATTCCCGGACACGCGGCAGCGGTTTATCGATTGCCGCAAAGCCGCCGGCGTGTCGCCCGAGACGAACCCGATGTTCATGGTGTTCCGTTCCGAACGGGAACCGGCCAATCCGGCCGATTACAGCGCGGACTTGTGTTTTCCTGTGGATCAGCCGATCGCTGCGAGCGATCCGCATATGAAGGCCGGCGTGATCCCCGGCGGGCGTTGCGCGGTCATTCGTTATCCCGGCAATACCCAGAACCTCGAGCCGGCAGCGCTTTTCCTCTACCATGACTGGCTGCCCGCCAGCGGCGAGGAAGCGCGGGATTTCCCGATGTATAGCCGGCGCCGCCTTTCTCCCATTCCGGACGTATCGGCCTACGAAACGGTTCTGGAGCTGTTTCTGCCGCTGAAATGAAACTACAGCCTCGCCAATCTTCCACCATCTACATTGAGGCTGGCGCCGGTGATGAAGCGC
The DNA here is from genome assembly GCA_048497915.1 of Pseudomonadota bacterium. Classification (GTDB taxonomy): domain Bacteria; phylum Pseudomonadota; class Alphaproteobacteria; order Caulobacterales; family Caulobacteraceae; genus Asticcacaulis. The sequence continues at coordinate 10,969 of JBEHYZ010000031.1, forward strand.
GCTTCGTCGCCGGCCAGGAACAGCACGGTGGCGGCGATGTCCTCGGGCTTGCCGATGTCGGCCGGTTCCAGCTTCTCGGCGCCGGATTTGAGGTTCGGGCTGGCCCACAGCATCGGCGTATCGACCGCGCCCGGCAGAACGGCATTGACGCGGATTCCCTTGGCGGCGCCTTCGATCGAGGCGGTGCGGGTCAGTGACCCCAGGGCGGCCTTGGCGGCGGCGTAAGGGCCGACCAGCGGCGAGGTTTGCCGTTCGTGGATGCTCGACACCTGGACGACCGCGCCGCCGGGTTGCATCCTCCGGAAGGCTTCGCGGGTGAAAATCGCGGCGCCCATGAAATTGACGCCGAACAGCCGCGTCCAGTCGTCGGCGGTCAGGTCCTCGATGGCCTTGTAGATCATCATGCCGGCGACATTGACGATGACGTCGATGCGGCCGAACCGCGCCAGGGCGGCGTCGCAAGCGGCAACCACTTCGCTTTCGGAGGATACATCGCAGGCCACGGCTAAAACGCCTGTCGCGCCCAACGACGTCAGGGCGGCAATGTAATCCGCATCACCGGCTTTCAGGTCGATCGCGACGATATTGGCGCCCTGCTTGGCAAAGGCTTCGGCGCAGGCCCGGCCGATTCCGCCGAGGGCGCCAGTGACGATGATGGTCTTGCTGCGAAAGGACATGGCGCGCTCCGGAAGTTCCGTCACCGGCCTATCCCGTTTTGCCTGCGGCGGCAATCAGGGTTCGATCACGCCCTTGCGCAGGATGATATTGCCGTAGAGCCGCCGTTCGCCAGTGGCGACGATGGCGTAGCAGTTGCGGCTGCGGGCGTAGAAGTCGAAGCGCTCCAGCTGCGTCGAGTCGGCTTCGCCGTGGGCGTTCAGAAGGGCGTCGATGTCGCTGATCGCCTCGGGTGTCGACGCGCCATCGTCCACCGGCGCCATGGTGAAGCAGGCCGCGCCGTCAAACGTATCCACCGGCAGCACCGACAGGACGGCGTTCAGCACCCGGATCAGGTCGTGGCCGTCGCAGCGGATCAGCTGCCGGGCGTTGCGCCCGGCCGGATAGTTGGCATCGACCAGGGCGACCTCATCGCCGTGGCCCATGGCGCGCAGCACGGCCAGGAACTCCGGGCCGAGGAGCGGGTCGATGTTCTTCAGCACGGCTCTCAGACCCGAACGATGCGCAGGGCCTGCCACGGCTTGCCGGGCAGGGTGATGGTCGGGCGCTTCGGATCGCCGTAGTTATATTCGTCCAGCTTGGCGACGGTGAAGGTGCCGTCGACCGGCGTGACCGTCATGTTCCAGGTGTCGAGGATGTCGACCTTGAACGTCTCGCCGCCGGTCAGCAGGTTGCGTGGCAGGCCCATGGTCCACTGGGTCGGAGTCGCGGCGCCGAAATAGTAGAGGTAGTACTTGCCGGCCTGGCCGCCGACGTGGCGGTCCCACCACTTGTCGATCGGCTCGATGCCGGGCACCGGGCCGGCTTCCATGACCGACTTGAGGAAGGCGAGGCGCGGCGTCGACGTGCCGACCAGCGTGCCGCCCTGGCCCAGCCACGACGTATCGGCGTGGTCCTGCGGGTCGAGCACTTCGGAATGGCCGACATAGGTGCCGGCGACGGTGCCGTGCCAGAAGCGCGACACCATTTCCTCGCCGGTCAGCTGGCCCCAGCGCGACTTGATCTTCCCTTCGTAGCAGATCTCGTCGAAGATGACCGCCTTTTCCCAGACGCTGCGGTAGATCTCGGCGCGGGTGTCGTCGGTGACCGCGGTGCCGTTCTGGATGCTGGAGTGGGTCACCCAGGTCTTGCGGTTGTCGTAGAACTTCTTCTCGTTGTGGATCGAGCGCAGGCGCTGGTGCGGATCATTTTTGGCGATATATTCGCCGATATGATCCCAGTCGGCGGTCTGCTTGGCCTTGACGCTGTCATATTCGTTGGCCAGCGACCACCAGACGTTGCGATAGGCCGACAGGCGGGCGATCATGTAGCGCAGGTACAAGTCGTCATGAGCGCGCGACATGTCGCTGTGCTTTTCGGCGGTGGCGTAGGGGTGGAACAGGATGACGTCGGCCTCGACGCCGATCTCACCCAAACGGCGGACGCGGTCGTCATACTTCTGGAAGAAGACCGGGTTGAAGCGCTCCGGGTCCCAGTCGGCCGGGCCAGGGCCGGTCATGACATAGGGCTTGATCGGCTCGGCGGAGACGTTCGGGAAGACGAGCATGCGCATCTTGTTGAACGGCGACGCCTTGAGCGTGGCGATCGTCTGGGCGCACTTGGCGTCGGACTGCTGGGCCCAGGAATAGCAGGTGGTGCCGATCTGGCGGTAGGGCGTGCCATCGGCATAGGCGAAATGGTAGCCGGCGGTGACGCGGACCGGGCCATGGTTACCTTTTGACGCCGCCTTGGCGGTGAAGCTGCCGGTCTTGCCGGAGAGGGCCTTGGCGTTGCTGCGGGTGGTCCAGGTCCAAGCGCCCTCGCTGTCGGGGCTAAAGCGGACCTTGTAGACGCCGTCGCCGTCATAGAAGCCGGGCACGGTCACCTTGGTGGCGCCCTGACTGAAATCGGCATCAAGGGTGACGTCGACGAACGGGTTGCCCGTTTTGGGACCGCTCAGGGTAAGCTCGAACACTCCCCAGCGTTCGACATCGGCTGTGGCGGCGTTTGCCGTGCCCGCCAGGCCAGAGGCTGCGAAGCTTGAAGCGCTTAGGGCGGTCAAGGCTGCGCGTCGTGTGATGGTCATGTCCGTCTCCCTGTTTTTATCGAGAGACTACACGGATTTCCGCGCATTTGACCAAGCCGGTGACTGTCTCTCATAAAAAAAGAGAGCCTGGCAGGCCGGGACGCCGCCAGACTCTCTTCTTTGCCAGGTTCGTAAGAACCTAGTAGTTGAACCGGATCGCGGTGGCGACGATGGTGCCGGCGCCGGAACGGTAGTCCTGGATGGTGTTGGTGTCGTATACCCAGCCGCTCGGGTCGGTCGAGGTGACGTTCTGCACGGCCAGGTCAAGCTTGACGTGGGTGTTGAGGGTGTAGGTACCCTTGAAGTCCCAGTAGGTCTGAGCGCGCGCGCCGCTGAAGGCGTTGTACGGAGCGTTACAGACGCCACCGTTGTTGGTCAGCAGGCCCGGCGGGCAGGTGCCTTCGGCTTGCGGGAAGCGCGAAGCGAACTGTTCACGCCACGAGCCGGAGACGCGGGCTTCCCACGGACCCTTTTCATAGTACAGGGTCACGTTGAGGGTGTGCGGCGAGGCGAAGGGCCACGGCGCGGTCGCCCGCACGCCAGCCTGGCTCAGGTAGGAGAGCTTCGACTGGATGTGGGTGGCGTTGGCCTGGATGCCGAAGCCGTCGAACGGAGCGGGCAGGAACGAGAACGGCTGCTGGTATTGCAGTTCGATACCGTTGACCACGCCGCCGGGGCTGTCGGCCGCCGTCGTGACTTTCCACTCGTTCGGGCCGTCCATATAGGCTTGCTGAGCCGGCGTGAGCGAGTTGCGGATCTGCGCCATCTGGTCGGCGGCGATGACGTCGCCGAGCTTGGCCGAACGGCTTTCGACGCGCGGATAGGAGCTCAGGTTCTTCTGGAAGAAGGCCACCGACAGTTGGGCGTCCTTGGTGAAGTACCATTCGACGTTCAGGTCGTAGTTGGTCGAACGGTAGGGCTTCAGCTTCGGATTGCCCAGCGTGATGCTCGGGATGTTGGCGCCGTTGTCCGGAGCCGCGCCAATGCTGAGGCTGGTAACGCCCGGCCCGAGCAGGCCGAGGCTCGGGCGAGCCATGGTCTTTGCCGCCGCGAAGCGGACCAGCAGGTTGTCGGTGATTTCGTAGTTGAAGTTCGCCGACGGCAGGGTGTCGGTGTATTCGTTGGTGCCCGTTTGCAGGACGCCGTTCAGAACACCGGTGGTGCCGTAAGACTGGCTGCCGACCTTGGTGGTCACGACGCGGACGCCGGTGTTGCCACGCAGAGTACGGCCCAGCAGCGGGATCTTGAAGTTCACCTGACCATAGGTGCCGCTGTCGGATTCGGTTACCGTCAGGCCGCTGCCCAGGGTCGGGACGAGGCGGAAGTCGCCGAAGGCGTTGATGCAGTTACAGTTGTAACCCAGGTACTGGAAGAACTTGTCGCGCGACGGCGCCCACCATTGGGTGATGGTGCCTGCCGGCAGGTCGAGGCCGGTCCCCCAGGTGACGACCTGACCGAGGTCAGACATCTTCAGATTGGCATAGTCCGCCTTGCCCTGGGCCGTGCCGTACTTGTTGAACTCCTTGATGGTCGGCAGCACGCTGTTGCCAACGGAAGCCGCCGTGCTCTTGAAGCCGTATTCGCGCTTGCTGAAGCCAAAGTCGTACGAGAACATGTCGTTCTGGACGTAATTGAACTCGATGCGCATGTTCTGATAGCGGTTGTCGTTCGCACCGGTATAGCGCGTGGTCGAGGCATAACCCTTGACGATATCGCCGTACAGGGCCGGATCCGCCGCGTTGTAGCCGGTCTGGAAGATCGGCATGGTGCCGCCCTGACGCGAATCCCAGACGTAACCGTCCTGATCAAGTGCGTACATGTCGACGCGGCCGCCTTCGAGACGGGCCTTCGAGAACGAGGCGCCGTAGACGAACTTCATCTTCAGCTGGTCGTTGATGACCTGGTCGATGGTGAAGTCGTACTGGGTGAAGAGGGTCTGGTTGATGGCGTAGGCGTCGTTCGAATCCCAGTCCATCTTGTTGATTTTCATGTAATCAACCTGACCGTTCGGACCGATATGCACGTCCATGAGGCCGGCATGTTCCTTACCGACGATCTGGTCGTACATGGTGATGCCGCGGTGATCGGCGGCAGCGGCGGCGGCGTTATAACCGACCGAACCCGGGTTGTTGTAGTAGTCGTAGGTGTCGAGGTTATACGGGTTGGTCGACCAGGTGTTGCCGTTCGACGCCGTGGTGCCGAGAACCGACGGGACGCTGACGTAAGCCGAGCCGTTCCAGTACTGGGCGGTGTTGAACACCGGAACGCCCACCGTGCCGAGCGTACCGGTACAGTTGATTTCGCTCTGGGTGGCCGTGGCGGCGCGCGGCAGACAGCTGTTGCCGTAGGCGCCGCGGCGGTCGGTGAAGTACAGCAGGTTGGCGGCGTTGCTCGACGGCAGGGCAGCGTTACCGTAGGGACGCAGGCCGGTCGTTGCGTTGGTCAGGCCGATTTCAGCGCGCGCCACGTCGCCGTGACGGTTCAGGCCGAACGAACCCAGCTGATACTGCTGGGTGTCATAGTTGAGCTGGCCGTAGAGGACGTCGAGGGTGATCTTGGTCTTTTCGGTCGGCTTCCACTGCAAGGACGAGGTCAGGCCGATGCGCTTCTGGTGCAGTTCCTGCTGCTGCAGGGTGAGCAGGGTCGGCATGATGGCGTCGACCGGCAGGTTGGCGTAGGCCGTCGGATCCGAGCCGAACATCATCGAGGTGGAATCGATGCCGAGCGAGGTCGGGTTGCTGGTGCGCAGATTGGTCGGCAGGGCGAAGCCCCAGTAGCAGTTCAGCGGCGAAGAGTTGGTCGTGGCGTTGACGGTAGGAGCCGCGCCGGAGCCCGGCAGACAGACCGGTGCAGCGGCGCCGCCCGTACCGTTCTTGACCGGACCGGCGAGGTCCGAGCCGCGGTAGTTGAATTCGAACTGGCCCGGGTTGCGGTTATAGATGCTCAGGCCCGTGTCGCGCTTGGTGTAGGCGCCGGAGATGCTGAAGCCCAGGCGGTTGCCGAACCAGGTGTTCGAATAGAGGCCGGCGATGCGCGGATTGTGCTTCTTGTCGTCGACGAAATAGTTGTCCTGGATCGAGAAGACGATCTTCTGCTTGCGGAAATCAAGCGGGTGGGCGGTGTCGATGTCGATCGTAGCGCCCAGCGAGCCTTCGTCCACCGTCGATTCGGCCGACTTCAGGACACGCAGGCCGGAGAACAGTTCCGAGGCGAAGACGTTGTAGTCAAAGCCGCGGCTCTTGGCGAGGCCGGACTGGCCTTCGTTGACGCCGGTGGTGGCCAGAGTTTCGATGCCGTTCAGACGGGTGCGGACGAAGTCGCCGCCCAGGCCGCGCACCGTGATGGTGCGGCCTTCACCGTTGTCGCGCTCGATCGAGATGCCCGGCAGGCGCTGCAGCGCTTCGGCCAGGTTCGATTCGGGGAACTTGCCGATGTCTTCGGCGTTGATGGCGTCCAGCATGATGTCGGAACGACGCTTGACGCTCAGCGACTTTTGCAGCGAGGCGCGGTAACCGGTGACGACAACGACCTGCTCGTCCCCGCCCTTGGCCGCGGGGGCGGCGTCCTGGGCGAAGGCCGGTGCGGCCAGCATGGCGGCGGCCATGGCAATGACGGAAACGCTGTACGGCGCGAACTGCGCCGTCTTACGGAAATTTCGGTTCATAACTTTTCCCTGCTCGGAGTTTTTTCCTCGGCACGTCCCTGGGGCCGTGCAATTTTTGTATGCGGAAACAAAATGTCACAAATGAAGGGTTTTGCAATGCGATCACTTTTGAATTTTATCGTTTTTTAAAAATAAGCAAAAGTTTGTAGCATTTGTGTCGCACCTGACACGCCGTCCCAGCTAACGGGAAAACGCTTGGTCACAAAGCTGTGTATGGATTTCCCGCAGGTGTGATCAGTTTTTTTTACGGTTTCTCGTTCGACGCATTCTATCGTTTGATTTCGGAAAATTATCGTTTCCTTTCGATTTAGCTTGCGAAGGGGCGGGGAAAGGCGGTATTGTATGATGTCTTTCCACGGCGTCCTCATCCCTTCGGGCCTCGTGGTTTGTAACCAGCTCCCCGTCGTGCACTGTTTTTGTGCACCTGGCTGGCCGACCCTATAAGCGCCGACTTGCAAAAAGTCGGCGTTTCTTTTTTGATTAGGGCACCGGGCTGAATTGAAAGACTTTCGAGGGAATCACATGAACAGGCGTGAACTTTTGCTTGCCGGCGGGGCTGCCGCGCTGGCGCCGATGGCTGCATCGGCGGCCGGGCGGCCGGTGCTGACGGTGTCGGCCACGCGTCCGGGCGCGTACAAGACGATTGCGGAGGCGCTGGCCTCCGTTCCGGACACCGGCGGGGCGACCATCCAGATCGCGTCGGGCAACTACCGCGAAAAGCTGACCATCACCAAGCCGGACGTGCATTTCGTGGGGTTAAGCGAACGCGCCTTCGACATCATGATTGTCTGGGACGACAGCGCGCTGACCACCAAGGTCAATGGCCAGAAGGAAGCCGCGACCGTGACGGTGCTGGCCGACGGCTTCCAGGCACGTAACGTTGCCTTCCAGAACGACTACCACCAGACCCATCCGCACGCGCCGTCGCAGGCGCCGGCGATGAAGACGGTCGGCGACCGGGCAGTCTATGACAATGTCTGTTTCTTCGGGGCGCAGGACACCCTGTTCGCCGACAGCCGCGACGCGGCCAATCCGGCGCGGCAGTATTTCAGGGGCTGCTATGTCGAAGGGCATGTCGACTTTATCTACGGCAATGCGCGGGCGTTCTTCGACCACTGCCACATCCACATGATCCAGCGCGACACGGCCTATATCACCGCCCAGAGCAACAACACGCCGGGGGGGCAAAGCGCCTACGTCTTCGATCATTGCAATATCACCAGCGATACGGCGGCGCCCGGCATGTATCTGGGCCGCGCCTGGCGGCCCTATGCGCAGGTGGTGTTCCTGGACACGCAGATCGATTGCGCGCTCAATCCGGAAGGCTGGCACGAATGGACGCCGGGCAAGACGGAGACCTACAAGACGGCTTATTTCGCCGAGTACAACTCGACCGGTCCCGGCGCCAAACCGTCGGCGCGGGTGCCGTGGTCGCATCAGTTGACCCAGGCCGAGGCCGAAAAGTGGCGGCTTGCGAATTTCTACACGGACCGCAGCTGGATCGCTGAAGTGGTTTAAACCATCTCCAGCGCCAGCAGGTTCCAGTCCATAAAGCCCTTGTGGCTCATGGGCTGGGCGGTGTCGGGGTGGTAATATTCGTTCAGTGAACCCGACGTCGCCAGGTCGCGCGCCAGCATATCGACGGTCTTCGCCGCCAAAGCCTTGGCATCGGCGGTGAAGCCATAGTTCGCCAAGCCCTTCCAGGTCAGGTAGTTGACGATGATCCAGATCGGCCCCAGCCAGTCGCTCGGGTTGCTGCTGGCCTTCAGCTCGTACATGGTCTCGGAGGCCGACAGGGAACGCACGCCGCCCTTCGAATAGAAGGTCTTCGGATTGCGGTAGTGGGTGAGCATCTCCGCCGCCTGGGCCTTGGTCGCAATGCCGCACCACAGCGGCAGGAAGCCGGTGAAGGTCTGGATGCGCAGGGGCATGCTGCTCCACGACATGTCCATGCCGGGCTTGATATTGGGGATCAGCTCGGCGCGGCGGTCGACGCATTGCACATCGGCCGTATAGAAGAACTTGTCGCGCGGATCCCAGCAGTGCTTCTGGATCGCCTGACCGAGCGCATTGCGTTTTGCGGTCAGGCCGTCGGCCGGTCGTTTCAGGCGTGTGGCCAGTTCGACGGCCGCCGACAGGTCCTGATAATACAGGCAGTTGAGCAGCAGGTTGGCCGACGAGAAGAACGGCCGGCCAAACGTGGTCGGGTCGTTGTCATTGCCGATGGCGACGTCGCTGCCCCAGACCAGCAGGCCGGTCGGCGTCAGATTATCGGCCGTCCACGAGTCGTAGAATGTCTGCAGCTTGTCGAAATGCGGCGCGAACCACGCCGCGTCCTTGGTTTCGTCGGCGACCATCAGCGCCAGTTGCGCCAGGATCGGCTTGGCCTGGTTTTCCTTGTGCGGGCGCGCGCCTTTCAGGCAGCCGAGCGGATCGGGGTCCTTCACCGTGATCAGCATCGGAATGCGGCCCTCATTCGACTGGTGGTCGAAGAAGTTGGCCAGGCAGCCCTTGGCGTGGTCGGCGATCGCCAGCCGCAGCGGCTCGTCCTTGGCCAGCTTGGCCGTCTGGAACAGGCCGCGCGCCGTCCACAGCGTGTCCCAATCCCACAGCGAGGTCGAATATTCGGCGTGCGGCAGGCTGGGCGAAATGCTGCTGAATTTCAGCGTGCCTTCCGCTTCGCGCAGCAGCTTCGGCGCATTGCCATGGAAGTAGTCGAGCAGTTTCGCCCGGCTATCGGCAGCCGGAGCAGTTGCGGCATGGGCGGCCACGGGCAGGGCGGCAACCGCGGCACCGAGCAGGCTGCGCTTGGTCAAATTGGCCATTATGCCCTCGCGAAGCTGTAGCTGCCCGAGCCGATCTGGACGATCAGCTTGCCGTCCTGACGATGGGCCTTGGTGACGGCTGCGCCGCCTTCCTTCCAGTTGCCGTCGGGCAGCACGACCTCGGCCGTGGCATTGGGCGGCAGGGTGACGGAAAGCTTTGACAGGCCCTTGGCATTGCCGTCGACGGCGGTGGCGATCGGACCCAGGCACGATTGGTAGTTGGCCGACACCTTGCCGACCTTTTCGAGATAGACCGGCTCGATCTTCAGCGAGCGGAAACCAGCGCCATTCGGGGCAATACCGGCGAGGCGGCGATAGTAGAAACCGCACACCGCGCCGAAAGCATAGTGGTTGTAGCTGTTCATTGCCAGGTCGCCGGTGTCGCCGTTCCAGCGTTCCCACATGGTGGTCGCGCCCTTGATCGGCATGTAGCCCCACGACGGATAGCCGGTCTGGGTCAGCAGGCCCTGGACGACGTCGATGTGACCGTTGTCAGCCAGCACGTCGAGGATGTACGGCGTGCCGAGGAAGCCGGTCGACAGCTTCATGCCGCGCTTGCGGATGTCGTCGGCCAGGATTTTCGCCGCAGCGGCGCGCTGGGCGTCGGGTACCAGGTTGAACTGCAGCGACAGGACCTGGCTGGTCTGGCTGCCGTTGCCGCAGGTGCCGTCGGGCTTCATCAGGTTGGTGGCGAAGGCCTGCTTGATGTTGGTGAATAGCTGGCGGAACTCGCCGGCTTCCTTGATGCGGCCGGTGGCGTTGGCCATGTCGGTCAGAAGCGTGGCGCAGTAGGCCCAGTAGGCGGTGGCGCAGAGTACGCGCGGCGTGGTCTCGTCGTCGGGTTTCACCGCGTCGACCGACAGCCAGTCGCCGAGGTCGAGGCCGCGGTCCTTGCGCCAGATGAAGTCCGGATTGTTGCGCCGGACATATTCCATCCAGTGCAGCATGGCCGTCCAGTTTTCCTCGATGACCGCCGTGTCGCCATAGCGCTTCCACAGAGTCCAGGGCAGGATGATACCGGCTTCGGACCAGCCTTCGGTGACGATGTCGGGGAAGGACAGGGGCTGCGGCACGACGATCGGATAGCCGCCCTGCTTGGTCTGGGCGGCGCGCACTTCGTTGAGGAAGCGGCGGATGAAGGCGTCCGTGTCCATGTTGAAGCAGGCGGCGTCGAGGAAGACCTGAATGTCGCCCATCCAGCCCATGCGCTCGTCGCGCTGCGGGCAGTCGGTCGGCACGGCAAAGAAGTTGGAACGCTGCGACCACAGGGCGTTCTGCCAGACCTGCTGCATCAGGGCATTGTCGGTCTTGAAGGTGCCGGTCTCGGCGCAGGCGCTGGTGACGGAGACGCCGACAATGTCGGCGACCGTCGGCTTGCCGGGATAGTTCTCGACCTGGACATAGCGGAAGCCGTGATAGGTGAAACGCGGCTCCCAGGTCTCGCCGGCCGGATCGCCGCGCAGGGTGTAGATGTCGCGGCACTTGGCCATGCGCAGATTGGCCTGGTCGACGCTGCCGTCGGCCTTGAGGTACTCGGCGAATTTCAGCGTGATCGCCTGGCCCGACGGGCCCTTGGCCTTGAGGCGGGCAAAGCCGGCGAAGTTCTGGCCGAAGTCGAAGACGAAGACGCCCGGTTGCGGCTCGGTGATCTTGGCGTTGAGCGTGCGGCGCGGCACCAGCAGCGGGCTGGTCTGGGCCAGCAGGCGGGTCTTGGGCGTATCGCCGGTTTTGGCTTTCGGCCAGGTGCCGGTGAAGGCCGCCGTGTCCCAGCCAGCCTGTTCTAGACGGGCGTCGTAGATTTCGCCGTCATAGATTTCCGAGGTGATGATCGGCGACTGGCCAATCTGCCAGTCCGGACCGGTGGCGACCCAGTCATGGCTGCCGTCGGCATAGTCGAGGCGCAGCTGGGCGCGCAGGCGACGCGGCGACGGGCCGAAGCCGTAACGTTCCAGACGCCAGCCGAACGCCGAGGCGTACCAGCCGTCACCGACGACGAAACCGAGCGCGTTGTTGCCCTGGGTGATCAGGCTGGTGACGTCATAGGTCTGGTAGAAGATGTGGTCCTTGGCGACGCTGATCTCTGGCGCCAGCTTTTCCGGCGACACCAGCTTGCCGTTGAGGCGCGCCTCATAGGCACCGAGCGCGGTAGCATAAAGACGGGCGGAGACGACGGGCTTCGACGCGGCGAAACCGGTGCGCAGCAAAAGCGCCGGTTCGGCCGGGCGTGGGTCGTTCTGGGCGTCGGAGCCGGACTTCTGGGCGCGCGTCCAGCCGGTGGCGTCGAACGCAGGCGCGGTCCAGCCGGCGGGCGGGCTCGGCATGACGCCCCAGTCGGAATTGCTGACCAGACGCTTGATCGAACCGTCCTTCATGTGCAGGCGGATCAGGCAGGCCATCGCCCCGCCATCCACCGGGAAGAAGCCGGTGGTTTCGGCTTCGACCAGCAGGCAGACGCTGTTCTTGCCGGGCTTGAGCGGGGCAGGGACGGGGACCAGCGTGCCCCAGTTCGGCACCGGCTGATCCGGCGTCGGGCCCTTTTCGCCGTTGACCCAGACTTCGCGCAGCCAGTCCTTGCCGGCAACCAGCAGTTCGGCGTTGCTGAACGAGTCCGGCAGGACGAAGTCGAGGCGGAAAGCGTGCGGGCGCGAATCGAGCGCCTTGTCAGCCCAGATCCATTGCATCCCGGCCAGACGGTCAGCCTCGGCATCGCTGGTTTCGGCGTTGATCCAGCTCGCCTTCCAGTCGGCGTCGCTGAGCAGGCCGGTTTCGAACCAGGCGGGGGCACTCCGGGCGATGCGCTTCTTGTTGTCGTGGACCTCGACGGTCCACCAGACGCGTTGCATGGCGGTCGGCGCCTGGCCGGCATAGGCGATGTCGAAGCAGGCGGCCGATTGGGTCAGGCCGCTGTCCCACAGATCGGCCTTGCCAGATTTCGCGAAGGCCTCGGTCGAGGCGGCGCGGATGCGATAGGCGGTCTGGGTCACGCCGCGGCCGGAGCCTTCGAGGCGCCAGGACAGGCGCGGCTTGGTCACTTGGGTGCCGAGCAGGCCGGTGGTGTATTCGGCGCGCAGGTCGAGCGCCTTCAGGCCGGCGGCGGTCTTCTTTGCCGCAGCATCGGCGATCTCAGGAATGGCGGCCGCGCCTGCGGTTCCGGCCAGAAAGTGTCGGCGATTGAGTTTCATGGCTGCGTTTCCTGTGCGTTTGTTCTTTTAGACCCGGATGAAGCGGACGGCCTGATAGGGCTTTCCGTTCAGCTTGAGCTTCGACGGTCCCTTGAAGGTGCCGTCAACCGGGGTGATGGTCATGGCCCATGGGTCGATATATTCCGCCCGGAAGGTGCCTTCCGGCAAGGGGAATTCGTACCAGATCGGCGCGTGGTAATCGGTGAACCACAGGATCGACGCCACCGTCTTGCCGTCGGGCAGCATGGAACTGGCATTGGTGTAATAGTTGGTCTTGTCGGCTTCGAAGCCCGAAACCACGCCGCCGGTCTTCGCCGTGTCCTCGACCAGCTTGCGCAGGAAGCCGATGCGGGCGGGGCTTTGGCCCTTCAGCGTGCCGCCATGCGACCACCACAGGGTCGGGGTGGCGTCTTCGTTGAAGGCGTCCTTTTCTTCAAGCAGGGTCTCGCCGTGGGTGACGTAGCCGCCGGAGATGATCGCGCGCCAGCTGCGCCAGGTCATTTCCTCGCCGGACAGGTTGCCCCAGCGCCGGTTGAGATTGCCTTCGTACTGTACTTCGTCATAGTCGATCGGCTTGCGCCAGTTGGCGATGCGTTCGCCGGTCTTTTCGAAGTCGGAGACCTGCAGACTGGCGTGCGTCACCCATGGGTGGCTGTAGTCATAGGGCTTGCTGCCGTGGTGTACGGAGCGCAGGTGGCTGTGCGGGTCTTCGGTCTCGACGATGTGGAAGAAACGGTCCCAGTCGGCCATGGTCTTGGCCTTCATGAAATCGTACTCGTTGGCCAGTGACCACCAGATGTTCGGATAGGCGCTCAGCCGCGCCAGCAGGTAGCGCAGATAGGCGTCATCGTCCTGGGCCGACATGGTGGCGTAGCCCCAGCGGTCGTAGGGATGGAACAGGATCAGGTCGCTTTCGACGCCGATGGCGCGCAGGTCGGCGATACGTTGCTCCAGATGGGCATAGAAGGCCGGGTTCGGACGGGTGAAGTCGCTCTTGCCCGCCGCGTCGCGCTCGAACGGATACAGCGCCGGTTCGTTGTGGTTATATTCGTAGTGCTTCGGGAAGACGCACATGCGGATCTTGTTGAACGGTCCCTTGGCGAGGCTGTCGAGGGTCTGCTTTTGCAAGGCGTCGGACTGGTGGATCCAGGCGTAGCAGGTGGTGCCGAACGGGAAGAACGGCGTGCCGTCGGCATGGCCGAAATGGTGGCCGGCGCGGACGCCGACCGGGCCGTGCGAGTCCTTCAGCGGCGCGGTGACGGTGAACTTGCCGGATTTGCCGTTCAGGGTCGAAGTGGCGCTTTGCGTGGTCCAGGTCCAGGCACCTGTGGCGTCCGGCATGAAGCGGACCTTATAGGTGCCGTTGCCGTCATAGAAGCCGTTGACCCTGACGGTGCGGTTGCCCTGCGTGAACGTCGCGCCGAGCTGCACGTCGCGGAACGGATTGCCGCCTGCCGGGCCTTTGAGGGCGACTTCGAACAGCTCCCATTTGGCCACCGATGCGGGCGCGGCGAGGGCAGGCGTCACGGCAGTTGCGGCCAGGGCCGCGGCCCCGGTCTTGATCATGTCCCGGCGGTTCATGTTTGGCTCCGGTTTATTGGCTTTTCAGGCCGAAATTGTTCAGGCGTGGGGCAACGGCGCGGTCGATCAGCACGCAGTCCATCAGGAGTTTCTCCGGCTGGCCGGTGCTGCCCTTTTGCAGGTAGGTGTCAGCCAGTTCGACGGCATATTGCGCCTGGCGGAAGGCCGGTTGCAGCACGGTCGCGGCCATCTGGCCGTTGCGGATGGCGTCGCGGGCGTCGTTGGAGCCGTCAAAGCCGGTGACGACCACGTCGGTGCGCCCGGCGCTTTGCAGGGCCGCGGCTGCACCCAGCGCCATGGTGTCGTTGCCGGCGATGACGCCCTTGATTTCCGGGTGGGCCTGCAGGACCGACTGGATGACGGTAAAGGCTTCTGACTGGCTCCAGTTGGCGCTCTGGCGGGCGACCATCTTCATGTCGGTATACTGGTCGAGGACCTCGTGGTAGCCGAGCGAGCGGATCTGGGCGTTGGTGTCGGATTCCTTGCCGACCAGCTCGACGTAAGGTCCCTTTTCGCTCATGGCGTGGACGAAGGCTTCGGCGCCTGCCGACGCGCCCTGGTAGTTGTTGGAGACGATCTGGGCGGTGGCGACGCCGCGCACATTGATCTCGCGGTCGATCAGGATGACGGGGATGCCCGCCGTCTTGGCCTTCTGGATGGCGGCGACCGAGGCATCGGCGCCGGCATTGTCGAGGATGATAGCCGAAGCGTTGCGGGCAATGGCGGTGTCGATCAGCTCGTTTTGTTTAAACGCGTCGTCGTCGTGCGAATATTTCAGCGTCTTGTAGCCGAGTTCCTTGGCGCGGGCTTCGGCGGCGATGGCCTCCTGGCCGAAGAACGGGTTGTCGAGCGACGGCGTGATGATGACCATCAGTTTGTCGTGGCTCTTGGGGGCCATGACGAAGAAGGCGACGGCGGCGGCGATGACGACCAGCGGCACGAGGATTTTCAGGAGGCGGCTCATGCTTTTGCTCCTGTGCCGAGACCTTTTTGCAGTTGGTCGAGGATGACGGCGGAGACGATGACGCCGCCCTTGATGACCATCTGCCAGAACTCGCTGACGCCCATCATAACCATGCCGTCGGCCAGTACGCCGATGACGCAGGCGCCGATCAGGGTGCCGGTCAGGGTGCCGCGCCCGCCGCTCAAGGAAGCGCCGCCCAGCACGACGGCGGCGATGGCCGACAGTTCCAGGGTCTCACCGGTGGCCGGGTGGGCCGAAACAAGCTGCGAGGAAATGATCAGGCCGACCAGCGCCGCGCACAGGCCGGAAATGGCGTAGACGGCGATCTTGACGGCATCGACGCGGACGCCTGCGAGGCGGGCGGCGCGTTCCGAGCCGCCAATGGCGTAGACGTAGCGGCCAAACGGTGTGCGGGCCAGGATGATCATGGCGATGATGGCGATGACGATCATGATCAGGATGACGACGGGCACACCGGCGACTGCACCGGCGCCCAGCCACGGGAAGCCGGTATTGCCGTGGTCGGCACTGCCGGTCAGGTTGGGGAAGGTGGCGCCATTCGAAGACAAAAGCGCCGCGCCGCGTGCGACATACAGCATGCCCAAGGTGGCGATGAATGGGGCGACCTTGAAGCGGGTGATCAGCAGGCCGTTGACCAGTCCGACGAAGGCGCCGGCGATCAGGACCAGGCCGATCAGGGTCAGGGTGTGCGGATAGATGACGATGCCGAAGGGCTTGAGGATGATGCCGTTGAGGATCATGCCGCCGGCCATCATCCCCGCCAGTCCCGCGATTGAACCGACGCTCAAATCGATGCCGCCGGTCAGGATGACGAAGCTCATGCCGATGCCGAGGATGGCGGTGATGGCGATGTGCTTGAGCATGATGGCGAAGCTGGCCACCGACAGGAAGTTCGGCGCCATGACGGCGAAGAAGGCGACGACCACGATCAGGGCGATATAGGTCCGCAGTTGCAGGACCAGGGCGAGGACTCCGCCGCCGGGAGCGGGGGCGCTATCAGGAGCCGGACGGCTGTCGGCGGGTGCGGGCATGTCGTTCAGGCCTCTTCGGAAACGGGTACGGCGGCCGCGTTGGCGGCCTTGACGAGCAGGGCTTCGGTGGCGGCCTGCGGAGACAGGTCGGCGGTGATACGGCCGCCGGCCATGACAAGAATTCGGTCGGAATGGTGCAGGGCTTCAGACATATCCGAGGTGGCGAAGACGATGGCCATGCCTTGGGCGGCCAGGTCGCGCATGCGGGCAAAGATATCCTGACGGGCGCCGATATCGACGCCGCGGCCGGGCTCATCTATCAGGAGCACCGTCGGCCCCGGCAACAAACACCGGCCAATGACGACCTTCTGCTGGTTGCCGCCGCTGAGCGAACCGATGGGCGCTTCGGCGGAGGCCGCTTTGACGCCCAGGCGGGTCATCATTTCGTTGATCGCCGCCACGCAGGCCTTCAGGTCGATCAGGCCGAAGCCGCCAAACTTGCCGAGGCTGGACAGGCTCAGGTTATCGCCGACGCTGAAATTGGGAAACAGGCCCTCGCTCTGGCGGTCTTCGGGGACGAGGACGAGGCCCTTGTCGACGCGGGCGGCGACCGACAGGCGGGTGATGTCGCGGCCATCGAGGCTGACCGTGCCATGCGACGGCTTGCGGGCCCCCATGAGGGTTTCGAACAACTCGCTGCGTCCGGCGCCGAGCAGGCCATAGATCGAGGTGATCTGACCCTTGTGCACCGTCAGGTCAATGTCCTTGAGCTGCCAGCCGCCTTGCGGACGGACGAGGTCGAGGCCTTTGACAGTCAGAACGGCGGCGCCCGGTGCGGCTGCGGCGGTTTGGCCGGTGTCCTCGCCTTCGCGGCCGAGCATATGGCGGATGATCCACGGCACCGAGGCTTCGGCGATTGGTGCAGTGGCTTGCAGGCGGCCGTCGCGCAGCACCGTCACATAGTCACCGATGGCCATCAGTTCTTCGAGACGATGCGAGATGTAGATGACCGCCACGCCGGACGCCTTCAGGTCGGCGATGATACGGAACAGCACATTAACCTCGGCCTGGCTGAGGGCAGAGGTCGGCTCGTCGAGGATGAGGATTTGCGCATCATCGGCCAGGGCGCGGGCGATCTCGACGATCTGCTGCTGGCCGATGCGCAGGTTGCCGACCAGGGTGTCCGGATCGATGGCCTGCTCGAAGCGCTTCATCAGGGCGGCGGCGGCCGAGCGCTCGGCGGTGCGGTCAATGACGCCCGCCGTGGTCAGGTGGCGCGACAGGAAGATGTTCTCCGTCACGTTCAGGTTCGGACAGAGATTGAGCTCCTGGTGGACGATGCTGATGCCGTGGCGGGTGGCGTCGCCGACCGAGTGAAAGCGCACCGGCTTGCCGTCGAGCGTCAGTTGACCGGAGGTCGGCGTCTCGACACCGGCCAGGATTTTCATCAATGTTGATTTGCCGGCGCCGTTCTCACCGATCAGCACATTGACAGCGGCCTCATGGACGTCGAAATCGACGCCGTCCAGGGCCAGCGTCGCGCCGTAACGCTTGGTGATCTTGGCGGCGTGCAGACGAACCGTCATGCGCCGGGCCTCACCGCTACAGGGATCATGCGTACCGGCTGGTCGGCCTTGGCGAGGGCGAAGGCGCCGGAGACATGCACCTTGTCGCCGACCTTCAGCGCCGACAGCGCGCCGGAGGTTTCGGCCATGGCCTTGCGGTTCATCTCGCGCGACACGTTGGCGTAGGCGATCTGGTTGGTGAAGTCGTTGAAGGTGATATAGGCCTGGCTGTCGCGCACCGCCGAACCGGACACGACCGGACCGGTCTGGAGCTGGATTTCCTTCGGCCCGGCCTTGGTGTCGATGCGCAGGGTCACCGAGCCGGCTTTCGAGGTGCGGTCGACCGCCGTCACCGTGCCGTCGCCTTGCGCGACAAAGGTCCAAGGCGAGCCTTCGCCCGCCTGGCGGCCGTACTGCTTGCCGGCGGCATCGAGGTTGGCCGCGGCTCCGGCCATGACGTCGCCCAAGCCCGGCGCCTTATCGCCAAACGCCGGCGCGACCTTGCCGGCCCAGATTTCATTGACATATTTGGCGGCGTCGAAGCCTTCGCTTTGCCGTTCGCGCGCCTGGCGATCCTCGTCGATCGATACCACGGTGCAGGCGGACAGGCCGAGCGCCACCAGCGCCGTTCCCGCACATACCCGCAGCCCGCGCTTTGCACGGGAAGCCCACTCCGCCATCTGCCTACCTGTCCTTAAAGTCGCGAATATTGGTTTCGCTTGGCCTAGCACGCTACACGCTTTGGAATATCTGTCAATATTTTCGAATTTTTACAAAACGAAAAAAAACGAAAATATCATATTGTAGGAATCAAGGCTTCGCGTTAATGTCTAACTTCAAGCAGGGAACTCCGGGCGCACAATGCATATGTGCTCCAAGAAAAATTCCGAAAACGGGGAGACTGAAAGTCCGCTTCACGGCCGGGACCGCCCGGTTCGCCGCTGTCGGCTTTGGCCCTTTCCAAAAATAAAACGCGACAAAACTGAGCTATCTCTATGAGTGCAAGCACCGACGCCCGCGTCAGCCATATTATCGAACGGGCCAACTGGATCCGCCGCAGCGCCGTGACCATGACCTACAAGGCGCAGCAGGGGCACCCCGGCGGCGACATGTCGGCGGCGGACATCCTGGCGGTCCTCTATTTCGGCGTCATGCGCTATAACTCGGCCCAGCCGAACGATCCCAGCCGCGACCGTTTCGTCCTGTCGAAGGGCCATATCACCGGCGCCTTCTATTCGACCCTGGCGGCGGCGGGCTATTTTCCGGAAGCGGAACTTGAGAGCTATCTCAAGCCTTTGTCGAAGCTGAACGGCCATCCGAACCGCTGCTACCTGCCTGGTGTCGAGACCAATACCGGTCCGCTGGGCCATGGCTTTCCGGTCGCGGTCGGCATCGCCATCGCCGGCCAGATCGACAAGGCCGGCTACCATGTCTATGCGCTGACCGGCGACGGTGAGCTGCAGGAAGGCAGCATGTGGGAGGCGGCCATGACCGCCGGTCACCGCAAGCTGTCGAACCTGACCGTCATCGTCGACCGCAACGGCCTGCAGCAGGGCGCGCGCACGGAAGATACCGTGGCGCTGGAGCCGTTGGCCGACAAATGGCGCGCCTTCGGCTGGGACGTCCGGGGCTGCGACGGCCACGATCCGGCGGCACTGCTGGAAGCATTGGAAAAGCCGCACGACAAGCCTTTGTGTATCATCGCCCATACCGTCAAGGGCAAGGGCATTTCCTACATGCAGGACAATGCGTCGTGGCATCACGGCGTGCCCAATGCCGACCAATATGCGCTCGCCCTGAAGGAGCTGACCCTATGAATGCCGCGGCTCCCCTGAATGTGGCGCGCGGTGCGCCGGCGCTGTTCGACTGTCGCGATGCCTTCTCGAAGACGCTGATCGCCCTGGCCGAAGCCGACCCGCGCGTGGTCGCCGTGTGCAATGACTCGGTCGGCTCGTCGAAGCTGGTGGCCTTCCGCGAGCGCTTCCCGGAGCGCCTTGTCAATGTCGGCATCGCCGAGCAGAACATGGTCAGTGTCGGCGCGGGTCTGGCCAATGGCGGCAAGATCCCGTTCGTCAGCGCCGCCTCGTGTTTCCTGACCGGTCGCGCGCTGGAACAGGTCAAGGCCGATGCCGCCTATTCGCAGGGCAATGTGAAGCTGTGCGGCATGGCGCCCGGCGTCGCCTATGGCGAGCTGGGGCCGACGCACCATTCGATCGAGGACATGGCGTGGCTGCGGCCTTTGACGCATATGACGATCCTGGTGCCCTCCGATCCGTGGGAAACCGCCGAGGCCGTCAAGGCCGCTGCTGCCATCGACGGGCCAGTATTCATCCGCGTCAGCCGCATGCCGGTGCCGCAGATCGAGCGTCCGAAAGACTCGGTGTTCACGGTTGGCAAGGCGGAAGTCCTGCGGCCAGGCAATGACGTTGCCCTGATCGCCAACGGCGTGCTGGTGCATCGCGCCCTGGCCGCCGCCGAGCAGCTCAGCCGCGAAGGCATCAAGGCGCGGGTGATCAACCTGTCGTCCATGGCGCCCCTCGACGAAGCCGCCATTCTCGACGCCGCCAAGACCGGCGCCATCGTCACCGCCGAAGAGCACAATGTGCGCGGCGGGCTGGGCGGGGCGGTGGCGGAGCTGGTGGCGACGCATGAGCCGTGCGCCATGCGCATCCTTGGCTTCCCCGGCTTCGCGCCGACGGGCTCGGCGGAGTGGCTGCTCGAACACGTGGGTTTGACCGCCGACGGTATCGCAGACGCCGCGCGTGATATGCTACGCAAGAAAAAATCTTAAAAACACTCTTCAGGCAGGACACTTCCCATGGCTAAGACCGCACAGGCCTTCGGCGCCGGTATCTGGCACTTCGCGACCTATGTCGACCGCTACGCCACCGACGGCTATGGCCCGGCGCGCGGCCTGCTGGAGATGATCGACCTGGCCGGTCAGGTCGGCGACCTGTCGGTGGTGGATATCAACTACCCGTTCCCCGGCGGCGATGTGCCATTCGAGCAGGTCGAGGCCGCTCTTAAGCGCAACAAGCTGAGTGTCATCGGTATTACGCCGGAAATCTATACCCGTGAATTCTCCAAGGGCTCGTTCACCAACCCCGATCCGGGCGTGCGCCGCCGCACCAACGAGCTGTGCAACGAAGCCGCCGACGTGGTTCGCCGCTTTGGCGCCTCCTACGTCAAGCTGTGGCCGGGCCAGGACGGCTGGGACTATCCGTTCCAGGCCGATTACGGCTCGCTGTGGAAGATGTCGCTGGACGGCGTCGGCGAGTTGGCCAGCCAGAACCCGGATCTGAAGTTCGTCATCGAGTACAAGCCGCGCGAGCCACGCAACCACATGCGCTTCGACTCGGTGGCGCGGACGCTCCTAGGCATCGAAAAGATCGGCCTGCCGAACATAGGCATCCTGCTCGACTTCGGCCACGCCCTCTACGGCGGTGAATCGCCGGCGGATTCGGCGCAGCTTGCCATCGACTACGGCCGTCTGTTCGGCATGGACGTCAATGACAACCTGCGCGGCTGGGATGACGACATGATCGCCGGTTCCGTCCACCCGATGGAGCTGATGGAGTTCTTCTACACACTGCGCAAGAACAACTGGGAAGGCGTCTGGCAGCTCGACCAGTTTCCGTTCCGCGAAGATTGCGTCGGGGCCGCGAAAAGCGCCATCGCCTTCCTGAAGCAGATCGACGAAGCGCTCGATCGGCTCGACTGGGACGCCATGAAGGCCGCTCAGGAGCGCCAGGACGCGGTGGCGGCGACCAACCTGGCGCGTGCTGCCCTCTATAATCTCGGCTAAGGGCATGGCGGGGGCCATTCTGTCGATCGACCAGGGGACGACCAATTCCAAGGCGTTCCTGATCTCGCCCGCCGGCGACATCCTGGCGCGTGCCTCGCGATCGATGAATGTCGCCTATCCGCAACCGGGCTGGGCGGAGCTTGATCCGCAGGCCATCTGGGCGACGGTGCGCGACACCATCAACGCGGTTGTCGCCGCCAAGCCGGATGTCACGGTGGCCGCGGTGGCCATCTCCAACCAGCGCGAGTCGATCCTTTTGTGGGATGCCGAAAGTGGCGTACCGATCGGGCCGTGCGTCATTTGGCAATGCCGGCGGTCTTCGGACATCTGCGCCCGGTTGCGCGACGAGGGCCGGGAAGCGCTGATCGCCGAAAAGTCGGGTCTCGGGATCGATCCCCTGTTCCCGGCCGCCAAGATCGCCTGGCTGCTCGACAACATCCCCGGTGCGCGGGCGGCCGCCGAAGCTGGACGGCTGAGGGCCGGGACGGTCGACAGCTGGCTGGTGTGGAACCTGACGCAGGGCGGGGTTCACGCCACCGACGCCAGCAATGCTTCGCGCACCCAGTTGATGAATCTCGGCACCGGTGAATGGGACCCGGAACTGGCCGCCGTGTTTGGCGTGCCGCTTGCGCTCATGCCGGATATCCGCGCTTCGGATGCCGATTTCGGCGCGGTGGCCGACGGCGTGACGGATCTGCCCAGGAGTACGCCGATCCGCGCCGTCATGGGCGACAGCCACGCCGCCCTGTTCGGCCACGGCATCACCGCGCCCGGCCGCATCAAGGCAACGCTGGGGACCGGTTCTTCGCTGATGGCGGTGACGCACGGCCGGGTGCGCTCGATCCACGGCCTGTCGGGTACGGTCGCCTGGTCGCGCGGCGGCCAGATCAGCCACGCGCTGGAAGGTAATATTTCCGTGTCGGGACAGGCGGCGGCGTTTGCCACCCGGCTGTTGGGCCTCGCCAACGAGGCGGCCTTGCTCGGATTGGCGCGCACTGTGCCGGACAGCGGCGGCGTGGTGTTCGTGCCGGCCCTGGCAGGGCTTGGGGCGCCGCACTGGCGCGACCGGGCACGTGGCCAGATCGTCGGCATGTCGCTTGGCACGACGCCTGCCCACATTGCCCGCGCCACGCTGGAAGCCATCGCCCTGCAGATCCGCGACGTATTTACCGCCATGGAGGCCGATCTCGGCTATGAGCTGCCGGATATATCGGTTGACGGCGGGGCGACGACCAATGACCTGCTGATGCAGTTGCTGGCCGACCTGCTCGACCGGCCGGTGATCCGCCCGGCCGTCACCGAAGTCACCGCCATGGGGGTCGCCCGCATGGCCGGGGAGGGGCTTGGCCTGTGGAATCCTGAAGCCAATGCCAAGGTCGACATCTTCGAACCGCAAATGACGCGAGAGGCGCAGGCCAGCCTGCTGGCCCGCTGGGCTGCCGCCGTTTCAAGCTTAAAAACAGAAACGCACTGATTTTTGCCGCGCTTTCTATCCGAAAACCGCGTCACACTTTTCGGAAAGCGCTTAGGAGGAACAGATGAAGCTCACCCGTTTGCTTTTGGCCTGCACCGCCATGGCGGCGTTTGTTGCCATGCCTGCTTTTGCTGCCCCCGCCACCAAACCCGCCGCCACGCCGGCGGCCAATGCTCCGGCCCTGGCCAAGCCGCGCGTCGTCGTCCTGACCGATATCGGCGGCGACCCGGACGACCAGGAATCGATGGTGCGCTTCCTGCTCTATTCCAACGAGTTCGACGTCGAAGGCCTGATCGCCTCGTCGTCGCGCCATCTGCTGACCGGCACCAATCCGCAGCAGATCGGCGTCCGCGTCGACGCCTATGAGAAGGTCCTGCCCAACCTTAAGGCCCACGCCAATGGCTGGCCTGCGCCGGATACCTTACGCGCCCGCATCAAGAAGGGCTCGTCCGACTTCGGCATGGCCGGCGTCGGCGAAGGCAAGGACACCGAAGCCTCCGACTGGATCATCAAGGTGGTCGACAGCCCCGATCCGCGCCCGGTGTGGTTCACCGTCTGGGGCGGGGCGGTCGACCTGGCCCAGGCCTTGACCAAGGTCAAGGCGACGCGCTCGCCGGAAGAGGTGCAGAAGTTCGTCTCGAAGATGCGCGTCTATTCGATTTCCGACCAGGACAACGCCGGACCGTGGGTGCGACGTCAGTTCCCCGACCTGTTCTGGATCGTGTCGATCACCGCGCACCGCCACTACAACCTGTCGACCTGGGGCGGGATTTCCGGCGATCGGATGTACTATTTCGACGGGCCGGACTTCACCCTCGTGTCGAAAGAGTGGCTGCGTGAGAACGTGCAGCGCGGGCCGATGGGCGCGCTCTATCCCGACTACGCCTTCATCATGGAAGGCGACACGCCGTCGTTCCTGTACCTGATCCCGACCGGTCTCGGCAGCCCCGAGCATCCCGACTATGGCTCGTGGGGCGGGCGCTACGGCAAGGTGTCCGAGTGGGACGGCCTGTGGACCGACACGTCCGACCTGGTGACAGGCCTCGACGGCAAGGTGCGTCAGACCAACAAGGCGACTATCTGGCGTTGGCGCGAGGCTTATCAGGACGATTTCGCCGCCCGCATCGACTGGACGTTGCAATCGTCGTTCAAGGGCTCCAACCACAATCCGCAACTGGTGCTGAACGGCGTCGCCGGCAAGGCGCCGGTCGAGCTGACGGTGAAATCCGGTGACACGGTCGAACTGTCAGGCGACGGCTCGAAAGACCCGGATGGCAACACGGTGCAATACAGCTGGTGGCAGTACCGCGAGTCCGAGGCGGTCAACCGCAATCCGGAGCTCAACCTGCAACAGGGCGATCCAATGCACACCCGCTTCGTTGCGCCCAGAGTCAAGACGCCGACGCGTTTCCATGTCATCTATGAGGCCCGCGACAACGGCAAACCGGCCCTCTACGCCTATCGCCGCGCGATTATCACCGTGACGCCCGCACCGTGACGCTCCTGCCAAGGGTGAAATCAATTACTAAGGGTAAAAATTTTCGTTTTGTTTGTTTTAAGCGTAAAAACGAAAGTATCCGAAAGTAATTCAGTTGTCATTTTAGGTTAATGGGCGTACTTTAGAATCGGGAATTCCATGCCACATTGGAATTCCCGCTTTAAAATCAAATAGCCGCGACCCAAATACGGCGGGATTTGCGGGAGGGAACATAATGGAAAAGAGAAAAGGTACGCGTACGCGCGTTTGTCTTGGCGCGTCTACGTTAGCGCTAACATTGATGCTGGCCGGGACACCAGCGGCATTTGCCCAGACCGCTCCGGCAGCGGCGCCGGCCGACAGCCAGACGGTCATCGTCACCGGCTATCGCTCCAGCCTGCAGAAGGCGCTGAGTATCAAGCGCCAGGCGACCGGCGTGGTCGACACCATCGTCGCCGAGGACATCGCCAAGTTCCCGGATAATAACCTGGCGGAATCGATCCAGCGTATTCCTGGCGTCGCCATTTCGCGCGACCAGGGCGAAGGCCGGGCGCTGACCGTGCGCGGCCTGGGCTCCGACTTCACGCGCGTCCAGATCAACGGCATGGAAACCCAGGCCTCGACCGACGGCCTGGCCACCGGCACCAACCGCGGCCGCGGCTTCGACTTCAACGTCTTCGCCTCGGAACTGTTCAGCCGCATCGACGTCAGCAAGACGGCCTCGGCGGTCCTGCCGGAAGGCAGCCTGGGCGCGACGGTCGACCTCTATACGGGGCGGCCGTTCGACTACAAGGGCTTCAAGATGGCCGCCTCGGCCCAGACGTCCTATAACGACGAGGCCAAGAAGAACGGCTATCGCGGTGCCTTCCTGATCAGCAACACGTCCAGCGATGGTCATTGGGGTGCGTTGTTCTCGGCGGCCTATTCGAAGACCTATTTCGACTTCCAGCAGGCCAACTCCGGCAACTGGAACCAGGGCACGGGCGACGGCGGCTTCTGTAAGCCGACGACCGGCACCGGTGGTATCTGCGACGTGCCGTCGGCCGACTTTGCGGCGGCAACCGCGGCCTATAACCAGGGCAATACCGCGCTGGTGTATAACCCGCGCTTCCCGCGCTACGTCGAAACCCTGGGCGACATCAACCGCACCGGCCTGACCGGCAGCATCCAGTGGCGGCCGTCGGATACCACCGAACTGACGCTCGATATGCTCTATTCGAAGTTCGGCACCAACCAGGACAGCTATACCATGGAGCCGATCGGCCTGAGCCGCGGCGCCTCACAGGGTGGCAAGCCCGAGACCGTGCTGCGCAGCATCGTGGTCGACAGCGGCAACACCATGGTGGCGGCGGTGATGGACAATGTCGACATGCGCGCCGAGCATAATCTGGACCAGTTCACCACCGAGTTCACCCAGACCACGCTGAACCTGAAGCACGACTTCGACGAGCGTCTGCATTTCGAAGGCCGTATCGGTTATTCGAAGTCGCAGTTCGACAACTTCATGGACCTGGCGACCCAGATCGACCGCTTCAATGTCGACGGCTATTCCTACGACATGCGCGTGGCAGGGCAGGACCATCCGTCGATCAATTACGGCTTCGACGTCACCAACCCGGCCAACTGGTACTTCGGACCGCGTGTTACTCAGCCGGGCGGTACCGGTTCGACCGGTCCGGAAATCCGCCTGCGTCCGAACTACACGACCAACAAATATACGCTGGTCCACGGGGCGTTCAGCTACGACTACAGCGATAATCTGAAGCTGCACGTCGGCGCGGAGGCGAAGAAGTACTTCTTCCAGGCCGTTCAATACCGCTTCACCGCCGGCGAAGCCGACTGGCCGGCCTATACCGGCAACATGGCCGACATCACCCAGCAGTTCTGCGGACTTGACCGGATCGCGCCACCGGCCGGTACGGCGCGCTGCTGGACCGTGCCGAACATCGACGCCTTCGCCAAGCAGTTCGCCATCTTCTCGAACTCGGGTCACGCGGCTCTGGCGACGACCAATGCGGCGGCGCGCGGCGATAACAAGCAGGTCACCGAAAACGACACGTCCATGTTCTTCATGGCGCAGTTCAACGGCCACCTGTTCAACATGCCGATGCGCGGCGATGCGGGCGTCCGTTTTGTTCGCACGCGTCAGCAGGCGCAGTTCTACACTAACGTGCCGACCACCGTTGACCCGTCCGGCTTCGTTCTGACCACGACCGATCGCAGCTACGACGACCAGTTGCCGTCGGCCAACCTGGTGCTGGAGCCGTCCGACACGACGGTCATCCGCCTGAGCGCGGCCAAGGTGATGGTGCGTCCGCCGCTCACCAGTCTCGCGGCCGCCACCAGCGTCAGCGTCGCCGGTGGTTCGCGGACGGTATCGACCGGCAACCCGAACCTCGATCCCTACCGCGCCAATACGGTTGATCTTTCGTATGAGTGGTATCCGTCGAACGGCACCATCGTGTCGGTCGGCGCGTTCTACAAGGATATCTCGACCTATATCCAGAACGTGACGAAGATCGCCCCTTATTCGACGACGGGCCTGCCGACCTCGCTTCTGGTCGGTACCGGCGTGGCGGCGACGGATGACTTCTCGATTTCGAACGTCATCAACACGCCGGGCGGTCCGCTGAAGGGCATCGAACTCAACTATCAGCAACCGTTGCGCTTCCTGCCGTCGCCGTTCGATGGTCTGGGCCTGTTGTTGAACTATACCTTCGTCGACAGCCAGATCGACTACTTTACCTCGACCGCCATTGGCGCCACGACGAAGAAGGCCGACCTGCTCAACCTGTCGCGCAACTCAGCCAATGCCACGGTCTACTACGAAAAGGGCAACTGGCAGGCGCGCGTCTCGGCCAACTACCGCGACGGCTATCTGCGCGGTGTGCCGGGGCCGTTCAACATGGACGTGTCGGGCTTTACCGCGGCGACCTACTATGACGCCTCGATCAGCTACAAGATCAACAGCCACATCTCGATCTCGCTGGAAGGCCTGAACCTGTCGGATGTGCCGTTGAATTCCTGGGTGGACTCGGCGACCCAGCGGGTCGAAGACTACCGCGTCCAGGGCCGCCAGTACTATCTCGGCGTCCGCTACAACTTCTAACGAACAGCTTAGCGTAAAAGGAAATGGCGCCGGTCACCCGGCGCCATTTTTTTAGCCCAGTCTTAAACAGTTTAAACGGCTATGACTTCGACGCCGGCTTTCTCAAACAACCGGCGGTCCTGGTCGCTGATGCCCGAGTCGGTGATCAGCGTGTGGACCAGGTCGACGCCGCCGATCGACGAGAAGGAGTTGCGCCCGATCTTGGTCGAGTCGGCGACCAGATAGACGTGCGAGGCGGCCTTGACCATGGCCTTCTTGACGTGCAGGTCGGCCATCGACGGGTAGGTGAGGCCGGCTTCGAACGAGATGGCCGCCGTCGCCAGGAACAGCTTGCCGGCAAAGATGCCGTTGAAATATTCGGCCGCTTTCTCACCAGTCAGCGACAGGGTCGGCGCCTTGAAATGGCCGCCGGTCATGTGCACCGAAATATTCGGCGTGGCGCCCAGGATCAGCGCGATGTTCAGCGCGTTGGTGATGACGTTGAGGTCGGTCAGAGACAACAGGTTGTTGGCGATCTCGGTGGTGGTCGAGCCCGAATCGAGAATCACTGTGTCGCCGTCATTGACCAGCGCCGCGGCCGCCCGGCCGATGCGGCGTTTCTCGTCCATATTGACCAGATGATGCAGCGCCAGGGCGCGCACCTGCTGCGGCACCGACTTCAGATAGGCGCCGCCATGTTCGCGGACGATCAGGTTTTCCGTCTCGAGCTTTTCGAGGTCCTGGCGAATCGTTGCTTCGGTGACGGAGAAGGCTTCGGCCAGATTGCGGACGCGGACACTGCCTTCTTCCTGGATCCACTCCATGATCTTCATGCGCCGGCTTTCGGCCAGCAGCCCCTGGCCTTCAAAGCGGTTCTTGGCGGGGGCGTCGCTTAAGTCCTGGGATGCATTTGTGCTTTTCTTTTGCATAGTCCCTGATTTTCCTTCTGTAGCGCCGTAAGCCTAGCAAACCTTGACGCCGGACAACAGCAATAACGTCACACAATTTGCAAGCCGTTCGGCGAACGATGTTCTTCTGTGGCGCCGTCGGAATAGTTTGCCGCTTAACCTTGCCTCTTAACGGGTGATTGAGGCTGCCGGGCGCATAACGGCGGTTTAGTAAGCGTTTTGGTGACAGTTGTGTTTGGCGTACGTGGCAGTGGATTTCAGAGGCTCGCTCAATGGCTGGAGCCTTCGTGGCTCAAATCGTGCCTGAGCGCCTTCGCCGTCACGCTTCATGCCGATCCTGCCATCCTGCGCGAAGAGACAGCTGTCAGCCTGCGTCCGATCGTGCGCAGCAGCCTGCTCGTCCTGTCGCTGTTTTTTGTTCTGAATGCGGTGTTCTACAGCATTCCGGGGGATCCGGGCTTCATGCCGGCCCTGTCGATCGCCATCGTCGCCGTCTCTCAGATCCTGTTCATCTATTCGCGCGGCACGCGGTCCATGCATCGGCTCGAAGTCGTCGGCCATGTCACCAACCTGATGCTGGTGGCTGAGACCGTGCTCGACATCGTGCTGCAATACCAGCCGGCCAAGCTCATCTATTTCGCGCTGCTTTTGCCGATCTTCGCCATATCCGGGGTGCGGCTGCGCGTAATGGTGCCCGGCGCGGTCCTGGCCGTCGCCGCCCTGCTTGGGTTCTCATGGCTGCACGCCCCGAACGACCTGGACGACTATGTCTGGGTGGTGCTAACCGCGTCGGCGGCGGCGTTCGGGATTGCCGGCGCCATGCGGCTAGCCATCAGCAAGGCGGTGGCGGCACGCATCACCTCGGAGGTGCACCGCGACGAAGCCCGCGTGCTGGCGTTGTTCGACGCTCTGACCAGCCTGCCCAACCGTCGCAACTTCTTCGCCACGCTGGAAGGCATCATCGCCCAGCGCACGGCGTTCGACCTGGCCCTGTTGGACCTCGACGGCTTCAAGCCGATCAATGACCTGTACGGCCACGCCGCCGGCGATGCCGTCCTGTGCGAAGCCGCCCGACGCATCAGCCGCGCCGGCCCGCCAGACACCTTTGTCGCGCGGCTGGGCGGCGACGAGTTCGCCATCATCTTCCCCGGCCGGAGGTCCCGGCAGGAACTTGAAGATATCGGCGAGCGCATCTGCGTCGAACTGGAGCAGCCGCTGCACATCGAAGGCATGACCGGCAGCGTGTCGGCGTCGCTGGGCTGCGTGCGCCATGCACCGAAGGACGGCCACATGGAACCGACACCGTCCTGCCTGCTGGAGCGGGCGGACTTTGCGCTGTACTTCGCCAAGGAAAACCGTCGCGGCAGCACGGTCGTCTTTTCGGACAGCCACGAAACCCAGATCCAGGAGTCCAAACGGATCGACCAGGCCTTGCGGGCTGCCGATCTCGACGTCGAACTGGACGTCGTCTTTCAGCCGCAGTTCGATTTGGTGAATGGCCGCACCGGCGCTTTCGAAGCGCTGGCGCGCTGGAATAGCCCCGAGCTGGGGCCGGTCGCACCCGACGTCTTCATCCGGGCGGCGGAGAAATCCGGCCTGATTACCCGGCTGACGCGCATCCTGCTCGCCAAGGCGCTGCGGTCGGCGAAGACGTGGCCGCAGCCGTTGCGCATCGCCTTCAACCTGTCGGCGCACGACCTGCATTCCTCGCGGGCAATCGGCCGTATCTGCGAGGTGGTAAAAAGCAGCGGCGTCGCGCCCGAGCGCATCGAATTCGAGATTACCGAAACCGCCATGCTGACCGATTTCGACCAGGCGCTGAAAAGCCTAGCCGACCTGCGGGCGCTGGGCTGCCGGATCGCCATCGACGATTTCGGATCGGGCTATTCCAGCTTCAGCTATATTCACCGCCTGCCGGTCGACTGCATTAAGATCGACCGTTCCTTCGTCACGCAACTGGCGGAAAACAGCCAGGCGGCGATGGTGATCAAGACCATGATCGACCTGTGCGGCAATCTTCATCTCGACCACGTCATCGAGGGCGTCGAGACCGAGGAGCAGCTGCGCCAAGTCAATGACGCCCACGCCCGCCATGTTCAGGGCTACCTGTTCGCCAAGCCGATGCCGGCGGAGGCGATCGCGCACTACCTGGCGGACGAAGCCCGGGTGACGCGACTGCCACTGCGCCGCGGCCAGGCGTCATAATCGGGTCTGAAGACCTAAGTCATCCTGGCGGTGGCCAGACCGTATCCTGCAACAAATACGCGTTTTCCTGTGGGACGCCTGACCGGTTCCTTGCGCGGGAGGCTTGACTCGCAGTGATACAAGTGTCACATTACTAATATGACACTGCTGAATTGCAAAGCGCAGCCTGGCCAGTCCATTTTCGACGCCGTTGTGTTTGCTGCCAAGCGCGCTTTCATCAGTGGTGACTATGCGCCGGGGCAGGTGTTCCCGTCCGTCAGGGCGCTGGCGGCGGATCTCAAGATACATCCCAACACGGCGCACAAGATCGTACAGCGTCTGATCCAGGAGGGCTGGCTTGAGGCCCGACCCGGCATCGGCACGGTGGTCTGCGCGCCGCCGGAAGCACGGCCGGGAGAGAGGGCGCGGCTGCTGGACCACGAGGTCGAGGCGTTGGTCGTGGACGCCCGGCGAGTGGGCCTCAGTCGCGACGAACTGCTCGATGCGGTGGCGGAACATTGGGACAAGATCGGCAAGGCGCGGGGGGAAACGGAATGATCATCGAGGCTCAGAATATCGAGAAGCGCTATGGCCGGTTTGACGCCCTCCGCGGCCTCAGCCTCTCCGTCGCCGAGGGGAGCGCCTACGCGCTGGTCGGCGCCAACGGCGCGGGCAAGACGACGACCATCAAGATGATCACGAACATACTGGCGCCCGATCAGGGGGAGATCTCGGTGCTGGGCGTCAATTCGCGCCAGCTGGGGCCCGGACAATTCCGCCAGATCGGCTATGTTTCCGAAGGTCAGAAGCTGCCGGTGCATATGACTGTGGCGGATTATCTCAGCTATCTGCGGCCCTTCTATCCGAGTTGGGACCAAGGCCTGGAAGCGTCGATGCGGGAGCAGTTCCAGCTGCCCGGCGACCGCAAGATCCGGGTGCTGTCGCATGGCATGCGCATCAAGCTGGCCCTGGTTGCGGCCCTTGCCTTCCGGCCCCGGCTGCTGGTGCTCGACGAGCCTTTGAGCGGTCTCGATCCATTGGTGCGTGACGAGGTGATCGAGGGCCTCCTGGCGCAGGCCGACGCGATGACCATCTTCATCTCGTCGCACGAACTGATGGAAATCGAGGGCCTCGTCACGAACGTAGGCTTTCTCGACAAGGGGCGGATGTTGTTTCAGGAGTCCATAGACGACCTGAAGGGGCGGGTTCGCATCCTCCGTGTGACGCTGAAATCCGCCGCGGTCGTGCCGGCAAAATGTCCGGCAACCTGGGTCGAGATGCGCACCGCAGGCAATGTCGCCAGTTTCGTGGATACGGCCTATGACGAGGCCCGCACTGCGTCGGAGATTGCGGCCGTGTTCGGCGCGGTAAAGTTCGTTCAGGCGGACCTGATGGATTTCCGCTCCATCTTCACGGTTTTCGCGCGCGCCCAGCAGGCGAAGGGGGAAAGACTATGATCCTGCATATCCTGAAAAAGGATCTGAAGCTCGTCTGGCCGGCCATAGCCGCGGTCGCGGTCCTCAAGCTGGCGGCCGTGTGGGCGGTCGTGCAGATGGGTATCTTCGCCGAACATGGGAACCTGCTGCCGGTGCTCGCCTTTATCGAGCTGGGGTGTGCCGCCATGATCTGTTTCGCCATTATCTGGGCGTTGCAGAGCGACCCGGTTGTTTCGGGCAATGCCGATTGGCTGACCCGCCCGGTCAGTCGGCTGGACCTGTTCGTCGCCAAGGCGCTTCTGGCGTTTATCGTGACGTTTGTGCCGGTGTTCGTGGTGAACCTCGCGGTCGGGATCTCGCATGGACTGGCATGGGGAGACTGCTTCACGCGCTCATTCGTTCCTGGCGTGGTAGTCTTTCTGCTGTTGGGTTTGCCGGCGCTGGCCATGGGCGCCATCACGAGCAATGGCGCTCAGGTAGGGGGGATTATCGGGGCTGTATTGATTGTCTGGGTGCTGGCGATACTGGCGCAATCCGCGATGGCGGAATTTGTCATGCTGCCTGGAGGAAGCCCCTGGCTCATTAACATGCTGCAATTCGCCACGGTCATCGGTGCGTCGAGTGTCATACTCGGCCTGCAGTATTCCGGACACCGGACGCTTCTGTCGCGCAGCATATTCGCCGTGGCCGTGGCCGCTTTGGTCGCGACGATATTCGTGCCCTGGACGACGGCGCTGCAGATTCAACGTGTCATGCACGCAGGGGCCAAGGATGCCCCCGTCAGGGTAAGCTTCAATAGCCAGGCAAAGATCGGCGGCCCGCCCCCAGCGGATGGCGAGGTCAGTTCTGCCCTGTATATTCCGCTTAATGTGGCGGTAGACGACGGCAGCATTGCCAATATCGACGGCGTTCACCTTCAGCTGAAAGCCCCGAACGGCCAGGTCTTGTACGACGGCGCGGCCGGTGTGGCGGTGAACCGGGGCAACAAGAACCTCATCCGCCGCGTTGTGGATGCAACATCCATGTCGTCTGTGTCGTCGACCCCCATGTATCTGGGCATCCTTATGCCATTTAAAGACTACATCAGGCTCAGAAGCCAGACCGTCCAGGCTTCATTCATCTATGATTTCACAGCCTATCGCGCGTCGGGATCGATCCAGGCGGTTGTGCAACCGGGGCAGCGTTTGAATATCCCCCATGTCGGCATCTGCAAGTCGCGCCGGAGTCCGGAGAACCCCACTTACACGGACATGTTCTGCTTTCCAGCGACGGATCAGGCCACCTGTCTGGGTGGTTCCGTCCGATATCTGAACACAGGCGAGGTGACGCCCCTGAAGGTGAGGTGCCATAACGAGTTCCGCTTTTGGTTGAATTCAAAGGAAATTATCGCGCCGGGCCATCTGGCGGCTGCCTATCCGACGCCCGTCGGCAATTCGGCCGTGCAGATGACGATTACGCCTTACCAGATGCGAAGCCACTACACGCAGACCGTGGTGCTGCCGCCCATGCGCCTGGAAAACCTGACGACGCTTCCCAACCCATGACGGCCGGAAACGGCCCCACTCACAGATAACGTACAGAAGGGGAATTTCTAATGACAAAGCACGGACGGCGGCGCTGGCGGATGACCACGGCCCTGATCAGCGGGCTGATCGCGGTCACAGCGAATGGTCAGGCCTTCGCTCAAACCCAGCCGCAGACGCCAGCGCCCACCACTCCGGACGCGGCCGCAAAGCCGCAGACGACGCCCCAGCCGGCGGCAGCGGCGCCTTCTGCCCCAGCCCCTTCTGCCCCAGCCCCTTCTGCCAATGTCACGGTCACCGGCCAGAAGACGCCGAACCGCATCGACCGTCAGGTCTACGACAATACCAAGGACCCCGACAGCCAGACCGGCACGGCCAGCGACGCGCTCAACAAGGTGCCCGGCGTCAATGTCGATCCGAATGGTAATGTCACCCTGCGCGGCAAACCCGTCCAGATCATGCTGAACGGCCGTCCGTCCTTGCTGCTGCAAGGCGATAACCGAGCCGCCGCCTTGCAGGCCATGCCATCGAGCTATGTGTCGTCCATCGAGGTTATTTCCAATCCGGGTGCCCAGTACGGCTCCGAAGGCTCGGGCGGGCTGATCAACATCGTCACCAAGCCCAAATTGCCGCCCGGCGGGTTTGGATCGATGAACGGCCAGGTCACCTCGACCGGCGGCTACCGTGCCAGCCTGTTCCGGGCCATCCAGACCGGCAAGCTGTCGGTGCTTGGCGTCGCCGGCTTCTCGCATGGCCGTGGCATCGGCAATACCAGCTCCGTCCTGGAGAAGCTTGATTCGTCCGGCCATCCGCTCAGCGTCACCCAGCAGGAAGGTGACGTCGAGACGCTCAACGACAGTCCGGCGATTTTCGGCGGCTTCGAATACGCCGCCACCAAGGACGACACCCTGACCGGCCAGATGGGCTATGTCCGCGCCGAGGCCCATCGCGAGACCATGAATCGCTACGGCGGCTACAACGCAAGCGGGGCGGCGACCGATCTCTATACGCGTGAAAGCAACGGCCCCGAACTCAGCGAAAGCCATACCGCCAGCCTGACCTGGACGCACCTCGGCAAGAAGCCCGACGAGGCGCTGAAGGTTTTCGGCAGCCTGTCGCGCTCGATTTCCGACAAGACGCCGAGCAATCTCAACACCTATACCTTGTCGTCGGTACCCGGGAATATCGGCCAGCGCGTCGATTCCAAGCATCAAAGCAACGACGTCAAAAACGGTGTGTTCAGTGTCGATTACAATACGCCGGTTGGCGACGATCAGCTGACCGCCGGCCTCCAGATCACCCATGACAACAGCGACACCAACAACCTGGCCTTTGGTCCGGACGCGGTCGGCGCCACGCCGACGGTCAACCCGCTTCTCACCAGTGAATTCGCCTACGATCAGACGATCAGCGCCGTCTATTTCACTTATCAGCGTGAGTTCGGCGCCAAGTGGACGGTGCTGGGCGGCCTGCGCTCGGAAACCCTCGACCTCGATACCGAACAGGTAACGTCGCACACCACCAGTCACATCAAATACACCAAGCTCAATCCGAGCCTGTTCGCCACCTACATCCTGTCGCCCAGGGCCAAGCTGCGCTTCAGCTATTCGCATCGACTGCAGCGGCCGGGGCCCGCCGAGCTCAACCCGTTCGTCACCTATGTCGACGCCCAGAACGTCTCCGCCGGCAATCCGAACCTGAAACCGCAGGAAACCGATTCCTACGAGGTGGGGTACGAGTACGGTTTCAAGACCGTGACCTATTCGGTGCGCGGCTTCTACCGGTCGAGCGACAGCGCCTTTGTCTCCAGCAGCAGCTTCGTCCCCGACCCGCAGAACGCCGGCAATGTGGTGTTGCTGACGACGCGGCAGAACGGCGGCATCAACGATTCCGGCGGCGCCGATTTCAACGTCAATGCCAAGCTGAACGCCAAGATGTCGCTCAGCGCCAACGGCACCCTGTCGTTCAACAGCCTGAAAACGCCAAGTATCCCCGGGACGCAACGGTCGACGGGCCTGAACGGCCGGATCACGCTCAACTACACCGCCGCTAACAAGGACCGCTGGCAGGTCAGCTATAACGCCACCGCCAAGCAACTGACCGGGCAGGGGTATACCCTTCCGTACGGCCAGGCGCAGATCCAGTACAGCCACAGCCTGACCAAGAAGATCAACCTGGTAGTGGTGGCCAGCGACGTCCTGCGCACCGGCAAATACACGTCGGTCACCGATACCCCGACCATCCACAATGTGGTCACGTCAAGCCGCGTGGCGCCGAACTTCTACATCGCCCTGACGCGGCCGATCGGCGGCCCGCCAAGCGCCCCAGTCGTCGTTAAGCGCTAAACAGACATTCGAATAATGGCGGCCTACGCGCTTCCCCGCGACAGGCCGGAACTCAGGGCGGACCTCAGGTCCGCCCTTTCTTTTGTCTGATTTTCAGCATCATTTGCCGGTTACAGCTTCCTTGGCCTCGTCGGCAGCGCTTTCGGTGCCGTTTTCGAGAACGGCGCCGGTTTTGGCATCGACGCCGACCTCATAGGTCTTGTCGTCATCGGCTTTGATGTCGAAAGAATAACGCAGGCCCGAGCCGCCCTTTTCCTTCTCCAGTTCCTTGTCGGTGACCGTGCCGGGCCGGGCTTTGAGCGCGATGCCTTCGGCCTGTTCGAGGGTGACGGTGGCGTGCTTGGCCAGCTTTTCGCCAGTATAGTGGCCGGCTTGCGCCGCCAGGGCCGATGTGGCGATGGCCGCGGTGGCCAGGGCAGCAAACAGAACGGATTTCATGGGAAGTCTCCTTTATTCCACGCGACAATTCCGCGCTGAATAGAGGTTACGCCCGCAAGCTGATCCTCCGCTGAAGCGAACGTGTCAGGCTTGAGGTGCTTTGCGGGCGCGCGGATGACGGAAGCACCAGATCATCGCCGGCAGGACGACCAGGCTCATGATCGTCGAGGTGATCAGGCCGCCGAGGATGACGATGGCCATCGGTCCCTGGATTTCGCGGCCGGACTGACCCGTTTCCAGCGCCAGCGGCAGCAGACCCAGGGCCGTGACCAGGGCCGTCATCAGGATCGGCGTCACCCGTTCCTGCGTTGCCTTGGTCACCGTGGCCAGCGTCCATTCGTGGCCTTCGTCGGCCAGTTGCTGGGTGTGGGCCAGGAGCAGGATGGCATTGCGTGCCGCCACCCCAAGAAGTGTCACGAAACCGACCAGCGACCCCAGCGACAGACTTGCTCCGGTCACGGCCACGGCGATCACGCCGCCGACCAGGGCAAACGGCGCTGACGCCAGGATCAGCCACACGGCGCGGGCGCTGCCGAACGCCAGGACGAGCAGGGCGACGATACCGCCCGCCGCCAGCAGCGTATTCAGCAGTAGCTCGTTGCGCGCCTTGGCGGCTTCGTCGGCCAGGCTGATATAGTCGACATAGACGCCCTTCGGCAGTTTGACGTGGGCCGCGATCGCTTGTTGCGCCGCCTTGGTGACGGCCGAAACGTGGGCCGGATCGGGATTGGCGGTGACGGTCTCGACCAGACGCCCGCCGATATGTGCGATGGTGGTGCGGCTGTCGCCGAGATAGACCTTGGCCACGTCGCCCAGCCGGGCCACCGAGCCGTCGGTGCCGCGCACCAGCAGTTCCTCGACGGCTTCCGGGCTTTGGCGCAGTTCGTTCGGCAGGGTGACAGCCACTTCCAGCGACCGGTCGTTCTGGTAGATCTGGGCGGCGGTCGCCCCCTGGTAGGCGCTCTGCACGGCGTTGAGGATATCGACCGGCGTCAGGTTGCGCTGGGCGGCGACGGTGCGATTGATCTCGACGTGCACGCTCGGGGTCTTGGGCGGAGTCTGCACGGCCACGTCGCCGGCGTTCGGCACCTTGGCCAGGGTTTCGGAGATCTGCTCCGCGGTGGTTTCCAGCGTGTCGGCGTCGCTGCCGTAAATATTGACGGCCAGGGCGGCGGTTTCGCCGGTGAGGGACTCGCCGATGCGGTCGCCGAGGAAGGTCAGGACCTCGGTCTGCAGGCCGGGATAGCTGTCGAGCACCTTGTGGATCTGCTCTTCGACGGCATCCTGCTTGGCACCCGACAGGTGCGGCTTCAACTCGACGTGGAACTCGCTCTGCTCGGTGCCGAAGCTGTCCTCACCCCCTTCGGAGCGGCCGATCTGCTGTTCGACCGTGGCGATGCCGTCGATGCGCAGCAGGTCCTTCGAGATCGACTGGCCGTAGCGGCGCATGGCGCCCAGCGAGGTGCCGGGTTCGGCCTGGACGCCGAGGACGAAGTGGCCCTCTTTGAACGACGGCAGCAGTTCGGCATTGAAGAAGAACAGCCCGGCAATCGCACCGACGCTGATCAGGCCGGCGAGGACAAACAGCGGACCGGGCTTGTCGCTGACCTTTTCGATCAGGCCGTGATGCCAGTTTTTCAGGGCCTTCAGAACGCGCGGTTCGTCCGGGATACGGCTGTTCTTCAGGAACAGCAGGCTGAGCGCCGGTGTGACGACGATCGCCACAGCCAGCGAGATCAGGGTGGCCAGAATGAAGGCCAGGGCCAGCGGGGCGAAGAAGGCGCCTTGCAGGCCGTGCATCATCAGCACCGGCACCAGGATCAGCGCTACCACCAAGGTGGCGTAGATGACCGGCGAGCGGACTTCGAGCGAGGCTTTCAGGACGGTGTCGGCGACGCTGACGCCTTCGGGGCGTTCGCGCAGCCGGTGGACGATGTTTTCAACGTCGATAACCGCGTCGTCGACCACCACGCCCAGGGCCACGGCCAAACCACCGAGCGTCATGGTGTTGATGCTCATGCCCATGCGGTCCATGACCATGATCGCGGCCAGCAGCGACAGCGGAATGCTGACGAACGAGATCAGCACGGTCTTCAGGTTGCGCATGAACAGGAACAGGATGACGGCAATCAGCACGGCGCCAATCAGCAGGTCGTCGAAGATCCCCGACAGGGCCGTTTCGATAAAGTTGGCCGGGCGGTGCAGGCCGGCTTCCATGGTGATGCCCTGTGAGGCCATGGCCGGCTGCATTTCCTTGAGCGCAGCTTCGACGTCGCGCGTGACTTTCAGGGTATTGGCGCCGTACTGGCTCGACAGGCTGATCAACACTCCCGGCTGGCCCATGACGACAGCGTCGCCGAAATCGGGGGCGGGGGCTTCGACCACCTGGGCAACGTCGCCGATGTGAACGACGGCGCCGGGCGTGGCACCGGCAGCCAGCGGCGTGGCGGCGATATCGGCAGCGCTGGCGGCCTGAGCCTTGGGCTCGACCAGAATGCGTTGTTCGGAGGTGTCGATGAAGCCGCCGCCGCTGAGCGCCGTAGAAGTCTGGGCTGCCTTGAGGACATCATCGAGGCTCAAACCACGCGCGGCCAAAGCTTGTGGATCTACACGGACTTCGAGACGGCGGACCTGGCCGCCATAGACGGTGGCGCGGGCGACGCCCGGCACGGCCATCAGGCGCGGCCGCACCGTCCATTGCACGAAATCGCGCAAGGCCTGCGGGTCGGTTTTCTTGCTGAGGAAGCCGACCTTGAGCAGGTCCATGGTCGAGGAGGTCAGCGGCGCCACCTTGGGGGCGCCGACGCCGGGCGGCAGGCCGTTAGCAGCCTCGCTCAGGGCTTCGGCGACGATCTGGCGGGCACGGTAGGGTTCGGCGCCTTCCTTGAAGGTAACACTGACGATGCTCAGGCCCTGAATGGAGTTCGAGCGCACCTGCTGGACACCGGCGGCGCCGTTGATGGCCTGTTCGACCGGGCGGGTGACCAGTTGTTCGACCTGGTCGGCCGCCAGGCCGGGGGCTTCGGTCTGCACTTCGGCCTGGGCGGGCACGAAATCGGGGAAGACGTCGTAGTTGGCGCGCAGGGCGACAATGCCGCCGACGCAGAGCAGCAGGGCAGCGGCCAGCGCTACCAGCCGCGGATGGGTCAGGCTGATCCGGACAAGACGGGCAAGCATATCACTCTCCCGCCGGCTTTGGCGTTTCCGCCGCCAGGAGGGCCGAGGCGCCCTGGATGACCACCGCTTCGCCCGGCCGGAAACCGTCCTGGACGATCAGGCCTTCGGCGGTGACGCGGGTTCGCACGACCTCGCGTTTGACGAAGCTGGTCGGGGCGGTGCGCACATAGGCGAAGACGTGGCCGTCCTGGCGCAGCAGGGCGGCGTTGGGGATCAGCACGCCGCCGGCCGCCCCGCCGGAATAGAGCTTGGCATTCATGGTCAGGCCGTTGCTCAGGAAAGCGGCTTGCGAGCCGGTGACGATGGTGATCAGGCCGGGTGATTGCAGGCGCTGATCGGCGGTGCGCGCCACGCCGGCGACACGCGCCTGAGCCGAGCCGAGTGGCCCGAGGTCGAGCGTCGCGGAAGCGGCGTTTTTCAACCCCTGACCGGACGGGGTGTCGACGCGGACCAGAGCGGCTTGCTGGACGGCGATGTCGTGGGCGAGTTGCGTCAGCGCGGCGTCGGGCAGACTGGCGAAATAGCCGCCCCATTCCAGGCCGAGGCGCTGTTTCAGGAGGTTGAGCTTGGCCTGGTCGGCCTGGGCCTGGGCGCGAGCAGCTTCGGCGGCCTTGCTGGAGACGGTGGCGTCCTTGGCCAGCGATTGGGTGCGGGCGGCCTCGGCTGAGGAGGCGGCCAGCGTGGCCCGGGCGGCATCGAGGTCGCTGAGCAACTGGAGCAGCGGCGCCGGGTCCATCACGGTGGCGAAGCCGTTGACCGCGTCCGCGGATTGGGCCGGTGTCACAGCCTGTGTGCGGATCTGCAGCCGGGTTTGTGTGGCGGCATCGAGGCGCAAGGCTGGCGGCGCGGCCATGGCGGGGCCGGCCAGCATGGCGGCGCATAAAAACAAGGCAATTCGGCGGGTCACTTCTGTCCCTCTTTCGGTTGCAGGGCGTCGGCGAGGATGCGGTTGTCCTCGGGGTCGAACGCCTGGTGCAGGGCGTCTTCCAGTTTCAGACGGTCGTCGATGGTGGTGCGTTCGGCGGTGGTGACGGCCAGGCGGGCCTGACTGGCGGCGATACCGGCAGTCAGGACTTCGGTGCGGTCGGCTTCGCCGGCGGTCTGCATCCGTGTCAGGCGCTGCGACAGGTCGAGCGCCATCGGCAGGTCGCTGTCGCGCGCCTTGGCGGCGGTAGCGCGATCAGCTGTGTAAGTCAGGGAGGCCTGGCGGATATCGGCCTGGACGGTCTTGACCTGATCTTCCAGTGTCTTGCCGGCCGCCAGCCGGGCCGCCTGGGCCTGGGCGATATTGGTGCGGTTGAGATCGAGCGGCGGCAGGGTCAGGCTGAGATTCAGCGGGATCTTCACGACGCCGCGTTCCCAGGTATAGCCCGGGGCGATGTTCAGATCGGGAAAC
Source organism: Pseudomonadota bacterium (assembly GCA_048497915.1). Taxonomy (GTDB): domain Bacteria; phylum Pseudomonadota; class Alphaproteobacteria; order Caulobacterales; family Caulobacteraceae; genus Asticcacaulis. The sequence continues at coordinate 51,733 of JBEHYZ010000031.1, forward strand.
TGACCGGCGACGGCGGCGCGCAGGTCGCTTTCGGCGGTGTCATAGCTGGCGACGGCCGTCAGTACATCGGCGCGGACATACAGGGCGCGATCGGCCATGCTGCCCAACTGCGCCATGTCGAGCGGGGTGTCGGCCGGCACATCGATGGCCAGGGCATCGACGGCTTCCAGCGGTACGTTAAGCAAGCGGGCGAGAGTGGCCTTGGCCTGGGCCTGGCGCGCCTGGGCCTGCATCAGTGAGTCCAGCGGCGCCGAGGCGTCGAGACGGGCCTGGACGGCCAGGCTCTGCGGGTCTTCACCGGCGGCGGCGCGGCGTTCGATCAGCCCCTGATAGGCGCGGGGGGGGGGGGGGGGAGAGGGGGGGGGGGAGGGTTGCTGACCGGAG
>JBEHYZ010000032.1:0-50981 GCA_048497915.1 Pseudomonadota bacterium
TGCCGCCGAGCAGCGCCTGCCAGAAGGCGATCATCGCCGTTGGCGACGCGGCAATGCCACCGGCGGCACCCGGCTGGCGCGGATCGATGGCGGGCTCGGCGGTCTGCGACTGCGGCGGCACGATGCCGGCCAAACTGTCGTCCGGCGTCACCACCCGCATGTAGCTAAGACTCAGCTTGTCGATAATCCGCGCCTTGATGACCTGGGCGTAGGGCTTCTGTTCGACCTTTTCGAGAACCGCCCCCAGCAGCGCGTAGCCGGAATTGCTGTAGCGCCAGTTCTCGCCCGGACAGAACATGGCGCCGTGCTTGCGCATGATCTTTAGCTCTTCGTCGAGTGTCATCGGGTGCGGCGACTTGCGGAACACAAGGTCCTCGTTGGCGCTGAACAGGCCGGAGGTGTGGGTCAGCAGGTGGCGCAGTGTGATGACATCGCCGTTCGGCACGCCCTTGATCCACTTGGACACGGGATCGGACAGGTTGAGCTTGCCCTCCTCGGCCAGTTGCAGGATAGCGACAGCGGTAAAAGTCTTGCCCGCGCTGGCCCAGTCGTAAAGCTGGCCCGCCGGTGCGGTGTTTTCCTGCCATTGCCCCTTGCCGGGCACGGCGACCGCCGCGGCGATCGTCACCGCCTTGGTCTTGTCGGTTGCCGTGGCGAAGGCCGCATGCAACCGGGTGACCGTCGCGGCATCCAGCTCGGTCGCCGGAACCGGCGCCAATCCGAACACCGGCTTGAGATCATAGGGCTGCGGCGCGACTCCGACATAGGGTTTGGCGGCAGCGCAGGTCACGGGTTTATAGTCTTCGGCCCATGCGGGCGTGGTCGCCAGCACGCCTGTCAAAACGCTCAACACCGCCCACCGCATAAGCAATCCCCGCACCGAAGGTTCGATGCGGGGCAAAATCATGTGCGAATGGGGTAAAAGGATGTCCGGATCACGGCGTCACCGTGATTAGTAGACGCTCCAGGTCGAGCCCTTCTTGTGCGCCTGATAGACGCCCTTGCCCCGAGAGTTATCAGTGTCGCGGGGATCACGCGCGCGGACAAAGATGCGCACGGGGGTGCGGCTGAGGAAAGCGCCGAGCGTGAACAGGGCCAAGGTCACCAGACCGACCACCGCCACTGAGGCCGCGAAAATGAAAAGCAGAGCCACGCCGGCGAGCGCAGCCACGCCGAGAACAGTCATGCTGAAGATATGAAGAATACGGGCCATCAGATTTTTCCGGCGCACCTGCCCCCAGGGGCGGTAGCTACGGTTGAACGACGCAAAGGACGTATCACGGTCTGTCATTTTTACTCTAACCACTTCAGCACTGGGTGTTGGAACAAGGTACGCACGCCCCACACCGCTCAGATTGGCACGAAATAGCGTCGCGTCAACCACCCCACCCAGAAACGGCGCAAAAATTAAATTTTTTTTAAACACATTGGCAAAAAGGCCGCCGCCATTTTCCCCCATTTGCGTTAGCAAACCCTTCCCGAATACGCTCACAAAAATGTGCAGCCCATTTCAAAGGCTACGCTCCTGAAGGATCTGGTCGTAGGCCAGATTAATGCGGGCGGTCTTCTGGGTATACAGCTCTTCAAAATCCGCCGGCAGGCCGCGCGCCCGGATGCGATCGGGGTGGAAGTCGCTGAGCTGCGACCGGCGCGCCAAACGCACCTCCTCGTCGCTGGCAGCAGGCGTCAGGCCCAGGATAACATAGGGATCATCGGCTTCCGGCTCAACATAGCCCGAGCGGATGCTGCGATAGGTCGCCTTTTTGATGCCGAACAGCTTCGACACGGTTTCGAGGTAGGATTCCTCGGCATGGCTCAGCCGCCCGTCCGCCACGGCAATGTGGAACAGGCCTTCGAGCACGTCTTCCAGGATCTTCGGGCACTGGGCGTAGCGCTTGGCCAGCCGCTTGGCGTAGGACTCAAAGCCCAGCGAGGTCTGCCGCGCCAGGTCGTACAGGCGCAATACGTCGCGCCGGCCGGCTTCATCCGGCTGGAACACACGCAGGAAGGCCGACTGCTCCTGATCGTCCGCCAGGCCGTCGGCCATGGCCAGCTTCGCGCCCAGCGCGGTCACGGCGGTCGCGAACGCCGGATCGCTTCCCGGCCGCGCCTTCGGACACTCCGAACATTCCGCCGGGTCGAACTGACGGATCGCCAGCTGGGCCAGGTTTTTCCAAAACGACATAAAATCCCTCAACGCGTCGCTTATAGCCCATTTTGACAAAGGGTGTGCTTAAGAATTTTTAATCCACGTGGTGAACGCACCTGAAACATTCGCCTGTAAAAAAGACGAATTGCGGGCGATTTTGTGCCTGATTTGGCGTATAGACAGGCTTTAACGGGGAGACGTCTTGCCGAGGATGACGGCAAGGCTATGAACACCTTCACTTTTTCCGCTCCGGAGCCAACCTCTTTGCGTCCTTTTGTCACGTCCGTACTGATCGCCGCTGCCGCCACGCTTTGCCTGACCCCAGTCTTTGCGATTCAGCCTGCCGACGCCAAGACCCGCAAAGCCAAGGCCAAGCCTGCTGCCACGGCGCCGGCCGCCCTGCCCGCCTTCAACGACGATGGTACGCTGCGCACGCCGACCATCAACGATGCGCCGAAGGGCGACTTCGAACGCGTCGCCTGGTGCCACGGCATCCTGTCCGGCGACATGGAGCTGGCCGAGATCATCGGAACGCTTGAGCCCGTCGATCCGCGCATCCAGATGATCGGCCGTTCCTACCTGCGCGCCTATGAAGCGGCGCTGACCCTGTCGACCGAAGGCAAGGCCAAGAACGGACGTGCCGTCGCCGAAAAGGCGCGTCAGCGCGGCTACGACGCCTGGGCGGCCGCCCGCACCGCCGAAATCCGCAAGGCCGCCTATGCCTACGATACCTGGCAACTGCCCGGCGATTGCGAACACGCCGCCGTTCGCATTTCCGGCCACCCCAACCTGTTCGCCGAAATGGCCACCGATGAGGAAGCCGTCGCCATCAATGAAGCCCTGACCTCCGGCGGCCCGCACGATTACAGCGAACTGCCGCAGCCAAAACTGACGGCCCAGACGGTGACGCAGAACAGCGACGAGGCCATTTCCAGCAACACTCTCGGCCGCCGCATCAAACAGGCCCAGGCCTTGCCAGTGACGCCACCGGTGACACCACCTGTGACGGCCGTTCCGGCCCCAGCGCCGGAACAACCCAAGGATGCGCCGGCCGCGCCATCGGCCTATGCCGACCCGCTGGGTCAAAAGCTCGGCTGGAGCGGCGCAAAGAACTAACCAGATACCGCGCCAACAGATTCGAAATCCTTTATTTATCGAGTCAGTCGCGGAAAAAGACCTTTGATTTCCGCGAGGTAAGAAAAAACCGTTCGGCGGGGATGCTGCAACGCACCCAGATTCATGCTTCATTTACATTCTGGGGATATCCTGCACGTCTGGGTATTTGTATTTTTTGAGGAATAGAAGCAGGTTTTTGGCCGGTAGAATACCGGAGGACGCACATGTACAGCCTTGATTATCTGAGGAATTGTATCAACCCTGTCCCAACGGCCAAGGTCTATAACCCGTCTCGCCCCGAATATTACTTGAAAGACCCTCTGGCCGCTGCCGCCAGGGCCGAAGCCGAGAAAACGCAGGCCGACAAGCCTAAGCCGGAACTCAAGACGCAGCCGCAACAGTCCCCGGCTCCGCAACCCGCCGTCAAGGTCACCCTGTCGGACGAAGCCAAGGCGGCGCTGAAGGGCGAATAACGCCGTCCGATACAAAATCTGACCCGCTGTGAGCCGGCGAAACCCGTTGGCTTCCGAGCCCCCGAAGCGATGTGTTCTTCAGTACATGAGCAAGGGCGCGCAGGAAGATGACGGTTTGCAGCCGCTCACAGTAGGGTCAGGACGGCACGTAATTGAGGATCGGCGACAGCCACCGCTCGGCCTCGTCGACCGCCCAGCCCTTGCGGCGGGCATAGTCCTCGACCTGATCCTTTTCGATCTTGCCGACGCCGAAATAGTGCGATTTCGGGTGCGCGAAGTACATCCCCGACACCGAGGCCGGCGGGGTCATGGCCAGGCTTTCGGTCAGGTCCATGCCGGTACGCGACCGCGCGTCGAGCAGGTCGAACAGCGCCCACTTTTCGGTGTGGTCGGGCTGGGCCGGATAACCGGGCGCCGGACGGATGCCCGAATACTGCTCGGCGATCAGGCCCTCGACATCGAGCGTTTCATCCGCCGCATAGCCCCACAGCTCACGCCGCACTTTCTTGTGCAGCGCTTCGGCAAAGGCTTCGGCCAAGCGGTCAGCCAGGGCGGTCGACAGGATGGCGTTATAGTCGTCACCCTTGGCCTTGAAATCTTTGGCGATTTCCATCTCGCCATGGCCCGCCGTCACGGCAAAGCCGCCGATCCAGTCCGGCGTGCCCTTCGGTGCGATGAAGTCGCTGAGCGCCGTGTTCGACTGGCCTTCGCGGGTCTTCTTCATCTGCTGACGCAGGGTATGGAAAGTAGTGACGACTTTCGACCGGCTCTCGTCTTCATAGACTTCAATATCGTCGTTTTCATCGGCATTGGCCGGCCAGAAACCGACAACGCCGCTCGCCGTGAACCACTTTTCGTCCAGGATGCGCTTGAGCATCTCCTGCGCGTCCTTGAACAGGCCGCGCGCCGCCTCCCCCACCACATCGTCTTCCAGGATGGCCGGATATTTCCCGGCCAGTTCCCAGGTGGCAAAGAACGGCGTCCAATCGATATGCTCAGCCAGATCATACAAATCATAGGGGCTGAAGGTTTTCAAACCGAGGAACGACGGCGCAACCGGTGGCTCGGCCGCCCAGTCGATCTTGAAACGGTTATCACGCGCTTCGGGCAAGCTTGAGCGCGGTTGCGAATTGCCCTTGCCGTAAGACGCGCGCACCTTTTCGTAGTCGGCCTTCGTGCTCTCGACAAAGCCGTCCCGCTCGGTCTCGGAAAGCAGGTTCGACACCACGCCCACCGCGCGCGAAGCGTCAAGCACATAGACCACCTGATTGCTTTGATAACCCGGCTCGATCTTGACCGCCGTATGGGTTTTCGAGGTCGTCGCCCCGCCGATCAGCAGCGGAATGTCGAAGCCGGTGCGCTGCATCTCGCGCGCCACGAATACCATTTCATCCAGCGACGGTGTAATCAGGCCCGACAGCCCGATCATATCGACCTTGTGTTCTTTCGCTTCGGCCAGGATGCGGTCGCACGGCACCATGACGCCGAGGTCTATGACTTCGTAGTTGTTGCACTGAAGCACAACGCCGACGATGTTCTTGCCGATGTCGTGGACGTCGCCCTTGACGGTCGCCATCAGGATCTTGCCGGCCGCCTGATAGCTGCCGCCCGCCGCTACATGCGCCTCTTTTTCGGCTTCCATGTAGGGCATCAGCCAGGCGACAGCCTGCTTCATGACGCGCGCCGACTTGACCACCTGCGGCAGGAACATCTTGCCAGCGCCGAACAGGTCGCCGACCACGTTCATCCCGGCCATCAGCGGCCCTTCGATGACGTGCAGAGGCCGTTCGGCTTGCTTGCGTGCCTCTTCAGTATCGGCGTCGATATATTCGGTAATGCCGTTGACCAGGGCGTGCTTGAGACGCTCCTCAACCGAGCCCTCGCGCCAGGCCAGGTTGACCACCTTGGCCTCGCCCTTGTCGCCTTTGAACTTCGGCGCCAGCTCGACTAGATATTCTGTATTGGAGATGTTGTGCCGCTGTTTGCGATTGAGGATGACGTCCTCGACCGCCTCGCGCAGCTCCGGGTCGATGTCGTCATAGACCGGCAGGTCGCCGGCATTGACGATGCCCATGTCCATGCCCGCCTGGATGGCGTAGTACAGGAAGACGCTGTGGATCGCCCGGCGCACCGGCTCGTTGCCGCGGAACGAGAACGACACGTTCGACACGCCGCCCGACACCCGCGCATACGGCAAAGTCTGCTTGATCGCCCGTGTACCTTCGATGAAATCGACGGCATAGTTGTTGTGTTCATCGATGCCGGTCGCTACGGCGAAAATATTCGGGTCGAAGATGATGTCTTCCGGCGGGAAGCCGACTTCATTGACCAGGATATTGTAGGCACGCGTGCAGATTTCGATCTTGCGCTCGGCCGTATCGGCCTGGCCGACCTCGTCGAAGGCCATAACCACCACCGCCGCGCCGTATTTCAGGCACTCGCGGGCGTGGTGCTTGAAGATATCGATGCCCTCTTTCATCGAGATCGAGTTGACGATGCACTTGCCCTGCACGCACTTGAGGCCCGCCTCGATAACTTCCCATTTAGAGGAGTCGACCATGACCGGCACGCGGGCGATGTCCGGCTCCGCCGCCAAAAGGTTCAGGAAGGTGCGCATGGCGACGACGCTGTCGAGCAGGCCTTCGTCCATGTTGATGTCGATGACCTGGGCCCCGGCCTCGACTTGCTGACGAGCCACATTGAGGGCTTCGGTGAAGTTGCCCTCGACGATCAGCTTCTTGAACTTGGCCGAGCCGGTGACATTGGTGCGCTCGCCGATATTGATAAAGGTGGGGGTCAACGCGCCGTCCTCTTAAGTGCCAGTTCGATTTGTCCGTTGAGGAAATCGATAAATTCAATCCCCTGTGTCTTGAGCGACTTCGGATAGAGCGACGCCTTGGTCAGGCCCGGCAGGGTATTGGTCTCCAGATAGACCGGGCCATCCTTGCCGATAATGAAATCCGACCGCGAATACCCCCGGCAACTCATCGCCTTGTGGGCGCGCACGGCCAGATCCATCAGTCGTTGATTGGTCTCCGCCGGGAAGCGCGCCGGGCAGATTTCCTGCGTCGCCGCCGCCAGGTACTTGCTGTTGAAATCGAACTGGCCGTCGGCCGGCACGATCTCGACCGGCGGCAAGGCGATCAGCGATCCATCGGCCTGTTCCAGCACGCCGCAGGTCGCTTCGGGCCCGGAAATGAACGGCTCGATGACATAGGGGGCTGTCGCGGCCGCCTTGCGCACAGCCGCCAGATCCTGTGTGGCATTGACATAGATCAGCCCGAACGAAGACCCATCCTGTGATGGTTTGGCGATCAGCTTGCCGTAATGGGCGAAGGCCTCGTCCATCTCGTCCAGGGTGACGTTGGATGGCGAATGCACGCCTGCCAGCCCGGCGAAGCGCTTGGCCGCCGTCTTGTCGAACGCCAAGTGGGACGCCGCCGAGCCCGAGCCGGTGAACGGCACGCCGCGCGCTTCGGCCAGCACCTGGAACTCGCCGTTTTCCGCTGAACCACCATGCAACCCAAGCACCAGCACCCTGTCCCCCGCCCGGTCCAAGGCGCCGGCCACGTCGCCGATCAGGATGCCGTCCGCTTTGAACGGCACCTCGAACGGCTTGGCATGACCCAGCAAAGATGCCTGCGATGTCGCATTGACCGTGCCGTCATGGTCCCAGAACCAGAGATCAGCCTCAGGCAGGGCAGCGCTCAGCGCCTGGGCCGAAGCCACCGAAACAAGACGTTCGCGGCTGGAGCCGCCAAAGAGGATGGTGGTGCGCATGTCTCTTAGTTCAGTTCAAACGGCTCCAGCCCGGCCAGGCGCAAGGCCTTGGGACGATCGGGAACCTGGCGTGGCGCGATGCCGCGCACTTCATCGGCGACATGCTTTATGTGATCGGGCGTCGTGCCGCAACAGCCGCCAAGGATATTGACGATGCCGTCCTTGGCCCACTGCTCCAGCTCATGCGCCGTTTCGTGCGGTTCCTCGTCATACTGACCCATGGCGTTGGGCAGGCCGGCGTTCGGATAGGCCGCCACCAGGCAGTCGGCGACGCGCGACAGCTCGGCGACGTGCGGCCGCATCAGATCGGCGCCCAAAGCACAGTTGAACCCGACCGCGAACGGCTTGGCGTGCTTGACCGAGTTCCAGAACGCTTCCGCCGTCTGGCCCGAGAGCGTCCGGCCGGACCGGTCGGTGATGGTGCCGGAAATCCAGATCGGCAGCTTTTCCTGGCCTTCATCTTCGAGGTCCAGCACCGCCTTGATCGCCGCCTTGCAGTTCAGCGTGTCGGTGATGGTCTCGATCAGGTAAAGGTCGACCCCGCCTTCGTAGAGGGCAGCGATCTGTTCGCGATAGGCCTGATAGACCTGATCAAAAGTCACCAGGCGCGCGCCCGGATCATTCACGTCCGACGACATGCTGAGCATCTTGTTCAACGGCCCGATCGAGCCGGCGACGAAGCGCGGCTTGTCCGGCTCCTTGGCGGTCCATTCATCGGCGACCTTGCGGGCGATCTTGGCACCTTCGACATTGATGTCGATGCAGGCTTGCAGGTCGAGGTGATAGTCGTCCTGGGCAATGGTCGTCGCCGAGAAGGTGTTGGTCTCGGAGATATCGGCGCCCGCCGCATAGTACTGGTTGTGCAGGTCGGCGATGATGTCCGGCCGCGTCAGGCACAGGATATCGTTATTGCCCTTGAGCTGGCCTTTGTGATGCGCGAAACGCGGCCCACGAAAATCTTCCTCATCGAGCCCGCGGCGCTGGATCATCACGCCCCACGAGCCATCAAGCATCAGGATGCGCTCCTGCGCCGCCTGCTTGAGAAGGGCTACACGTTCGGTTCTGGTCATTGGGCACGCTCCTTTACACCTAAGATGCGGCAGATCGCATACACCAGATCGGCGCGGTTGAGCGTGTAGAAATGGAAATTGCGCACACCTTCGCGCTCCAGTTCCAGGCACAGCTCAACCGCCACAGCCGAAGCCAGCAGTTTGCGCGTCTCCGCATCGTCATCCAGTCCGTCGAACAGGCCAGCCAGCCAGTCGGGGATATTGGCCTCGCACGCCGCCGCCATCCGGCGTAAGCCTTTGAAATTCGTCACCGGCATAATGCCCGGCGTCAGGTCGATCTTGATACCCGCGTCGGCCACCGCATCCCTGTAACGCAGGAAGATCTCCGGAGAGAAGAAGAACTGGCTGATGCCGCGCGTCGCACCGGAATCGACCTTCTGACGCAGCACATCGAGGTCGAAGTCCATCGACGGCGATTGCGGGTGCTTTTCCGGATAGACACCGACGCTGACTTCGAAATCGGCAATGCGCTTGATCGCCTGGGTCAGTTCCGTGGCATTGGCATAGCCGTCGGCGCGCGGCGTATAGTTACCGAAGCCCGTCGGCGGATCACCACGCAGCGCCACGATATGACGAATGCCCGCCTCCCAATAGGCGCGGATGACGTCGTCCACTTCCTCGCGCGACGCCTCGACGCAGGTCAGGTGCGCCGCCGGTTTCAGAGCGGTCTCGTCGATGATGCGCTTTACCGTGCGATGCGTGCGCTCGCGCGTCGAACCGCCCGCACCATAGGTCACCGACACGAAGGTCGGATCGAGCGGCGCCAGCCGGCCGATCGACGCCCACAGGGTCTCTTCCATTTCCTCGCTCTTCGGCGGGAAGAACTCGAAGGAAATACACATGTCGCGACCGCCATCCGCCAGGGAGCGAGCAATGGGCGCCAAATGGCGTTCGAGATTTGTGTTCAGAACGGGGTTCATGAAAGAGGCTCTAAAAATCGGGTTTGAATATAGTCAGGCCTTACGCGCCAGCCAGATCTTGACGGTCAGGCCCTTGGCGTTTTTGGGCGGCAGCGCGGTCGGGGTCCCCGGCACCAGCTTGGCCGACTTGAACCAGGCCCGCATATCTTCGTCGAGCATGCCCAACCGCCGGTGCTGATACTGTTCACGCATCACTTCGAGATTGTGGTGCGCGAAGTCGGCGATCAGCAGCCGCCCGCCGGGCCTGAGCAAACGCGCCGCCTCGGCGATCGCCCGGCCGGGCTCGCTGAGGAAGTGCAGAACCTGATGGATGACAATCAGGTCGGCGCATTGCGACGGCAGGCGCGTGTCGTAGATGTCGCCGTGGCGGAAGTCGACGCCGGTCAGCTTGGCATCAAACGCCTTGGCGCGCGCCACATTGAGCATGTGCTGCGACAGGTCGAGACCGATGGCGGTCTTCGCCTTGCCGGCCAGCAGGGTCAGCATCCGCCCCGATCCGGTGCCCAGATCGACCAGGGCATCGAACGGCTCGTCGTCCAGGGCTTTAAGCATCGCCGCCTCGACGTCGTCCTCTGAGACATAATGACTGCGGATCTCATCCCACTTGGGCGCGATGGTTTCGAAATAGCCTTCGGCCGACTTGCGCCGCGACACGCGCACCGTTTCCAGATGGAACAGGTCCTCGGCGAAAGAATCGTCAAGCAATTCAAGAATAACGTCAATCAGCGGCCGCACCGCCGGCGACGACGACAAGCGATAGAACACCCACGCCCCATCCGGGAACCGCTCGATCAGGCCGGCTTCGGCCATCAGTTTCAGGTGACGCGAAATCCGCGGCTGGCTCTGGCTGAGGATCGACACCAACTCCATCACCGACAGCTCTTCGCGCGCCAGCAAGCGCAGTAGGCGCAGGCGCGTCGGCTCACCCGCGGCCTTGAGGGCTTCGAGCAAGCTGTTGAAATCGGTGGCCGGAGTCACGGGCTTATCCATATAACGATATAAAGATATCTTTATATGATTTTGCAAGTGTTTTTTGGAAAGATTTCCCGAATCTTCACCTGCGGCAGCAAGCCACATGGCAAAAACCTGCGATTCCGACTATATCTGTCGGGTATTGAAAGCGGAAGGCATTTCATCATGGCAAAGCAAGGGGTCAGTCTCGGAACAGCGCTGCTGCGCGGCCTGAATCGCAAATGTCCGTGCTGCGGCAAAGGTAAAGCGTTTCGCGGCTACCTGAAGATTGTCGATACGTGCAGCGTCTGTGATACGCCGCTAAGCGTCTATCCATGCGATGACGGCCCCGCCTATCTGACCATCCTGCTGGTCGGCCACTTCGTGATCGGCCCGGCTTTCCTGCTGCATGTCTTTACCGACTATCCACCGGAAACCGTCTTGCCGATCATGGTTGGAGCGATGGGCGTTTTGACCCTGGTCGCCCTGCCCTTCGTCAAGGGGGTTTTCCTGAACCTTCTCTGGTATTTGGGCCTACGTCAGGTCAAGCAATAGGTCCACAAATAGGACTTGACTCGATACCGCCTGCGGCGCGAAATCCCCTGGCATTTCTGCACCATTAAGGGGAGACCAGTCATGGCTCATAAGTTTGAAATCCGGCAGAACAAGAAGGGCGAATACGTCGCCTACTTTACCTATAACGGTGAAAGCATTTTCTGGACGGAAGGCTATTCGTCCAAGGCCTCGGCCAAAAACGCCATTGAATCCATGAAGAAAAACGGTCCGGCAGCCGAAGTGCACGACGAGACCACCGCAGCCTGAAGGTTCGCGAAAATCCGCAAAATTAAAGGCGGCCCCTTTACAAGGGCCGCCTTTTTCTTAGTCTTCGATCACCGTCAGACGATATTGAGTGCATCCTTGATCAGGGCAATCGAGCCCTGCGATTCTTCGGTGCAATCCAGCGACAGACGGTCGATCTCTTCTTGCGCAAAACTCTTCATCAACAGCGCGGCCTGGGGCGATAACGCCATCAGAGTCCGGGCCGAAGCCCGCGCCAGCGCCAGGGCGGCATCCGCGTCAACTAAATTGGCCGTATCGCGCGCGACCGCCAAAGCATAAAGACGCGAGGCCACATTCGGGGAGGAATTAGCCATCATTTTCTTTTTTGACATGTAAGGTGAATAAGGGTTTTTCAGCAATGGCCGGGGGCACACACAACCATCCGGACACGGTTCAACACACACGCTTTACTCAAGTCGGCCATATATATAGATAAAACTACGTAAAACCAGACCTTAGCCAGCTACCGCAGTCTTCGGTACCGCTACCATGCTGTTGTATTGCAAGACAATTTTTAGGTGCGATGCAAAATTTTCTGAAATCAGGCCGCGAATATCAAAAACTTCCTGTGATACCGGTAGCAGGCGCAATATTTTTGCGCGCTTATGGAGAAAATTTCGCTAAAAATCGCAGGCGTTCGCCCAAATAAGGCATAAATATGGCGCCGACCTTAACAAAAACGCTCCGTCTCCGGAGCGTTTTTTTTACTTGGTCGCGATGTCTAGGCGGAAACGCTAGAAAAGCTTTTAGGCACTTTTCCGCACATCGCCCGTTAGCCAACCTTCTGCGCCAGGCGTTCCTGGCCATCGCGGATCAACTGCGCCGCCGCTTCCGGCTCGACCCAGCCGATGACGTTGGTCGTCTTGCCCTTCTCCAGGTCCTTGTAGTGGGCGAAGAAGTGCGTGATCTGATCGATGAAGATCGGCGGCATCTGACGATAGCTGACGATGTTCGCATAGAACGGGTGCAGCTTATCGACCGGCACGGCGAGGATCTTCTCGTCGCGGCCGGCTTCGTCTTCCATGATCAGCGCGCCGATCGGACGCGACCGGATGACCACGCCCGGATAGACCGGCGTCGGCACCACGACCATGACGTCGCACGGGTCGCCGTCTTCGGCCAGGGTATGCGGGATGAAGCCGTAATTGCCCGGATAATACATCGAAGTATAAAGGAACCGGTCGACGAACAGGGCGCCTGAGGCCTTGTCCATCTCATACTTGACCGGCATGCCGCCCTGCGGAATCTCGATGACGGCGTGGAAATCCCACGGAGCGTTGGGACCAACGGAAATCTTGTCGATATTCATGTGTTTCTTATGATTTTAAGGCCAATTGTGTCGCCTTCATAAGAGGATGCACAGTCTCGCACAAGCGAAGAAACGCAATTTTTACACGGTCACCACACATTCCGCTCCAAAGCGGTAAAAAGAACGCTTAATGAATCGGAAAAGCTGTTTGGATTTCGCGATTCGGCACAGTCTTTCCGTCATCTTCCGGAGGCCGCATGTCCGCCCTGAACCTGCTCATTCACGCCATCCGGGGCAACCCGATCGATTTCCTGGCGCTGATCGTCTTTTTCTTCTGCTGGCTCGGCTATGAGCCGTTCCTGCAGAAGATTTCCAAGAAATCCGGCCTGATTACCAAGGACCTGAGCGTCGTCCGCCAGGCCTGGATGAAGGAAATGACCATCCGCAGCTTCAAGCTGTACGACTCCAACCTGCTGGGCCACGCCGTCGATTCGGCGACCAACTTTTCGTCGGCCAACCTGCTGCTGATCGCCGCCATCGCCGGCGTGCTCTTCTCCAGCCAGCTGCCGCTGAAATCGGTTGAGGCGCTCGGCTTCGATGTCTCCTCGCCCCTGCTGTTCCAGATCAAGCTGGCCCTGATCGTCATCTGCCTGACGCGCGGCCTGCTGAACTTCATCTGGGCCCTGCGTCAGATGAACTACCTGGCTGCCGCCATGGGCGCTTTGCCCGAATATATGGATAAGCCCAGCGCCGAGAAGCTGTCGATCGCCATGGGCAATATCGTCGAACCGGCCATGTCGAACTTTTCGCAGGGTGTGCGCGGCTATTACTTCTCCATCGCGGCCGCGGCCTGGCTGTTCGGGCCGATCTCGCTGGTAGTCGCGAGCCTCGGCGCCATTGTCCTCCTCGGCTGGCGGCAGTCGCGCTCCCAGGCGGCGCGCGGCCTGCGCCAGCTGCGTGAGCTGCTGGAGGAGCATCCCTATCCGACGCCGGTTCGGGCCGACTATCCCGCGAGTGCGCAAAACATCGGTGAAAATGCTGCGGCGCAAAATGACAAATAAGGCAATTAAGGCAGGCGATCACAAAAAAGCCGTGAACTTTCCTCGGTCCTGTAACTATACGTGATCACAGATCGGTGATTTGGGGGTTGCGCTTTTTTGCGCTGCAAACTATCTTGAGGGTGTTCGGCGCTCTGGCGCCGATGCCCTTCCTGGGCGTTTCCTCCCTGTAGACTTCAAGCCGCGCTGGATCAGCGCGGCTTTTTTTTACCTGAAATTCAGGCGGTCAGGGCGGCGGTCAATTTCCGGAAGGTCGCGGTCAGGGCAGCCACGCCGCTATGTGGCTCCAGCGTCGCTTCGTCCATGTAGATGGAACGGTTGATCTCGATCTGCAAGACCTGACGGCCTTCGCGCGGCCGGCCGTAATGCTCGACAATGTACCCGCCGGCAAACGGCTTGTTGAGCCCGACATGCAGGCCCTCGCCTTCCAGCAGCTTGCGCACCTGTTGGGTCAATTCGGGCGTGCAGCTTTCGCCGTGCAGATCGCCGAGCACGATGTCAGGCCGCTTGCCGGTGTGCTGCCCCCTGAGGGCGGCGCTCGGCATCGAATGCCAGTCGATCAGGGTCACCCGGCCGTCCACCGCCGCCGTTTTCAGCAGCTGTTGTAACATCTCGTGATAGGGACGGTGCACCAGGTCGAGCCTGCGATTGACCTCTTTCATGTCGAGCGGCTGCTTGTAGATGTCCTGATCGGCCGACAGCCGCCGCGCAATGACGCCGAACCCGGCCTTGACGCGGGCGCTCAGCGACAGAGCGGCCTTCGGCAGTTCGCCACGGATCAGCCGGGAATCCAGCTCCAGCGGGTTGCGGTTGACGTCGCAAAAGGCGCGCGCGTAGTTGCAGGCCAGGCCGTAGACGCCGAGGTCGGGGGATAACGCCACCATATCGTCGACAAACGCGTCCTCGCTGGCCCGCAGGGCGCTGCCCGACTGGCGCGCCTCGGCGACGAAGCTTTCCGGGTAGTAACGGCCGGAATGCGGCAGGCTGTAGACCACGCCCCCGGCGGCAGGAACGCTCGGGCGCACCACCACCAGGGCCAGCTCCGGGCTGTGCAGCAGATGCCATGGCGTGGGCGAAATCTGGTTCATTACACTCAAATAACTCCGGGTCTTAGTGACCCGGCAAGCCCGACCGGGCGCCCGAGCCGTTGCGAGGAGCCCCGCGGCACCTGAGCGACAAAAAAAGACTAAACGGCAGCTGCGAAGCAGCTATTAGCCGTTTAGTAGGACATTCCTGCCACGTATTCATCCCTAATTTACGCCTGCCCGCAAAGATAGATAAATCGGCCTTTACAGCCAACCGGGTCGGGTACAGTTTAATCAGTTAGTCTGGGGACCTCTTGAATGAGTGACACGAAAAAGATCCTCCTCGCAGAAGACGAGGATTCGGTGCGGAGCTTCCTGTCGCGCGCCCTGCAACGGGCGGGTTATGACGTGGTCAGCTGCGCCGACGGCGACTCGGCGATTATTGCGCTGGATGACGGCCCCTACGACCTGCTGCTAACGGACATCGTCATGCCCGGCGCCGACGGCATCGAAGTCGCCAAGCGTGCCGCCCAGATCCAGCCGGAACTCAAGATCATGTTCATCACCGGCTTCGCCGCCGTGGCGCTCAACGCGCAAAAGGCGTCACCGAACGCCAAGGTGCTGGAAAAGCCTGTCCATCTCCGCGAAATTGTCACCGAGGTCGAACGCCTGATTGCAGCCTGACCAGCGGTCATCCCGAACACGTGGAAAGCGCCGGCCCATCTTAACTTGGCCGGCGCTTTTTCATTGCCATGTCATGACGGCTCGACATCCGCCCAACGCACAATGTCCACGTTGTCGATCGTGCAGTTGATCGCATACAGGCCGCGAAGCTTGAGCACCTTCGCCCCATCGTAGGTCAACGGCCGCCGGCATGTCGAAAAGTCGATGGCGTCGGGTAATACCTGGATGGCAATCTGGTTTTCAACATCGGAATTCCACAAGGTTGAACTCCATAACGTTACATATCCGGGGCGCTCATAATGGCTCCACTCGTCCCATATGCAGCACCTCTGCCCGTTCACATCAATAATCGGACTTGAGGGCCCGTGTATGAGATGCGCGATTATCTCCGGGGCAGGACCGGTGCGCGAGATCGTCAGTACGGCCGTATGCGTTTCCGCTACGTCGATTTGCTCGTCGGCCCATGGATTTACCGCGATCTGAGGCAGGTCCACATGAGCCGGCCGTATCGTCAGACCGGTAAGGTGGTCAGTCAGCAGGGCGGAATACAGCTTTGCGCCGGTCGTATTTGTATGAACGGTGTCCCGAAAATGCAGGGCGGGCGAAATGGCGGAACGGAAATCCCAGCAAGGGAGATTATGTTCCGCACAAAAATCAATAACCTGACGCTCGCTGGCACGCTCTTCCTGCAGATTGCTTTCCGATGCAAAAATAGCAAAAACGGGATAAACTCCCTTTTTCAGCAGAATGCCCGCCACAAAAGCCAGCTTCACAGGATCGAACCAGGATTGGGCCGTCGTGTTCCAGTCGATCACGCAGACATCCGGCAGCTGACTGGTATCCCGGTCGATCGTCAGAAATCCGGCGTCGTTGAAATGACAGCCGCCATACCCTCGCTTGGAAAGGCTGAATTGCGGCAAATCCCTTTCGAGCCAATGGAAGTAGGAATCCTCTCCACCCTGCCCGGTGACGCTCGCACCGTGGAAAAGAACCCTCATGATCGCGCGGGTCCGATGGAACGCTCAGCCCGGCCTGTCCAACCTACGTCAATCACCATAATTCATTTTGCCTTACGCCAGAATTTTGAAAATACAGAAGGCCACACGCGGACTCAAGTCCGCCATGCTGCCCCTGCTATCCAGGGCGGTAGCAAAGCATCCGACCCGACTCTCTGCGATTAATTCAAGCTGAAAACGAAAGGCTGCCCCCAAAAATGAAGGGTAAGGCCGCCTGTTCATGCGATGGAATGGTGGGCGCTACAGGGATTGAACCTGTGACCCCTACCATGTCAAGGTAGTGCTCTCCCGCTGAGCTAAGCGCCCATTCCATCGGAGGAGCGGTGTATAACCAAGCCCCTCGGCCGTGGCAAGCGCCCGTTTGCGCTTTTCCGGCAAAATTTCACACCTGACTATTTGATCAGCGGCTGCGACAGGGTCTCGGCCATCGCCGACGCCTGCTGGCGCTGGGCGTCGGAAAGCTCCGCGTCCATGCCGCGCACCAGCTCGCGCCCGTCCGGATCACCACCGTCTGCCGCCAGCAGGGCCCAGGCATAGGCCGCCACCTTATCGACCGGCACGCCGGCGCCGTGATAACAGAAATCGGCCATGCGCAACTGCGCCAGCGGCAGGCCCTCGCGCGCCGCTTTTTCAATCAGGCTGCGGGCGCGCGGCGCATCGGCTGGCACGCCGTCGCCGCGCAGATACATCAGACCAAGGTTCAGTTCCGCCGGCGCATAGCCTTGATCGGAAGCCTTTTGATACCATTGCGCCGCCGCCGTCACGTCCTTGGCGACGCCCTCACCGGTCTCGTACATGTTGCCGATATTGAATTGCGCGCCGTCATAACCGGCTTCGGCGGCCTTCTTGTACCAACCGAACGCCTGCGCCATGTCGCGTGTCACGCCGAGCCCGTTGTCGTAGGCGGCGCCGACATTATACATGGCCTCGACGCTGCCGGCGGCAGCGGCCTTGCGGCTCCACTCCAGCCCCTTGGCATAGTCCTGCGCCACGCCAACGCCCTTGCAGTACATGACCCCAAGCTCGGCCTGGGCATCCGGATTGCCCTGGGCCGCCGCCTTGCCGTACCAGGTGAACGCGGCGGCATAGTCCTGCGCCACGCCGTTGCCGATATAGTAGTCGTCGGCCAGCCGCAGCTGCGCCCGGGCGTCGCCCGCCTCGGCCCTCGCCTGCAAGCCCTTGATGTCGGAGGTTTCCGGCGCCACCTGCTGGTCGGCCTGCACGGCAGGACTGTCGGCGCGCGCCGCCAGCGACGGCCCAGCCGTTACTAATAGCGCTATGGCCAACGCTGCAGCTTGTTCATATCCCTTGCCCACGCGCCCCTCCCGTCTGGTCGCACGTTCGCCTGTCACGCGAAATGCGCAGGCTTCGCCCTGACTGTCAAACCGCTTCTGCCTGTGTAACAACGGTTTGCGCCCGGTTGTGGCAGCAGTACGTCACACCACCCGGTCCGGCCGGATGTAGTCATATACGGCCAGGCCGGTATCCGGATCACTCAGCTGCTTCCAGCTTTCCGCCTGCATGGCCACGGCCGCATCCTTCATGCCGTCCTGCCAGTGCCCGTCAAGCGACACCCGCCAGAACTCATAGTCCTTTGACTGGATCTCGTACTTGTTAGCCCGGTTGATCAGGTGGACCAGGCTGACCCGGCCGTTGAAGGTATCGTCCCCCTTCGCCTGCCCCAGCAGCTTTTCGCGCGTCTCGGGCGGCAATTGCTCGGCCAGGGCACGCAACTGATGCCTGAGCCGGTACTTTTCCAGGAAGGCGTCGGTGTTCATCCGCGTCCGGCTGGAATAGGTGATATCCTTGATGCGTTCCTCGACCTCGTCCATGCTGACCGGATCAGGCCCGGTGGCGCTGAACAGGTCGATCTGGAAGACCAGCGTGTCCTTGGCCACCCCGGCGTCGAGCACATAGCTGAGCGGGGTGTTGGACACCAGTCCGCCATCCCAGTACGGCTCCCCATCGATCATCACCGCCGGAAAGCCCGGAGGCAGGGCGCCGCTGGCCATCACATGTTCCGGGGTAATTACCCGGCCATCGCGCTGGTTGTCGAAATAGATGAAATTGCCGGTACGGACATGCACTGCGCCCAGGCTCAGCCGCGTTTCGCCGGAATTGATGCGGTCGAAGTCGACCAGGTCCAGCAGGGTCTTGCGCAACGGTGCGGTGTCGTAAAAGCTGGTCGCTTCCGGCGTCCCCGGCACATTGAACCACGGCGCCAGAAACCACGGCCGGAAGAAGCCGGGAATACCGGCCGCCACCGCCCAAAAACCGCTCAGGGAACGGTAGCCAAGCTGCGAAAAATGGTTCTTCGGCTCCAGATGTCCGCCCGGCAGGTCGATGCCAACGGTGTTCCAGAAGGTGCGCAATTTTTCGACACGGTCCTCAGGGGCATTGCCGGCGATGATGGCGGCGTTAATGGCCCCGATCGAAATGCCGGAAATCCAGTCAGGCCGGATGCCCTGGGCATGCAGAACCTCATAGGCACCCGCTTGGTAGGCACCCAACGCACCCCCGCCTTGCAACACCAGAACCGTTTGTTCATAGGGCAGTTGCAGCGGCGCGGCGGCCCTGTCTTTATCAAAAGACATAAATCTCTCCGGTCAGGCCCGCCCACGGCTTCAACCGGTATATTGCACCGCAACAAGCCTTTCGCAAGCCACAGTGCAATAGTGTATCGCCGATTTGATCAATTCACGCCGTAAACCACGCAGGCCTTAGCTTCCAGCCGTTGCAGCGGCGGCGTCTGGATGAACGGATTGGCCAGCGCCTTGGCTTCGAGATATTCAGCTGTGCCTGGAGCCGGAGCGGGCGGCGGAGGCGGCGCGGCCAGGGCCATCATGGGCGCGGCTCTCGCTGACTGATTGTCGTAATTGACCTCATTGGCTTGTGTGCCGTCGTAGGCATAGTCCGGCGACCGCGCCAGGATGTCCGTCTCACACGCCCGGCCGGTCGGATCGATCACCTTGATCCCGCCCAACCGCCCGCCGGCGGAGTCCGCCGCGTCCTGGGCCCGTTTACGTGCGTCCTTGATCGCCTGGTTGTACAGCCAGGTATTGGTCTCGTTCGACGGCTGGAGGCTGAAATTGATGCTGTCCGTCTGGGTCGGCGCCGCCGCCAGCACCAGGGCATAGGCCTTCTCCAGCACGCTCATGTCGCGCACCTCGATGGCCAGGTTGAGCGACACCTGATAGCCATTGATCTTGTCGCCACGCTGGTCCTCGACGCGGTTGCCGTTCTTGTCGCGGTACTGCTCGTAAAGCGCCCGCATCGAGAAGCTGGTCGACACCCGCACCGCGTCCTTGCCAAGCTTGGCGAGGGTCTGGTTGAGCGCCTTGGTCTGGGCGATCGCCTTGGCCTGCGCCTTTTCCGCCGTGTCGTCGACGCTCAGGAAGGTCGCCGAAAACGAGGCCCGGTTGGCCGGCACCTCGGTAAAAACAAAACCGGTCTGGGTGATGACACTTTCCTTCATCCACCACGGCGCGCGGTCATAGGCCGAGTTATTAGCTGGCGCACTTGGCGTCGCTGCCGCCGGCTGAGCCCGGACCTTGGCCGCCATGGCGCCCGACGCCATCACCAGACCAATCAGACTGACACCTAAAATCTTGGAAATACGCATGAACCCCTCCCGATCGTCCGTAATGGCGGACCTTTGAAAATCATCTGCCCCGACTCTTACCAGACATTCCGCGTCAGCCCCATGCGAAATTTGGATAAGGATACAATAGGCAATCGCGCCTCGTGCCAAAGTTTCCGCTCCATTGTGAGGCGCCTGAGCTTTGCTAAAATCCGTCATCGGATCACACGCTGTTCAGGATCGTCCATGCCGGACTTCTCTCATCTGAGCCTTCCTGCCATCACTGTTCCCATGTGGGCGATCATGCTGTTCGTCGTCCTGGGTGGCGCGTTAGTGTTCGTCATTATCGGCATGATCGATGAGATCAGCGGCCACAGGCTCAAATATTCCCGTCCCCTGAACGTCTATCAGCGCGCCCGGCGCAAGGCGCGCACGGGCGACCCCAAGGCCTGCATGCAGTGTGTCGAGATGCTGGAAAAAGGCACGGGCGGGGCCCATTACAATGCCAACCTTGCTTTTCATTACCTGCAACGGGCGGCGTCGATCTACGCCCAGCGCGCCCGCAACGGCGACGGTCATGCGGCGTTGAAACTGGCCGACCTGTGCAACCATGGCTACCGCTATCCGAAGCTGTCGAAACTGGCCGACAAGGCCTATCGCGCTGCCCTGACGCTCAACGAGGAAAACGCCCGGCGCGGTGACGTCAATGGCATGGCGTTTGCCGGTTACCAGTATCGCTATGGTCTGGGGTGCATCAGCGACTACGAAAGAGCGTCGCAGTATCTCGAAAGCGCGGCAAACCTTGGCCACGCCCCGTCGATGAAGAGCCTGGCCGAGCTTTATCTGATGGGCTTCAAGGCCAAGCCCGACCCGATGACCGCCGCAAGGCTGACCCGCCAGGCGGCCCTGACCGGCGACGCCGAGGCGCTGGAAAAGGTTGGCGACAACTATCTCGACTGCATGGGCGAACCGGTCAGCCGCGAACAGGCCTATTTCTGGTATGCCTTCGCCGCGAAAAAAGGCCGCCGCGCCGCCATGCGCAAGCTTGAAAAGATCGAACAGGGCTGGACGCCGAAGCAACTGCGCGACGTTCAGGATCGGCTGCGCGACTGGGCGCCGGCTTAAACCGGCCGCCGCAGATCCAGCGTCCGCGGATAGTCTGGATTGATCACCAGAGCCGGAATCTTCACCTTGCCGACGGTATGCGTCGGCGCCTCGAAGCGCGACAGGCGGCGGCCTTCCGCCTCGTTGGCATTGAGCGGCAGGGTGTCGTAGTTGCGGCCGCCTGGGTGCATGACGTGATACTTGCACCCGCCCACCGATCGTTCCAGCCGCGTGTCCAGCACATCGAAAATCAGTGGCGTATTGACCGGCAGGTTGGGATGCAGCGATGACCACGGCGCCCAGGCCTTGTAACGCACGCCGGCCACTTGCATGTTGCCTGCCCGCGTCGGCGACAGCGGCAGCCGGTAGCCATTGCAGGTCACGACATGCTGCGAACCGATGCCGCCCGTCAGCAGCACTTCCAGCCGCTCGACCGAACTGTCGACCCCGCGTGACGTGCCGCCGGCCGCCGCTTCCTCGCCCATAACAGGCCAGGGTTCGAGCGCGTTTTTAAGCTCCAGTGTCAGGTCGCCGATCTGGACACTTCCGACACTCGGGAAACGAAAATCAAAGAATGGGATGAACCAGTCCGGGCTGAAATTGAAACCTGATTGCTTCAAATATTCCAGAACTTCCAGAATGTCTTCGTGCACGTAATGCCCCAGCATGAAGCGGTCGTGCAGCTGCGTCCCCCACCGCACCAACGGCGCGCGATATGGCGTTTTCCAGAAGCTGGCCACCAGCGCGCGCAGCAGCAGCGCCTGGATCAGGTTCATCTGCGGATGCGGCGACATCTCGAAACCGCGCATCTCCAGCAGGCCTAGCCGGCCGCGATCACTGTCGGGGCTATAGAGCTTGTCGATGCAGAACTCGGCGCGATGGGTGTTGCCGCTCAGATCCACCAACAGATTGCGCAGCAGCCGGTCGACGAGCCACGGCGCCTGTTCCTCCCCGCCTGCCGGCAGGTTCTTCAGCGCGATTTCCAGCTCGTACAGCGCCTCATGCCGCGCTTCATCGACACGCGGTGCCTGGCTGGTCGGCCCGATGTACAGGCCGGAAAACAGATAGGACAATGAGGGGTGGTTCTGCCAGAAGGTAATCATCGACCCCAGCACATCCGGCCGGCGCAGGAACGGCGAATCTTCAGATTTTGCCGCGCCCATGACGATGTGATTGCCACCGCCGGTGCCGATGCGCTTGCCGTCGATCATGAATTTGTCGGCGACCAGACGGGCCTGAGTGGCCTCTTCGTAAACCGTGTCGATGATGAATTTCAGTTCGTCCCAATTGCGGGCGGGCTGGATATTGACCTCGATGACGCCGGGGTCGGGCGTGACCGACATGCTCTCCACGCGATGGTCGCGCGGCGGGCCGTAGCCTTCGATGACGACCGGGATATCGAGCGACGCCGCCACCGCTTCGATCGCATGTGCGAGATCGAAATAGTGCTCGGCATAGGTAAACGGCGGCAGGAACAGGAAGAGCTTGCCGGCGCGGACCTCGGCACACAGAGCGGAGCGGACCAAGCCGTTCGCCGCCTCTCCGCTCGCCTTTTTCGACGGCGCGCCAAGGGCCTTTTTGTACCCTTCCACGGCCTCCGAAGCGTCTTCCAACGCCTCGACCGCGGCAAACGGCGAGCGCGGCGGGAAATAGTGCGCTTCAGCCACCTTCGGGTCGACAAACGGCAGCGCCGCCAGCGGCAGCCGCAACCCAACCGGCGAGTCTCCCGGGATCAGCATCATCTTGTCAGTTCGGAATTTCCAGGCATTGCTCAGCCAGCCTCCGGTCTTGGCGGAGAAGGTCAGCGGCAGCACATAGCCGGTCGGCTTGCCGACATTCTGATCGAGCTGCGCCTGCAGGCGCTTGCGTTCGGTCGCCTCATAGACATCCGCCTTGAGCATCTCGCCCTCGAGCGGAATGCGCTGTTCTTTCCAGAGCAGGTACGGAATATCCTCATAGGCATCAAGCACATGGCCCTCGCCTACACCCAATGCGTTCGCCAAATTGCGCAGGAAATCGCGCGCCCTTTCCGGCTTCAGATCGCCCTTGGCCTCCGGATCGGCCAGCAAACGTTGATCAAGCCACAACGGCTTGCCGTCCACCCGCCAGAACATGTTCATCGCCCAGCGTGGCAGGATCTCGCCCGGATACCATTTGCCCTGGGCGTGCTGCGCCAACGCGCCATTCGCGAACTTGCCGGAAAGCCGCTGGAACAGGTCATAGCCCAGCCGCTTCTTCTCATCCGACAGCGCCGAAAAATGCCATTCCTCGCCGGTTCGATCGTCGAGCGACACGAAGGTCGGCTCGCCGCCCATGGTCAGCCGCACGTCCTGCTTGTCCAGCGCCTTGTCGACCTTGTGGCCTAACGCATCGATGTCGCGCCATTCGCCGTCCGAATAAGGCCGCGTCACCCGGCGCGCCTCGTAGATGCGCGTCACGCTCATCTTGTGGGCGAAGGTTACTTCCGCCGCCTCATGCGCTCCAGTGATCGGCGCGGCACTGGTCGGATTGGGCGCGCAACACAGCGGAATATGCCCTTCGCCGGTGAACATGCCCGACGTCGGATCGAGCCCGATCCAGCCGGCGCCCGGCAGATAGACCTCATACCAGGCATGCAGATCGGTGACGTCTTCGCTGACACCCGATGGTCCATCCAGCGACTCGACGTCGGCCTTCAGCTGGATCGAATAACCGGAGACAAACCGCGTCGCCAAGCCCTTGTGCCGCAACACCTGACACGCCAGCCACGCCATGTCGCGACAGGAACCTTGCAACAACGTCAACGTCTCGGCCGAGGTCTGCACCCCCGGCGCCATGCGCAGCGTATAGCCGAGGTCGGTATTGATCTTCTGATTGAAGGCCACCAGGAAATCGACCGTGCCGACCGGCGCATCCGAAATCGAGGCGACATAGTCCATCAGGACCGGATCGCGCTCCTTGATCTCCAGATAGGGCTCCAGTTCCTCCTTGAGCACCGCGTCATAGGCAAACGGATACTTCTCGGCGCTGGCCTCGAGGAAGAAATCGAACGGATTGAACACCCGGATTTCGGTGACCAGATCGACCTCGACGCGGAAATGGTTCGTCTTTTCCGGAAACACCAGCCGCGCCAGATAGTTGCCGAATGGGTCCTGCTGCCAGTTGATGAAGTGGTTGGCCGGCTCGACCTTCAGCGCATAGGACTGGATGTGGGCGCGCGTGTGCGGCGCGGGCCTGAGGCGGATGACATGCGGGCTCAAACTGATCGGGCGGTCGTAGCGGTAGTCGGAAACGTGATGCAGCGCGGTCAGTATGCTCATAAAGGGCTCTCAAAGTCCTTGTGAAATAAAGCCTCGATCGATCCGCCGGACGCTTAAGTTCTTGCCCTTGTAACGGAATCGAAAAAAAAGTGTCATCCATCCTGCACAAGGACTAGACAACCGCTTCGTAAAAAAGTCTAGTTGCAATGCACAAATGAGGTCATTTTGTGAGCGCCATTTCGAGTGATATCCTTGCGTTTAGTTTCGACGGCCTGAGTTCGCCGGCGATCGACCTCAAGTTTCGCAAAGGCCCCCAGAAAGGCGAACACACCTTGGGTTGGGGCCTGGCCTGGTATCCCGGTGACAACAAGGCGGCCATCGTCGCCAAGGATCCGGCAGCGCGCGACACCAAGTCCCTGCGCGACGCCATGGGCGACTGGGATTCGTTCCGCTCGACCGTCTTTTTTTGCAAGGTGCGCGGCGCGGCCTCCGGCTATACCCACCTGGAAACCCAGCCGTTTTCACGCAGCTTCGCCGGCCAGGACTGGCTGTTCATGCACAATGGCGATCTCGACAAGACCGCCATGGCGCGGCTGCATTTCAACAAATCCATCTTCCTGGAACCGATGGGCCGCACCGATTCCGAGCTGGCCTTCTGCTTCCTGCTCGGCAAGGTGCAGGACTATGGCGCCCGCTCCCTGGGCGAAGTCGATCATCAGGTGCTGCTCAGCTGGTTCCTGCAGCTGGACGACATGGGCTCGGCCGACATGGTCATTTCGGATGGCACGACGGTGGCCGCCTTCTATGGCTCGCAGTCGGACACCAGGCTTTACTATGCGCGCGTCAAGCCGCCGCATAATGAAAACGGTTACCACGCCGACGCCGCCCTGTTCGCGCTTAACAACCCGCGCGACACCTTCCGCACAGCCCTGGTCTTTTCCTCGACGCCGTTCCGCGAAGACGCCTGGAAGCCGATGCAGAAGGGCCAGCTGATCATCGCCCGCCGCGGCCAGATCGCCTGGACCAACAAGAAGGACACTCCGAAGCAGCCCGAACAGGCTCAGCAGCCGCAGCACGAACAGGACGGCCATCTGCAAGGCGTCGTCGTGTCGCCGGCCCTGTCGCGCGGCCGGCCGTCGCAACCCTTCGCCGACCAGCAGGCCCAGGCCCAGCAATTGTCGATCGTGCAGTCGCTCCAGCAGATGAAGGGCGTCCAGCATAACATCCTGAACACCCGGTCGCTGACCCACGCGCCGGACGGCTCACCCCTCGCCTACCGGCTTTACGACGTGGTCCATGCCACGGAGTACACCTACGAAAACGAGGTCGAACACTCGACCCACAGTTTCCGCCTGATGCCGGTCGAGGACTCGGTGCAGGAAGTGGTGAACGCCACGCTGTCGCTGTCCGTCGAAGGCGAAGACATGCGCTTCGAGGATGTCTTCGGCAACCAGACCATCCATTACAGCATCATCAAGCCGTACCGGAAACTGACCGTTTCCTGCCGGTCTCTGGTCAAGATCTACGGCCGGGCGCCCGACGACATGTCGCCGGACAAGCGCCAGCACTTCATTCCGCTGACCATGATGCCGTGGCAGCACCTGATGATGGAGCCCTATCTGCGCCCGCCGGAGCTGCCGGAAACCCAAATCCAGGAACTACTGATCTACGCCATGAGTTTCGCCGAGCGCAACGGCCGGCATTTGATGGACACGCTCCACGACATCAACCAGACCATCTATCGCGACTTTCGTTACGTACCGGGCTCGACGACGCTGAAATCGACGCCGTTCGATGTCTACGCCACGCGCGAAGGAGTCTGCCAGGACTTCTCCAACCTGTTCATCTGCCTGGCGCGACTGCTCGGCATCCCGGCGCGGTACCGCGTCGGCTATATCTTCACCGGCGCCAATTACGAGAACAAGATCCAGTCCGACGCCAGCCATGCCTGGGTGGAGATCTATGTTCCCTATCTCGGCTGGCGCGGTTTCGACCCGACCAACGGCATCCGCGTCAGCCAGGACCACGTCCGGGTGGCGGCGGGCCGCAACTACCTCGACGCCACGCCCACGTCGGGGACCATATACAGAGGGGGCGGCAAGGAAACGTTACGGGTTCAGGTCACCATGAACGAGGTCTTTCTATAACCCACGGGGGAGATGCCATTGCTTGAGGCCTATCAGACGCACGGGTTCTACGACGAGCTTTTCAAAAGCGACGGCGTCCCGCATGACAGCGCGAAACCCCTTGTCGAGCAACTCGACAATCTGAGCCGCGGCGAGCTTAAACGGCGTCAGAAACAGGCCGAGGATATCCTTTACCAGTCGGGCAACACCTTCAACGTCTATGGCAACAAGAAGGGCACCGAGAAAATCCTGCCTTTCGACATCATTCCGCGCATGGTCTCGGCCAAGGACTGGGCCAAGCTGGAACGCGGCATCGCCCAGCGCATCCGGGCGCTGAACCTGTTCATCCAGGACATTTATAACGACCAGAAGATCCTCAAGGACAAGGTCATCCCGGCCGAGATGATCTTCTCTTCGGCCTGCTACCTCAAGCCGTGCGAAGGCCTGAACCCGCCGAAAGGCGTATGGACGCATATTTCCGGCACCGACTTCGTTCGCGATTCTGACGGCGAGTTCTATGTGCTCGAGGACAACCTGCGTTGCCCGTCCGGGATTTCCTATGTTCTGGAAAACCGGGCTGTCCAGAAGCGCATTCTGCCCGCGACCTTCAAGACCATGAAGGTCCGCCCGGTCAGCGATTACGGTGACCATTTATATAAGACGCTCAAGCACATAGCCCTTGACGGCAAGGATGATCCGTCGATCATCGTGCTGACGCCCGGCATCTACAATTCCGCCTATTTCGAACATGCCTACCTGGCCCAGCAGATGGGCGTGCCCCTGGCCCAGGGCTCCGACCTGGTGGTCGAGGACGATCGCGTCTGGATGCGCACCACCGAAGGCCTGAAGCCGGTCGATGTCATCTATCGCCGCATCGACGATGAGTTCATCGACCCGGAGATCTTCCGCAAGGACTCGATGCTGGGGGTTCCCGGCATCATGCGCTGCTATCGTAAGGGCACGGTCGCCCTGGCCAACGCGCCGGGCACCGGCATCGCCGACGACAAGGCGATCTACGCCTATGTCCCTAAGATCATTAAGTATTATCTTGACGAAGAGCCGATCTCGCACAATGTCCGCACCTATATCTGCGAGGACGACGCCGACCGCAAATATGTGCTGGCCCACCTCGACAAGCTGGTGGTCAAGGCGGTCAACCTGTCCGGCGGCTACGGCATGCTGATCGGGCCGAAAAGCACCAGGGCCGAGCAGAAGGAATTCGCCGAGCGCATCAAGGCCAAGCCCCGCGATTATATCGCCCAGCCGACCCTGTCCCTGTCGCGGGCGCCGACCCTGATCGGCAACACCATCGAAGGCCGTCACGTCGATTTCCGCCCCTATTCTTTGTTCGGGGAAGACGTTTTCACCCTGCCCGGCGGCCTGACGCGGGTGGCGCTCAAGAAAGGCTCGCTGGTGGTCAATTCCTCGCAGGGCGGCGGCTCCAAGGACACGTGGGTTCTGGGTGACGAGGAGGCGACCTATGCCTGAAGCCATTTTCGAAAAAGTGATCGCCGGTTTTTCGCAAAAAATGGCGACAAAGCAAAAATGCGAAGCATTCAAGAGGAGCGCAGAATGCTGAGCAGAGTGGCCAATTCGATCTACTGGATGTCGCGCTATCTGGAGCGCGCCGACAATGTCGCCCGCTTTATCGACGTCAATTTCCATCTGATGCTCGACCTGAGCCTCGATAAGGACCAGACCCAGTGGTACCCGATCATTGCCACCTCAGGCGACGATGAGGAATTCGGCAAGCGCTACAAGGTCGCGGACGAGCAATCGGTGGTCAAATTCCTGACCTTCGACGACAAGAACCCCAACTCGATTCTGCAATCCATCTATCGCGCCCGCGAAAACGCCCGCACCGTGCGCGAGGTCATCCCGGTCGAGATGTGGGAAAAGATCAACGAGCTTTACCACCTCACCCAGACCCACAGCCGCAAGCGCTCGTTGAGCGATCTCTACGGCTACTACACTCAGGTCCGCCAGGCCGGGCACCTGTTTACCGGCCTGATGTACAACACCATGAGCCGCTACGCCGGCTGGCAGTTCGCCCACATGGGCCAGATGCTGGAACGCGCTGACAAGACCGCCCGCCTGCTCGACGTCAAGTACTTCATCCTCAACCCGTCGGCCTGGCAGATCGATGAGCGCGTCGACGCCGTCCAGTGGGGCGCCGTGCTGAAGTCAGTCAATGCGCTGGAAATGTACCGCCAGCAGTTCCACACCATCAACTATAAGGACGTCACCAAGTTCCTGCTGTTTTCGCAGGCCTTCCCGCGTTCGGTGGTCCACTGCCTGGACAGTGCCTCGCACGCCCTGGCCACGCTCAACGGCGGCGACGGCAAGGCCAACAAGGCGGCCAAGGAAATGGCTATCCTGACCGAGACCATGTACAATTCCGACGCTGTCCACATCATTGCCGCCGGGCTGCATGAGTTCATCGACGTCTTCCAGTACAATCTCAACCTGGTCGACGCCGCGATTGCGGAATCCTTCTTTGGCGTCGAACCGACGTGATCTTGCCAGCCTGCTTGAAAGTGGCCTGACAATGGCCTAAGGCATGGTAGCGATAACGGAATTATTCGATGAGTGCGGACGAACGCAACTCCCGGCCTCACGCCCAGAGAACCAATAGGGGCGACTCCCTGTCGGGAACCAACCTCGAGCGCGCCGGCGACCATAACCAGCGCGTCACCCTGCAGGCCGTGCGCGCCGCCGGCGACGCCACCGTGACTCGTGCCGAAATCGCCGACCTGACGGGCCTAACCCCGCCCGCCGTCGCCAACATCACCAATCGCCTGTTGAAGGATGGCCTGATCCAGAAGGCCGGGCGTCTTCTGGGCCAGCGCGGCCAGCCGGCCACCAAGCTGATCGTCAATCCGGACGGCGCCTTTTCCATCGGGCTGAACATCGACCGCGACCACATCACCATCGTGGCGCTCGATTTCCTCGGCCAGGTGCGCGCCCGCGTCTGCCACGAAGTCCACTTTGCGATGCCCGACTCTGTGGTGGCCCTGTTCAGGGATGAAATCGCCGCTATCGCCGCCCGCCGTGCCGTTGACTTCAAGCGCCTGATCGGCCTGGGGATTTCGCTCCCGGACGATCTCGGCCGCATTCCGCTGGCCAACCGGCCGGACGCCTACAAGGTCTGGTCGGAGATCGATGTCGCCGAGCTGTTTTCGGGGATCGTGACCGGCCCGGTGATTGTCGAGAACGACGCCACCGCCGCCGCCATCGGCGAAATGCAGTTCGGCCACGGCCTGCAACACCGCAATTTCCTCTACACCCTGATCAGCGCCGGGCTCGGCGGCGGCTTGGTGGTCGACGGCCACTATGTGCGCGGCGCCGACGGCCGTTCGGGCGAAATCGGCTTTCTGCCGGTAGCCCCAAATACTGACAATAAAGGCCGCACGCTTGAGGACATGGTGTCGCTTTATGCGCTCTATGACGAACTGCATAAGGCGGGGTTCGAGGTGTCGACGCCCGACGATCTCGAAGCCTTGCCGGAAGCGGGTTTGGCGAAAGTCGAAACCTGGCTGGATCGTGCCGCCGGGCTGCTGGCTGGGCCGTTTCTGGTGATGAACTGCGCTTTTAACCCCGCGGCTCATTTCATCGGCGGCCGCCTGCCTGCCCGCTTCATCGAAAGCCTGTGCGCCAAGGTCAACCAGCGCCTCCAGGCCCACAGCCCGGGCATCCGCAACATTGCGCCGGTCAAACGCGCCGAAATGGCGGTCGATGCGGCGGCGCGCGGCGCGGGCATCCTGCCGTTCAATGAACGCTTCCTGCCGATCCGCGAAGCCCTGATGAAGACCGCGTAACGGTCAAGACTAAGCTAAAATGCTGAAGACGGCTTAAGCCTTACCAGCGGTAAAGCGTCCGGCCGATTAGCGCGCTTATGCCGGTAAACACCGCCACCGCCGCGCCATAGATCAACAGCAGGTAGATCGCCTTATCCATATTGCAGTGGAGCGCATAGGCCCCGGCCATCAGCCCTGCCGCCGCCAGACCGCTCATCGCTCCCAGCTGCGCCGGATGCGAGGTCGCCGACCGCCGCAGCCAGAACCG
This sequence comes from Pseudomonadota bacterium, assembly GCA_048497915.1. Taxonomy (GTDB): domain Bacteria; phylum Pseudomonadota; class Alphaproteobacteria; order Caulobacterales; family Caulobacteraceae; genus Asticcacaulis. The sequence continues at coordinate 30,446 of JBEHYZ010000032.1, forward strand.
CCACATCAGGACGACACCCACCGTTCCGCCGCACAGGATGGTCATGGCGCACAACGGCGCGGCGCCAAAGATGTTGTCGAAATTCGCCTTCACGCCATATACGCTGAGGTCATTGATAACCACGCCCAGCACCGCGCCGAACAGCAGCAGGATCGGCAACAGGACACCGAACCGCAATTGCCCTTCCGGCCGCGCCAATTCGACAACCCCACGCAGGGCGCAAACGCCCAAAAGCAAAAACAGCAAGGGTTTGAGTAGGATGATCGGCCGGTGCAGCAGCATTGGCGGGGTCAGGATCTTTATTTCAGAACGCACGCCATACAGGAAGACAATATATACAGCCGCAATGGCCACGGTCAGGGCCGCTCCCCGCCACAGCGTGCTGGCCTGCAGGGCTTTCACCGGCGTGATCCGGTTGACGAGGCTGTCGATAGTTTGATCAGACATCGCCCGCCTCCCGACCGCCGACCAGGGCCTGCAGTTTCTTGAGCGCCCGGTGCATGGTCACCTTGACCGCTGACGGGCTCTTGCCGGTCACAGCCGAGACTTCGTCGACGCTGAGTTCGTTCAGCTTGTGCAGCTTGACGATTTCGGCCTGGTCCTTCGGCAGCTGATTGAGCAGCACCTCGACATCGCGCTTCGCCAGTTCGTCGGGCAGGTCGCCTTCGATCTCGTCGTCCAGCTCTACCTCGATCCGCCGCCCCGACTTGCGCACGAAGTCGATCAACTTATGCCGCGCCACCGCCGCGATCCACGGCATGAACGGCGACTTGGGATCATAGGTATGGCGTTTTTCGTGCAAACTCAAAAGGGTCATCTGTACCAGGTCTTCACCGTCGCTGCCGCGCAGCCGGCGCCGGAAATAAGCCACCAGCCATGGCCGCAGCCCCTCCAGCAGGGCGCGATAAGCCTTCGCGTCTCCGCCTTGCGAAGCACGCATCAGGTCCTGCCATTCGCTGGGATTATACGTCGGCATGAGGAATAAGGTTACGGCCCCAGGAAAGAAGAAGGAATTTTATGCCTTTTCACGCCTGTTTACTTCCAATTTCAGGCAAAAGAAACGTGTATTATTCCGTCCTTCCACACGACTGTAATCCCCCCATTCCAGATGATAATTTCCCTGCACGGAAATGGTAGCGGGGTATTTCCTGAAAGATTGACTTTCAAGATCGCGCCAATTTAACTCAGATAAAGGGACTAATCTGCGACCAGCACTTAATCTGAAATCATAGAAATTCGTACTTTCCTTCGCTTCAGATAAATAATTTTTGTCATTTGTGACAACGATTACCATCCCTTGAAGTTTTCCACTCTCAATTTGCTCAATGCGGCTTACGTCCCGCCATATAGCGTAAGCGCCATGGTCCCTAGCGCCGTGATTCGAGAGATCGAATTGCTCGCCAAGCACCTCAGTGACCAGGCGTGCCTTGCGGTATTTAAGCTCGATCGCGAAGCGAGGCTTTCGAACTTCATCAAGCAGAATGATATCGATGGCTCCATCCGGCACAGGAAATTCGAGCCTAACGCTTAGTCCTGGCTGCAGTCTTTCCAGTTCAATGGCCAATTCATGCTGGAAGTCGGCTTCCGAGTGAAAAACAGGTCTCCGCACAGCCAATGACGCCAAGGCAGAATGGGTAAGACCAAAATAATCCATCTAATCCTCGAACAGATCCGGCATGGCCGGTGGCGTCGCCGGCGGGGTCAGGCCCAGGTGGAGATAGGCACGTCCGCACGCTGTCCGGCCGCGTTGCGTGCGCTGAATAAAGCCTTGCTGGAGCAGGTAAGGCTCGATCATGTCCTCAACCGCATCGCGCGCTTCGGCAATCGCCGCCGCAATGGTTTCCAGCCCTACCGGCCCGCCACCATAATTCTCGATCAGCGCCCTGAGATAGCGCCGGTCGGAATGATCCAGCCCCGACGGATCGACTTCCAGCCGCGCTAGTGCCTTGGAAGCTTCCTTTTTATCAATACGTTCGGCGCCTTCGGCATGGGCAAAGTCGCGCACCCGGCGCAGCAGCCGGCCGGCGATCCGCGGCGTCCCCCGCGACCGCGAGGCGATTTCCAAAGCCCCGTCTTCGGTCAGGTTCGTGCCCATCTTGCGGGCCGCGCCCATCACCACCCGCACCAGTTCTTCGGGCGTATAGAATTCCAGCCGCAGCGGAATACCGAACCGGTCGCGCAGTGGCGTCGACAGCAGTCCGGCGCGTGTCGTCGCGCCGACCAGGGTGAACGGCGCCAGGTCAATGCGTACCGTCCGCGCCGCCGGTCCGTCACCGATGATCAGATCAAGGACATAGTCTTCCATGGCCGGATAGAGGATTTCCTCGACAGCCGGGTTAAGCCGATGAATTTCATCGATAAACAGCACGTCATTGGGCTCAAGGTTCGACAGGATGGCCGCCAGGTCGCCCGCCTTGGCCAGCATCGGCCCCGACGTAGCGCGGAACCCGACCCGCAGTTCCTTGGCGACGATTTGCGCCAAAGTGGTCTTGCCCAGGCCCGGCGGGCCGTAGAGCAGTACGTGATCGAGCGATTCCGAACGCGCCGCGGCGGCGGCCACGAACACCTTCAGATTGGCCTTGAGCGGCGCCTGACCGACGAAATCATCGAAGCTTTGCGGCCGCAGGGCGCGATCCTGAGCGCGCTCCTCCAGATCGTCCATTGATTCGGCGGATACCAGACGCGCCATCCCTTACCGCCCCATTGCCTTTAGCGACGCCCGGATGACGGCCGCCAGTTCGGCCTCCGCGCCCAGTTCCTGCACCGCCTTGTCCACCGCCAGCCGCGACTGCGATTCGGAAATGCCCAACCCGATCAGGGCCGCCACGCTTTCGCCGGTCACTGTCGGCTTCGCCGCCGCCGGAACAGCGCGCAGCATGATCGGCTCGAAATCGCCGCCGCCCAGCACCTTGCCCTTAAGTTCAATCAGGATACGCGTCGCCAGCTTGGGACCGACGCCATTGGCGCGACCGACCGCCGTCTTGTCCTCATGCGCCACCGCCTGCGCCAGTTGCGACGGCGTCAGCACGTCGAGCACCGCCAACGCCGCCTTAGGGCCGACGCCCTGCACGGTCAGCAAGGCCTGGAAGGTCTTGCGCTCATCCTTGCCGAGGAACCCATACAACTTAGTGCCATCTTCGCGCGTCTGGCTTTCGATGTGCAGGACGATCTCGACGCCCAACTCCGGCAGGTCGGACAAGGTCCGTACGCCGCAGCGCACGATGTAGCCAACCCCGGCGCATTCGACCAGGACCTCTTCCTCGCCGGTTTCCAGCAACAGCCCCCGCAAACGACCGATCACGCCGCACCTCTTTGTATGGCCTGCTTTAATCCGGCCATTTTCCGTTTGTGCGCATGGGTAATCGCGCAGGCCAGGGCATCGGCCGCATCCGCCGTCAGGGCAACCTCTGACTTGGCCGACAGCGGCAGCAAGCGTTTGACCATGAACAGAATCTGGTCCTTGTCGGCCCGGCCGGCGCCCACCACCGACTTCTTGATGTCGAGCGCCGCGTATTCCGCCACTTTCAGCCCCGCCTTGGCCGGCGCCAGCATGGCCGCCGCGCGCGCGTGACCGAGCTTCAGGGTGGATGCCGGATTGACGTTGACAAAGGTTTCCTCGATCGCCGCCTCATCGGGCCGCCACTGCGCGATCACGTCACTTAAACCGTCGAAAAGATTGAGCAAACGCACGGCCAGATCCTGGTCCTGTTCAGGCGTGATGACTCCATGCGCCACCCACGAAAGCCTTGCCCCTTCGGCGTCAACGACGCCCCAGCCCAGCCGCCGCAGGCCGGGATCGAGCCCGAGGATACGAATCGCGTTCTTCATATGTTCGGTTCTACCGGTATCCTGGCGGGCGTGCAAGCCGTCAGGCAGGCCGGTGGCCGGAAAGTTGCACAACTGTCGCGAAATTAAGCTAAATTCGCATTTTTGAGACGGAATCCCAAGCTAGACATTGCCAGACAGCCAAAGTCGGGGTTAAGGTTTTATGAACAGTTTGTACTGGGGGAAGGTATGAGCGGAAATTCGAGTGCCTCTGCAACGCGTGCGCTTAAGGTCGGCGGCTTTGTCGTTCTGGCTGCGGCGGCGGTTGTCACCTGCGCTGCGGCCACCGTGCGCGGTGAAGCTCCCTTGACCAGCCAGTACATTCAGGACTGGGTGGACTGGCCGCGCACTGCGCCGACCTGGGCGACCATTTTTGCCGTCGGCGCTATCCTGCTTTTGCTGTCTGTCGTCGGCGCGATCGGCGCTCTCTTCAGCGGCGGCGGGTCTGAGAAAAAGGCCGAACGCCCCAAGCTTGCCCGCGCGCCGCGCGATGAACCGGCCACCGCGCTCAGCATTCCGGCCAGCGAAACCCTGGCCGCGGCCCGCGGCAGCCTGAAGTTCGACGCCCAGACCCTGGCGACGCCGGCCGCCGACTCGGTCGTTGTCGAACCGATGGTGCAGCAGGTTTCGCCTGTTCAGGCGCCAGCTCCCCTTCAAGAGGCGGTCGAGCCGCCGTCGGTGGAAATCCAGTCGCTGGAACCAGCCATTTTCGCCGATCACCGTCATGACGTCTCCCCTCGCGCCCCGGAACCGGCGTTCGATCCGGAAGCCGTGCTGGCCGATACGCACGGCCTTCAGGTCGCCAGCGGCGCCCAGGTGATCCCGATCCGCCCGGAAATCCAGATTCCGGCCGAAGCGCCGCGCGCACCGGAACCGGTGATGCCGCGCGATCCGCTCGAAGCCGCTCTGCTGGCCGACACCTCGCCGACGCCGCGCCCGGCGCCGCAGAGCGATATGAGCGCTGTCATCAGCTCCGCCATGCGCTTTATCGAAACGCCGGTGGAAGAAACTGCCGCCGTCGAACGCGTTGAGACGCCGATTGAAGCGCCGGTGAGTGGCTTCCAGGAAGTCGCCGCCAGCTTCGAGCCGGTCGATGACCAGACCAAGATCCGCCAGGCGGTGCAGATGGCCCTGTCGGTGTGGCCGGATTCGACCCGCGCCATTGCCGCCGACGAACTCAACGTCCGTGTCGCCTACCTGTTCCACGACAAGTCGTCGCCGAGCGCGCTGGCCTTCAATCAGATCGCTTCGGGCGAGCTGAATGCCGCCGCGGCGACTTTGCAATCGCATGCCGACCGACTGAGCGAAAACGGCGTCACCGCCGAGGCCGCCGAAGTCTGGCGCGTCATCGGCGCGCTCAACATGGGCCGCGACGATCCGAAGGCCTTGAACGCCTATGAAAAAGTGTCGGAACTCGATCCGTCCGACGCCAATATCCACGTCTATCTGGCGCGCCGTTACCAGATGGCAAATGAGCCGCAAAAGCAGCTGCCGGTCCTGGGTCGCGCTCTGGCCGTTGTTGGCGACCCGGCCACGCGGATGGAACTGCTGACGCCTTACGCCGATCTCAAGCTGAAAAACGGCGACGTTCAGGCCGCCGGCGACGCGTTCGAAGAGCTGAGCCGTCTGCACGAGACTCGCGCCTATCTGAAGCCCGACGATGTGCCGGCGCGTTCGGCCCAGGCAATTTCGCTGGCCAAGCTTGGCCAGGCGCGTGAAATGCAAGGCGCGTTCGACCAGGCCGGCCAGTCGTACAAAAAGGCGCATAGCATCTTTGCCGATCTGTCGGCGATGAAGCCGGATCACGCCGGCCTGCGGGCCATGGCTGAAAATACGCAACGGGATGCGCAGCGTCTGAACGCGTGATAACTTACGGGGTTTGGGGGCTGTGGCCCCAAACCCCGTAAATTTATCTGCGCTCAAGGCCCCTCATGCTCAAACTCCCTCCCGCCTTCCTTACTGTTGCGTTGCTGATCGGCTCCAACCTGTTCATGACCCTGGCCTGGTACGGCCATCTCAAGTTCAAGATGGAAAAGCTCTGGGTCGTCATCCTGGTCAGCTGGGGCATCGCCTTTTTTGAATACTGCCTGCAGGTTCCCGCCAACCGCATCGGCTACGGCACGTTTAATGCCGCCCAGTTGAAGACTATCCAGGAAGTCATCACGCTCGTGGTTTTTGTGCTGTTTTCCTGGCTTTATCTCAACGAACCGCTGAAATGGCAGACGGCCGTCGGCTTCACGCTGATCGCCTGTGGCGCGGGTTTTGTCTTTTACAAAGGCTGAGCTATCAATCTGGTTCTTCAATCGCGAGCACAACCATGTGGCAGCCCGCCTCTTCCTATCCAGATCCCGCCGTCGAAATCCTCGATTCGCGTTTTGAAAAATACGTCCTGACTCTGGCAGCAGTTGAGCGCCTTTATACCGGCACGCGCTGGGCGGAAGGTCCAGTGTGGTTTGGCGACGGCCGCTACCTGCTGTGGAGCGACATTCCGAACAATCGCATCCTGAAATGGGAGGAAGAAACCGGTCAGGTTTCTGAATTCCGCAAGCCGTCAAACTACACCAACGGTCATACCCGTGATCGCCAGGGCCGCCTGGTCGGCTGCGAACACGGCGGCCGGCGCATCGTCCGTACCGAATATGACGGCACGATCACCGTTCTGGCTGACCACTTCGAAGGCAAGCCGCTCAACTCGCCGAACGATATCATCGTCAAGAGCGATGGCAGCATCTGGTTCTCCGATCCGCCGTTCGGCATCCTTGGCGACTACGAAGGCTACCGCGCCACACCGGAACTTCCGACGAATGTCTACCGCCTCGATCCGGACGGCACCCTGACAGCGGTCATCACCGACATAGACCGGCCGAACGGCCTGGCCTTTTCGCCCGATGAAAAAGAACTTTACGTCGTGCAATCGGGCCAGAAACACCGCTGTATCTTCGCCTATCATGTCAGCCCGGACGGCAAGACGCTCGGTCCGCAAACCCTGTTCGTCGATGCCAAAGGCGGCACGCCCGACGGCTTCCGCTGCGACGAGGACGGCAACCTGTGGTGCGGCTGGGGCATGACCGAAGAACTGAACGGCGTGCGGATCTTCGCCGCGGACGGCAAGGCAATCGGCCATATCCACCTGCCGGAACGCTGTGCCAACCTGACCTTTGGCGGCCGGGCCAGGAACCGCCTGTTCATGGCCGCCAGCCAGTCGCTGTATGCGCTTTACGTCAACACACGTGGTGCCGTTTAGTTTGCAAAAGTAACGGGTTTGGGGCCTGCGGCCCCAAGATTTCACTTATTCCAATAAAGAAGGCCCGCCCTCTCGAGGGCGAGGTCTTCTTTATTGAATCAAAGAAAGGTTTTGTGGGGTCACGGCCCCCACACCCCGTTACTTTTCAAGCTACCGCGAGAACTTCTGGAATTTGATCCGGTGCGGGATCAGACTGTCCGTGCCGAGGCGGCGCTTCTTGTCTTCCTCGTACATTTCGAAGTTGCCCTCGAACCATTCGACATGTGAGTCACCTTCGAACGCCAGGATATGCGTCGCCAGCCGATCCAGGAACCAGCGATCGTGGCTGATGACCACAGCGCAGCCGGCGAATTCTTCCAGCGCCTCTTCCAAGGCCTGCAAGGTTTCGATGTCGAGATCGTTCGTCGGTTCGTCGAGCAGGATGACATTGCCGCCGGCTGCCAGCGTCTTGGCCAGGTGGACGCGGTTACGCTCACCACCGGACAGTAGGCCGACCTTCTTCTGCTGGTCGCCGCCCTTGAAGTTGAAACCGCCGACATAGGCACGCGAATTGATCTCGCGCTTGCCGACGATCATGATGTCAGTGCCGCCGGAAATGGCCTGCCAAACGGAGTCGTTCGGCTGCAGATCGTCGCGCGACTGGTCGACATAGGCCAGCTTCACCGTTTCGCCGAGGCGAACCGTGCCGGCATCCGGTTTTTCCTGGCCGGTGATCAGCTTGAACAGGGTCGACTTGCCGGCGCCGTTCGGGCCGATGACGCCGACGATGCCGTTGGGCGGCAGCTTGAACGACAACCCCTTGAACAGGACCTTGTCGCCATATTCCTTCTCGAGGTCGGTGACCTCCAGAACGACGTTGCCGAGACGCGGTCCGGGCGGGATCTGGATGGTGGCGAAGGTTTGCGCCGCGCGGGAATGTTCCTGCTCCTCGACCATGCGTTCATAGGCGGCCAGACGCGCCTTGGACTTGGACTGACGCGCCTTGACGCCCGAACGGACCCATTCCAGTTCCTTGGTGAGGGCGCGCTGGCGGGCTTCGGATTCCGACTGCTCCTGTACGACGCGCTTCTGCTTCTGCTCCAGCCAGCCGGAATAGTTGCCCTCGTACGGCACACCCTTGCCGCGATCGAGTTCCAGCGTCCACTTGGTCACCTGGTCGAGGAAGTAGCGGTCGTGGGTGACGAGGATGACGCAGCCCGGAAAGTTTTCCAGGTGGTGCTGCAGCCAGGCGACGCTTTCCGCATCGAGGTGGTTGGTCGGTTCGTCAAGCAGCAGCATGTCGGGCTTCGACAGCAGCAGGCGGGCCAGCGCCACCCGGCGCTTTTCCCCCCCTGACAGCTTCTGCACGCCCGAGTCATTCGGCGGACAACGCAGCGCGTCCATGGCCATTTCGATGCGGCTGTCGATGTCCCACAAGTCGCCGGCGTCGATCTTTTCCTGGAGCTTGTTCATCTCCTCCATCAGCTCGTCGCTATATTCCTCGCCCATCAGCGTGGCGACTTCGTTATAGCGGTCGAAGATCTGCTTTTCCTCGCACCAAGAAATGACGTTTTCCCAGACGGTCTTGTCCGGATCGAGCTGCGGCTCCTGCTCCAGGTAGCCCATCTTCGTGCCGTCGGCCGCCTTGGCCTCGCCGGAGAATTCCTTGTCCATGCCAGCCATGATCTTGAGCAGGGTCGACTTGCCCGATCCATTGACGCCGACAACGCCGATCTTGGCGTCGGAATAGAAAGACAGCCAGATGTTCTCGAAGACCTTCTTGCCACCGGGATAGGACTTGGTCAGCCCTTGCATCTGGAAAATATATTGTTGCGCCATGCGGCACCCTTCGTCTTGCAAACTGCGGGGAGAAATGTCGGGCGGGTTTAGCCGAGGGGGTGGTAAATCTCAAGGCGAAATGCACGCCTTGCGCACTTCGCGGGGGGAGCGGCATAACTAGGCTATATAATATAGAGAGGGCGGAATGGACCGGCGGCAAATGCTATTCGGAGCGGCGGCAGGTGGCCTGATGCCGGCGGGGCTGGCCAAGACCCAGACGGCTCCCCCCCCAGACAACGCCAATCTAGACAACACCAATCCAGACAACACTGGCCGGCGGCCTTGTGCCGATACGCCTGCCTTCCCGCGAAATCTTCCGCGCCACGGTCTGCCTCCGGCCCTTCCGCGCGACAGGTCCGCCTAGGCAGCAAAAACCGCGCGCATTATCTCTTCCAGGTGGTCGCGGTCGCTCTCGTCAAAGGCGCCGAACATTTCGGAGTCGACATCGAACACGGCGATCAGTTGTCCTTGCCCGTCAAATACCGGCACGACGATTTCGGAATTGGAGCGCGAATCGCAGACAATATGCCCCGGAAAGGCATGTACGTCCGGTACGATTTGCGTGGTCCGCAAGGCCGCCGCCGTCCCGCATACCCCCCGGCCAAAGGCGATGCGCAGACACCCTAAAGTACCACGGTAAGGCCCGACCACCAGTTCGTCGGTCCCCTGATGTTTCTTAATAACATCGACGAGGTAGAAACCCGTCCAGAACCAGCCGGGAAAGGCCTCCGCCAGCAGGCAAACACAGGTCGCCATGCGGGCAATCCTGTCGGGCTCGCCTTCGAGTACAGCCAGAATATCCCGTTTAACCTGTTGATAAGTCTCCAGTTTGCCGAGCCCGGCAACTACCGTTGAGCGAGGCTCTATCACGTCTTTTCTCCTGATGGGTGTATTTTCCCGCCCGCCGTGGCGCTTCTATCACGCCCGGCGCGAAAGCGTAAAGGAATGCTCCCCTGTTAACACTTTTCACTGGCCAAAGCATTTGAATTGGGGGATGATGAATCGGTGCGGGCTTACGCTCGTGGGGTATTCGAGGGATGGCGGGCTGAAGCGGCTTTTTCGGCGCGACAATCTGGCAACGCTTACAAGATTATAGGCAGCCACGGGGGGCGCAGCATTGACAGGCCGGCTATTCCTTAACAAAAGATGTATTAACCATAATTTTGCCGACGTTGTCGGAGCGATCGCTGATGTCAGAATGTGATCATACGGGGTCGGTTTCGCGCCGGATTTTCAGGGTGGTGGAACAGATCTTAGACGGGCTCAAAGGGCGCACCCGCGGGGTGGTCGCGCTTCTGCTCGGTCTTTTCGTCAGCGTCGGATTGACCGCCTGCCACGGTAAGCCCTGGGAAGGGATCGGCCGGCAGAGCGATGGCGTGGAAGGCCGCGCCGCCTGCCCGCGTCCGCCCGACATGTATCAACAGGGTGGCTTCAACGGCCAGGAAAAGGAAGTCCGCTATTACCGCCATCTGGCGTTCGGCAACGATTTCTTCGCCCAGATCGAACTCGGCAACCGCTATGCGGCGCTGAATGCGGCCGATAAGAATCTCGAAGACCGCATTGAATCGTCGGTCTGGCTGGTCATGGCCCTGGCCAACAACGAAGGCTACGCCCCGATGACCCGTGCCATCGATCCGCGCCGCGGCGGCGTTGCCGCCTCGCGTTTCGACCGGTGCCGCGCCTTCGAGCGTGCTCGTGCCTACAAACTGCTCGACAACAATCTGTCGATGATGGATTCTGGCGAGCGCGACAAGGTGCGCGACCGCGTCATCTATATCATGGCCTCGCAAGGCCCCGAAGGCTTCCGCACGCTGGGCCGTCTCTATGACGATCAGTATGGCCCGATGGGTGAGCCGGCCGACAATCCTCAAGCCATCAAGGCCAACATGCGTGGCTCGGACTACGGCCTGGCCAATGTGCGCGGCCTGTTCGAACGCTCGGACGTCGACGCCTATCTGTTCAACTACAAGGCCATGGAAACCGGCGATGTCGGCGCCTATGTCATGCTGAAGGATTTCGAGCGCTCGGCGCCGGATCGTCAGCGCTACGCCTCCTTCGTGGAATCCAAGGCTAAGCGCTGGGTCGCGCCGTACGAATTCTATCCGCCCGAGGCGCCGTCCGGTGGCGTGCCGCATTCCGACGAGAGCCGTCCCGATGACTCGGCGATCTACGCCCTGTCGCGCATGGATGAACTGCCGTTCGTTCACGTGGTCCACGCCCTCAACTATCTCGACCTCCTGCATACTGAATGCGAAGGTCCGGCTGACATGCCGAAGCAGACGATCGATGGCCTGCGCGCCATGCTTGGTCTGCCTGGTGGCGAACGCCTGACCAATATGGACCGGCTGCGCGCCATTCAGATTGCCGCTGTGAACGGTGACTCGCGTTCGCAACTGGTGCTGGCGGTCATGTATTCCGAAGGCGTCGGCGTCGAAGTTGACCCTGCCCGTGCGTTCTACTGGTATCAGCAGGCCGAAAAGCAGGGGTCGCCAGAAGCGCGCTACGCCATGTCCACCTATTTCGACATGGGTCTCGCCGGCGTCGCCGACCAGAACAAGGCGGAATCCGTGGTTCTGCAACTCGACTCCGCCCTCGCCGGCTTCCGGCCTTCGGCCTCCCGCCTGCGGGACGTGCTCAATCAGGTTTCGCGTAACCCCTCCAATTAAAGCGCTTGGCCGGGACAGGCCGGCGCCGGGGGAGATTTGACAATGAAGATTTGCATCGCCGGGCCAGGCTGCGCCTGAATTCGGCGGGTTTAGGAAAAGACAGATGTGGATGCGTAGAGCCAAATCGATGCTATCACCTCCGGGCATGATGCTCGGAATGACGGCCCTGCTGCTTGGGCTGGTATTGTCGCTTGCGCCCCTGTCACCGGCCGGCAATGCCGCTCATGCCGATCCCTATCCGGGCAACAATGCCGCTCGCATGAGCGCCTATATCAAGCCGTGCTTCGGCGCCCTGATCGGCGCGCAGAGCAGCATGTGCGGTTACGGCTATGGTCGCGGCTCCGGTTACGGCAGCGACTACGGCTTCCATAACCGCTTCCGCGGCGGCGCGGTCGTCGATTTCGACTGTAACCGCGGCCGCTACGCGCTCGATCGCCTGCTGACGCAACTGCCGTCGGGCAGCACGGTTCGCCTGCGCGGCCAGTCCAACTGGCGCACGTCGAACGGCCTGGACAGCGCCGATTTACCGCCCGCCTATGCTGCCTACAGCGTCTGCGAAGTCAGCCTGCACCTGGCCAAGTCGATCATCATCGAGCCATACATGGGTAAGGGCTATGAAACACGGCCGCTTCTTATCAAGGCGCCCCAAGGTGAAAACTGCGTCCGCGTGGAATCCACTGCCGACCAGGTCATCATCCGCAACCTGACCATCCTGTCGACGCGCGGCACGGACGCGGCCTGTATCGAGTCCCTGGGCGGTGAACTGACGCTGGACAACAGCAACCTGCGCTACGACGGCGAACAGGCTGCCGTGCTGATCAATGCCGGCCGGTTCAACATGACCGACACCAATCTGATCGCCCGCACCGAAGCCAGCGCCCTCGAAGTCAACCATGCCAGCCTGTTCATCACCAACAGCCGCATCGCCAGCACCTATAACGGCATCCGCGGCGATCTGGTTGGCGACAGCCGCCTGATCGGCGTGACCGTCATCCAGCTCGGCGACTGGCAGGGCTTTGAACGCGGCGAAAACGCCCGTGCCGTCGACGTCAACCTGACGACCAAGAGCAGCATCATCACCATCGATCAGATGAAGACCCTGTTCTACGGTAACGGCCTTTATCTCTATGGCGTCGGCGAAGGGTTGATCTCCAACTCGCTGTTCTACTCCGACCATGCGGTGGCCAGCGCCCTGCAACGCGTCCGCATCCTCAACAACTACATCTTCGCCGACGAAATCGGCATCGATGTCAAGGACGGCACGGCTTATGTCGGTAACAACCACATCCGCCTGGTCCGGACGGCCGCGATCCTCAAGTCGCCGAGTGCGCAACTGCGCAACGTCAACAACCACATCGCTACCGAGAAGTGCGATGTCCTGAGCTGGGGCGATGTCGCGCCGCAGGACCGCAGCTGCACGCCATGGCATCAGAAAGCCGAGTTCGGCATTCCTGGCGGCGGTGTTGACTGGAGCATCTACGGCATCCTGAGCGAGGCTTGCGAAACGTCGCCGCAAGGTCCAAAAGCGCAAAACGTCTGCACCAACTTCAAGGCGTCAACCCTGAAGACCTTGGCGGATAACCGGAGACAAGACGGGCGGGACGCGCCCAGCGCTCTTCGGGTTGAGGACTTGCTTGCCGATGGCTGCGCTTTGAAAAACCGCAATCAAATGACGATTGTATCGCAAAAAATCTGCGGTCAGTATGACGCTGCCAATCTGGCTGTTCAAGCGCCCTTGCAGGCGCCGGCTGTGCCAGACCGGGATGCGCCTTTGAGCGCCAAGCTGAATTTCGTCGACCAGGTGCGGCAATGGAACCAGGCGCGTCAAAAGGACGACGCCATCCCTGAAGCCAATTACCGTGGCCTGAAGGCGATCTGCACTCAGGCTCCGGCCGACTGGAGCTGGAAAGCACAGTGTGGGGCGTTTAGTCAAATCGCGGTCGCCGCTCCGCTAGCGGAAGTACCTTATATTCCGGATACCAGCCCGCAGGCGCTCGATGACGCCAAGCGGCACGGAGACCCGAACCTCAAAGCCAAGGAAGGCGAAGTCAATAACTTCATCGGCAAGTGGCTGGATTGGAACGACAACTATCAGCAGTCGGTCCGCTCGCGTAAGGTCGCGGCACTCGAAGACGATGAGACCAATATTGACCTGACTGGTGGCAAGGATTGGCTGTCGCAGCAACTCTTCGCCAGCGAGAACAATCTCTACACGATGAGTTCGCAGACTTTCATGCCGCTGTTCGACGACTACCTGCCGCGGCCGCCGTATCACGCCATCAAGGGCTCGTCCGGCACGCAAGGCTCGCCCGATCGTCCGGAATCCGACATGGGTGCACCGCCGCCGCGTAGCCCATCGGCTTACCCGGCGCCAGTTCCGCCCTCGCCTTCAATCCCCAAGACTCCGGCGTCGAAGAACGAATTGAAGTGGAATGACACCGCGCGCTAACGCTCGGATGAGAGTAACGAAATAGAATAAGGCCGGATGGAAACATCCGGCCTTATTCTTGTGGCGAAGATGGTCTGACGCCGATTTATCGTGCAGCCCTCTGGCCGAGCACGCGGCTTTCCTGATCGCAACCCGATCATCCGCTAAACGGCCAGGTATGATGAAAGATGTGCCCAGTTCCCCTGAGAAAGAGCACATAATAAAAACCCCCGCTCACACAGTGAGCAGGGGTCTAATTGTATTACGCTCGTGGAGAAGCCTGGACTAGCGGCGACCACCGCTGGAGGCGTTGCCACCACGGCCGCCACCACTGCCACCCTTGCTTTTGTTGCCGCTGATGTCGCGCTCCAGATAGTCGTCACGACGCAAGGAAGCACCGCCAGTGTTATGGGTCTGAGCCCCGAGAAGCGCACCATACGCCGCACCGGCCGGAGCCCCCTGAACGCCACTCACCGAATAACCGACCAGCGAACCAAGCGCCGAACCGATCGAAATCGCATTGGCTTCGTAAGGATCACGCAGCGAAGATCCGAAGGTTCCACCAAAAGCCGCCCCCGTTGCCGCACCTGAACCATTCTTGGTCACCGCAGCGCCGACAATGGCGCCGGCAATGGTGCCAACAACGACCGGGTTCGGACCGGTACGCGAATAGGTCGTATAGACGAAATCACGACCATCCGCCGCGCAGATCGGTATAGGACGGTCGCCCGCTTGATCGACAGCATAGGCCGAAATCGCGTTTTCACGCTTGTTCTCGACCGTGAGCACCTTGGCTCCGCTGGAACGGGTGTCCAGATTTGTTTGCGTGCGATTGTACGGATCATACGTCATGATCTCAGGCGCTTTGCCAGAGAGCGAGGGATTATCCGTCGCACGGTCAACATAGATATCCGCCTGATACCGGCAATCCTGCGCGACCGTCGCCGCCGCAATGGTATGATCGTGCGGAACGGTCGTACATGCCGACAACGCCAGGCCCGAGCCAACGGCGAGACCGGCAATAAGCAATGGGCGCGCGTTCATACAATCCCCCGAAATATGGTTAACGGGGCATACTCGCATATTTCCGCGAGCAAACAAAGCCTTGAATCGGCCAAAAGGTTAATTTGACGGCCGTTGCGTTACCCTACGGACACGCTTTTACCGGCCCCCAATGCCTTTTTATGAAGCCCTTACAATCCGAGGGCTTCCATTTCCTCTTCGCTGATTTCGAAATTGGCATAGACGTTCTGCACATCGTCATCGTCGTTGAGCATGTCGATCAGCTTCATCAGGGTGCGCGCCGAATCGCCGCTGACAGCATTAAGCGCCTGCGGTTTCCAGACAAAGCCCGTCGATTTGGGATCGCCCAGAGCCTTTGACAGCGCTTCGGCCACTTCGTTCAGGTCTTCAAAAGCAGTATAGATGATGTGGCCGCCCTCGTCCTCGTCGCCATCACCCGGATCAGTTTCGACATCTGACGCACCCGCTTCGATCGCCGCTTCGAAGACAGCGTCGGTGCTGGCGGTTTTCAGCGGATATTTGATCTCGCCCAGACGGTCGAACATGAAGCTGACCGAACCGGTGTCGGCCAAAGTGCCGCCGAACTTGGTGAAATAGCTGCGCACATTGCCGGCCGACCGGTTGCGGTTGTCGGTCAGGACTTCTACGATGATGCCAGTGCCGCCGGGGCCGCGGCCCTCGTAGCGGATTTCTTCCATGTTGTCGGCTTCGCCCGAAGCGCCCTTCTTGATGGCGCGTTCGATATTGTCCTTGGGCATGGATTCAGCCTTGGCCATGGCGACGGCCAGACGCAGGCGGGAATTCATGTTCGGATCGGGCATGCCCATCTTGGCGGCGACCGTGATGTCGCGTGACAGCTTGGAGAAAAGCTTGGAACGGACCGCGTCGGCGCGGCCCTTCTTGTGCATGATGTTCTTGAATTTGCTATGGCCAGCCATGGCGGGATCTCTTGCAGCACGGCGGGCGCCCGGCCCGCTCTTTACGGAAAACGAACCGGCGTTCTAGCTTGCAAACAAGGCTTTGTCACGCCCCGGATTACGCCTTCATATCAAGCGTCAGACCCGCGCCAGTGCCGGGACCGCCGGGATGATTTCCTTCAGCCGGCCGCCGACACGGATCGGCTCGACGCGGATGGCCAGGCCGGTGCGGTCATCGCTTTCGACGAACACGCCGCAGATGGTCGCGGGTCCGGAAGCGGGCTTGTAGCGTTCGCGCGAAATCCGCGTGGTGAACCGGCGCAGGGGCTCTTCCTTGTCCATACCGATGACACTGTCATAGTCGGCGCAGGCACCGGCGTCGGTCTGGTAGGCCGTACCGTTGGGCAGTATCTGGGCGTCGGCAGTCGGAATATGGGTGTGCGTGCCAACCACCAAAGTAGCCCGGCCATCGCAGAAATGGCCCATGGCCATCTTTTCCGAGGTCGCCTCGGCGTGCATGTCAACAATAATGGCGTCGGCCGCCAGTCCCAGCGGACAGGCTTCCAGCTCGCGCTCGACGGCGGCGAACGGATCGTCCATCGACGCCATGTGGACCAGGCCGAGCACGTTCATCACCAGAACCCGCCGTCCAGCCTGGGTTTCGAACAGGTTCGCCCCCCTCCCCGGCGCATCGGCCAATGGCGGATAGTTGACGGGCCTGAGCAGGCGCGGTTCGCGCACGATGTAGGTCAGCGCTTCCTTCTGGTCCCAGGAGTGGTTGCCGAGCGTCAGGCAATCGGCACCGGCGTCGAACAGCTGCCGTGCCGAGTTTTCCGACACACCAAATCCCGCCGAAGCGTTTTCGGCATTGACGACGACGAATTCGAGGTCGAGTTGACGGCGCAGCGAAGGCAAATATTCACTCAGGGCCTCCCGACCCGGGCGGCCTACGACGTCACCAAAAAATGCAAACCGCATGGGGCTCCAAGTTCTAAGGGCTTCCCGGCCCGTTGTTATTGCGGTTCTGCCCCTACCAGACCCAGTTCGGTAACGATACCATCTAACCGCTGATCATGCACCTCAAACGGTATTTCGGCAAGTTGCTGTCCCGAAAAAGCGACTCCCAACGCCTTTATTGGCTTGATTCCGCGTAAAGCTTCGAGTGCGCGATCGTAATAGCCACCGCCATAACCGAGGCGGTGACCATATACATCATAGGCCAGGAGCGGCACGAGCACGATGTCGGGCAAGGCTTCGAGCGCGGTTTCGGGCGGCTGGCGCAGGTCGAGCGGCCCGGACACCAGTTCATCGCCGATCCGGAAGTCGCGGAAGAGCATGCGGTAGCCGACATCGCTGCCTTCCAGGCACGGCAAGCACAGTAGGTAACCGCGCTCGGCGAACAGCTGCATCAGGGGGAAGGGGTTGATTTCCGACTGGATCGGCCAGTAGCCGGCAAGCGTCGTGCCAGCCGGCGGCCAGTCGTCGTGCGCGTCGAGAATCGCGGCCAGGGCGTCGGCCATGTCGTTTCCGGCCGTGGGCAGGTCGGCGGCATAGCCGGCACGACGGCGCTTCATTTCGGCGCGGAGCAAGGGTTTGGGCGTGGTAAGGTTCATACCGTCCGGGGGCGCATACTGCGAAAGAGCGGCAGCATATGATTTTTGCGCGCGCGGTTCAACTCATGGGGTTTGGGGCCTGCGGCCCCAAGACTTTCCTACTTCCTTTGCTTCCTCCCGCCCCCCAAAAGGGGCGAGGAGAAGCAAAGGAATTAAGCAAGGTTTTGTGGGGTCACGGACCCCACACCCCATAAGTTAAAGGTGCCTGAAAAAAACGTGGCGGCGCCGCAATGAGAACCGTGTCGATGCGTTTAAATCCTCTCAGACCTGACAAGTCAGGTGGGAACCAGGTGACTAGGACCACGGTCCAGATCAGAGCCAGTCCCCGTTCTAAGTGATTAAGGTCAGAAGGATTGGTGATCGCCACGCGAGCCGCAGCAAGACCCGCCGGCAACCAAAATAGGCCGTAGGCGGACGGAACTCAAGACAGGGACGGAAAAAGAGTCGTCATCCCCCTTTCCAAACCCGGCCAAATCCGTCATAAGCCGCGCATTGTCATTGGGGAGTAGCCGCCTCCGCCCCGGAGGAGATCGTGTCAACATAATCGGAGCCGCAGCTCCGTGGCCCGATCAACGATTGAATAGATCGCCAGATTTGTTCATCGAAAGGCGAGACCTTTGGTCATGGATGCGTCAGCCTTCGCCGGGCGAGCCGCGTCTTTGCGCCATTGGTTGTTGCTCGTCCGGCCCCAGACTGATCCATGCTCCTGACCTTCGCCCTCTTCTTCGGTTCGGCCGCCGCGATTTACTTCGCGTGCGAGTATTTCGTGAACAGCATTGAATGGTTCGGCCGCCGGCTGAATCTCGGCGCCACCGCCGTCGGCACCGTGCTGGCGGCGTTCGGCACCGCCCTGCCGGAAAGCGCTGTGACCTTTACCGCCGTCGCCTTCGGCAAGACCGCCGAAGCCAAGGACATCGGCGTCGGCGCCGCCATGGGCGGGCCGCTGGTGCTGGCGACCATTGCCTATGGCGTGGTCGGCCTGGCGCTGTGGCTCAATCAGCGCAAACTCAAACGTGCCGACCACGTCGTCAAGGCCGATGCCGGACGATTGGCTAACGACCAGCTGGCGTTCCTGGCCGTCTTCGTCATCAAGGTCGGCCTGGGCCTCGTGGCATTTGCCTGGAAACCCTGGCTGGGCCTGCTGTTCCTCGCCGCGTACGCCATCTACGTCTGGCGCGAGATCGTCTCGGGCGACACCGCCGAGGAAGAGGAAGAGCTGGAGCCGCTGAAGATCCGTCCCGGCAACCCGAGCCTGGCGTGGGCCGGCCTGCAGGCGGCCGCGGCGCTCGGCGTCATCGCCTTCGCCTCGCACCTGTTCGTCGGGCAACTGGAGTCGATCGGTGGTCTCTTCGGGCTCAATCCGCACATCGTCGCGCTACTGCTCAGCCCCGTCGCTACGGAACTTCCGGAAACAATGAATGCAATTATCTGGGTGCGCCAGGGCAAGGAAAGACTGGCTTTGGCGAACATTTCCGGCGCCATGATGATTCAGGCCACCATCCCGTCGGCGCTCGGCATCGTCTTTACGCCGTGGCGGTTCGACGCGACGCTTCTGGTGTCCGGCATCGTCACAGCCGTAGCCATCGTGGTTCTGTGGGGGATGTTCAAGCGCGGAAAAGTCGACAGCCGGATGCTGGCCGCCATCGGCCTGCTCTACGGATTGTTTGCGGGTTGGCTGTTTCTGAGTCCACTGTTCTTATAGCGCCCGACTGGGCGTCGGCGACGTTTCGCCGCCCCGCGGAGGCGCATCTTCGCGCCGTGAGCGACAAAAAAACCCTAACCAATCAGCCCGTCGCCGGCCTCGATATTGGTCAGGCTGTCCTCGAAATCGGCCAGCACGTCGGCGAACTCATCCGGCGACAGCCGCGCCCGCGGCCCCATGCGGTACGACCAGAACGAGCCAATGTGGCCCAGAATGCCGATACATTCGCCCAGGTCGAAGAACATCGCCGGCCCGTCGAGCAGGAACTGGCGGAACGGCACCGGGTCGGAACCCTGGACCAGGGCCGAATAGGCCTCGTCATAGATGTTCAGCGTCTTGCGCGTATTCAGGATGGCCATGATGATCTTGCGCGACAAGGCCGGGCGGACCTGATCGATATATTCGCGCGTCGGACCGGAGACCACACCGATCGGCCGGTATTTGCCGAGCCCGTCGACCACCTTGCGGATTTCCTCGAGCAGCGCCATCTGCCGCCACTTAAAATAGAGGAAGCCGCGCCACGAGAACATGCCCTCGGAAAACTCATCATCCGTCATCCGGAAGGTCTGCTTGAGCGCGTCCAGATCGGAGTCGAGATCGTTGGCCAGGATCTTCGAGGTCAGGCGCATCGCCGCCGATTCCATGCCCTCGCCGCAGGCCGTCAGGACCAGGCGCTGGATTTCCTCGTTGGTGAAGTTGATCATCTCATGCAGATCGCTCTGCGAGATCTTCAGGTAACACGGCGCCGGACGGAAACCGAAGCGCGCCAGGTGCTCACGCACCAGGAACGGATCAAGCGAGGGAATGTCATCGAGATGGCGCAGGATCTGCACGTCCTCGTTCATCGCCGGATTATCGGTGTTGAAATAGCCGCGCGAGAAGGCGTCAAAACCCGTCTGGTTGATGAAGATGGACCGCCCACCCAGCCGCAGGTCACCGGAATCGAACGGCAGGATGATCTTGGTCGCCGTGCGCCGCCACTGCGGAAACAGGTCGCGCTCATTGGCGCGCAGGGTGTGCTTGATGATCAGCGCCTTGTTGAGCGTGGCGTCGCGGAAAAACGGCCGCGTCGTATATTCCGCTTCGCGTCCATGCAGGCTATAGATTTGCGACAAATTCAGGACGCGCGTCGTCGAAGCGGTCTGGCTGAGATTGGCCAGGTTCCGCACTTCGCGGGCGTTATTGTTGCTCGTCTTGGTGCCGAAAGTTGCGGGGCGCGCGTTCATGCTTGTCTCACTCGCCTCAAGCGGGGCGTACAATTTGAGGATGTGGCCTTCGATAGTGCCGAAAAACCCTTAAA
>JBEHYZ010000033.1:0-45441 GCA_048497915.1 Pseudomonadota bacterium
GGTGAACGCGCGTCTGATCGCCGAATGTGCCTTGCAGCGCCATGAGAGTCGCGGTTCTCATTACCGCAGCGACTATCCGCAGACGGCACAAAAAGCGGAGCGCACCTTTACACACTTCATTGGGGAAACGACTGCATGTACATCACCGGATTGCCTGACCTCCTGATCGAACCGATCATCCGCGACGCCTTGCGGGAGGACTTGGGGTTAGCCGGAGATGTCACGGCGCAGGCGGTCATTCCGCCCAAGGCGCGCTTTCAGGCCGAGTTCAAGGCGCGTGAGCCCGGTGTCAGTGCCGGCATCGACTGCGCGCGGCTGGCCATGACGTTGATGGACCCGCAGGTGCGCTTCGAGACGCTTCTGCCCGATGGCTCAAAGGTCAAGGCTGGCGACGTCATCGCCCGCGTCGAAGGCAGCGCCCGCGCCATCCTGGCCGCCGAGCGTGTGGCCTTAAATCTGCTGTGCCACCTGTCGGGCGTCGCGTCGCTGACGGCGAAATATGTGGCGACGGTCGAGGGCTTCAAGGCCAAGATTGTCGGCACCCGCAAGACCACGCCCAACCTGCGTGGCCTGCAAAAGCACGCGATCAAGTGCGGCGGCGGGCACTCGCACCGCTACGGCCTCGATGACGCCATCCTGATCAAGGACAACCACATCGCTATCTGCGGCGGCGTGGCCCAGGCGATGGAACGCGCCAAGGCCGGCGTCGGCCACACCATGAAGATCGAGCTTGAGGTCGACTCCATCCTGCAATTGAAAGAAGCCCTGCCCTTCGGACCCGACGTGATACTGCTCGACAATTTTACGCTTGAGCAGTTCGTAGAAGCGGTCAAACTGGCAGGTGGCAAGGCGATCCTGGAAGCCTCCGGCGGGGTCAATCTGCAGACCGTGCGGGCGATCGCCGAAACCGGCGTCGACGTGATCAGCGTCGGCGCGCTGACGCACTCGGTGCCGAACTTCGATATCGGACTGGACGCGGTTTAGGCAGGCTGCATTCAACCAGGTTTGGTCGAACGTCCGATTGCCTAAAACTTAGCCAAACCCGGATTGAAAAGAATTACGTGTAAAAGAATAAAACTGACAATAAAAATAACGACATAAGCCGTGTCGATCCGCCTATTTCGTTCAGACGGCATATGATATTTATGAAAATATATCCAATTGAAAGCAAAAACAGGAACAAATATTACCAAAAATATTCCACTCAAATCCAACCTTATACTTGGTAAATTTTTGCATAATTCAGAAATGAAATTGAAACTGAGAACTTGATGATAAATTATAAGATAATTTGCACGCCCTTCTCGAGCTATTTCTTCTTGTCCTTTGAACCAAGGCGTTGCTTTGATGCTTGAAAGAATATCAAACATCCGCCCGTAAAACGGATAACCAAGCCGTTTCAAGTTTCCTGCCCCCAATTTGTGGCAAGGCTCGATCAAAAAGCGCTTTACGTCAAGCTGTTACGGCTTTTTCGTTTCCGCAGGCTTCGGCGTCGCGCGGATGACGCCGGCCTTTTCGCCCGGCTTCATAAACTTCACCAGGACGCGCTGGCCGATCAGGAAGGGTGCGTCGCCGGCGGTTACCACCACTTCGACCACGCGTTCGTCCGTGGCTTCGTTCTGGCTGTCGGACTGCAGCTTGCGGGCGCCGAAAGTCGGTGCAATACGCAGGACATTGCCGACATAGGTCTTGGTCGGGTCGTTTTCCGAAATGATCTCGGCTTCCTGACCGACGCTAACCAACGGGATCGAGCTTTCGACGATCTCGGCGCGGACAATGTGTGGGATCGCCGGCTCAAGGTCGAACATGTTGGAGACGTTGAGCGTCGAGGCCCCTGCGCCCGGATTGGCGTAGCGGCGGACGATCTTGCCGTCCAGGGGGGCGCGAATGAACGTCAGTTCCTCATTGTACTGTGCCTGGGCCAGTTGCGCCTGAGCCGTCTGCACGGCTGCCTGCTGGGTGCCGAGCTGGGCCTTGGCCTGAGCGATCGAGTCCGACGCCTGGTCGAGCTTCTGCTGGGCGACGAAGTTGGACGGCGCCAGCTTTTCCAGGCGGTCATATTCCCGCTGGGCGGTATTGATGTTGACCTGTGTCAGCGCCAGCTGGCTCTGGGCCTGGGCGACATTGGCCCGGGCGGTCTGCACGGCCAGCAGCGTGTCCTGATCCTCCTGGCGGGCGAGGACCTGGCCCTTCGTCACGGTGTCGCCTTCCTGGACAAACACCTCCCTGACCACACCGGCCCGGCGGGCGGCGACGGCGATCACGCCGCCTTCGACATCGATCTTGCCGTTGGCAATGGTGGCGTAGGGGCTGGGCGGCACATTGACCGCGGCCTTGGCGTCCTTACCGGCGCCAGGCTTCTGACAGCCAGTGAGCGCGGTCCCGACCAAGACCACGCTTATGAGGGCCAGAGCGGTTGCGGAAACGATTTTGCGGGACATCTTCGGGTTCTCTTCTGAGTGGCCTGAGGCCGATTTTGCTAAACGACAGGCGGTTCGGAAATCATGGTGTCGCTGAGGATCTTGCCGTCTTCCATGTGGATGATGCGGTCGGCATAGGCTTCGAGGCGCGGATCGTGGGTCACGACGACCACCGCTGCCCCGCGTTCCTTGGCCGCCTGGTGCAGCAGCTTGATGACGACCTGGCCGCTGACGGAATCGAGCGCCGAGGTCGGTTCGTCGGCAAAGATCAGCGACGGCATCTTCGACAAGGCCCGCGCGATGGCGACGCGCTGTTTCTCACCACCGGACATTTCCGATGGCCGCAGCGTCAGCCGCGCCCCGAGGCCGACCGATTCCAGCACCGCCCTGGCGCGTGTCTTGGCCTCGGGTTTCGGGACCTTGCAGTATTTCAACACCTGCTCGACCTGCTGGGTGGCGTTGAGCGAAGGGAACAGGTTGAAGCCCTGGAAGATGAAACCGCAGTGATCGAGGCGGAACCGGTCGATCTTGCCTCGGCTCTTCTTCCACATGTTTTCGCCAAGCGCGATGACCTCGCCTTCGTCGGGCTTCATCAGGCCGGACAGGGCGGCGATCAGGGTCGACTTGCCCGAGCCGGACGGGCCCATGACCATGGTAACCTGACCGTGCCAGGCGGTGAAGTCGACATTCTTCAGGACCTGTTGTTTGGTCTTGCCGATCTTGTAGCTCTTGCCGATGCCCTTGGCGTCGAGAGCCAGCTTGGGTGCATTTTCCGGGTTCATCGCAGCAAATCCGCAGGCTGGCTTTTCTTCAGGACGCCAAGCGAGAACAGGCCCGACAGCATGGCGATCAGCAGCAGCACGAAGGCCACCGGAATGTCGATATACAGCGGGAAGTCCATGGGAATGGCGATGGCTTGGGCGATCAGGCTGACGCCGAAGACGAGCAGCGCCGTCATGCCGAGGCCGAAAATCCCGACCCAGAAGCTCAGCTCGATAATGATCAGGCGCAGGCTGCCCATCGAGACGCCGAGGGCCCGCAGGCTGGCGAATTCCTTGATGTTGGCCAGGATCGCGGCCTGCAAAGTCTGCCAGGTGATGACGACGCCAATAAAGATGCCGACCATGACCATGAAGCCCAGAATGATGCCGATGCCGCCTTCCTTGAGGATGCTCAGCTCATTGGCGGCCGACAGCTTTTCGCGCGTCCAGGCCTTGTACTTGCCGCCGCTCATCTGGTTGAGTTCACGGACCACCTGCTCGGCTTTCGTAGGGTCCTTGATCTTGATCAGCAGCGAGCCGACGCGCGGCCCGTCGCGAACGACATTGAGCAACTTGGCGGTCTGACGCGACACGAAGACCGTCGAATTGAACATGTTGGGATAGCCGGTCGTCAGGCCGCGCACCGTGATGGTCCGGCCGTTCATCTTGGCCTTTTCGTTCAGCTTGGTCCCCAGCTTGCCGACGCTCGACTGGTCGATGACCACGGCATAGGGTTCGGAGATGGCCTCAAGCAGCCGGCGGTCGAAATCGGTCGGGATGCTCAGCGAATCCGGCGTGGGGTCGATGACGATGACCTGGACGCCGTCGCCCTTGGCGACCTGTCCATCTTTCGGGAAATTCTGCCAGAAGGCAAAGGCGCCATCCAGCGGCATGGTTTCGACTACAGCCGGATGCTGATAGACGATCGGGATAATGCGGCGCGGCAGGCCGCTGCGGTTGCCGAACAGGGCTTCGGCATCAGGTGGCAGGACCATGACTTCGGCTGGCGAACGGTCGATGGTGGCGGTGAACGCCTTGCCGGCGCCGAGGAACATGCCGGTCAGCGCCAGGACCAGCAGGCCGGCTACCGCCAGGGCGATGATAGCCGCGAAGTAGCGGCGCCATTCGTAAATAAGCGTGGACAAAGCCAAAGACATTCGAACCCCTTCCCTTGGCGTGGGGACAATATATCTTAGACTTTCGAAAATCCGCCTAATTAAATCGGCGTAACGAAATTACGACGGCTTTATCAAGGCTTGGTCGGATAGCTCCGCACCTGGCCTAACCGTACAGGGGCTTGCCTGGCTCTCAGCTCAACGGCTTGAGCGCGGGTGCATACGGCCACCTGGCCCGGTCCAGCACCGGTATTGACGATATCGAGGTTCTGTTTGCGCAGCGCGTCCAGCAGCCTCATCAGTTCCAGGTTTGTCTTGGTGTTGACAGGCAGCGAAACTTCCACCGGCCCCGTCGTGTTCACGTGGTCAAACATGGCTTCCCAAGTGTCGAAATCGGGATGTAGCTGACGAGGCATTATCTGGGGCGCCCGGCTGGCGAGCGTGACGATATAGGCTTCGAAGCCGGAAGACTGGGATGACGCATGCTGAGAAGACATGGCGGAACTCACAAACAGACTCAGGAACTTGCCTGATATAGCCTGAGTCGCGACTTGCTGCCGCAGCAATTACATGAATGGCGCAGAAGACCTCCACCACCGCGCCCGCGTCAATAACGCAGGAATCCGGCCAAGGTTCTATCAATATGCTGATCGCGTTTTGG
Organism: Pseudomonadota bacterium; assembly: GCA_048497915.1. Taxonomy (GTDB): domain Bacteria; phylum Pseudomonadota; class Alphaproteobacteria; order Caulobacterales; family Caulobacteraceae; genus Asticcacaulis. The sequence continues at coordinate 4,958 of JBEHYZ010000033.1, forward strand.
GAGGTATTCCGTACAATTCAGGCTTTCATCTCCGCGGGTGATCCTCGTCACGCCAAGGTTTTTCACATTTCCTTACGGGCGGCGACAAAGTAGGCCAGGCCTGTCCAAAGGGAAATGATGGCTGCCACCCAGATCAGCAGATAGGCTGCCGAGAACACGTAGGTCGCATATTCCGGCGGGAAGTCGAACGACGACCAGCTGGCCGCCAGCAGCAACCCGCCCAGCGCCACCAGTTGCACGGTCGTCTTGATCTTGCCGAGGAAACTGACCTGCACCTTGACGTTCTTGGTGGCGGCGGCTTCGCGCAGCGCGCTGACGGCGAATTCGCGGAACAGGATCAGCGCCGCCGGCAAGGCGAACAGCGGATCGGCTGTGTTGATGCAGAACAGGCCCAGGATGGTGCCGCAGACCAGTACCTTGTCGGCGATCGGGTCGAGGATGGCGCCCCACTCGCTTTCGGCATGCAGCTTGCGCGCCAGGATGCCGTCGAACAGGTCGGTGAAGGCGGCAATCACATAGATGTAGAAACCCCAGCGCTGCAGGGCGAACAGCATGTCGGACGTGACATTGACGAACGGCACGCCGCCGGCCGACCCGGCCAGAAGCGCGAACATCACCAGGCCGCCGATCAGGCGGATCATGGTCAGCATGTTGGGGATAGGATTGACTTTTTCGCCGGTCATTCGGGTACCTTGGGGACTCTATCGGGCGCTCTTATAACCGGGGATGGTTAAAGGACAAAAGCGTTTTATCCATTCCGGCGGCTTTTGCCGCCTAACCGCCTTCGCCATGGAAGAAGTCGTAGATCTTCTGCGCCAGGGCCTGGCTGACGCCTTCGACCTTGGCCAGATCCTCGACGCGGGCATTGGACACCTCGCGGCCGGAGCCAAACGCCGCCAACAAGGCCCGTTTGCGCCGTGCGCCGATGCCGTCGATTTCATCCAGCGGATTCTTGGTGATGGCGGCGTCGCGCTTCTGGCGGTTGGCGCCGATGGCGTAGCGGTGGGCTTCGTCGCGCAGCCGCTGCAGGTAGTAAAGCACCGGTGACTTGGGCTCCAGCATGAACGGCAATCGCCCTGGCATGAAAAAGCGCTCAAGGCCGGCGTCGCGGTCCGGCCCCTTGGCCACACCGACCACGTTCAGATCGTCCAGGCCCAGTTCGGTCAGCACCTCCAGCACGGCATCCAGTTGCCCCTGGCCGCCGTCGACCAGCACTAGGTCGGGCCGGCCGAACGCCTTTTCGCCTTCGGGCAGGTCCTTTTCCTTGATCAACCGCATGAACCGCCGCCGGAAGACTTCGGCCATCATGGCGTAATCGTCGCCCGGCTTGGTGTCGAGGTCGCGGATGGTGAACTTGCGGTACTGGCCCTTCACGAAGCCTTCCGGCCCGGCGACCACCATGCCGCCGACGGCGTGCGTGCCGCCCAAGTGCGAGTTGTCGTAGACCTCGATGCGGATCGGCGGGGCGTCGAGTCCAAAGGCTTCGGCGACGCCAAGCAGCAATTTCGATTGCGCCGACTGCTCAGCCATGCGTCGGCCCAGCGCCGAGCGGGCATTGTTAAGCGCGTTCTGCACCACGTCGAACTTGTCGCCGCGCTGCGGCCGGGTGATGCTCACCTTGCGGTCGGCCCGCAGGCTCAGGGCTTCGGTCATCAGCTCCGGCTCGGTCAAGGCGTGCGAGATCAGCACCAGCTTGGGCACCGGACGGTCCTGGTAAAACTGCCCCAAAAAGGCGTCGAGGATTTCGCCTTCGGAATTTTCCTGATCGACGCGCGGGAAATAGGCGCGGTCGCCCCAGTTCTGTCCCGCCCGGAAGAACACCGCCTGAACGCAGGCCGCCCCGCCGTCGGCATAGACGGCGAAGACGTCGGCCTCGGCGCCTTCGAGGTCGACCGAGGATGACATGGCGACATGATTCAGCGAGCGAATGCGATCGCGGAGGTGACCGGCCTTTTCGAACTCCATGTCGTCAGAGGCGGCGGTCATTTCGCGCGTCAGGCTATCGATGACCGCGCGGCTTTTGCCACGCAGGAAGTCATGCGCCTGTTTGACCAGATCGGCATAGTCCTCAAGGCTGACGACGCCCGTGCACGGCGCGGAACAGCGCTTGATCTGATGCAGCATGCATGGCCGGGTGCGCGAGGCGTAAACGCTGTCGGTGCAGGTCCGCAACAGAAACGCCTTCTGCAAGGTGTCGAGGGTACGATTGACCGCGCCGGTCGAGGCAAACGGCCCGAAATAGTCGCCCTCAATGGAATGGGCGCCACGGTGTTTGGTGATCTGCGGCGCTTCGTGGTCCTTGCGCACCAGGATTTCAGCAAAGGATTTGTCGTCGCGTAGCAACACATTGTAGCGCGGCTTCAGCGCCTTGATCAGGCGCGCTTCGAGCAGCAGCGCCTCGCCTTCGGTCTGGGTGCGCATCAGCACCATTTCGCAGGTCAGGTGGACCATGCGGCCAATGCGTTGCGTATGAAAGCGGCCCTGCGCGTATTGCAGGACGCGCTTCTTCAGCGACTTGGCCTTGCCGACGTAGAGCACCTCGCCATCAACGCCCAGCATGCGGTAGACGCCGGGCTTATCCGGCGCCAGCGAAGCCTCATGGCGGATCAGCGCCGCGCCGGTCAGCTTGGCGCCGTCTTCCTTGCCGGACAGGTCGATGATGATGTCTTCGCTCAAACTCAGGTCTCGTAACGTGGGCTGCCTAAAGCCCCTTCCTCGCCTGCCGACTCACGCAAATCCGGCAGCAGATTCAAGTCCCAACAGATGATCCCGCTGAACAGCAAATGCAAGTTGCGTGAGGGGTTGTGAACAACTGAAACAATTTCTCATCACGCAAGCGTGAGCCAAATCTTGGCGGAGGGGGCAAAATCGGTTAATGGGTGCGTTTCCAGTAAAGCGAGTTCCGAATCCTTCATGCAGGCCCAAACCGTTTCCGCTCCGGCCGCTGAACCCGTCCAGGTTCAGGCGACCGCCCCGGTAGCGAAGACCTCCGAGATCAAGGCGCTGACCGGCCTGCGTGGCATCGCGGCGCTGTACGTTGTGCTGTTCCACGCCAACGGCCTGGTGGCTCTGCCGATGCAGATCCGGCCGTTCATCCGGCACGGCTATATCGCGGTCGACCTGTTCTTCATCCTGAGCGGATTTGTGATGGCCATGACCTATGGCCACATGTTCAAGGACGGTTTCAATCTCGGCAATTTCAAGCGCTTTTTGATGCTACGCCTGGCGCGCATCTATCCGCTGTACATTCTGGTGACTCTGGTCACGGCGCTGCTGATCACCACGGTGCTCAGCGAAACCTACCATTTTGCCGACGATGTGTTGCGCGCCCTGCCCTACAATATCTCGATGACCCACGTTTGGGGGCTGGCCTATTCGATCGTGCCGCCGTCGTGGTCGATCAGCACGGAATGGGCAGCCTATATCCTCTTCCCCCTGGGCGTGTTGCTGGCCATGTGGGGGCCGCGCCGCTACGCCCTGTTGGGAGCCGTTGCCGCGTTCGGCCTGCTGATCTTCATTGCTTTCGGCCCGTATTGGCTGACCCTGGCGCACAACACCAAGGGTCAAATCAATGTCGTGCATTCCTACGCGCCGGGGACCGTGCTGCGTTGCCTGACGTCGTTTTATCTAGGTCTGGTCGCGTTCCGCTTCCGTGAGCTGATCCCGGCCCGAGCCGCGCTCGCCCTGGCGCCGCTGGTGATTGGCCTGCTGTGCTTCCGCACGACCGACCTGTGGCTGATCCCGGCGTTTGGCCTGCTGATCATGGCCCTGAGCCACGACACCGGCGTAGTGGCACGCCTGCTGCATAACCGCGTCGTCTACTGGCTGGGCGTGATTTCGTTCGCGCTCTATCTGGTGCACGATATCATCCAGAAAATCATCTTCCACTCGTTCCCTGCCTGGGGCATCGGCCGCGGCATTCCCGGCCTGGCGTGGCTGGCGATTTCGCTGGCGGCATGTCTGGGTGTCGCGGCTTTGGCGCACTACGGCTACGAAAAGCCGTCGCGGCGCTGGGCACGCGACCTGATCACCAAAATCGAAGCGTATGAGCCACGTGTCAAAGCGAAAGTTAAGCACGCCTTCGATTACGTGCTTTCGTTGGCGATTCGTCCTACGACCCCGGCGGAATAATCACCACAAAGGGTCGGCCGCCTTTTGACCTAAAGCTTCCTCGATACGGGCACGCGTCGCCCTGCTGGTGTCCGCCGGCAAGGCATCCGGCGCAAAGAAATCGATCGCGTGGATCTCACCATGCGAGGTCATGTCGACCTTTTCCCATTCATCGATGCGGAAGACCAGCACGTGGTCGCCCTTGAAGAATGCATCATTGGAATGGACCGACAGCAGGGCCATGGGCCCGGTCGGGTTAACGCCCGCTTCTTCCCGTAGTTCCCGGGCCATGGCGGCATGCGACGTCTCTCCCGCGTCAACGCCGCCACCAGGCAGCCACCATCCGGAGATATAGGTGTGTTCGATCAGCAGGATGCGCCCCTGTTTGTCGAAGACCAGGCCGCGCACGCCGAGCGTTTTGCCACGCGTCATCCGTGAATAGGCAAAGAATAAGGGCCGGGTGAAGGGTTCGATCTTGCGTCGCCAGGTGCTCATGCCCCGACATTGGCCTGCCCGGCGGAGTCGCGCAAGCCGGTGCGGCAAAACAGGCTCTTGTCTCCGCCGTTCAACCCGTTTAACAGGGGACAAAAGCTGTTCGGAGTCAAAGCGCATGCTGGCCATCGGTATTCTTGCCTCGTACGTTCTGGTCATGGTGATCATGAACCTGGTCGATTTCGGCCGCATCGACTAAGCCTTTTCCGTGCTCGACGGCGACCATAGTCTGGCGGTCCTCGAAAATATCGAGGTGCATGTCCGCTGCGGTCTGCACGCGTTCGAGTATGAGCGCCCGAACCGGCTGCTGGTCAGCGTCTGGCAATACGGGCGGCCCCAATCCGGGCAATTCATCGATTACGATCTGATGCGCAATGCCATCGTCGGCTGGCAATCGCGGCCGCATGTCGAGTTGCTTGAAACGCTGCTTGAGGACATCATGGCGGTGGCGTTTTCCAACCCGCTGGTACTGGCGTGCCGGGCGCGGGTGATCAAGCCGGAGATCTTCCCCGAGACCCAAGGCGCAGGCGTCGAAATGGCGCGGTACCGGGCATGACTGTGGTCCTGGTTACCGGCGGCGGGCGGCGCGTGGGCGCCGGCCTGGTCGAGCAGCTGGCGGGCAAGGGATACCGCGTCGCCCTGCACTATCATCGCTCGGTCGATGGCGCGCACGAACTGAAGGCGCGGCTAGCGGCCCAGGGTCACGAGGTCGAGACATTTGCTGCTGATCTGAATGACGATGGTGAGCGCGCCGGGCTGATACCGGCCGTGGCGGCCAGGTTTGGCAGCGTGGATGTGCTGATCAATTCGGCGTCGCTGTTCAAATATGACGACCTCGGCAGCCTGACGCCGGAAAGCTGGGCGGCGCATCTGACCAGCAACCTGACGGCGCCGGTGTTCCTGATCAAGGCAATGGCTGAGGCAGGCGGCAAGTTGGCCATCAACATGCTGGACCAGAAGGTGTTCAATCCCAATCCGGATTTCCTGTCCTATACGGCGGGCAAGGTGGGGCTGGCGGGGTTAATCAAGCCTCTGGCCATGGCGTGCGCGCCGTCCATGCGGGTGTGCGGGCTGGCGCCGGGGGTTGTGCTGCCTAGCGGCGACCAGACCCAGGCGGATTTCGAAGCGGCCATGAAAGCGACGCCGCTGGGGCTGACCTGCACGATCGAGGACCTGGCGCGGGCGATTGTCTTCATGATCGAGACGCCGAGCTATACCGGGCAAATCCTGACGGTCGACGGCGGCGAGAGCCTGACGCGCCGGCCACGGGATGTGGCGTTTGACGTGAAGGGGTAGTGGACGCCAAACTTACGGGGCGTGGGGTCCGTGACCCCACAAAACCTTACTTAAATCCAATAAAAGAGCCCTCGCCCCTCTTCGGGGCGGGGCTTTTTATTGGATATAGGAAAGTCTTGGGGCCACAGGCCCCAAACCCCATAAGTTTATCCGTGCGCTACCGCTTCCGGCTGTTCCCCATCATGCCGCGCAGCAATTCCCGCCCCAGCATGATCCCCATCGAGCGGATGATCGGCACAGCCACCGATGTCACGGACTTCATCGTCTGGGCCATCGCCTTGTCGTGCTGCTTTTGCGCGTCAGCCTGGGCCTTGGCTTCCGCCTTGGCCGCAGCCGCAGCGGCCCTGGCTTCGGCCGCTGACGGCACAGTCGGCAAGGTCGCCGTCTCTTCTCCCGCCGCGGCCGTCTGCTGCGCATTGGTCCGGCCCGACAGCACCTCATAGGCCGACTCACGGTTCAGCGGCTTGTCGTAGGTGCTCTTGACCGGTGATGCGGCCACCGCCGCCTGCCGTTCGGCATCCGTCGCCGGCCCAAGCCGCGACGCCGGCGGACGGATCAGGGTCTTGTCGCTGATGTTCGGCCGGCCCTTTTCATCGAGCAGCGATACCAGCGCTTCACCCGTGCCCAGGTTCTGGATAGCCTCGATCGTATCGAAGGCCGGGTTGGGCCGGAACGAATCGGCTGCCGATTTCAGGCCCTTCTGCTCCGACGGCGTATAGGCGCGCAGGGCGTGCTGAACGCGGTTGCCCAACTGCGCCAGAACGCTGTCCGGAATATCGGCCGGGTTCTGCGTCACGAAATAGATGCCGACGCCCTTCGAACGGATCAGGCGCACCACCTGCTCGATCTTGTCGAGCAGGGCTTTCGGCGCGTCCTTGAACAGCAAGTGCGCTTCGTCGAAGAAGAAGACCAGCTTCGGCTTTTCCGGATCGCCGACTTCCGGCAGTTCCTCGAACAGCTCAGACATCAGCCACAGCAGGAAGGTCGAATAGAGCGCCGGGCTTTCAATCAGGCGGTCGGCCGCCAGTACGTTGACATAGCCCTTGCCGTCCGGCGTGGTGCGCATCAGGTCGCTCAGCGACAAGGCCGGCTCACCGAAGAAATTGCCGGCGCCCTGGGTGTCGATCTGCAATAGCGCGCGCTGAATGGTGGCGATGGTCGTCGGCGACACCTGGCCGTACTGAGCGCTGATGTCCTTGGCGTTTTCCGAAATATGGTTGAGCATGGCGCGCAGATCATCGAGATCGAGCAGCAGCAGGCCATCCTTGTCCGCCACATGGAAGACGATGTTGAGCACACCGGCTTGGGTGTCGTTCAGATCCAGCAACCGCGACAGCAGCAGCGGCCCCATTTCGGAGATGGTGGCGCGGATCGGATGGCCCTTTTTGCCGAACAAATCCCAGAAAATGACCGGCGCGGCAGCCGGCTGCAGGTCCAGGTTCATGCCCTTGGCGCGTTCGAGAAGCTTGTCGTTGGGCGTGCCCGGCTGGCTGATGCCGGAGAGATCACCCTTCACATCGGCGGCGAAAACCGGCACGCCCGCGTCGGAAAATTCTTGGGCGATGACCTGAAGCGTCACGGTCTTGCCGGTGCCGGTGGCGCCCGCCACCAGGCCGTGGCGGTTGGCGCGCTGATACAGGAGGATTTCCGGAGCGGTCGCCTGACCGACAAAGACGCCATTTGTATCCGTCATCATATCCTCACTGGAGAAAAGCCACGACTCTGTTTCTCCGGTTTAGCAGCGGCTTGCGGCGGTGAAAAGGCATGTTAACCTGTAACTTAGCCTCGGGAGCCAAACATGACCGACCTGATCCTCGCTATCGTCCATCACCTGCTGATTTTCATGTTGCTGGCCGTGTTGGTCATCGAGTTGACGTTGACGCGCGACGGGCTGACGCCGGCGGGCTTACAGCGGTTGACGCGCATCGACATGGGCTATGGCCTTCTGGCAGGCGCGATCATCGTCATCGGTGTGCTGCGCGTGCATTTCGGCCTCAAGGGCGCGAGCTACTATCTGCATAACCTGTTTTTCTGGTTGAAGATGGCGGCATTCCTCGGGGTCGGGCTGCTGTCGGTGCCGCCCACCCTCACCTTCTTGAAATGGAAGAAAGCGGCGGCCGATCCGACCTACCTTCCCGGCTCAGACGACATCGCCAAGGTGCGTAAATGGCTGCTGTGGGAGTTGCGGCTGTTCGGCCTGATCCCGGTGTTCGCGGCGATCATGGCGCGCTTTCCGGGCTATATTGCCTTCTGAGGCCGCAGCGCTGCTAGCTTGTCGGTCAGCCAGCGCTTGATCAACTTGCGCATCGGCATCTCGAAAAAGACGAAGCTCAGGCGCGCCAGACCGGTGACGGCGGCCAGAAATGCCAGCAGGGTCAGCGGCGAGGAAAACCAAGCCGCCCGCTGGGCGTAAGGGAACTGCGCCATCAGGATCATAACACCGATCTGCAGCGGAAAATGGATCAGGTAGATCGAGTAGGAAATGTCCCCGATCCAGGCAAAGCCGTGCAGCCGCTTCGGCGACAGCAGCGGCGCGCGCCAGCGGTCGCGGCGCAGGCCCAGCGCCAGCAGGGTCAGGGGCACCAGGCCGTAGACAAACCCTTCCGTGCTCAGAGTATCAAAAGGCGGTCCCGGCGGTTTCAGGTGCAGCGCCTGCTCGATCGGCTGCCATAAGGCGGGCTGGGTGCGAACATAGGTCAGCAGCCACAGCACCGGCAGGCCCCATTTCAATATGCCGTCGACACGGTGCATCCACACTTCGCGGCCTTCGGTGCGCAGGAACTGCACGGCGTAGAAGGCCAAGCCGCCGAAGAAGAAGGACGGCACACCGCGCGAAAAATCGCCGGTCGGGTCGAACTGGGCATAGCGAAACACCAGGCCGGCCGCCACCACCGCCGCCAGCATCAGCGGCGTGTTCAGCCGTGCATAGGAGATGGCGAAAAACAGCGCATAGAGGAACACCTCGACAGAGATCGACCAGCTTGGTCCGTTGAAGGTCTGTTCGGCGTGCGGAATCCACTCATGCACCATGAACAGGTTGAGCGCGAAATTGCCTGCCGTGTTGTGATGATAGATGTAGGTGTCGCCATACAGGGCATGGAACGCCCATTGGCACAGGGCGACCACGATAAAGGTGACGAAATAGAGCGGATAAAGCCGTGCGAACCGGGCGATGAAGAAGCTTCTCAGCCCCAGCCGGCGCTCCGACAGGGCCTCGGCGTAGAGCCAGAAGAAGACATAGCCGGAGATCGAGAAGAACAGTTCGACGAAGAACTGGCCGTAAACATAGACCGGTGCCAGCAGGGTATGCAGCGGCAGATGGTCGTAGTCGAAATTGCCGCGGTCGAACAGGAAGTGCTTGTAGTGATAGATGACGACCAGATAGGCCGCCACGCCACGCAGGATATCGAGTTCGAAGAAACGGGCCTCCTCGGTGCGGGCGCGGACCTGGGCGCCAACCGGGGCGGGGCTCGGATCGGGCTCGGCATGTGCAGGCGCCGGCACTTGATCAGACCTCAGGTCGTCCGCTCGACACTGTAGGCGGCAAGGCTTTCCAGCGCCTGCCGCCAGGGGCCGGCTTCAAAGATGTTCAAAGACGCGTGCGCCTTGTCAGCATAGGTTTTGGCGACGGCGCGGGCGCCCTCAAGCGCGCCGCTGGAGACCATCAGGGCCTGAGCGTGCTGAAAGTCGCCGGGCTTCTGCTCGCGCTTGCCGATGGTCCGCTCCCAGAACGCCGTGTCGGTTGCGCGGGTGGCCCGCATGGCGAGGATCAACGGCAGGGTCGACTTGCCCTCGGCAAAGTCGTCGCCGGCGTTCTTGCCCAAGGCGGCGGCCGAGCTTTGGTAGTCAAGCACGTCGTCCTGAATCTGGAAGGCCAGGCCGAGATTGAGGCCGTAGTCGTAGAGCGCCTGGATCTTGTCCTCGCTCGCCTGCGCCGCGACGGCGCCCGACTGCGAAGCGGCCGAGAACAGGGCGGCGGTCTTGGCGGAAATGATTTCGATATAGTCGGCCTGGCTGAGGTTCAGGTCGAAGGCCTTCATCAGCTGCAGGACTTCGCCCTGGGTGATCACCGCCGAGGCTTTCGACAAGATGTCCAGCGCGCGCAAGGAACCGGTCTCGACCATCAGCTCGAAGGCGCGGGCAAACAGGAAATCGCCGACCAGCACCGACGACGGCGCGCCCCATATCAGGTGGGCAGCGACCTTGCCGCGGCGCAGCTGAGAGGAGTCGACGACGTCATCATGCAGCAAGGTGGCCGTATGGATGAACTCGACGGCGGCGGCCAGGTTGTGGTGATGGGTATTGTGGCTGCCGCACAGGCGCGCCGCCGCCACGGTCAGCAACGGCCGTAGGCGCTTGCCGCCGGCGGCGATCAGGTGATCGGCCAGGGCGGGAATGACGGCGACTTCGGATTGCATGCGCTCGGTAATCAGCGCATTGATCTGCCCCATGTCCGGATCGCACAGGGACACGAGCGCGTGCACATCGGCCTTCGGGGCCTTCGTGTCCGTTTCCCGTACCGCGTCGATATTGGCCGAATCCAATGCGTTAACTCCTGACTAGTCCCAAGGCCATAAACCGCCTCAGCGGGATAGTCCATGCCTCAAGTTATGTTATTCGTTACAACCTGTATCCTTGACCCGGCCAGATCCTTTTCGGACACATCCCGAAATCATTGACCATCGAAAAGCCCATGACAACCGAAAGCGGCGCGAACCTCACACAGTCTGACACACCTGCGGCATTTACGCACCTCCTGGGCAAGCGCGTCAAAGTGATGCAGCCCGCCAGGGGGTATCGTATCGGCATGGACGGCGCATTGCTGGCAGCAGCCTGTGCAGGCGTGGTGGCGGAACGCCGGTCGGGGCGCAGCAAAGCCTTGCGTGGCCTGGAACTGGGTTGCGGCGTCGGCGGGGCTTTGCTGTCGCTCAAAGTGCGCTGTCCGGAGCTTGAACTGACCGGCATCGAGCGCGAGACGGACTATGCAGCCCTGGCGGGCAATAACGTGCTTTTGAACGGTCTGCACGATGTCGGGATCATCGAAGACGATATCGGTCGAGGCTTCAAAGGGTTTGAGCTGGAGCGCTTCGATCTGGTGTTCTCCAACCCGCCCTATTTTGACGATCCGGATCTGTTGCGCCCTCCGCATGAGGCCAAACGCGCCGCCTGGATCGCCGACGACGGCCTGCAGGCGTGGCTCGACTTTGCTCTGGCGGCGGTGAAGGACGGCGGCGACATCATCTTCATCCATCGTGCTGACCGGCTGGCGGATTTGCTCAGCGGGCTGTCGGACAAGGCGGGATCGTTCGTGGTGCGGCCGGTGCAACCGTTCGCCGACAAGGAGGCCAAGCGGGTTGTCGTCCGGGCACAACGGCTCGGCAAGGCGCCGCTGCGGCTACTTCCGCCGCTGATCCTGCACGATAACGGCGAACGCAAGCACACGGAAGCGGTTGAAGCGATTTTGCGCGGGGAATTTAATTTAAATTGGAAAGCCCAATTACTCCAATTACCATGCAAAAATTAATATATAGTCTTTGTAATTTTATTAACCCCATCAATAAGATCCATAACCTGATCAGAAGTCGGCTCTTTTTGTTTGTTGTGATCACATAAATTTCTAATATCTGCCATTAATCCAATATGTCTCCACTGCGGAATCTCAATAACAGAATTGGCTTTTAAAATTTCATTATAATCGCTAATTGATGGATTTTTCTTCACTAATTTCAGATTATGATTTTCAATAACTTGTACTAAATGTTTTTCTAGAACAACCCCGGCGACAGCTCCGGCAGCTCGAAGAAATTTATTCTTATGTAGCTCACGAGCAGCATCAAGCTCGCTGTCAAGCAAATCAGCCTGGACCAATTGCTTTATATCAAATAGAGAACTTTCAAATCTGGCACTACACGCTTTTAATATATTTATTTGCTGCCTAAGTAAGTTAATGGCGTGCACAGGCTTTACGCCATCCTCATATATATTTTGTATTCCGTGAATCGCATCTTGAATCGTGTAATTGTCATGGTTCAAATTTTTTCTAGCTTTTGGCTTTTCATAAAGCCTAACAAAATCTTCCTTTCTATCGGGCATCAACTGCCTTATTAAAGCCAAAGCTTCTCCATACCAGGCTTCATACTTTTCGTTGAACTTTGGCAAATTTTTTATTATTTCTTTTGCATCATCAGCACCAAATGCCGCATTAATTTCCTTTGTGAAGTTATTTTTATTGTGCATATGCAAAAACGAATATTCTAATTTTAATCCTTCCGCATCAAGTCGTTCCACATCTTTTTTGTACTTCGAAATATTTCCTATCATTCGCCCCCTCCTCCTTCTTTGTCTAATAGTGTTTTGGTAGCATCTAACAAATTTCCACGCAATTCAGCGCGGCGTCTGAGCAGGTCCGGGCTGCCGGCGTCGTAGTCTTTCATCAGGGCGCGGACGAAGTCGCCCGACTGCACGTCCTTCAGCACAGCCTGCATGGCCGCTTTGGAGGACTCGTTGATCACCCGCGGACCGGTCAGGTAGGCGCCATATTCGGCGGTATTGGAGATCTTGCCGAAGCCGCCCGACATGCCCAGTTCCCACAACAAATCGACCACCAGCTTGAGCTCATAGCAGGTCTCGAACCAGGCGACTTCCGGCGGATAGCCGGCATCGACCAGGGTCTGGAAACCAGCCGTCACCAACTCCCGTGTACCGCCGCACAGCACCACCTGCTCGCCGAACAGGTCGCTTTCGCATTCGGCTTTCATGGTGGTTTCCAGAATGCCCTTGCGCCCGCAGCCCAAGGCCGCCGCGTAGGACAGGCCGAGCGCCTTAGCCTTGCCGGTGGCGTCCTGATGAACGGCGAACAGGCAGAACACGCCCTCACCTGCCACGTAGATATCGCGGATGCGCGGGCCGATTCCCTTGGGTGAGACCAGCAGGACATCGACGTCGGCCGGCGGCACGATCAGACCGAAATTGATCGACAGGCCGTGGGAAAAAATCAATGATTGACCAAAACGCAAAGCCGGTGCGATCTCGTCGCGGAACAGCGCCTGATGCGCCTCATCGGAGGTCAGCACGACAATGACGTCCGCCCATGCGACGCCTTCACTCACGCCGACCACTTCGAAACCATCGGCCTCGGCTTTAGCGCGGGTGGCGGAGCCGGGCTTCAGCGCCACCTTGATGCGGCTGACGCCGGAATCGCGGGCGTTCAAGGCTTGGGTGCGGCCCTGGCTGCCGTAACCGATGATCAGCAGCTTCGTGGCCTGAATGATCGAGAGGTCGCAATCGCGGTCGTGATAAACAGGTAATGGCATGGCGGCACGGCCTCGGCTATACTGGGGCAAGAATCGCCTCCTGTATAAAGCGCCGCGCATGTTTGATCATCCCGAATATCAGTATCTCAACCTGGTGCGCGACCTGATCGACAACGGAATCAAGCGCGAAGACCGCACCGGCACCGGGACGCTCGGCCTGTTTGGGCGGCAGATCCGCTTTGACCTGAGCCAAGGTTTTCCACTGCTTACCACGAAGAAGGTGCATTTCAAATCGATCGCCGTCGAGCTTTTGTGGTTCCTGCGCGGCGACACCAATGTCAAATATCTGCACGACCATGGCGTGACCATCTGGGACGAATGGGCCGATGAAAACGGCAATCTCGGGCCCGTCTACGGCAAGCAATGGCGATCATGGACGGCGCCGAATGGCCGCGTCATCGACCAGATGAAAAACCTGGTCGAAAACCTGAAGACCAATCCCTATTCGCGCCGCCATGTTATTTCGGCATGGAACCCGGCCGAGGTCGATGACATGGCCTTGCCGCCATGCCATTGTCTGTTCCAGTTCTTCGTGGCGGACGGGAAATTGAGCTGCCAGCTCTATCAGCGGTCGGCCGACATCTTCCTCGGCGTGCCGTTCAATATCGCCTCCTACGCCCTGCTGACGCATATGGTAGCGCAGGCGGTTGGCCTCGAGCCCGGCGATTTCGTACATAGCTTCGGCGATGTGCACCTCTACCTCAACCACATGGAGCAGGCGCAGATTCAGCTATCGCGCACGCCGTTTACCTTCCCGCAGTTGAAGCTGGCGCCCAAGACGGACCTGTTCGGCTTCGACTATGCCGATCTCTCCATCGAGAATTACCAGTCGCATGGGGCGCTCAAAGCGCCGGTAGCCGTATGATCGTCAAAGTCCGATTGTCGCTCGTGGTCGCCATGAGCGACAACCGGGTCATCGGGCGTGGCACAGGGCGCAACAGCACCCTGCCGTGGCATATCCGCTCGGACCTGAAGAAGTTCAAGGAAATCACCCATTCCAAGCCCATCATCATGGGCTCGACGACGTGGGAATCTCTGCCGCGCAAACCCTTGCCCGGCCGGTTGAATCTGGTGCTGACGCGCGACCCGACCTTCGAGGCCGAAGGCGGCATTGTCGTAAATTCGCTGCACGAGGCGTTGGATATCGGCCGTGAGCACGCGGTCGAAGACGGTGCGCCGGCGTCGGACATGCCGGAAATCTGTGTCATCGGCGGAGCGAACGTGTTCGCGCAATGCCTGCCCAAGGCCGACCGGCTGTATGTGACGCATGTGGACGCGACCATCGAAGACGGCGACACCTTTTTTCCGGAGATCGATCCGGCTGTGTGGAAGGTTGTATCGGAGGAAGCCTTCCCGAAAGCGGAAGGCGATGATTACGCCTTCACGCTCCGGGTTTACGAACGGGTTTAAGGGATCATGCTGCCGGCAGCCTGCTTGACCAGCTCGCCGAACATGCCACCCTTTTTCTTCTTTTGCTGACCGCCCTGGTCGCCGGAATTGTTCGAGGCCGGTTGCGACTGACTGGCGCCCATGCCACCGCCCATCATCATGCCGCCCATGTTCTGCCCGAGCAGACCGCCGGTCGTCGAGCGATAGCGGACCTTGGTTTCCCATTGGATGTTCCACGGCGTGTTGACGTCGGCCGGGCGCGGCGGATAGGCGATGTTGGTTTCGCCACCGTAAGCGGTAATACCGTAGATCAGGCCCTGGGCAGCACCGGTGACTTCAGCCGGAACCGTACAGGTGGTCGTGTCGCCTGGCAGCAAAGATTTGTTCGCCAATAATTTGGAGACATCATTGGCCGTCAGGTAATCCGGCGCCATGCCCATCCAGGCGGTCTGCACCTGGGCCGAGGTCCACATCACCACGACGTCCTGACCACCGCCGACGGCGGTGACGACAAAGCCCTTGGAGCCATTGACCGGACTCCAGGCCAGCGGCACGGCGCCTGAGGCCGACTTTTCGTTGTTGGTGACGTTGATCGGCGGCAGGAAGTCCTGGTTCGCGGCGAGCGTGAAGTCGATCTGCGGCGCGTAGTTGGCCTTGATCGTGTGCGCACCGACCAACGAGGCGCCCGAGCCAATGCCCTTCTTGCTCTTGACGTTCGGCCATTCGCCATAGTTCTTCCAGGCGTCGGGGCGCGGCGGATGAACCGGGTCGAGCGCGATGGTGTTGGTCAGCGGCATCATCTTCTTCATGGTCGCCGCGCGCGCCGCCGGGTCGGTCAGGGTCGACAGGTCGATGACCACCGGCTGGGTCTTGGGCGCATGCTCACCGCACCCCCAGAAGATCAGGATCTTGCCCTTGGGTGGCTGGTAATCGCGCGGCTGGTCCGGCGTCGGTTCGGACTGTTCGACCGGACCGGCCTTGACCGGCTTGTAGTACAGCGGCAGGTCGTCGCCGGCGTTGAGCGCGGCCGGCGGCAGGTGGTCGCCCGCCGGTTCCGAAGCCGCCGCCTGGTTCGAGCCCAGCTCCATGGTCATGCCGTGCGTGACGTTGTTGCCGCCGCCGGTCATGGCGCCCATGATCGAGCTCATCGACGGCTTGCCACCGGCGCCGTTCATCATGTTGCTCATGCCGGTCGAGGTGGTCGTGTTCATCCAGTAGACAGCGACCGGGCCGGTCACGACCTGCTTCTTGGCCGGGGCCGGCGTGGCGGCGTGCACCGCGAAGGCCGCGGCAGCCAAAGCCGCGACGCTGACGAAAAGCTTTACCGATTTACGCTTGAACACACTCACAGCCCACTCTCCTGCGTTATGAAATATGATTGAGGGCGCTTTCCGAAAGGCGCAGACCGGCTGCACCGGCAAAACGGCGGAAAACGCGGTAAAACAAAAAAACGAAACAATCCCCCGGCGCCCGATTCACTCTACGGGCGTCAGCCTGCCGCATCAATACGCCTAAACAGGCAGGTTGTTAATCGATATTAAGGCGATCCCATACGGTTTGCGCCATTTCGCGGAAGCGGCGGGCGGCATCGCCGTCGGGGAGCAAAGCGGTAAGCGGCTGCCCGGTATCGCCGCCCTTACGCAAGGCCGGATCAAGCGGCAGTTCGCCGAGGAAGGCGACGTTGTTCCGGGCCGCCATGTCGCGCGCGCCGCCCCGTCCGAAGATCTCGATTTCGCTGCCGTCGGGCGCGGCGAAGAAGGCCATGTTCTCGACCACGCCCAGAACCACGATGCCGGTCTTTTCGAACAGGGTGACGGCGCGGCGGGCGTCGGCCAGCGCCATTTCCTGCGGAGTCGAGACGACCACCGCGCCGTCGATCAGGGTCTTCTGCGTCAGGGTCAGTTGCACGTCGCCGGTGCCGGGCGGCAGATCGACCACCAGCACATCAAGCGGCTCCTCGACCGTGCCCCAGCGCGTCTGGGTCAGAAGCTGGGTCAGGGCCTGCGACGCCATCGGCCCGCGCCAGATCATCGCCTGATCGGCGTCGACCAGGAAGCCGACCGAATTGACCTTCAGGCCGAAGGCTTCGGGCGGCACCATCTTCTTGTCGTCGCCAAATGCCGGCGGGTTGCGCAGGCCGAGCATGACCGGCGCCGACGGCCCATAGATGTCGGCATCGAGGAAGCCGACCTTCAGGCCGAGCTGCGACAGACCGATTGCCAGACCGAGTGATACGGTCGATTTGCCGACACCGCCCTTGCCGGAACCGACGACGATAACCCGCTTGACGTGATCGGGGCGGCTGTCGGCGACCGGGGCCTTGGGTTTGCCGTCACTGACGGCGCGGTCGGAGAGTTTGGCGGACGGCTGCTTGACGGGCGTAGCGGCATGTTCGGCGGTCAGCACGACCTGGGCCTTGTCGAATCCCAACCCACGCAGGGCGGTTTCGGCGGCTTCGCGGACAGACGCGTAGGATTGTACCTGAGCTTCGGGGACTTCGAGCATGAACCCGGCGCGATCGGCCGATACGACCAGGCCGCGCACCATCCCGGCCTGGGCCAAACCTTCTCCGCTGGCCGGATCGGTGATCCGGTCGAGGGCGTCGAGGATGGCTTCGCGGGTCGGTTCGGTCATGGACTCTCTCGGATATTGCGCTTAACTCTCCTCCCCACTCTTGTGGGGAGGTGGCGAGCTTGTCTCGCCGGAGGGGTCACTTGCCGCACGAAGTGACCCCTCCGGCCCTGCGGGCCACCTCCCCATAAGGATGGGGAGGAGAGTAATTTCGCCCTTCCCATAAGCCGCAAATGTCAGCGGCGAAAGTCTAAAAAAGCTCACCATGCCGCCTTCCGACACTCCCCTCTATCTGCTGGCCGGGCCGACAGCGTCAGGCAAGTCGGCCCGGGCGCTGGAATGGGCCGAAGCGACCAGCGGCATCATCGTAAACGCCGACTCGATGCAGCTTTACGCCGACGTGCCAACCTTGACGGCGCGACCGGACACAGCGGACACGACCCGCGTCGAACATGTGCTGTACGGTCATTTGCCGCCGCAAGAGCTATGGTCGGCCGGGCAATGGCTGCGCGCCGCCCTGCCCTATATCGAGGCGGCGTCCGGTGGCGGACGGCCAGTCTGCGTCGTCGGGGGCACCGGGCTCTATTTTAGCAGTCTGGTACACGGACTGGCGGAAATCCCCGAGATCGGCGCCGAAGCCCGGCAGACGGCCCGGCAAGCGTATGAGGACCAAGGCGAAGAGGCCTTTCGCAACATCCTGCGACCGCTCGATCCGGAGGCCGAACAGCGTATCCTGGCCAATGACCGCCAGCGCCTGACGCGCGCCTATGAGGTGTGGCTGGAAACCGGCGTGCCGCTGACCGACTGGCAGAACCGCACGCAACCGACTCTGGCGGAAGGTACCTACGACCTCGATATCCTGACGCCCGACCGGGCCGAACTATACGCGCGCTGTGATGCGCGGTTGCAACTTATGCTCGACCACGGTGCCCTCGATGAAGTGCAGGCGCTGATGGACAAAGGCCTGCAGGATGACTGGCCGATCATGCGCGTGCTGGGGCTAGCCGAATTCGCGGCATACTTGCGCGGCGAAATGTCCCTGGACAGCGCGCTGGACCTCGCCCGGCAGAAGACGCGCAACTACGCCAAGCGCCAGACAACATGGTTCCGCAACCAGTTTGGCTGAAGCATTTCGCGCGCGAGTAGATAGACGATTGCGCGTTAAAATATAAGATTGTAACATCCGGCGACAACACGTTGTTGTTATGCACATCTTCGGGATGTGCCCTGAGGGGGGCTTCATGCCATCGACTATCGACCGCCGCGCGCTGCTCAGCGCCGCGGCAGCCAGCGCCGTTCTGGCCACGACGCACGCTCAGGCCGAAGAGGCCGCCGCCAAACCCGCGACGCCAACCGCGCCGACGACGCCCATGCCGGCGATCGAAGTGTTTGCCCGAACGCCGCTGATCCACCACATCGACCTGTCGCCGAACGGCGCGCGCTGCGCGCTGGTCACCCAGAAAGGCGACAACAAGTTCCTGATGATCGTGACCATCGGCAGCGACGTCAAACCGAAGATCATTGGGCTGGGGCCGGAAAAGGTGCGCGGCCTGTTCTGGGCCGATGACACGCATGTCGTGCTTACCGACACCACCACGACCTCCCTGCCGGAATTTGTCGGCAACAAGCACGAATTCGCCGTCGTCCGTTCGATCAATGTCGATACCGCCAAGGTCTCAACCCTGTTCCAGGGCGAAGAGGGCTTCTACGGCATCGTCATCGGCGAACTCAGCCGCATCAAGACACCCACCGGATACCGCATCCTGGCGTCCAACTACAGGATGTCCGGCGAATATCCCCTTTGCCTCTACAGCTTCCCGACGGACAGCTCTCACGGCCGCGAAATCTGTGTCGGAGGGCGCGAGACGGAAAACTGGGTGATCGGGCCGGACGGCTACATCTACGCCACGGCGGAGTTCAAGGAAGACAACAAGGAATGGACCTTGTTCTACAACTTCGCCGAGCCCGGCAAGATGGTCAATTTCAAGCCGATCTACAAGACGCGCTCAGCCCTGCATTCGCCGAGCCTGATCGGCATCGGCCGCGACGGCAAGTCGGTCGTCATCAAACTGAACGACGGTTTCGACTATGGCCGCTATCATGAGATCGGCGCTGACGGCAAACTGTCCGACCCGCTCGATGCCGCCGGCGAGGACAAGCCACGCTCGGCACTTTTCCATCCGGTAACGGCACGCCTGGCCGGCTTCTCGCGTCACAACAGCTGGTTCAGCTACGAATATTTCGATCCGTTCCTGAAAAAACTTAATGACGCCGTCATCCAGCTGATGGGATCGGACTACCGTGTGTCGCATGCCGCCTACGCCGAGGATCCGCGCAAGATGATCCTCTACGGCGAAAGCGCCAACGATGCCGGATCGTACTTCTTCACTGATTTCTCGACCGGCAACACGGTCTTTATCGCCGGCAACTATCCGGATCTGCCGGAAGAGTGGATCACCCAGAAGAAGGCGATCAGCTACAAGGCGGCCGACGGGCTGGAGATTCATGGCTACCTGACCCTGCCGCCGTTCAAGGACGCCAAGAACCTGCCGCTGGTGGTGCTGCCGCATGGCGGCCCGCAATCGCGCGACTACATCGACTTCGACTGGCAGGTTCAGACGCTGGCCTCGCGCGGCTATGCCGTGCTGCAGCCCAATTTCCGCGGCTCGAGCGGTTACGGGGCAACCTTTACCGCAGCGGGCCACGGCGAATGGGGCGGCAAGATGCAGACCGACCTCAGCGACGGCGTTCGTTACCTGGCCGCCCAGGGCACGATCGATCCGAAACGGGTGGCAATCCTGGGCGCATCCTACGGCGGTTATGCCGCCCTGGCCGGAGCGACCCTTGATGCGGGCATGTATAACTGCTCCGTTTCGATTGCCGGCGTTTCCGACGTCAAGCTGCTGGTCGACTTCCAGATCGACAACAGCAATGACCGCAAGGATTCCGGCGTCCTGTACCTGAAGGAATTCCTGGGCGACAAGGCGCGATACGACTCCATTTCACCGGCCAAGCAGGCGGCCAAGGCTTCGTGCCCGATTCTGCTGATCCATGGCACCGACGATACGGTGGTGCCGATCGAACAGAGCCGGGTCATGGAAAAGGCGCTGAAGGCCGCCAGCAAGCCGGTCGAGTTCATCACCTACAAAGGCCAGGACCACTGGGAAACGATCGCCTCGACCCGCATCGCCATGATGCAGGCCGCCGTCGATTTCATCGCCAAATACAATCCCGCCTAGACGAGAGCAGTCATGTCATCGCCATTCAACC
Source organism: Pseudomonadota bacterium (assembly GCA_048497915.1). GTDB lineage: Bacteria > Pseudomonadota > Alphaproteobacteria > Caulobacterales > Caulobacteraceae > Asticcacaulis. The sequence continues at coordinate 25,399 of JBEHYZ010000033.1, forward strand.
GTCGCGCCTTGCTGGGCGCCGCCGCCGCCGGAGCCGTCCTGACAACCGCCCCGCGCGCCCGTGCCGAAGAACCTGCCAAGCCGACCACGCCCCGGCCACCGGTCGCGGCCTTTGCCCAGACGCCTGTGGTCGATCAGATCGCCTTGTCGCCCAACGGCAAGCGCTGCGCCATCGTCACGCAGACGGGTGATGAGAAGTACCTGCTGACCCTGACCATCGGCAGCGAAGATGCACCGAAAAAGATTGGGCTGGGCACCGCCAAGATACGCGGCCTGTTCTGGTCCGACGACACGCACGTCGTGCTGACGACTTCCGTGACCAAGGCGCTTCCCGGTTTTGTCGGCAACAAGCACGAGTTCACCACCGCGCGCGTGCTCGATCCCGATACGCTCAAGATCTCAATCCTGTTCGACCATGAACCTGGCTTTTATTCCATGGTCATGGGCGATCTTGGCCGGATCAAGACGCCAAAGGGATACGGTATCACCGCCTCGAATGTCCGCTTCGACAGCAGCTTCAATTCGATGTGCCTGTATGCGTTCGAGCCCGATGGCGGCGTCGGCGGCGACCTGCTGTGGCTGGGGCCTCAGGAGGCCGAAGGCTGGGTCACGGCCCCCGATGGCCGTGTTCTGGCCATGTCCGAGTTCGAGGAAGCCGACAAGCTGTGGACACTGCACTTCAACACCAGCAAAGGCAAGAACATCAATCTGGTGCCGGTCTACAAGACGCGGTCGGCCCTGAATTCGCCTGACCTGATCGGTATCGGCCGCGACGGCAATTCCGTCGTCATCCGGCTGAACGAGGGCTTCGAAAACGGCCGGTATCATGAGATCGGCGCCGACGGCAAGCTGAGCGACCCACTGGACGCTGCCGGTGAGGACAAGCCGAGGTCGGCCTTGTTCCACCCCGTGACAGGGCATCTCGCCGGCTTCCTGCGCCACGACGACTGGTTCACCTACGACTATTTCGACCCGTTCATGCAGAAGCTGAACGGCGCCATCGGCCAGCTGATGGGCGCGGACTATCGCGTGTCGCAAAAAGATTTCGGCGACGATCCGCGTCAGATGATCGTCTACGGCGAAAGCGCCGGCGATGCCGGAACCTACTATTTCTCCGATTTTTCCAACGGTACGGTCATCACCCTGGCCAGCAACTATCCCGACCTGCCGGCGGAATGGATCAGCCAGAAGCAGTCCATCACCTACAAGGCGGCCGATGGGCTGGATATCCACGGCTATCTGACCCTGCCGCCGTTCAAGATGGCGAAAGACCTGCCGCTGGTGGTGCTGCCGCACGGCGGCCCGCAAGTCCGCGACTATGTCGACTTCGACTGGCAGGTGCAGGCCCTGGCGTCGCGCGGCTATGCGGTGCTGCAGCCCAATTTCCGCGGCTCGGGCGGCTATGGCGGCCACTTTGCCACGGCCGGTCACGGAGAATGGGGCGGCAAGATGCAGACCGACCTCAGCGATGGCGTGCGCTGGCTGGCGGGCAAGGGCACGATCGACCCGAAGCGGGTGGCGATCATGGGCGCATCGTACGGCGGCTATGCGGCTCTGGCCGGGGTGACGCTCGATCCGGGCGTCTACAATTGCGCCGTCGCCATCGCCGCGCCGTCCGACATCAAGGGCTTCATGGACTTCCAGCGCCAGAACAGCCAGGACAGCCAGACCTCACGCCTGCTGTACTGGCGCGATCAGCTCGGCGACAAGGACCATTTCGACGCCATCTCGCCCGCCCGGCAGGCCGAACGCGCCAATGCGCCCGTTCTCCTGATCCACGGCACGGATGACACGGTCGTGCCCATCGATCAGAGCCAGACGATGGAACGCGCCCTGAAAGCCGCCGGCAAGACGGTCGAGTTCATCACCTACAAGGGCCAGGACCACTGGGAGACCATGGCGTCGACCCGCATCGCCATGATGCAGGCCGCCGTCGATTTCCTGGGCAAATACAATCCCGCTTAACTACTCCGCCGCACCGGGGTGGCTGACTTCGATGTCCTCCGGGCTGGGGAGTTCCTCCGGCCGGGCGGACCCGATGCGGCCGGAGCGTTCCAGCTTTCCCCAGCCGACCCACAGACCGCGCCACGCCGACAGAAGTGCCTTGAGCACAACGTAGTACATGATCTGACGGTAGACGAAGCGCTGCGACAGCAGCCAGAACACCGGGTAACGCTTCTCGCGCGGCTCCAGCCAGTAGGCGATGGCGCCGCAGATGGCGTCGATGGTCAGGAAGGCAAGCCAGTAGAACAGCATCTTCTGCAGGTCACCGCTGGTCTGGGCCCAGCCGTGCATCGACACCTGCACGATGGTGTCGATGACATTGACGACCAGCGCGAAGTCGATCAGCGGCGAAATCACCGAAAAACCGATCTGGAAGATCCAGGCCTGCGGCAGGCCGATCCAGGCCAGGCCTTTCGGTTTGCCGGCCGCGAAAACGCGCTGGTGCTTCCACAGGCATTGCAAGGTGCCGTAGGCCCAGCGGAAACGCTGTTTCATCAGGGCGGTGAAGCTTTCCGGCGCCTCGGTCCAGGCGACGGCTTCCTGGTCGTAGGCGACTTCCCAGCCGAGGCGCTGCACGGCGATGGTCAGGTCCTGGTCTTCGGCGAGCGTATTGTGCGGATAGCGGCCGGCCTCGTCCAGCGCCGTCCGGCGCCACGCCCCGACCGCGCCTGGCACCACCATCATGGCGCCGAACATGGCCAGGGCCGAGCGTTCCAGGTTCTGGGCGGTGATGTATTCGACCGACTGCCACCTGGTGACGAAGTTGAAGCGGTTGCCGACCTTGGCGTTGCCGGCGACGGCGGCGATCTCCGGCTTGAGGAACCAGCGCACCAGGCGGGCAATGGTTTCCGGCTCGAACTGCGTGTCGGCGTCGAGCGCGATAATGATCTCGCCTTTCGACGCCTGGATGCCGTTGTTGACGGCGGCGGCCTTGCCGGCGTTTTCCTGGGTGATCAAGTGAACGCGGGCGTCCTTTTTGAACGCCCTGGCGACGATGGCCGCGGTGTCGTCCTTCGAGCCGTCGTCGATGACGATGACTTCGAGGTCGACACCGCGGCTTTTCAGTACACGCCGGATAGAGGCCTCGATGACGCGGGCTTCGTTAAAGGCCGGGATGATGACGCTGACGAAGGTCGACTTGACGAAGGCCGCCGGGTCGTTGCCGCGCGCCCCTTCAGGGGGTTCCATGTGGCCAGTATATTCGGCGTAGATGGCCAGGGCCGACAAGGTCAGCGCCCGGGTGATGCCGAGCACGATGGCGACGATGAACAGCCACTTCAGCGCCTCCGACACGAAGGCCAGGCTTTCGAAGATGCCGACTTCGAACCGCGCTTCGAACAGCTGGCGGCCGGTCAGTTTCGGCATGATCTGGTCAGGCGTCTGGCCAATCAGCTGGCCGACCGTGGCGAAGCTGTAACCTTCGGCCTTCAACTGATGGATGATGGACGGAAGGGCGGCGATGGTCTCGGTGCGGATGCCGCCGGAATCGTGCATCAGGATGATGTTGCCCGACCGGCATCCGCCGCCGTCGGGATCACCCAGGCAGGTCTGCGACGTCTCGTTGTCGGCGCCTTTGTGAACGCCTTCCATGACATTGTCGATGATGGCCTGGACGCCGGGCTTCTGCCAGTCCTCGGAATCGACGTGCAGGCCGACCACGGTGTAGCCAAGCTTCTGGGCGATCATCGCCGGAATAAGTTCGGTATTTTCGGTCGGTTCGGCATCACCGAACAAGGGAGGACGCGCCAGCCGCATGGCCCGGCCGGTGTAGGCCTCGACGACGCGCTGAGTCGAGTTCAGCTCGACGCGGATTTCCCAGTCGGGCACCTTCGACATGTCCGGATGGGTGTAGGAATGATTGCCGATCTCGTGGCCTTCGCGGACCATCTGCTTGAGCAGGTCACGGTGGACCAGCGCCTTTTCGCCGATGACAAAGAAGGTGGCCGGGACATTCTCTTGTTTCAGGATTTTAAGAATTGCTGGCGTCCAGCGGCCATCGGGGCCATCGTCGAAGGTCAGGGCGACAGTCTTGGGCGTATAGCCTGCCCGGCGTACGACATAAGGCGTCGGCAGGGTGCCGTAGACCTCATTCTGGGCGATGAGGTTCTTGTCGAAAGTCACCGTGCGACTGCCTTCCTTCGGCGTTTCGTCGATGTGGACAACTTCACCATTGCCGAAGACCGGCGCGTCACCGAGCGTGGTCAGCTTGTTCAGGTCCGGCGCCTTGTCGCCCTGAAACGCACGGAAGGCGTGCCAGATCGCCGGATCTTCCGAGCCCATGCGCCACAGAGCCACGCCGCTGATATTGCTGTCGTTGACCGAACGCATCTGGTTCCAGGCCGAAACGGCGTCGAGCATCCACACCTCGTGCTTGATGCCGTCCTCTTCATAGAAAAAGTAGGCGTTGCCCGAGGTTGGGTCGAACTGTATCTGGGCGCCGGAATCATGGGCGATCAGCCAGGCTTCCTCGACCGTCCAGGGGTCGGCCGCCGGCTTGCCGTCCTTGGTCTTGAACCAGTCGTAGGCGTAATTTTCGAGACAGACCACCGCCTTGGCCGGATCGACCGACTTCAGGGCATAGGCGACACGGTCGTTGAACCACGCCTGGGCTGCAATCGGCCCCGGCGGATCGACCAGGGAGTGGTGGTCGTAGATCATGAGGAAAATGCGGTCGGTGGCCTGGGAGAATGCCTTGAGATTCCACTCCGGGACGTCGACCGGCGCCGTCAGCGTGGTCTGGAACCCCTGGGCGGCCAGGGCGGCGTGCGCCTCACGCAGAAAGCTGAGATAGGCGGGCAGGCTTTGGTCGGGAAGCGATTCGAAGTCGAAGACCACGCCTTGCGCCTTCTCGGCGCGCAGCATGTTGGCGATTTCGGCGATCAGCTTTGTGCGCTCGACGGGTGTGTTCAAGAGCTTGGCGGTATTGTCGCTATCCCATACGCCGCCCTTGGCGTTCTGGACGACGACCAAGACGTTCGGCCGGTGCTGGGCGCTGTGGACGAGTTGAGAAAACTTCGCGTCGGGCAGATACTCGAAACTGTGCTTGGCGCCATTAATAAAGGCCATCACCGGCATGACGACGTCGATATTGTTGACGTGCTTTTCGAGCGAGGCAAGGCTCGGGTCGGACCAGGGCGTGTAGAAGGCCATAACCTGTTGGTTGACGCCGGACTGGCCGCGGCGCACGGCCAGCGGGTGATGCGGCGCCGAATGGATCGACTTGACCTTGGAGGCATAGGGCCGCGGATATTCCATGTGCAGGTCGAGATCGCGCGGCTTCGGCACATAGAGAATGGAAACAAGCAGCGCAACAAACAGCGCGACGGCCAGGCCGATAAGCACCATCAGGCCGACAAGCGACGCCTTTTTGCGCTTGCCCGACGGGTCGTAGAAGATAGGTTTTTGCATCGTAAGCGATGGATCCCGGAACACCCGCAGCCAGCACGCGCTGCGTTGGCGGCGATTTAGTCCGGTTTTACGCCTATTTCCCGCTCGAAATGTTACAAATTTGAAATATTATAACGTCTTCACCGTTACAGGCTCCGGCGCCTGAACACGCAGGGTGTTGCGCAGGCCGTATTCGAAGGCATCGGCAGTGATTTCGAAGACGTCGCCATCCTGCGTCTTTACCCCGTCGGCAAAGGAAGCGGTGGCGGTTCCAAAGCAGTGGACATGCACGTCCCACGGCTTGCGGAAGATATCGTACTTGAAGTGGTGATGTTCGAGATTGGCCAGGCTGTGCGACATGTTGTCCTCGCCCGAAATAAACGGCTTTTCCCAGATGACCGCCTCGTCGCGCCAGATACGCGACGTGCCGGAAATGTGCTTCGGCAGGTCGCCGACCAGAATCTCGACACCGATTGACGCCGGACGCAGCTTGGAATGGGCCAGCCACAGGTAGTTCTGTTTCTCGACGACATGGTCGGAAAACTCGTTGGCCAGGGCATAGCCGACGCGATAGGGCGAGCCCTTTCCGCCGATGACATAGATGCCGGCGATTTCCGGTTCCTCGCCGCCGTCGCCAGCGAACGCAGGCGATTCCAGGTCGCCGTCCGGGCCAACCAAGGTGTTGCCGTTGCCCTTGTAGAACCACTCCGGCTGGGCGCCGACCTTGCCGGCTTCCGGCTTGCCGCCCTTCATGCCCATCAGGAACATGCGCATGGTGTCGGTGAGGTTTTCGTCTCCCCCCTCCTTCTTACCGAAATTCGCGGCGGCTTCGTGCATGCGGTGGCGGCCTTCCGCCGAGCCGAGGTGGGTCAGGCCGGTGCCGGTGACGTGCAGGTGCGCCGGATCGGGATGGTCGATCGGCGCCAGCACCCTGCCCTCGGCCAGGGCCATGGCGACGTCGATTTCTTCACCGAGACCGAGCGTGGCAAGCTGGGCTTCGATCGACACCTGCGCCTTGATGGCGGCCTGGACCAGTTCGTAGGTCGAGCTGACACCGGTTACGGCCCGGGCCTCTGCGCCGCGCCGGGCGGCGACCAGCTGACGGGCGCCATTGGGCGTGACGATCTGGATCAAACGCAGAGGCATGATGCACCCTCTCAAATATTACTCAGACAAATCAAAGGGATCGCCTGAAGCCCCGAATGCAATTTGCCTTTGTCAAACACCGGATTCGGTGTCATGACAAGCACCATGAGAAACGCCGTTACATTTTCTTCCCGGTCCCGTTCCGACAAACCGCGCAATGGCCGCCCGCGCCTGGCCGACACATCGTCCGCCGCCGAGCCGGTGCCGGCGGGCCCGATGTATCAGGGCCGGTTGCACGGCGCGCTGGCCTACCGGCTTGGCGTCGACATCCTTAAGGGCGTCTATGCGCCGGGTGAAGCCCTGCCCAACGAAATCGATTCGAGCTCGTCCTTTGATATCTCGCGCTCGGCCTATCGCGAGGCCATCCGCATTCTGGCCGCCAAGGGCATGGTCGAAAGCCGCCCGAAGACCGGCACGCGGGTAACCAACCGCAACCGCTGGAACCTGCTCGATCCGGAAGTCCTGGGCTGGATGTTCGAGACCGAACCGTCGCCCTCCTTTATCAAGGCGCTGTTCGAGCTGCGGCTGATCACCGAACCGGCAGCGGCCGAACTGGCGGCGCTGCGCCGGTCGGAGGAGGACGTCATCTCGATGCGCGCCTCGCTGGTTATCATGAAGCGCGAGACCCTGACGACCGAAGCCGGCCGGCGGGCCGATCTCGATTTCCACCACACCCTGATCCATGCCACGCACAACGAGGCGCTGGCCTCGCTGTCCAGCTCGATCGAGGCGGCGGTGTCGTGGACGACGCGTTACAAGGCCCGGCACAACGGCCTGACGCGCGACCCTATCCCCGACCATGAGCGCGTGCTGGACGCCATCGCCGACAAGGACGGCGGCGCGGCGCGCTGGTGCATGGAATCGCTGATCCGCATGGCGCAGGACGATACGCTGCGCGCCCTGACCGGCGGCGGGCCCACCTAGAGTTCTATCCTAAATCTGCCTGCCGATACCCCATCCGGGGGATTTGTTATTGTCTGACATTAACCTTCGGGCTAAGACTCTGCGCGCTGTATAAATAGAGCCGCCGGGACTGAGACCTGGTGTGCCGGGGCAGGCTGGAAAAACCGGTGCGGAAACCTGTCCGCGCCCAAGTTGTTGTCAGGAGAGGACACGCATGAAATCGATGAAAACTATCGGAATGGCCGCCGGTCTGGGCGCGCTCGTGATGATGAGCGGCCTTCTGGGCGGCTGCACCAAGCCGGCTGAGAAGGCCGAGGCCGCCGGTCCGGTGAGCGCGACACGCGGCGAGTTCGGCGCGCTGTCGGACGGCACCAAGGTCGAATCGGTCGAGCTGAAGAACTCGAAGGGCCTGTCGGTGAAGCTGATCACCTACGGCGCCGCCATGCAGAACCTGATGGTCCCCGACCGCAACGGCAAGGCCGAGGACATCGTCATCGGCTACGACACCATCGAAGGCTGGGAAAAGACCCCGAACTACACCAACGTCACGGTCGGCCGTTACGCCAACCGCATCGCCAAGGGCAAGTTCAGCCTCGACGGCAAGGAATACACCCTGCCGATCAACAATGAGCCGAACTCGCTGCACGGCGGCAACAAGGGCTGGGACAAGCTCAACTGGACGATCAAGGACGTGAAGACGGCCGCGGATTCGGCCTCGGTGACCTTCGCCCTGACCTCGCCGGACGGCGACATGGGTTACCCGGGTACGGTCAAGGCCGAAATCACCTACACGCTCAATGAAAACAACGACCTGACCTTCAGCTACTCGGCCACCACCGACAAGCCGACCGTGGTCAACATGACCAATCACGGCCTGTATAACCTGGGCGGCATCCCGGCCACGCGTTCGGCGCTCGACGCCGACCTGAAGATCGAATCGGACGCCATCCTGCCGGTCGACAAGACCCTGATCCCGACGGGCAAGGAACTGGCCGTCAAGGGCACGCCATTCGACTTCACCACCGCCGCTCACGTCGCCGAACGCGTCACGTCGAAGGATCCGCAGATCGTCATCGGCAACGGCGGCATCGACCACAACTACAATATCCGCGGCGGCCTGACGGCTCAGCCCAAGCTGGCCGTCACCATCGAAGACAAGGTGTCGGGCCGCGGCATGACCATCTCGACCACCGAGCCGGGCATCCAGATGTACACCGGCAACTTCCTCGACGGCACCATCGCCGGCAAGGGCGGCCAGAAGCTGACCAAGTATCAGGCCATCGCGTTCGAAGCCCAGCGCTATCCGGACAGCCCGAACCATCCGGCCTTCCCGACGACGCGCCTGGATCCGGGCCAGACCTACACCCAGACCACCGTCGAGCATTTTTATACGATTAAGTAGTGCGCATGCGGCAAGGCTGGTGTAAGGCCAGCCTTGCCGATTTCTTTTCACATAAGAACACGATTTCAATGACCTCTACGCCTCGCAAACCCAAGGTCCCGTTCCGCTCGCGCGCCTGGTTCGACAATCCCGAAAACGCCGACATGACCGCGCTCTATCTTGAGCGCTATATGAACTTCGGCCTGTCGCTCGAAGAACTGCAGTCCGGCAAGCCGATCATCGGCATCGCCCAGACCGGTTCGGACCTGTCGCCGTGCAACCGCCACCACATCGTGCTGGCCGAACGCATCCGCGAGGGCATCCGTGAGGCCGGCGGCATCGCAATGGAATTCCCCGTCCATCCGATCCAGGAAACCGGCAAGCGCCCGACGGCGGGCCTCGACCGCAATCTGTCATATCTGGGCCTGGTCGAAATCCTCTATGGCTATCCGCTCGACGGCGTGGTGCTGACCATCGGCTGCGACAAGACGACCCCGGCCTGCCTGATGGCGGCGGCGACCGTCAACATTCCGGCCATCGCCCTCTCCGTCGGCCCGATGCTGAACGGCTGGTACAAGGGCGAGCGCACCGGTTCCGGCACCATCGTCTGGAAGGCGCGTGAACTGTTCGCCGCCGGCGAGATCGACTACCAGGGCTTCATCAAGCTGGTGGCCTCGTCCGCGCCGTCGACCGGCTACTGCAACACCATGGGCACGGCGACGACGATGAACTCGCTGACCGAAGCGCTGGGCATGCAGCTGCCCTATTCGGCCGCCATCCCTGCTCCGCACCGCGACCGCGCCGAAATCTCGTACCTGACCGGCAAGCGTATTGTCGACATGGCCTACGAGGACCTGAAGCCGTCGGACATCCTGACCAAGGACGCCTTCATCAACGCCATCCGCGTCAACTCGGCCATCGGCGGTTCGACCAACGCGCCGATCCACCTCAATGCCCTGGCGCGCCACATCGGCGTCGACCTGAAGGTCGAGGAATGGCAGGAATTCGGCGAAGAAGTGCCGTTGATCGTCAACCTGATGCCGGCCGGTGAATATCTCGGTGAAGATTATCACCATGCCGGCGGCGTGCCCGCCGTCGTCAACCAGCTGATGCAGCATGGCCTGATCAACGCAGGCGCCATGACCGTCAACGGCAAGACGATGGGCGAGAACTGCCGGAACGCCGTCATCGAAGACGAGAAGGTCATTCGCCCGTTCGATCAACCATTGAAAGAGCGCGCCGGTTTCCGCGTCCTGTCGGGCAACCTTTTCGATTCCGCCGTCATGAAGGTGTCGGTGATCTCGCCGGAATTCCGCGAGCGCTACCTGTCCAACCCGAGCGATCCGGAGGCCTTCGAAGGCCGCGCCATCGTCTTCGACGGTCCGGAAGACTATCACCACCGCATCGACGACGAGTCCCAGGGCATCGACGAGCACTGTATCCTGTTCATGCGCGGCGCCGGCCCGGTCGGTTATCCCGGCGCGGCCGAAGTCGTCAACATGCGGGCGCCGAAGTACCTGCTGAAGCGTGGCATCACCAGCCTGGCCTGCATCGGCGACGGCCGCCAGTCGGGCACTTCGGGGTCACCGTCGATCCTGAACGCCTCGCCTGAAGCCGCGGCGGGCGGCAATCTCGGCATCCTGAAGACCGGCGACATGGTGCGCGTCGACCTGAACAAGTCGACCGTCAACGTGCTGATCTCGGACGCGGAAATCGCCGAGCGCCGCAAGGCGCTGGAAGCCGCTGGCGGGTATCAGTATCCGGCCAGCCAGACGCCGTGGCAGGAAATGCAGCGCGCCGTCGTCGGCCAGATGGGCACCGGCATGGCGCTGGAAAACGCCGTCAAGTACCAGCGCATCGCGCAGGTCGGTGCGGGGGTTCCCAGAGACAACCACTAAGACAAAGGGCGGGCTGCAAGGCCCGCCCTTTTCGCATCAGGTCCGTGCCTGGACCCAGTTGACGATTTCCGCCATCACCTCTTCCTTGCCCGTGTCGGCCAGCAGGTCGTGATAGTGCCCCTCGTACAGCTTGATCGTCTTATCCGACGCGCCCGATTTCTTGTAAAACTCCTCGCTGCCGTGATAGTCCGTCGCCTTGTCCGCCGTGCCGTGCAGGATCAGGGTCGGCGTCTTGATATGGTCGAACGAGACCTGAAGGCGGCGATCGGCCTTCCACATCTCGCCAACCGTCTTCATCGGCTGTGTCTCGTCAGCGATCAACGGATCGGTATTGAGCGCCGCCACGACCGCCGGATCGCGCGAGAAGAAGGCGTTGTTCAGCTTGAGGGCCGGCGCGTCCGGGATGAAATGGCTCAGGAAGGTCAGGAAATCGAGGGCGAATTCCGGCGCCGGAACGTGGTAGGCGAAGTCTTCGCAGATCAGTCCGGCGACCTTGTCCTGGTTGTCGAGCGCATAGGTCGTGGCGACCACCCCGCCGGCGCTATGCCCCAATACGAACATCTTCAGGCCGTGATGGCGCGACCGGGCGATATCGCAGACGCCGGACAGGTCGCTGACGTAGTCGGCGAAATTCTCGACATAGAAGCGTTTGCCCTCGGATTTGCCGCGGCCGCGCAGGTCTTCGGCGTAGACGGCGTAGCCGGCGGCGGCGAACTGGTGCGCGACCCAGTCGTACTGGCCGGAATGGGCATTGAAGCCGTGCTGCAGCACGACGATGGCGCGCGGCGCACTCGCCGGCATCCATGTACGGAAGAAGATATGCACGCCTTCGGCCCCCTCAAAGGTTTCCTCGGTGAGTGCAATATTGAATTGTACTGACATACACAGCTCCTGAAAAAAGGGTTCGTCCGGCGCGCCAGAATGGCATGTCGGGGCAGGCGGAACTCAGGACTAAGACGGATTTTGGGACGAACATGAAGGTAAACGGCTGCCAAGGCAAGGCACTATTCCCGCAATGCGGGAACTTGCTTTCAGAACGCCGGAATTTTTCCGGTTAGCCATTGACCGACGGACAAGGCCAAGGCACATCGTTAAACCGCTCGGGCTCGGTCTTCGACTGGCACAGGCGTTGCAGAGCCTGCCTCGTTCGGGGCCAGGCTTTGTGGCACAAGGAAATTCGTTCGTAAGGCGTATGGCTTTCATTCGCCACCCCAAAACAATTTCCGGCTTGTCACCGGTGTCATTTGTTGCCTATGTAGGCAGCAACCAGAATTCAGGTTAAGACTGAGCGCAAAAATAGTTCACATACAGGGACAAACGTATGTCGCAGGATCAGAATGCCGCAACGGGCAAGGAGTTCGGTCAAAGACCGAGCAACTACCGATGGGTGATCGTCGGCCTCCTTCTCATGGCCATTGTCATCAACTACACGCACCGCCAGACGCTGAGCGTGCTCAAGGAGACGCTTTCCACGGAACTGGGCTGGGACGAAAACGGCTATGCCGATGTCGTCTTCTGGTTCCAGGGCGCCTATGCCATCGCCTATCTCGCCTGGGGCAAGATTCTCGACAAGATCGGCGCTCGCGCCGGTTATACCATCGCTTTCCTTATCTGGACCGTCGCCCACACCCTGACCGGCGCCGTGACCACGGCCATCCAGTTCAACTGGATGCGGGCCGCGCTCGGTGTCGGTGAAGCCGGCGCCTTCCCCTCCTCGATCAAGGCAATCACCGAATGGTTCCCGCAGCGTGAACGCGCGCTGGCGACGGGTGTCTTCAACGCAGGTTCGAACGTCGGCGCGCTGATCGCGCCGTTCGCCGTGCCGCTGATCGCCGTGTCGATGCTGAACATTCCGCTCGGTGGCGACAATGTCGTACACATTCCGGGGCTCGGCCTCGGCTGGCGCTACGCCTTCTACCTCATTGGCGGCGCTTCGCTGGTGTGGGCCGTCATCTGGTTCGCCATGTACCGCAAGCCGCGCCAGCATCCGAAGGCCAACGAAGCCGAAGTCGCGCTCATCGAAAGCGACCCGCCCGACGTCGTCGAGAAGGTCGGCTGGCTGAAGCTGCTGACGGTCAAGGAAACCTGGCTGTTCGCTGTCGCCAAGTTCCTGATCGACCCGATCTGGTGGCTGTGGCTGTTCTGGCTGCCTGACTTCCTGCACAAGAAGTATGGCCTGGACATTACGTCTTTCGGTCTGCCGATCGTGGCCATCTACCTGCTGTCCGACGTCGGTTCGATCGCTGGCGGCTGGTTGTCCTCGACCCTCATCAAGTCGGGCCTGTCGGTCAACGTAGCGCGCAAGATCACCCTGTTCGTCGCAGCCATCTGCGTGCTGCCGATCTTCTTCGCCCAGAACATCTCCGGTCTGTGGACCGCGGTTCTGGTCGTCGGTCTGGCCACGGCCGCGCACCAGGCCTTCTCGGCCAACGTCTACACCCTGCCGTCGGACCTGTTCCCGCGCTCGGCGGTAGGCTCGGTCATCGGTATCGGCGGCTTCCTCGGCGGCATCGGCGGCATGTTCATGGCCAAGTTCGTTGGTTTCATCCTGCAGACGACGGGTTCCTACGCGCTGATCTTCGCCATCGCCTCCTTCACCTACCTGGTGGCGTTCTGCTGGATTCACTTCATGAGCCCGCACCTCAAGCCGGCCGTGGTTACGCTCGACTTCAAGGACCGCAAGGCCTGATCCGAGCGCAAGCGTTACGCATTAAGAAGCCCCTTCACTCCGGTGGAGGGGCTTTTTGATTCACGATTTTCTTAACTTTTGCGCGTATTTTTTGCGCAGTTCCAACCGGAAGTTCAGGAGATCCGGCGCGTGTCAATTCGAGCAAGGATGCTGGCGCTGGTCGGCTGTTTCGCCGCCCTGGCGCTGATTGTGAGCGGCCTCGGCGTGGCAACCATCTCCGATTACAACCGCATGCTCAAGGCCTACGACCACGCCTATGACAACGCCTGGCGCGGTGAACGGCTCAATCACCTGATTTCCAACGTCGTCATGGAAACGCGGGGGCTGTGGAACGCCGACGGCGACCAGGTTCAGCTCAACGCCTTTGCCATGTCGCTTGACCGCAATCTCGACGACATCGAAAAGCTGCTGCCGGAGTGGCGCACCAGCCAGACGCCGGCGGAAGCCGAGCGCATGCGGCCGATCGAAGCCGACGCCGCCCGATTCATCGCCCTGCGCCGCGAAGTGGCCCGCCTGGCCCTGGCCGGACAGGTCCGGAACGCCGAAACCCTGTCGACCGGCAGCCGCGCCTCACGCATCGCCTTCCAGGCGAAGGTCGACGGCCTGGTCAAGGAAACGCTGGCCGCCCGCGATGCCGCCAAGGCGCAGGTCGACGAGTACAGCCACCAGCGCGCCGTCGACTTCGTCCTGGCCTGCCTGATCGGCACGATCGTGATGATCGTCCTGTCGTTGTGGATGCTGTCGCAGTTCGTCACCCGGCCTCTCAAGGCCATCGCCTCGGCCATCATCCGGACGTCGGAAGGCGACTACGGTTTGCAGCTCGAGGCCGGCGACGGCAAGGACGAAGTGGCCAGCGTCTGGCGGGCCCTGCGCGTCCTGAAGGACCACGCCATCGAGGCCGAACGCCTGGCCCGCGAACAGCGCGAAACCGAGCGCCAGAACGAGATGAAACTGCGCGAAATACTTTTAGATTAGGCTCAAGTGCCGGGCTAGGCGCCCCCCATGCCTCCTCGCAACGGCTCGGGCGGCCGGTCGGCCTTGCCAAATTGCGAAGCGCAATTTGGAAAATTCGCTTTTCCCTTCCCCTCGCCAAGCCGAGTCCCTATATTGGTTGTGTCCGGGCAACCGGACTATGGGGATAAACGCCCACGTAATAAGCGAACTGGACCCGGGTGCGATTCCCGGCGGCTCCACCAATCTCCTCTCAGTCGAGAGCTATGGGGCCGATCAGCATCGACAGGCGTGTAAAGGTGCAGCTTTCCCTCAGTGTGAGGCTCTGTGATCGCCTCATTTTATAACTGCGAACGATAACTTCGCTCCGGAAATGGCTCTGGCCGCGTAAGCGACCCGAGTGAATTCCACGCCTACAACTCCTAGGGAATAAGCCCTCTAGGCGGGGCCCGCCGGACGCCTTGCAACAGAAGTCCGGCACTTTCCTCGCCAGGCAAGGCATTCTTCCCGCCGCGAGTGCAAAAAAGCCGCCTTGCAACAGAAGCCTCCCCCCTTCTCCCGACGGATACTTCACGCAAATTTGTGAACCGACACAAATTAACGGTTTCGTTTTCGGCGACCCGTGATAAGTCTCGACCCATTCCAGCCAACCCATTCGAGTGAGTGCCCGACCGCCCATGTCCGAAGATCAGATGTCCGTCGATCTCATGGATTACGCCGCCCTGACCCAGAACGCCCTGCGCGGCGTCATCCGTCAGGCCCTGCAACGCGCCGCCTCGCCCGGCGGCCTGCCCGGTGAGCATCACTTCTACATCACCTTCCTGACGCGCGGTCCCGGCGTTTCCATTCCGGAAGACCTGCTGGCGCGCTATCCCTACGACATCACCATCGTCTTGCAACATCAGTTCAAGGATCTGCGCGTCACCGACGACTTCGTGCGCGTTACCCTGACCTTCGGCGGCGTGCCGAAGATCCTGACAGTGCCCTATGCGGCGATCACGCGCTTCCACGACCCCTACGCCCAGTTCATGCTGGAGTTCGAAGTCGATGACGCCGCGGCCCTGACCCAGGATCTGGATGCCAGCGAAGACCTGACGGAAGAGGAAACCGCGCCGGCCGCCGAAAAGGCCGACACGGACACGGCGGAAGCCGGTGAGGCGGACAGCGCGCCGGACGCTCCGAAGATCGTTTCGCTCGACCAGTTCCGTAAGAAATAAAGCCGGGGAAACCCCGAAAAAAAGCCGGGTAAATCGGCGCAGAATCGCCTAGATTTCCGGAGCAGGCCCGATGCCGACAAAGCGGGCATAAAGCGTATCGGGAACGGACTCTCATATGATGTGGCAGCGTGTAATGGCTGGCGTAGCGGCTTCCGGCAGGAAAGGCCTGGCTGTGGCCGCGAGCCTGCTCTGTCTTGGTGTCGCCTCGGCGGTTCCGGCCCAGGACACCACTGAACTGCATCCATTCCAGCCGGAAGATGCCCCCGCCGCCGCGTCTGCCTCTACCCCCGCCTATGTCCCGGCCAGCAGCGCCGCCGCTTCAGCATCCAGCAGCACATCCGAGGCGCCGCCCGCCCGGCCGAGGCCTCGCCCGCGTCCCCGGCCCGCGACACCCGCCGCGCAAACGCCCGCCACGACGACACCTGCACCCGCGCAACCGGCGCCTGTCGCGGCGGCCCCGACGCCGCAACTGCGCCCGATGACGCCCGCTCCTGCGGCGCCCGTGGCGACACCTGCGCCTGCGCCGGTCGCCAATCCCGGCGCGCCCGCAACGTTTCCGTCGACCCTGGCGACGCCGGCCGTGCCGCTGCGTCCGGTGGCGCCGGCCGCGCCCCTGCCTCTGCCGGCGCCGTTGCATCCCGCCGCCACGCCGATCAGCGCCGACGACATCGAAACCTTCACCGACGCCGTGGTCCGCGCCGAAATGCAGCGCGACCACGTCCTCGGCGTCACCGTGGCGGTCGTGCAGGGCAATACGCCGCTGTTGCTCAAGGGCTACGGCTATGACCGCCTGGAAAGCCGCCGCCGCGTCGATCCGGGCAACAGCCTGTTCCGCATCGGCTCGATCACCAAGGTGTTCACCTGGATCGTGGCCCGCCAGGAACTCGAAGCCGGCCGCATCAAGCTCGACACCCCGATCAGTGGCTATGTCGACCGCGACACCTATCTCGAGAAGGGCAGCTTCAAGCCCGTGACCCTGGGCGCGTTGATGAGTCACACCGCCGGCTACGAGGACACGGGCCTGGGCCACCTGTTCCAGCTCAACAGCAACCGCCTCACCGGTGTCGAAAGCTATTTCCGTCACCACACGCCGGATCGCGTCCGCCAGCCGGGCCAGTTCAGCTCCTATTCCAACTTCGGCCCGGCCCTGGCCGCCCAGGCCCTGGCCAACACTGCCGCCGCCAAGGATGTGCCCAGCCTGATGGAAGCGCGTATCTTCCAGCCGCTGGGCATGGATCACACCTCGTTGCGTGAGCCCTATGCGGTGCCCAATCCGAACGTCGAAAGCCTGCCGGCGCCGCTGTCCGAAGTCCTGACCCAGGATCTGTCGGACGGTTATGTCTGGGACGGCGCCACCTATAACGCCCAGCCATTCGACCACGCCCTGCCGCTGTCGGGCGCGCTCGGCGGCTCTTCGACGGCCCACGACATGGCGCGGTTGATGTCGCTGATGCTGGGCAGTGGTCAGCTCGATGCCCTGCAGCTGTACAACAGCGACTCGGCCGCCGCCTTCCGCACCCCCATGCAGAAGATGCCCGAAGGCTATAACGGCTGGGCGTCGGGCCTGATGATCCGCACCGCGCCGTCGGGTTATGTCACCTATGGCCACGGCGGCTCGACCCTGTGGTTCAATTCCAACCTGGTGCTGGTGCCCGATCTCAACCTCGGCATCTTCATCAGCACCAACACCCAGACCGGCGGCCCGCTGGCCGACAGTTTCCCCAACCTGCTGCTCGACCACCTGTCCGGCGACATAGTGCGTCCGCCGCTGATGCCGACGCCGGAGCAGGCCTATGCCCGCCATCGCGATTATTATGACGGCCTGAAGGGCCAGTATGTCTCGACCCGCCGCGCCTATGGCGGGCTGGAAGGGGCGATCACGCGGCTGCTCAACACGGTCGAAGTCAGCGTCGATGCCGACGGCCGCCTGATCCTGACGACGCGCAACGGTCTGTCGGCCTATGTGCCGGCCAGCGCCCAGGGCTTCTTCAATCCGCAGGACAGCGAGGACGCCGGCCCGTCATCGGCCACCGGCGGGTTGCATTTCCTCGCCGACGGAAGCGGGCGGGTGAAGGCGTTCGAAACCGCCGCTAACATGTCGCACTATGAGCGCATCAACTTCATCTACAGCCCCGACACGGTGAAGGTGCTGAGCTGGATCATGATTGCCACCTGCGTGATGACGCTGGGCTTCCTGGCCAAGGGCGCGTCCAAGCATGAGCGGCCGACCGAAGCCCAGGCCCGCGCCACGGTGATTTCCTGTGGCCTGTCGGTGCTGTGGCTGGTGGCGATCCTGGTGTTCAACACCTGGTACAGCAACCTGTCGGACGATGCGACGGACCTGTTCACCCACTGGCCGAGCGGCCAGCTCAAGTTTGCCTGCACTGTGGCCTGTCTGGCCAGCTTCGGCACGCTCTTCCAGGTGGTGACGGTGCCGTTCGTCTACAGCGAAAACATGCGCTACCACGAGGGCTGGCCGCAATGGCAGAAGTACGCGCACATCGCGCTTCTGGTCTACTGGGTGCTCTATATGCTCGTCATCATGCTGTGGGGCGGGTTGGGGTTCTAGACCGGGTCCGCTTATGGCGCCGCCCCGGCCTGGGCGATAATGTCGGCCACCTGCGCCGGTGTCATGGCCTCAAAAGCCGCGGTCGCCACCTTGACCTCAGCCGCATCGCCCTCGCCCAGCCGCGAGACCACGACCTTGTCGCCCATCGTATTGACCTTGAGCGTCACCGGTGCTTCGGTCCCCGTTGTTGCCATCAAGGTGGTCGCGCCACAAACCTGCAGGCGCCAGGACGCACGGACAAACACGCGTACCAGCCTGGGCGCCTCGCACCTTAGCACCGAACCGGAAGCGGCGCCCTGAGTGGCGGCTGCAGCCTTCGGCGTCTGCGCCCGATATTTTTCCAGCCTGGTCTGCTGTGCCACCAGATCGGAAACACCCAGCTCGCGACGCAGGGCATCGCTGATCAGGTCACGGTCATAAGGATCCATGGTCCATTCGCCGGTCATTCCGTTGTGGTGGTATTGCGTGCCGTAAATCTGTTTGCTGCCATGCATGGACAGGTAGCGGTCCAGCGTCTTGGCAGCGATCGCCGGTCCTTCCGGATCGCCCTTCTTGACGGCGATGATCGCCAGGGTGTGGGCCAGCAGGTAATCGTCGCCGTCACCATGCTGAAAGACATAGGCCGCTTCGACGAAGTCCTGGCCGGTATGCAGGCGGCCCTCGGCCAGCAGGCGGCGTGTTTCCTCCCGGCGCTGCGCGTCGCGTTCCTCCGCGCCGGGCTTCATCGAGCCACCGCCAAGGTTCGTTCGCTCGGCCTGGTCGGCGTCGTAGATGCGCTTCATGTCCGGGTCGGATGCCGGCGCATCGGTGGCCGACGCCTGGGTGCCGAGCAACAGCATGGCCAGCGCGGCTGCAGCGGTGAGCTTCATCGATTATCCCCCGTATTATCTGTTTGATGCGACCATACTCTTGGTCGAAAAAGGGGCAACAGTAGGGCCCTATTTTTCAGGCGGATCTGCCGAATTGAAAGCTGATTTGCTCAAGGCGACACTGCCGGCATGGCCGATACACAAGCCCCTCCCCTCAGCCGTGCCGAAAAGAAGGCCGAACGCCGCGCCAAGCAGCGTGAACTGAATCCCAAACGCGCAGCGAAGATGCACGCCGAGCGGCTGGCGCACCCGGTCGAGCCGGAGACGGCCGATCTGCCGGTGCTGAATATCGGCTGTTCGGGCTGGTTCTACTGGGACTGGAAGGGCCTGTTCTATCCGTCGCAGATGTCGACCAGGGACTGGTTCAGCTATTATGCCGAGGCGTTTGATACGGTCGAGCTGAACGCGCCGTTTTATTCGTGGCCAAGCGTCGCCACCGTCAAAGGCTGGACGCGGCAAGCGGGTGGCCAGCCGTTCGTCTACACCGTCAAGGCGCCGGAGCTGATCACGCATGTGAAGCGATTCGAGGATGTCGCCAGCCTGATCAAAGATTTCGGCTACGTCGCCGACCTGCTCGGGCCGCGGATGGGCTGCTTCCTGTTTCAGCTGCCCCCGAGCTACAGCTTCACGCCGGAGCGGTTGCGGGACATCGTGTCACAACTCGATCCGCGCCGACGCAATGTCGTGGAACTGCGCCACGCGTCGTGGTGGAATGACGCTGTCTACGATGCGTTCCGCGAGTACGGGGTGATCTTCTGTTCGTGCTCGGGGCCGAAGCTGCCGGAGGATCTGGTGCGGACGGCGGATGAGATCTATCTCCGGTTTCACGGCACCGAAAAGTGGTACCTGCACGACTATTCGGATGAAGAACTGTCTGAATGGGCTGAGAAAATTCGTGACAGTGGCGCCAGGCGCGTATGGGTCTATTTCAATAACGACTACCACGGCTATGCGATCAAGAACGGGCAAAGGCTGCGGGAAATGCTGGAAAAGTAATGGGGTTTGGGGCCTGCGGCCCCAAGACCTTGAT
>JBEHYZ010000034.1:0-42824 GCA_048497915.1 Pseudomonadota bacterium
GGGGGTTTTGGGTGGGGGGGGGGGAGGGTTTGGGGACGACGGCCCCCAAACCCCATTTGTTATCCGAGCGCTTCGATCACCCGCTTTATCAGCGCCATCTTCGTCTCCGTCTCCACACGCTCGGCCACCGGTTCGCTGTCGGCGACAATCCCGCCACCCGCCGCTGCCCGGAAGTGCCAGGCGTGCTTCTCATCGCGCTCGAACGCCAGCGTCCGGATCAGCACGCTCGATTCCATCGCTCCACCGGCATCGACGAAGAACAGCGATCCGCAATAGGGGCCGCGTGCCGCCTCCATCTCGGCGATCACCTTCATGGCCTGCACCTTGGGCGCGCCGCTGACCGACCCCGGCGGCAAGGTCGCCGCCAGCACGTCCGCCGCCATGAGACCCGCACGCAGTTGCCCGCGCACGGTCGAGACCAGGTGATGCACGCTGGCAAACGATTCCAGCACATGCAACTCGGGCACGGTGACGCTGCCGATCTCCGCCACCCGCGACAGGTCATGGCGCATAAGGTCGACGATCATCAGGTTTTCTGCCCGGTCCTTGGCGCTGCCGAGCAGCTCCGCCGCCAGCGCCCGATCTTCCGCATCGGTCTTGCCGCGTGGCCGGGTTCCCTTGATCGGTTGCGTTTCCAGCCTCCCGTTCGCCCCCAGCTTGATAAATCGCTCCGGGCTGTTCGACACCACGGCCCGGTCGCCCCCCCGACCGCTCCAACGCACGAAACCGCCGAATGGCGCCGCACCGGCGCGATGCAAGGCCGCCATCACGTCGCCCGGCGTCATCCCGGGCCGCAGTTCGCCTGCCCAACCGCGCGCCAGATTGGCCTGGAACAGGTCGCCTGCCTGAATCTGCCGGATCAGGGCAGCCACCTTGTCCTCGTGCACCTCGTCGGGCGTTTCCAGCCGCAGCGGGCCGTTGCTGAACGGACCGTCGGGCACCGGCAACACCGGTGTCGCTTCGTACAGCGACGCCAGGCCCGCGCACCGCGCTTGCGCCTCTGCTTCCGTCGCCCCACGCCCGATCGCCAGCAGGCGCTGTGTTTCGTGATCGAAGGCCAGCACTGCCGGATAGAGCCAGATCAGCAACTCCGGCCAGGCCCGCCGCCCTTCGATGCGGAACGGCCGGCGCTTCAGCTTTTCCAGCCGCAGGCCAAGCTCAAACGCCGCTATGCCAAGGGCGCCACCCGTGAACGGCGGCAGTTCGGGGTGTGATTGCTCCGCCCGTACAAACGCCAGGCTGTCGCGCAGGGCTTCCGCCGCATCGCCGGGATCGTCATAGGCCAGTTCGGCTGTTGCCAGCGGTTGGGCGAGAAAATAGCTGTATCGCCCGCCGCCGGAGACCAGCGCCGCCGCACCTTCCTGCGCGAACCAGCCACGCAACCGCGCAGCCGGATCTTCGTAACGCAGATCACGGACGGCAACACGCGACAGTGAGGCCGAAAACGGTAACATTCACAGCGACTTGATTCGATTCAGGAACTTCCGAAGCGTACACTGTTAGCAGGATTTGGAGGCCCGCTTCAAGGCATCGAATGGCCCGGAAGCCGTCTCTTAAGCCTATGGATGGAGGTCCATTGATCATAACTGGAGCGGACTGCTAGAGCACAGTCCGCTCCATTTTTTATGCGCGTTATCTGAACGGCGGCTCGTCGAAGGCGCGCAGCTTGCGCGAATGCAGCTTGGGGCCAAAGTCACGCAGGATATTGACCGCCTCGATGCCGATGTCGATATGCTCGCGGATGGCGCGCTCATAGAAGTGGTTAGCCTGCCCCGGCAGCTTCAGCTCGCCATGCAGCGGCTTGTCCGACACGCACAGCAGCGTCCCGTACGGCACCCGGAAGCGATAGCCCTGCGCCGCCAGAGTGGCCGACTCCATGTCGATGGCGACCGCGCGCGACTGTGAGAAACGCAAGGCGCTTGAGGTGTAACGCAGTTCCCAGTTACGGTCGTCGGTGGTGACCACCGTCCCCGTCCGGAGCCGCTTTTTCAAGGCGTCGCCGTCCTCGCCGGTGATATGCACGGCGGCCTGGTGCATGGCCTGCTGCACTTCGGCGATGGGCGGTATCGGGATTTCGCGCGGCAGCACGTCGTCCATCACGTGATCGTCGCGCAGATAGGCGTGCGCCAGAACATAGTCGCCGATACTCTGTGAAGGCCGCAAGCCGCCGCAGTGACCGATCATCAGCCAGCAGTGCGGGCGCATGACGGCCAGGTGGTCGGTGATGTTCTTGGCATTGGATGGCCCGACGCCGATATTGACCAGCGAAATGCCCTGCCGGTTCGGCGCCAGCAGATGATAGGCCGGCATCTGATGCTTGGCGCGCGCCGCCCAGTTGTTCATCAGCTCGTCGGGATTGGGCGTGTCCTTGGTGATGCGGAAGTGGCCGCAGCACGACAGGGCCGTATAGGGGCTGTCCGGCTTCTTCAGTTGCTCCAGCGCATAGGTGACGAACACATCGACATAGCGATTGTAGTTCGTCATCAGGATGTAGCCTTGCGTGTCCTCGGCCGGCGTGCCGGTGTAGTGCCGCAACCGCGCCAGCGAGAAATCGGTGCGCAGGCCGTCGAACAGGGCCAGCGGGCTGTGGCCGTGGATATCGCGGAACTCCATGCCGTCGGCGACCTCGTTGCCGATCAGTGCCAGCTCGGTGGCCGGGAAATGCCGCGTCAGGTCCAGCGCCGACACGCTGTTGAGATCGAGCCCCGCGCCGTCAAGCACGTAGGGGTAGGGGATTTCCTGATCCGACAGGCTGATCGAGCACTCGGCGCCATAGTCGCGGATCAAAAGCTCGACCTGCTCCTGGATGTAGTCGCCATAGAGGTCCGGCCGGGTGATCGAGCTGGAATAGACACCGGGTCGCGAAAAGCGGGCAAATGCGCGGTTGACCTGCGGGTGGCGGTGATCGTGGACGGCGTCATCGTCGTCCGGCATCTGGACGCCCTTCCAGACGACGGTCAGCTTCGGATAGCAGTAGCGCCCGGCATTGCGCAGCGATTTCGACGGCGAGACCCGGTCCTTGAGGTAGGCCTGCAGGTCCTGCTGCAACGACGAAACCGATTGATTGTAAAGATCCTTGAGGCCCTTGACGACCTCGGCAGCGCTCAGCGGCTGCGATGCGTGCGGTTTATTATGCTTGTTCATGGCGAAATCTATCACGTCCGGGCCGGATTCGCCAATCGGCAGGGTCTGTGAATTTTTTATGCCATCAACCTGTCGGTTTAGCCCCGCCCATACGTCTCTTCCTTATGTCGCGTTTCATATTTGACCCATGGGTCCATATATGATTTCCTGTGGAGGTGTAGATGAGGGAGGCGAATGTGGCTGAGGACGAGGCGACCCTGAACCGGCGCGTTGTGCTGGCCACTGCGGTGTTATCGACGCTGGCAGCCTCGCCGGCCCACGCCCAAAGCCCTGCGCCGACAGCTGGACCAGAGGTTAAAGGCTGGCCGGAACCGTCCATGACCATTGACCTGTGGCCGAAAGGCGTGCCGGGCGCGCCCGCCAGACTACCGGTCGAGAAGACCACGGAACGCAGCAAGGATGCGACGCTGCATGACCGCTTCACGCTCGGCATCGCCAATCCGCGCATGGCTGTGTTCAAGCCGAAGGTGTCCAACGGCGCCGCCATCCTGATCACGCCGGGCGGCGGCTATAGCTGGGTTGTGGTTGACCGCGAAGGCTATCAGGTAGCTGGCCATTTCGCCGACCTGGGGTTTACGTGTTTCGTGCTGTTCTATCGTTTACCGACCGACGGCTGGGCGGCGGGGGCCAATGTCTGCCTGTCGGATGCCCAGCGGGGCCTGCGCCTGATCCGTCATCGCGCCGCTGAGTTCGGCCTCGATCCGGCCCGTATCGCCCATATGGGTTTCTCGGCGGGCGGCCATCTGTGCTGCGACCTGAACGCGCGCTTCGATCACAAGACCTATGACGCGGTCGATGAAGCCGACGCCCTCTCGGCCCGGCCCTTCCTGTCGGCGCCGATCTATCCGGTCCAGTCGATGAAGCCCGGCGTCGCCCATATGGGCTCACGCGACAACCTGATCGGCAAGACTCCAACGCCGGAGATGGAAGCCTTGCTGACCCCGGCGAAAAACGTCACCCGGAACGCGCCGCCGTGCTTCCTGGCGCACGCCGAGGACGACACGGGCGTGCCGCCGGAAAACACGATCGAATACCGCACGGCTCTGAAAGCCGCGGGCGTCATTGTCGAAACCCACCTGTTCGAAGACGGTGGCCACGGCTTTGCCATCTCCAAGACGGTCGGCAAGACCTGCGCCGCCTGGCCACAGCTGTTCCTGGCATTTGCCCGGGCGCGCGGCCTGATGGCCTAGAGGGAGGCGATCATGCACCTGTTACGAGATGAATGGCAGTACGCCGAAGCCGACTTAGGCATCAAGGTCCTGGGGCCGCGTGATGTCGAGATCTCCAGCCGGCTGGTCATCCGCGCCGAGATGCTGATCCCCGACTTCGGTAACCGCAAGGGCACCATGGTCGTGCAGGACTATGCGGTTATCGCGCCCTATATCGATGAAATCCAGGCGTCCGGCTACTTTGCTTCGGGCCTGGACGACAGCCATGACAGCATGATGGACACGCTGCGCGACTGGCGCTGGTTCGGAGCCCCGGAAAAACGGCCGGCGTGGCTCTGAGCGCTTTCCGAAAAGTGTGAAGCGGTTTTCGGATTAAAAAGGGCGTCTAAAAAAATTAGACGTTCATATCCATCGGCTTGAGGCCGAGGGTCTGCAGCAGATGCGCATCGGTGCCGCGTTCCGGGTTCGGCGTGGTCAGCAGCTGATTGCCGACAAACACCGAATTGGCGCCGGCCAGGAAGCACAAGGCCTGCAGTTCCTCGCTCATTTCCGTGCGACCCGCCGACAGACGGACCATCGACTTCGGGCAGACGATGCGGGCGACCGCGACGGTGCGGACGAACTCGATGCCGGAAATCCCGCCGTCCTTTTGCGCTTTTTCACCGAGCGGCGTGCCGGAAATGGCGACCAGATTGTTGATCGGCAGGCTGTCCGGATGATGCGGCAAGGTCGCCAGCTGATGCAGGAATGACACCCGGTCCTCGCGGCTTTCGCCGAGCCCCAGGATGCCGCCGCAGCAGGTCTTCATACCGGCGTCGTGCACCGCCTGCAGCGTATCGAGGCGCTCCTGATAGGTGCGCGTCGTTACCACATCGGCATAATATTCCGGCGAGGTGTCGAGGTTGTGGTTGTAATAGTCGAGACCGGCTTCCTTGAGCTTGGTCGCCTGATCCGGGCGCAGCATGCCCAGCGTCATGCAGGTCTCCAGTCCCATGCCCTTGACGCCTTCGACCATGGCCGTCAGTGCCGGGACGTCGCGGTCTTTCAATTCACGCCAGGCCGCACCCATGCAGAACCGTTGCGCGCCGCCGTCCTTGGCGGCCTGAGCCGCGGCCAGAACCTCATCGACGGGCATCAGCTTCGAGGCCTTCAGCCCGGTGTCGAAATGCGCCGACTGCGAGCAGTAGCCGCAGTTCTCGGCGCAGCCGCCGGTCTTTACGGACAGGAGTTGCGACAGTTGCAGCTCCGACGGATCGAAATTCTGGCGATGGACGCTGGCCGCCTGGAACACCAGCTCCATGAACGGCAGGTCGAACAGGGCGGCGACTTCGGCCTTGGTCCAGTCGTGGCGCACGGCCCCGAGCGTATAGGTGGTCTTCAAAGCGGAAGCGTCGTCCATGGAAATCCTCGCAGAAACTACGACTATCTCTAGGATCAGCCGCGCGCGGGGTCAATCGCACAATGTTTTGAAAGCCTTACAAACCCGCCAAACCTAAAGACCTGGAGGAAAAGGTTGGCCGTTCATCGCCTGGATGAAGGCAAACAAAGTAATGCCGACACTCGCTGTCGTGCCTGCCGCCAACACCCCCCAGCGCACTGGCTTGGGCAGGGGCGCGACCACCGCCATCAGCAGCGGCAGAGCCTGCATGATGTGCATGCCGAAGAAGTGCGCCACCCTGAGATCACCGCCGTGCCGGTTCCAGCCGAAGATCGGGAAGTGTCCGCCGACGGTACCGACCGAATGCCCGGTCTGAGACGCCATGTAACCACCCAGTCCGCCGCCCAGCACAAATGTCAGAACCAGTCCCAGCACCACCGACGCCGTATAGTCCGGTCGTAAGCCTGCCACCGGCCGCCGCGCAATTTCCCATGCCAGGACCAGCAGTCCGACGATGGCGGTGACGATCGCAATCCCCATCAGGGCATACATGATGCCCGCAACCGGCGTGGTGTAATTGAAATGCGAGCGCGTGGCATGGGCGGCCTGCCAGGTGATCCAGAAATTCTCGAAGCCGGTCAGCAGCACCGTCCCCCAGATAACGAACTGCATATTGGCCTTGCCGCGCCGTTCCTCGCGCACATAGCCGAAGAACCAGGCCAGGGTCAGGCTGTAGACCCCGACCGACAGGAGAAACTTGGCCGGTTTGACCCAGACCTCGACGCCGTCGAGCTGGCGTGGATCGATGCCTTGCAGGCCCAGCACCACCGCCAACCCAATGAGATTCAGGCAGCCGAAAACAGCCAGCACCGGCTGGCGGGAAAATAACGTGCGCAACATGGCTCAGGCCTTTCGCGGCGTAAGGGTGAGGAGCAGGAACAGCAGGTAGCCGGCGGGCCCGAACAGGAAGGTCAGGACCAGGCACGGCAGCAGCAACAGCCCGTGCAGGCCGCGTTCCGTGCCGCGTTCGACGATCCACGCCCCGACGAACAGGTCGAAGGCCAGGTAATGCAGCCACCCGGCGGTCAACGCGCCGTCATGGCTGAACAAAGCCCGCACCTGGGTAATCGAATTGAACCCGCCATCCTTGAAGGCATCGAGGCCGGTGGCAATCAGGTAAACATAGGCAACGGCCAGCAGGGCGGGAATGACAAACCGCACGAGGACGATCAGCTGTGGGCGCGGTTTGGCCCAGAACGCGGCGACCCCGAGGGCCAGCCAGCCGGGCAGGGCGATCAGGCTGCCCAATTGAAACAGGATATCGGCCATGGCTTCCTCCGTTATTGCCTTGGTTTCGACAATTAAACAGTGTATAGATGTGATATGCCTTTCAATCTAAACACTGTCAAGTTAAATCTGAACGTCGTTTAAATGTCGCCTCTCGCCAAAACCACTGACACCAAATCCAGCTATCATCACGGCGACCTGCGCCACGCCCTGATCGAAGCCGCCGAAGCCATCCTGCTCGAACACGGCGTGGAAGGCTTTTCCTTGCGCGAAGCCGCCCGCCGCGCCGGCGTGTCTCCCGGCGCACCATCGCACCATTTCGGTGATGCGCGCGGTTTGCTGACCGTCGTCGCCACGCGTGGGTTCAATGGCCTGAGCCGGGCGCTGGGTGACGCCGACAACGCGACCATCGGCCAGGCGCCGGTCAAGCGACTGCATGCCCAGGGCCACGCCTATGTCGGCTTTGCCATGGCGCACCCCGCCTGGTTTGAGCTGATGTGGCGGTGTGACCGGCTGGATAGGCAGGACGCCGCCTATCTGGCCGCGGCCAGCGCAGCCTTCATGAGGCTTCAAACCGTTGTGCTCGGGCCGGACTTCCCGCCGGAACCGCCCGCCCCGGACGGATCGCAAACCATGCACCCAAAGGTCATGGCGGCATGGTCGCTGGTACACGGCTATGCCTGCCTGGCGCGTCAGGGCCTGTTCGATCCGGCGCAGCCCGGTCTGCTGGACGGCGTGCTCGACAGCCTGCCGGTCATCGACTGGATGGAGGAATAGGCCAGCTCATATAAAGATATCTTTATATCTTTATTGCATTCCGTGTTGCGACGCCGTATAACCCGCCCAGACATTCAACTGCGCGGAACCGACATCATGGCCGACTATATTGTAAAAGACCTTTCGCTCGCGGCTTGGGGCCGCAAGGAACTCGACATCGCCGAAGGCGAAATGCCGGGCCTGATGGCCACCCGCGCCGAATTCGGCAAGGACCAGCCGCTGAAGGGCGCGCGCATCGCCGGTTCGCTGCACATGACCATCCAGACGGGCGTTCTGATCGAAACCCTGCAAGCCCTGGGCGCCGAAGTGCGCTGGGCGTCGTGCAACATCTTCTCGACCCAGGACCACGCCGCTGCCGCCATCGCCGAGCGTGGCTCGCCGGTCTTCGCCATCAAGGGTGAGACCCTGGAAGAGTACTGGGATTACGCCCACAAGATCTTCGAGTGGCACGACGGCGGTTATCCGAACATGATCCTGGACGACGGCGGCGACGCGACGCTGCTGTGCGTGCTCGGCCCGAAGGCCGAAAAGGACGCCTCGATCCTGAACAACCCGCAGAACGAAGAAGAAGAAGCGCTCTATAAGGTCATGAAGCGCTATCTGAAGGAAAAGCCGGGCTTCTATTCGGCCATCCGCGACTCGATCAAGGGCGTCTCCGAAGAAACCACCACCGGCGTCCACCGCCTGTACGCCATGGCGCAAAAGGGCGAGCTGCCCTTCCCGGCGATCAACGTCAACGACTCGGTCACCAAGTCGAAGTTCGACAACCTGTACGGCTGCCGTGAAAGCCTGGTCGACGCCATTCGCCGCGCCACCGACGTCATGCTGGCCGGCAAGGTCGCGGTCGTCCTCGGCTACGGCGACGTCGGCAAGGGTTCGGCTGCCTCGCTTCGTAACGGCGGCGCCCGCGTCATCGTCACCGAGATCGACCCGATCTGCGCCCTGCAGGCCGCCATGGAAGGCTACGAAGTCCGCACCATGGAAGAAGTCGCCGGCGTCGGTGACATCTTCTGTACCGCTACCGGCAACAAGGACGTCCTGCGCCTCGAGCACATGCGCGAGATGAAGCACAACGCCATCGTCTGCAACATCGGCCACTTCGACTCGGAAATTCAGGTCGCGTCGCTGAAGAATTTCAAGTGGGACGAGATCAAGCCGCAGGTCCACCACATCGAATTCCCGGACAACAAGAAGATCATCCTGCTGTCGGAAGGCCGTCTGGTGAACCTGGGCAACGCCACGGGCCACCCGTCGTTCGTCATGTCGGCGTCGTTCACTAACCAGACCCTGGCTCAGATCGAGCTGTGGACCAACGGCAAGTCCTATCAGAACCAGGTCTACACCCTGCCGAAGAAGCTCGACGAAAAGGTCGCCCTGCTGCACCTGTCGAAGCTCGGCGCCAAGCTGACGGTTCTGGACAAGGACCAGGCCGACTATATCGGTGTGCCCGTCGAAGGCCCGTACAAGCCCGAGCACTATCGCTACTAAATCTCATCGAAAAGTCCTTCGGCCTTTGGCCTCAGTGTACTTTTCAATGTGAAGAAATAAGAACGGCGCCTCATTCGAGGCGCCGTTTTTTCTTTTCTATAACTCCCCAACTTGTTGGGGAGGTCGGGTGAGCGTAAGCGAGATATAGTCTCGCCACGCGCAAGACGACGACGCGAAGCGTCTAGATGCGGTGGTGGGGTGTCTTGCTTCCTAAGCCTGCAACGCCGCCGGAACCTGCCCGCCGTTTTCGGCCAGCTTGCGCATGACTTCCTTGTGCAGCCAGACATTCATCGCCGCGGAATCGTCCATGTCGCCGTCGTAACCCAGCTCCTTGGCCAGTTCCTGACGGTGGTGCAGGCTTGAATCCATCCCGCACAGCTTCATCAGGTCGACGATCGACTGTCGCCAGTTGAGCGTCTGGCCGGTCTCGGCCAGCTCCCGATCGAGAATGGCCGCGACATCCACCCGGTCCATCGTCGCCGCAGCTGGCGTGGCCATGGTCGTGGCCGGCGCGATGGCGGTCGGTGGCGCGACGGGCGCTGTGGTTTGCGCCGCCGGCGGGATCGGCCGGTCATGCGACTTGCCGAAGATGAAATCCTTGATCGATGAGAAAATACCCATGATGAGGCTCCTTTAGCCGCGCAGTTCGTCGGGCAGCTTGCCGCCCGTTTCGGTCAGCTTGATCATCAGCTGCCCGTGCAGCCAGATATTCAGCTTGGCCGAGTCGGTGATATCGCCCGTATAGCCAAGCCGTTGCGCCAGCTCGACGCGGTGCTCATAGCTGGTGTCGAGGTCGTACAGCCGCATCAATTCGGGTGCGGAATTGCGCCATTCGCGGCCTTGGCCGGTGTCGGCGGCGCGCTTGTCGAGGATGGCGCTGATTTCTTCATCCCGCTCCATGACCGCCTGGCCCGGGTCAGGCGTGGCGACGCCGGACGGGCCAGACGTCATCGGCGACGGCTTGCCGTTGTTGTGGGTATCCATGGGAACCTCCTGTGATTGTCAGGTTTTCCCATGTTTACGATGTCGGGCTGTAAAGATGCGATAGGCGTTTACCCTACGGGTATCCAGATTTCGACGATGCCGTTGCCGGTGCGCCCGTCGAAGCGCTCATCCATGCGCTCGAAGCTCGGGCTGTTGCGCGGCGACAGCTTCGCCGCCGGGAGCCATTCGTCATAGATGTGCCGCCAGGTGTCGCTGATGCCCGACACATGACCCGTGTGCTCGAATACGGCATAGCGGCCGCGCTCGGCTTTCACCGTCGTGAATTCGGCCGGCAGGGTACCGCTGCCGTCGACTTCGACGCTGGACATATAGTCGATGCCGTCGGGCCGGTAGTTGAACGACACGCCATAGGCCGCGCCGCCCTTCTGGCCGTCGATGTGGCCGAAATAGTCGCGAAAGGCCTGCCACTGGCCGGGAATGGCGCTGAGATTGCTGAAGCTGTAGGTCCGGGCCAGGCCGGCAAAGATCATGGCCGGCGCGTCGGTCAGCCGGGGCGTTTGCGCCGGCAGGGGATTGAGATCGGTCATCACAAGAGGTTCCGTGAAAGGCAGGGCGGCACAGTCGCCCGACTGGCGCAAACGCTTTGGAGACAGGCCGAACTCCGCCTGGAAGGCGCGCGTGAAGGCCTCATGGCTGTTGTAGCCGGCGCCGAGCGCAACCTCCAGAAGGGTCGCATCGCCGCCCGCCATCATGCTGCGCGCCGCCTCGGTCAGCCGCCGCGCCCGGACATAGGCCATGAGCGGCCGGCCGGTAGTGACGGCGAACAGGCGGGTGATATGGAACCGGCTGGCGCCGGTCGCCCGCGCGATATCGGACAGGCCGATGGCGCGGCCGAGATTACCCTCGACATACCAGACGATCTTGCGGATCAGGCTCAAGCGGTTTCCTTATCGTTTGCACCGGAATAGCCTAAGCCGGAACATGGCGCGAGATTTGATCAGTCTTGCGCCGTCCGCGATTTCAGGCGGCGATGGAATTCCGGTACTGTGTCATCCGCCATGCGTTGCGCCATGTCGCGTACGCGCTGCTCCGCCGAGCCGATCAGTTCGGGGATTAGCTCGGCCTCGGGCAGGTTTTTCCAGTATTTCTTCGGCATCTCGGTCTGCATCATCTTCACCTTGAGCCGTGCCGGATTGAAGATGCTGGCGAAATAGGTCCGCCACAGCTCATCGGCCTCGTCGCTGAGGTCCGGCTTGGCGGCCGGTTCGTCAGTGCTGCTCAAGTGATGGCCGTCCCAGGAAGCCGCGCCCTTGGGCGTGGCGATCACCCAGTCCATGTCGGTGAAGCGGCGCTGGAAAAACGGCGCCACGCGGGCGACGATGAAATGGTCGGGCTCGAACCACGCGACAAACGCCCGGCGCGATGTCGCAGACGGCACCTCCTTGAAGCGCACAAAGGCGGTCATCTTGTGATAGTCGCGGCGGATCGATTTTGTCATGCGATGCGCCCGATTGACATCCGGGTCGGTGGTGGCCTCAAGCAGATGCCGCTCTGTCTGTAACCGCCACAACAGCCGGTACGCCAGGTCGAAGCGCGCCGGATCGCTGTGGCAAATCAAGGCTTCGGCCAGTTCGACAAACGCCTTCGGCACGACGATCGCCCCCGTCGAAACGGCCACTGGCGCGGCGTCTCCACCGGCAAACAGATCGTCGCCACCCTCGATCCGCCATTCGACCTCGCGCGGCGTCAGACCGGCCTGCAAGGCCCGCCGCGCCGCATGCCGCCATTCGTCAAAATCACCGCGCCCGCGCAGAAAGACCTTCACAGCAGCACCATCTGCTCCGGCTTTGGCGCAAACATGTCGCGCAGGTCCTGGCGGTCAATCAGTCGCACCGGTGTCCAGCCCTGCGCCACCACGAACGGTTGCACCTTCTTCAGCGACACATTGAGCCGTTTGAGATCATCCAGCCCCAACCGTTTATGCACGCGCGCCGTCAGGACGGAATCGACCGTTTTTGTGCCGAACCCCGGCACACGCAGCAGCATCTCGCGCTCGGCCGTATTGATATCGACCGGAAAGCACCCGCGATTTTCCAGAGCCCAGGCCAGCTTCGGGTCGAGGTTGAGGTCGAGCATCCCGTCTGTGCGCCCGGCGGTGATTTCCTCAATGCCAAAACCATAGAACCGGAACAGCCAGTCGGCCTGATAGAGCCGGTGTTCGCGCATCAAGGGTGGCTTAATCAGCGGCAAGGTCTTCGACGCGTCGGGAATGGGGCTGAAGGCGGAATAATAGACGCGCCGCAACTGATAGCGGCCGTACAGCCGGGCGCTGGTGCCGAGGATGGTCGCATCATTGGCGGTATCGGCGCCGACGATCATCTGCGTGCTCTGGCCGGCCGGCACGAAGCTCTTGGTTTTCCGGGTACGAAAAGTCGGCTCAGTGGCTTCATTGATACGCGTCTTCAACTCGCCCATGGCTTTGCGGATGCGCGCCGGATGCTTCTGCGGCGCGAAGGCCTCGACCCCGGCGTCGGTCGGCAGTTCGATATTGATCGACAGGCGGTCGGCATATAGGCCGGCTTCCTCGATCAGTTTCGCCGAGGCCTCCGGGATGGTCTTGAGGTGGATATAGCCCTGAAAATTGTGGACGGTGCGCAGGTCGCGCGCCACCTTGACCATATGTTCCATGGTGTAATCGGAGTTTTGAATAATTCCGGAAGACAGGAAAAGACCTTCGATATAGTTGCGCCGGTAGAACTCCAGCGTCAGCCAGACGATCTCCTGTGCCGTGAAGCGGGCGCGTTCGACATTGGACGATGACCGGTTGATGCAGTAGGCGCAGTCATAGATGCAGAAATTGGTCATCAAAATCTTGAGCAGCGAAATGCACCGCCCGTCCGGCGTATAGGCATGGCAGATGCCGGACCCTTCGGTCGAGCCCAGCCCGCCGGATTGACTGGAGTCGCGTTTGCTGGTCCCCGACGAAGCGCACGAGGCATCATATTTGGCGGCGTCGGACAGGATGGCGAGGCGGTGTTTGAGCGGCTTCTGCATAAATGTTCATGATATGTTCTTTTGCGAGGTGGGTCAATTGGAAAAAATGTCGCTCGATGCCTGTAAAATCATAAAACGATTTCGACACCGGTATGTTTTTCAATTTGCTTTTTGATAAGGCCTTTGGCTAACGCAGTCATCAAATCAAGGCTGAAACCGCCAGCTTTTTGCGCACCTTCTTTAGTTTTACGCCAAATTTCAGAATCTCTTACGGTGTCAAGATATTCATGACCTAGCCAAGTTAAGCGAATTTGATACCAGCCTTGTTCGCCAATAATGTCCTCTTCTTCTCCCCACAGAAGGCCTGCTTCGAACATAATTCGTAAATGGCCAACTAGGTCAGGGTTTGCTTGTTGAGCCGATTTTTGTGGGAAGGGGTCGTAAGGACGGTCTCCTGCAAGCGCTTCAATTTCGAGAAGTAAATGTCGAACTAAATCCATATCTCGCTTCATTAGAATTCCTTTCAAATCTTTGCGATTTTGGCATTTGTGGACTAAAATCATCGCTGAATTAATTTGCTTGTTTGAAATTGTGAACTTGAAAATTTCCGAACTTATCACTGTCTCCATCGCCTACGGGTCCGATATTGAGGCACAGACCCTCGCCCGGTTGCTGGTCGAGCAGAAATTGGCTGCCTGTTGCCAGACTCATCCGATCCAGAGCACCTACCGTTGGCAGGGCGCGATTGAAACATCCGCCGAGGTGATGCTGACAGCCAAGACACTTTCAGAAAAGTTCCCGGCGCTGGAAGCCTTCGTCAAGGCTAACCACAGTTATGACCTGCCCGAGATCATCGCGACGCCCGTCACCCACGTTAGCGCCGACTACGCCGCCTGGCTGCGCGAAAGCCTTGCCGACTGAGTTCCGGAGGGCTAGGTTCGCCCCTTCAGGAGGCGCGCCATGGCATTCGAAGAACCCCCCATCATCATCCTGAACCGCGAGCAGTTGCTCGACTCCTTGAGCGAAGCCGCCGAGATCGAGCACAACCTGATGTGCTGCTATCTCTATGCCGCCTGGTCGCTGAAGACCGAGCCGGACGATGGACTCGACGCCGAAACTGCCAAGATTATCAAGGGCTGGCAGCGCGCCATTGTTGACGTCGCCATTGATGAGATGACCCACCTGACCCTGGTGTGCAACCTGATCAACGCGCTGGGCGGAGTGGCGCATCTGCACCGGCCGAACTTTCCGGTCGCCAACGGCTACCATCCCTCCGGTTTGCAGGTGAAGCTGGCGCCGTTCAACCCGGAAACGCTGCAGCACTTTATCTATCTCGAACGACCGGAAGGCTCCGACGAGCCCGACGGCAAGGGCTTCGACGAACGCCCGTCCTATCAGCGCAGCCTGCAGGGCCTGAAGCTGATGCCGTCGGCGCAGGATTACCTGACCGTCGGCCATCTTTACCGTTCTGTCGAGGCCGGGTTGAAAAAACTGAGTGCAGAAATCGGCGAGGCCGAGCTGTTCTGCGGCGATCCGGCGCTTCAGGTCTGCCCCAACATCCTGACCCTGACCGGCCTCAATCACGTGCATGACCTGGCCGGCGCCTGCAAGGCTATCGACACCATCGTGGCCCAGGGCGAGGGCGCGGCGACGAACAGCGATTCCTGCCACTATTCGCGCTTCGTCAAGATCCGCGAAGCCTATGACGAAATCCTGGCCCGCGACCCTGGTTTCAAACCCGCCTGGCCGGTGGCGCATAACCCGGTGATGCGCAAACCGATCGAGAACCCTCAGGACCGCGTCTGGATCGAGTGCGACAAGGCGCGCAAGGTGCTCGACCTAGCCAATGCCGTCTATAACCACATGCTGCGCTTTCTGGCCCAGGCCTTCGGCGCCGTCGATGTGACGGAAAAGCGCCTGCTGATCAACACCTCGATCGATATGATGATGGCGCTTGATCCGCTGGCGCGGGAGCTGGCGCGGATGCGGGCCAATGACCGCGATGACTGCAATGCCGGGGTGAGTTTCGCGACCTTGCGGACGCTCGATGCGCCGCGCTCGCATCCAAAGGTGCTGAAGGTGCTGGGTGACCGGCTGGCCGAGCTACGCGACGGCGCGCGGGCAATGGAAGCGACACCGCGGGTGGCACGGGCGGCCGACGCCTTGACGACCATCTATGACAATTTCATCCGCGCCTTGAAGGCGGCGGAGCCGAAGGAGACGACTGTGAGTGAGAAGGCGCCTGAACCTGTGAAGGCTGACGGCCCGGCGGCCAAGGGCAGCAACTCCGCACCGGAAATCGTCGAAGGCGGCGATCTGACTTTGGTGGTCGATATGAAGAAGTGCATCCATTCGCGCTTTTGTGTGACGGGCGCGCCGAAGACGTTCATCGCCAATGTCGTCGGGCCGTGGCTGCATCCGGATGAAACCGACGCCGATCTGCTGGTTGAGATTGCCCATGCCTGCCCGTCCGGCGCCATCGGCTATCGTGGCAAGGGGCGGATTGCTGATGAGTGCGCACCGAACGTCAACATGATGCGGATACGCGAAAACGGACCGAATGCCATCCACGCGCCGCTGATCGTGGCCGGTGAAGACGCTGGGTTCCGAGCGACCTTCTGCCGGTGCGGGGCGTCGAAGAACAAACCCTATTGCGATGGTTCGCACCACGACATCGGCTTTGCGGCTTCGGGCGAACCGGAGACGGTCAGCCTCGATCCGCTGGCCGTGCGCAACGGGCCGATCCATGTCGATCCGCAGCGCAATGGACCGCTTCGGATTTCAGGAAATCTCGAAATTTGTGCCGGGACAGGCCGGGTGGTGAAGCGGGTGGAAAGCGCCGTGCTGTGCCGCTGCGGACAGTCGAAGAACAAGCCGTTCTGCGATGGCAGCCATCGGGCGGCAGGATTTGAAGCGGATGGTGTGTAACTGACGGCAAAAAACGAACGGGGTTTGGGGTCCGTGACCCCACACCCCATTAGTCTTTCGCCATCACTTAAACAGCTTCAGATCAATCGCCTTACCCATCGCCCGTTCGCCGTCGTCATTCGGATGCAGGTGATCCCCGCGCTCCAGCGCCGGGTTCAGTTGCAGCGGATCGGCCGGATCGGCGACCGCCCCATGCATGTCGACCACACCGTCGACATTGCCTGGCGTGCGGATCCATTCATTGACCGCCAGCCGCACCTTGTCCTTGTCGTCCGAAGCGTACTTGGCGCCCTTGAACGGCAGGATCTGCGACACATAGACCTTGATGCCGTGCTCGTGTGCCCGCGCGACGATCTGCTTGTAGCCGGCGATGAGATCATCGGCGGTGATTGTCCACGTCGGCACGTTGTCGACGATCTTGCCCGAATTGCCGATGTCGTTGATCCCTTCCAGCATCACCACATAGCCAACATTCGGCAGGCTCAGCACGTCGCGATCGAAGCGCGCCAGGGCATTGGTACCGGTGTTTTCATGCAGGATACGGTTGCCGCCGATCGATTCATTGGCCACGGCGTAAGGCTTCTTCGCCTGCATCAGCCGCTCGGCCAGCACGTCGCTCCAGCGCGCCACCGGCTTGGTCACGTCGTCGCCGGAGTCGGTGATCGAGTCGCCATAGGCCACGATGGTCTTGCCGCCGGCCACGGCCACATCAAGCCCCGAAAACACCGGCCGCGTCTTGAAGCTGGTCGCCGATGGGAACTCCGCCGTCGCCACCGATACGAAGTTGCCCGGCCCCGACACGGCGGTCGGATTACGGTCGCCGTGGAAGGTCGAAAGCGCCGTCTTTTCCGGAAAATAGACGCTGACATTGATGACCTGCTGATTGCCCAGCTTCACCTTGATCTCGTCAGACAGCATCGGCGCGAAAGCCGCGATGGTGAAGTCCGTCCGGCTGGAGAAGGTCACCGGCACGAACATTTCCTTGTCGCCGTCCATATAGCTGATCGTCACCGCGCCGACCTTCATGTCGGTCGGGCCGTGCTCGTTGCTCAGCGCCAGCCGGAAGGTGTCGCCGCCCAGCGTCAGCCGCACCGGAAACCGCACCGTCTGGTTTTCGACCATGTCCGACTTGCCCGGATCGGACCAGCGCACCGACGTGCCGATGGTTCGCACCCAGTTGAGATCCTTGGCATATGCCGCCGGGGCCATAGCCAGTCCGAGAGCCAAAACCAGGCCCGCTGCTTTATGAAGGTTCATGTAAGTCCGCCCTATATATTTTCATATTTATTACGGCGAACGTGACTCAAACCCGTCGGATAAGCAAGCTTTGACGCGTGTATATTGCTCATTGCGCTGCGCCGCGATAAGGAAAACAGGTACGGTAAACTGTAGGGGTTCTTCATGGTTGAGATCAGCGGCATCTGCCCGGACAAATACGCCAGAGTGAAGGACGCCTTCGCCGCTAATTTCGCCAGTGGGGCGGAACTCGGCGCGCGCTTCTCGGTGGTGGTCGCCGGCGAAACCGTCATCGACATCTGGGCGGGTAACGCCGACCGTCAGGGCGCGGCGTTCACGGACAACACGCTGACCCCGATCTTCTCGACCGGCAAGGCCGTAATGGCCGTCCTCGTCGCCCGTGCCGTCGACAAAGGCAAGCTCGACTACGAAACGCCCGTCTCGCAAATCTGGCCGGAATTCGGCGAAGCCGGCAAGTCGCGCATTACCCTCGGCCAACTGATCTCGCACCAGGGCGGCCTGCCGGGTTTCAAACCAGCGCAGGACCCGTCGATCTGGTACGACGTCCCGGCCGTTCTCAAAGTGCTGGCCGAACAGGCGCCACTGTGGACGCCGGGCCAGGGCTCGGGCTATCACCCGGTGACCATCGGCTACCTGATCAACGAGATTTTCAAGCGCGCCGATGGCCGGTCATTGGGCACCGCCTTGCGCGATGACTTCGCCAAACCCTATGGT
The DNA here is from genome assembly GCA_048497915.1 of Pseudomonadota bacterium. GTDB lineage: Bacteria > Pseudomonadota > Alphaproteobacteria > Caulobacterales > Caulobacteraceae > Asticcacaulis. Next base: position 18,082 of record JBEHYZ010000034.1, read on the forward strand.
ATTGATCTTTTCATCGGCACGCCTGATTCAGAAGACGCGCGTATCTCAACCATCCAGAAGCCGACCTCCATGCCGGATCTCGGCAAGATCGACCCGATCAAGCAGTCGGCTTTCCTCGATAAGGGCTCGGCCGTGATCGGACGCGGTACCGGCGAATGGCGGCGCATGGAAATCCCGTCGGCCAATGCGCACGGCACGGCCCTGGCCCTGGCGCGGTACATGGGTGTGGTGGCGACCGGCGGCTTTATCGGCAAGGACCGGCTGATTTCGCTGAACGGCCTGGCCAATGCGACGCGCGAACGGGTCTATGGCCAGGACCGCGTCCTGCCTTACAAGCTGTCGTGGGCAGCAGGGCTGCTGCGCAACCGCGGCATCCATATCTACGGCCCGAACGACCGTGCCGTGGGGCATAGCGGCTGGGGCGGCTCGTGCGCCATGGCCGACCCGGACAAGAAGCTCAGTGTCGGCTATGTGATGAACAAGCAATCGTCGTACCTGATCGGCGATCCCCGCCCGGTGGGCCTGATCAACACGCTGTATCAGTGTTTGTAAGGAAGCAAGACACCCCACCAACATTCGCTTCGCTCATGGTCCCCCTCCCCAGCAAGCTGGGGAGGTATACAAAGGCGCTTGTTGCCTATACCTCCCCGACTTGTCGGGGAGGGGGACCGCACGACGGCGCTCAGCGCCTAGATGCGGTGGTGGGGTTTCTTACTTTACCTCCGCCACCTTCACCGCCTTCAGCCTTCTCCACGCCCCAAACGCAAACACCGCCGCGCCCAGCCAGATAAAGGCGAACGACACGCCGCGCGTCATATTGAACGCCTCGCCCTGCCATAGCCCGATCAGGAACGTCAGCGTCGGCCCGATGAACTGGATGAAGCCCATGGTCGACAGCGGCAGCCTGCGCGCGACAAACGCGAACAGCACTAACGGCAACACCGTCACCGGCCCGGTCATCATCAGCCAGAACGCATTGCCCGGCGCGCGGAAAAAGTGCCCCTGGCCCTGCATTTCGAACCAGATGAGGTAGATCACCGCCGGCACCAGCATATAGACGCACTCGACGAACAGCCCGGCCAGAGCCGTCACCTGCAAATGCTTGCGCATGATGCCATAGGTGCCGAACGTCAGGGCCAGTGACAGCGCCACCCACGGCACATGGCCGATGGCCAGAGCCTGAATGACCACGCCGACCACCGCCAGCGAAATCGCCGCCTTGCCCCAGTTGTCGACACGCTCGCGGAAGATCAAAGCGCCTGCCGCCATGTTCAGCAACGGGTTGAGGTAATAGCCCAGCGCCGACTCGATGGTGTGGCCGTTGGTTACCGCCCAGACATAGATGCCCCAGTTGGCCGCCACCAGCAGCGAGGTGAACAGCAACATCCAGCGCAGGTACGGCGACGCATAGGCCGCCGCCACTTCCGGCCATTGCTTGGCGGCGAACACCGCACCGCCCGCCCACACCACGGCCCACAGCGAACGGTGCGCGATGATCTCGATCGCACCGGCGCCGAACGCATGGATCGGCACGTAGAATAGCGGCACGACGCCCCAGATGACGTAGCACAGGACGGCGGCCAGGATGGGTGTTGAAGGCTTGGTGGGCGACACGGAAATGGCTCCGGAAAACAATAAAAAAGCCGGTGAACGTGGCGTCCACCGGCTTCTCAGACTTTAAAACTTAAAGACTTTAAGCTTCGGCTTTCGCCTCGATGACGCCGCGTTCGTCGAGGAGCTGCGCGATCTGCACGGCATTGAGCGCCGCGCCCTTGCGCAGGTTGTCCGACGCACACCACAGCGAAATGCCGTGCGGCACGGTCGGATCGTTGCGGATGCGCGATACGTAGGTATCGAACTCGCCCACGACCTCGATCGGGGTGATGTAGCCTCCGTTTTCGCGCTTATCGACCACGGCCACACCCGGCGCGTCACGCAGGATTTCGCGGGCCAGCTGCTCGTCCATCGGGCTCTCGAACTCGATATTGATCGATTCCGAGTGGCCAACGAACACCGGCACGCGCACGGCGGTCGGGACGACGTCGATGGTCGGGTCGAGAATCTTATGCGTCTCGACGATCATCTTCCACTCTTCCTTGGTGTAGCCGTCTTCCATGAAGACGTCGATGTGCGGAATGACGTTGAAGGCGATCTGCTTGGTGAACTTCTTGGGTTCCTTGTCGCCCAGGCCGTAGATGGCCTTGGTCTGGTCCCACAGCTCATCCATGCCCGCCTTGCCGGCGCCGGCGACCGATTGATAGGTCGAGACGACGACGCGCTTGATCTGGGCGGCGTCATGCAGCGGCTTCAGCACGACCAGCATCTGGATGGTCGAGCAGTTCGGGTTGGCGATGATGTTCTTCTTCTTGGCGTCCCAGACGGCGTCCGGGTTCACTTCCGGAATGATCAGCGGCACGTCCGGGTGCATGCGCCAGGCCGAGGAGTTGTCGATGACGATCGGGCCCTGGGCGCCGATCTTTTCCGACCACGCCTTCGACACGTCGCCGCCGGCGCTCATCAGCACGATGTCGACCTTCGAGAAGTCGAACTGTTCCAGGTCCTGGCATTTCAGGGTTTTTGTGCCGAAGGAAATCTCTGTACCCATCGATTTACGCGACGCGACCGCGTAGATCTCCGAAATCGGAAACTTCACTTCTTCGAGGATCGTCATCATTTCACGACCCACGGCGCCGGTGGCGCCAACAACGGCGACCCGATAACCCATAATATTGCTCCTGAACTTGGACAAAATGCGTGCGTATTCAATTACGCACGCGCGAAATGGCGCTTTTCAGGCCAATTTACAAGTCAAAACTGTCCGTAGGCGGCGGATTGGCGGAAAGTTTACGGCCAAACGCTGCGATTTTGTCGCGGTCGGAAAGGGCCAGCCGGAGGTTTATTTCGCTTAGCACGCCCCGGCGTGGCGGACCACCTGGAAGCTCGGCAAGCGCAAACCCTTGGCGGCGTGCAGCAGCTGGTTGATGGCGCCGGTCAGGGCATCGGCGGTAAACGGCTTGAGCAAATGGCCATCGCCGCCGGCGGTGAAGGTCTCATCGAGGTGTGCGTCGCTGTCGTCGCCGGTCAGGAACAGGATCGGCGTATAGCCCAGGTGGAAGCCGCCTTCCATCTGGCGGATCTCTTTGGCGGCCTGCAGGCCCGACATTTCCGGCATGTCGACATCCATCAGAACGGCGTCATACTCGCTGGCCTGGTAGGCTTCCAGCGCTTCATGGCCGTTGCAGGCGAAATCGACATCGATACCGGTCGCGGCCAGCATCAGGTCGATCATCTTCCGTTGGGTTGGATTGTCCTCTACGCACAAAAGCTTCACTGTCGTCTTCCCGTAAAAGGGGCTGTTGAAACGCACGCCCGTAACATCGTTATACGGCGGTGGTCGTTAGGAAATTCTAAACACCTGTGACCAAACCGCGGCCTTTTCAGTATTAATGTTGCGCCGTCAGGATTCGCGGGCGAAAACGGGCGCGCTTTATCATCACGGCGTAAGGAAAAATGCAGCATCAGGTCATTATTATCGGTGGCGGCCCGGCGGGCCTGAGCTGCGCCATCTGGCTGAAAAAGCTGGGGGTTTCGGCGGTATTGCTCGAAGCATCGGGAATTCTGGGCGGCTTGCAAACACGCAGTCCCTACGAAAATCTCTGGATTCCGGGCGTGCAGGGCAAGACCGGCCAGCAGGTGGCGGGCTCGATCGCCCAACATGCGGCGGACGTCGGCGCCGAGACCCATGTTAACGCCCGAGTCGAAAATGTGGCGGTGGAAGCGGGTCAATTTCATGTAAAAACCGCGCAAGGTGAGTGGCTTGCGCCATTCGTCGTGGTGGCCACCGGCTCGACGCCGCGCACGGGTGGATTTACACCGACCGCTAGTATCGCCATCGGGCCGGGCGTGCCGATGGAGGCTTTGGACGTTAAAGGCCAGACAGTCGCGATCCTCGGCGGCGGTGACAATGCCTTCGACCAAGCCAGGTTCGTCCGCGACCGGGGTGGGCATGTGGCTCTGTTTTCGCGCAAGCAGCCGCGTGCTCAGAAGCTCTTGCAGGACCTGGTGCCAGATGTCCGCGTCGTTGTCGGTCGCTATCGTACCTCGCAAAGCCGCATGACCGTCAATGGCGAGGCGTTTGATCGTATTGGCGTGCAGTATGGCTTCGAGGCGGTGGTGCCGGAGGGCCTGAAGCTGCGCAGGCAGGGCGGCTATATCCGTGTCGACCGTTTCGGCGAAACCAGCGTGAAAGGCGTCTTTGCCTGCGGCGAGGTTACCGACTTCTGGCACCCGTGCGTCACCACCTCCGCTGCCCACGGTGTTCAGGTAGCCAAGCAAATTAGCAAGCGGTTGCTTTAGCGATCTTGAGCGCTATGCCAGATGCGCAGGATTTCGACCGCTCCAGCCTTGATGCGATAAACAATTATGTAGGGCGAAACCGTCGTCACCTCCCGCGTGCCCGGAACCAGACCGGGTCTGCCGCGTTCCGGCAGATACTCCAAACGGTCACAGGCTGCGACCAATTGCACGGCCACGCGAGAAGCGGCGTAAGGATTGTCCTGTCCGATATAGGTGCGGATTTCGGCGAGGTCTTCGACGGCCGCGGGCGAGAAGACTACCGGCATTTCGGCGCGGGTAGCTCTTTTTCGGTCCCCCACGACAACATCCAGCGGCGCACATCTTCATAAGGCACGCTTTTCCCGGCATCCAGCGATGCCTTACCGGCTTCAACAGCCGCGCGTAGGGCTTCGTCTTCCTTGGCTTCGACGGATTGGGGATCGGGTTTTGCCATGTCAGCAACCTACCACGAACATAGGCCTTCGCCAATATTTATGGCCAAAATCCCACAGCCCTGCCGTGTCTTTACGCATCCGCAGCATTTTCTTAACGCCATTTTGAGTCGTTTCGGCTAATGTTATACCCACATAAAAGTGGTGGGGTCGGGCGCAGTCCATTTCGCGCCCGTTCAGCAAAGACGGTTCATGGGTATCAGATCCGAGTACAAACGGCTGCTCAAGTCGGGCGAGTTGACGCCGGATGGCGCGCAAAAAGCGGCCATCGAGGCGCTGTTTTCGCTTGAGCGCCATATCCGCCAGAGCCTGTCCTGGTGGCGCGCTTTGCTGGGCCTGCGCCCGCGCGTCTACGGCATGTACCTCTGGGGGCCGCCGGGCCGCGGCAAGTCGATGATGATGGACCTGTTCTTCGACAATGCCCACATCGCCTCCAAGCGCCGCGTCCACTTCCACGCCTTCATGTCCGAGGTCCACCACCTGATCCGCAAGTGGCGCGAAAGCGGCCCGGAGGAACGCAAGGCCGTTTTCGGCGTCAATAAGGGCGACGATCCGCTCGGGCCGGTCGCCAAGCTGATCGCCAAACGCTCGCGCCTGCTATGTTTCGATGAGCTTCAGGTGACCGACATCGCCGACGCCGTCATCCTGGGCCGCCTGTTCGAGGCCCTGTTCCGCGAAAAGGTCGTGCTGGTCGCCACCTCGAACCGCCCGCCCGACGATCTGTACAAAAACGGTCAGAACCGCGACCTGTTCGTGCCGTTTATCCAGATGCTGAAGGAACGCTGCGACGTCGTCGAAGTCGCCGGCCCGCGCGACTTCCGCCTCGACCGGCTGAAAGGCGCCAAGACCTGGTTCGCGCCGACCATGTCGCCCGAAGCGGTCAACGGCTTCAACGCCTTGTGGCTCGGCATGACCAAGCTCAATCAGGAGCGCGAAGCGGTCCTGACGGTCAATGAGCGCAAGCTGACCTTCCGCCGCGCCGCCGGCCCTTTGCTGCGCGCCACCTTCGCCGAGCTGTGCGCCGAAGCCAACGGCCCGGCCGATTACCTGGCGATCGCCGAGCGCTTCACGACCGTGTTCATCGAGAACGTGCCGCTGCTGTCGCCGGCCAACCGTAACGAAGCCCGCCGCTTCGTCACCCTGATTGACGCCCTCTACGAAGCCTCGACCAAGACAGTGGTTCTGGCCGACGCCGAACCGGCGCAGCTTTATCCGACCGGCGATGGGGCGTTCGAGTTCGAGCGCACCGTGTCGCGCCTCGAAGAAATGCGCTCCGAGGATTATCTCGGCCGCAACGGCTGATCTAGCCGTCCCCTCAGAACGCTGTTATGTTCTATCCCTTCGAATCGAGAGGGGATGAACATGCACCTGCGGAAAATGCTGGCCATTGCGGCCGGAGTGACGATGCTGGCCCAGCCGGTGGCGGCCCAGACACCGACCGACTTCCTGGATGCCAAGGACAAGATGGTGCCGAAAACGGTTTCGGATCAAACCGGCATGGGCGAAGGCCGCGCGTGGTGGTGGGCGATGGGCGAATGCGGCGCCTGGCACCGCAAGGTCCGGGCCTGGGCCAAGAACGGCGGCGAACTGGTCGACGCGCCCGACGACAAGATGATGACCTTTGTCCTGCCGATGATCGATCGACTGGTTGCCGATCGCGGTATGAAGTTCGACGAAGCCATGCGCTATTCGCGCAATGCCATGGATGTGTCGATGGTGCCGCGCGTGTCGATGCTGGCCGTGCCCGGAACCGCCGACGCGTGGGACAAGAACTGCGACGCCCTGCTGGTCGCCTACAACAAGCAGAAGTTCTAGTCTTCCAGCATCGCCAGCGCCTGCTCCAGATGCATGCGCTCGACCATTTCACCGTCAATCTGGATCACCCCGGCGTCGGACCCTTCGAACGCGGCCACCACCGCTTTCGCCCACTTGATCTCGGCGTCCGACGGCGAGAACGCAGCCTGGCAGGCGGCGATCTGGCTGGGGTGGATCAGGGTCTTGCCGTCGAAGCCCAGCGCCCGGCCCTGGTCGCACTCGGCGGTGAACCCGGCTTCATCGCTGAAGGTGTTGAACACCCCGTCCAGCGCCACGATGCCGTTGGCCCGGGCATGCAGCACGATCTGCGACAGGGCAAACAGCAGGTCCGCCCGTTCCGCCATCATCCGCGTGCGCAGCGACTTGCGCAGGTCGTTCGGCCCGGCGATCAGCCCCTTCAACGGCAATCCGCCCGACAAGGTGGCGATCTCGCCCAGGTTGGCGACGCCGCGCGCCGTCTCGATCATCGCCCAGACGTCGAACGCCTTGGGCAGCGCCTTGACGACGACGCGGATTTCCTCGGCCGCTTCCACCTTGGGCACGACAATGCCGGAAATCGCGCCTTTGCGGACCAGATGCGCCAGGGCGTCAAAGGTCGCCGCAAGGTGCTGCGGCTGGATGCGCACCCACTGGGCGTGCGACTGGAAACCTCCGACCTCCAGCGTCTCGACCAGATTGGCCAGCGCGCCGGCCCATTGCCGCGGCCCGACCGCGTCTTCCAGGTCGAAGATCAGCGCGTCGCAGTCGAGCGTCCGCGCCTTGGTCATGGCGCGCACGCTGCCGCAGGGAACGAACAGGGCCGATCGCAGTTTCATGCCCTCTCCTTTAGGCCCACGCGACGCATCTGTGAAGAGCCTCAACCTTCGCGCGTTACAAGATATCCCCTTGTCATCAAGGGATTGCGCGCCCATATTATTGCCAAAGGGGTACTCCGTGGGGCGCCCTCAACCACTGAAACAGGGTTTCGACCATGAACGATTTCAACAGCGAGCAGACGATCTCGCGGACGCGTGAACAGGTGGAGGTCGACAGCGGCCTGCGCAAATTCATGCTCGGCGTCTACGCCAAGCTGGCCATGGGCCTCGTGCTGACCGGCACGATCGCCTATGTCGTCGCCAACATACCGGCCGTGCGCGACTACTTCTTTGTTGTCGATGCCGCCGGCCGTCTGCGCGGTATGACCATCCTGGGCCTGGCGGCCCAATGGGCGCCGCTGGCCATCATCCTCGGCTCGATGCTCATCCGCTCCTACACGCCCCGGACGTCCGGAATCCTTTACTGGGCCATCGTTTCGCTGATCGGCCTGACCGGTGCCACCTGGTTCCTGATCTACCGCCTGGGCGACATCGCCAACATCTTCTTTATCACAGCGTCGGCTTTTGGCGCGCTGAGCCTGTGGGGTTACACCACCAAGCGCAACATCAGCGGCTGGGGCAACTTCCTGTTCATGGCTGGCTGGGGCGTGGCGATCACCCTGATCGTCAACCAGCTGTTCCTGCACATGGAAGGTATCCGTGTCGTGGTCAGCCTGGTCGGCGTCCTGATCTTCGCCGCCTTCACCGCCTATGACACCCAGAAGCTGAAGGCCGTCTACTATCAGATCGGCGGCAGCCAGACCCAGGCGGCCGTCGCCACCAATGTCGGCGCGCTGAACTTCTATCTGGACTTCATCAACATGTTCCAGCTGCTGCTGTCGGTCTTCGGCGGCCGCCGCTAGACTTGCAAAGCTTGACTTTGAAACCCCGGACAGCAATGTCCGGGGTTTCTGCTTTTGAGTGGGGAAAAAGTTATGGAGCATCAGGTCCGCTGCGTTTCATCAACAGCCGAAGCGAGTAAGGCTGTTCGCCAAATGGACGATGCTTATGGAGCCGCATTTGTTCGGGGCTTGTCTCAAATATTTTTGAGCGGCATGTCAAGACTGTGCATTTTCGTGGCCATTTCTCATCCAGCGGTTGGAGTCGTTGGAAAACCAAGCCGTGGCACCTACTATAAAGCGAATGGCTCCTATATGATCACGCAGCCACTGGACTATGCGGACTGGATCACAACAGATTGGGCAAAGCGCACGGTCGGCTATTCCAACGCCGTCAAGGCTGCTATTGGTCGTATTGCCAAAACCCGTATCATTGAAGCAGAGCGGCAGGCTTTACTGAATTTGGCAGACGTTACAGCAGAACATGTGGCCAGCTCGCCTCCTGACTGGGTTAAGCCATTGAAACGGGTCACCTTTGTTTATTCGGACGATAGTGATCGACCCACTATCCACTACGGTTCGACCGCTGGAAGCGCTTTGAACTCTTCTGGGTTACGCTACATTGAAATTCCTCCAGAGAAAGCTTTCGAGGCAGCGCAAAGCCTGCCACCACGTCCGGATAATGATCTGCCGGGCCCAGTCAGCCTATACAAGCGGGGCGACGAGAGCTTGCATTTCTACGAAGCCTTCCCATTCGAAGGGCACGTAACGGAACATTGGGGCGTTGCCGGTCTCGGTGGGGAAAACCGCTTCCACGACTACACCGATGCGCGTCATGCTCACGCGCTAATCGCCGGCTTCAAAAAGGCAAAGCGAGCCGAAGGCTTTCAAGCCATTCCGTCGTCGCGCCGGCAGAAGTTGATAGTCGAATATGATGTTGAGGAAAATTTTGCCAATTCGGGTGAACTTGATTTTCGTCATGCCGCCGAAGATGCCTTGCACAATCTTTTAGGGCAGACAGGGCTAGGCCATTGTGACGGCGGTTCATCGGGGCAGGGAACAATGGAAATCTGCCTGATCGTCGTTGATGCCAAGCTGGCGGAAAAGGTTGTTCGAAAGCGGCTGGCCGATTCACCGTTTGGAAATATACGGCGCATCTACGTTGAACGCTGATCAGACGACGTCGAACTTGTCCTTGTCGAGCACCGCCAGCACTGGCGCCAGCTCACGGCCGCGTTTCAGCACCATGCCGGACTGATTGAACACAGCAAAAGCGCCTTGCTTACGGGCCAGGGACGGGCGCTTTTCGATGCGGTAAAGCGGCGCTTCGGACGACCTGCGAAAAACATTGAACGCTACCACATCGCTCAGGGCATCGATGGAATAGTCGCGCCAGTCGCCCGCCGCCACTTTCCGCCCGTAAAGCCTGAGAATGAGTTCCAGTTCCTTGCGCTCGAAGAAGACCGGCCCGGAGACCTTGACCGGTTGCGAGCCGTTGAATGCGCCGCTGAAATCTTGAACGCTCATCGAATTCCCTTTAAGGGATGGTACACGCTGATTAGGCCTCAATGCAGCCCTTCAGGCAAGCAAATTCCGCCGACCGGATATGTGTCAGAGATCACGGAATTGCGATTCAAAAACCTAATTATGACCATAATTTAGCCCTTCGAGCGCCCCGTTGCGCCGCCATAGTCCTAGGTGTCGGCCAAGGCGTCTTGCTTCGGTTCCTCCCCTGAACAGCCCCCCCAGCCCCCGGGAATCGGGTGGGATGTTTTGGCCGGCATTCGTTTCCTCCCAACTGACACCTAAACCTGCGCCCCCTTACGGATCACTCCGAGGGGGCGTTGTTTTTTGGCGTGCGGGTGGAAAGAATTACTTCGCCGTCGCGGCCCAGAGCCCGACCGGCGTGCGGCGCATCGGCGCGAAATAGGGCAGGGACTCGACGCGGCTGATCCACGCATTGACGTGGTGATATGGCTTGAGATCGATGCCGCCTTCCGGTGCGTGCGCCACATAGGTGTAGCAGGCGAAATCGGCGATGGTCTCCGAATAGCCGACCAGCCAGCCGTGCTCGGCCAGATGCGAATCCATGGTTTGCAGGAACTCATGCGACAGGGCCTGCGCGGCCTTCATATCACCGGGCGCGCCGAAGATGTTGATACGCCGCGCGCAGGCCAGCCCGTAATTGATCGGCCCCGCCGCCTTGCCCAGCCACGCCGTGACTTGCGCCGCCAGCACCGGGTCGCGCGGCATGAAGTCTTCGCCTTCGTCGTACTTCAGGCAGAGATAGACCATGATGGCGGCGGAATCCCAGATGACCGTGCCTTCGTCATCGATGACCGGCACCTGACCGAAGGGGTTCTTGGCGAGGAATTCCTCAGTCTTCTGCACTTTGGCGCCGAGGTCGACGTCGATGCGGGTGAACGGCAGATCCAGCGCCCGCAACAGCAGTTCCACACGATGCGCATGGCCCGAAATCGGGAAGCTGTAAAAAATGATGGGCTGGATCTGGTCGGTCATTGTCGTCCCCTCTGTCCGTTTATGTAGCGGATAACAGTGTTAGATGGCAAGTAAGGCTTTTTTTGTCCTGGGGTCGCGGACCCCAGACCCCATAACCGGTCAGTGGAAACTGGCCTGAAGCGGTGGTGTGGCTCGGACGCGTTACGGCATGTGGGGCGTACCGGCCCCACATAAAAAGAAAAACCCTTCGGCTTTAAGGGCCGAAGGGTTTTCTTTTTATTGAAGTCGCTGGCTGCTTACTCCGCAGCTTCCGCCACGTCGCCGCCGCGCGCCAGATTGCGCAGCACGTACGGCATGACGCCGCCGTTCTTGTAGTACTCCAACTCGGTCGGCGTATCGATGCGGCAGCGGACCGGGAAGCGGGCCACCTTGCCGTCCGAGGCGCGGAACAGCTCGACGATCAGCTCCTGACGCGGCGAGACGCTTTCCAGGCCGCGGATGGTGACGATTTCCTCGCCCGTGAGGCCCAGCTTGGCCCAGCCGTCGACCTTGAACTGCAGCGGCAGCACGCCCATGCCGACCAGGTTCGAGCGGTGGATGCGCTCGAACGACTCGGCGATGACGGCGCGGACGCCGAGCAGCTTGGTGCCCTTGGCCGCCCAGTCGCGCGACGAGCCGGTGCCATATTCCTTGCCGGCGAAGATGACCATCGAGCGGCCTTCGGCCTGATAGCGCATCGAGGCGTCATAGATCGGCATGACGTCGTTCGACGGAAAGTGCTTGGTGATCCCGCCTTCGATGTCCGGCACGATCTTGTTGCGGATGCGGATGTTGGCGAAGGTGCCGCGCATCATGACTTCGTGGTGGCCGCGACGGGCGCCGTAGGAGTTGAACTCCGACACCGGCACATTGTGTTCGCTGAGGTAAATCCCGGCCGGAGCCGTCTTCTTGATGTTGCCGGCGGGCGAGATGTGGTCGGTGGTGATAGAGTCGCCGAAGATGCCCAGCACGCGGGCCTCGACGATGTCCGTCACCTTATCCGGCGTCATGGTCATGCCTTCGAAGTACGGCGGGTTGGCGACGTAGGTCGAGTCGCCCTGCCAGCTGTAGGTCTGGCCGCCCGACACCTTGATCGCCTGCCAGTGCTTATCGCCCTTGAAGACGTCGGAATAACGCTGGGTGAACATGGCGTTGGTGACGTGCTTGTCCTGCAGCTCGGCGATCTCGGCTTTCGACGGCCAGATGTCCTTCAGGAAGACGTCGTTGCCGCTCTTGTCCTGGCCGAGCGGTTGGGTGCGCAGGTCGATTTTGGTCGAGCCGGCCAAGGCGTAGGCGACGACCAGCGGCGGCGAGGCCAGGTAGTTGGCGCGCACGTCGGGCGACACGCGGCCTTCGAAGTTGCGGTTGCCGGAGAGGACAGCCGAAGCGACCAGGTCGCCCGAGTTGATGGCGGCCGAGATGGCGTCCGGCAGCGGACCCGAGTTACCGATGCAGGTGGTGCAGCCGTAGCCGACCAGGTTGAAGCCCAGGGCGTCGAGGTCCTTGGTCAGGCCGGCGTCGTTGAGATAGTCGGTGACGACCTGCGAACCAGGCGCCAGCGAGGTCTTGACCCACGGCTTGACCTTGAGGCCGAGCGCATTGGCCTTGCGGGCCAGCAGACCGGCGGCGATCAGCACGGACGGGTTCGAGGTGTTGGTGCACGACGTGATGGCTGCGATCACCACGTCGCCGTGGCCGACGGTGAAGTTCGAGCCTTCGACGGCGATACGTTCGTCTTCCTTGCCTGCCTTGCCGAAATCGTTGGTCAGGGCATTGGCGAATTCCGCCGAGACGTTCGACAGGGCGACGCGGTCCTGCGGACGCTTCGGACCAGCCAGCGACGGCTCAACGGTCGAGATATCCAGCTCCAGCGTGTCGGTGAATACCGGCTCATGCTCCGGATCGAACCACAGGCCTTGCGCCTTGGCATAGGCTTCGACCAGGGCGACGCGATCAGCGGCGCGGCCGGACTTGGCCAGGAAGTCGACGGTGGCTTGCGACACCGGGAAGAAGCCGCAGGTGGCGCCGTATTCCGGTGCCATGTTGGCGATGGTCGCCTGGTCTTCGAGGGTCAGACCGGCCAGGGCGTCGCCGTAATATTCGACGAACTTGCCGACCACGCCTTTCTTGCGCAGCATCTGGGTGATGGTCAGGACCAGGTCGGTGGCGGTGACATCTTCCGGCAGCTTGCCGGTCAGCTTGAAGCCAATGACTTCCGGGATCAGCATCGGGATCGGCTGACCCAGCATGGCGGCTTCGGCTTCGATGCCGCCGACGCCCCAGCCCAGGACCGACAGGCCGTTGATCATGGTGGTGTGCGAGTCGGTGCCGACCACGGTGTCCGGATAGGCGACCTCGCCGCCGTCAGCGACGTTGGTCCACACGGTCTGGGCCAGGTATTCCAGGTTCACCTGGTGGCAGATGCCGGTGCCCGGCGGCACGACGCGGAAGTTGTTGAAGGCGGAAGACCCCCAGCGCAGGAAGTTGTAGCGTTCGATATTGCGCTCATATTCGCGGTCGACGTTCTGGACGAAGGCCTTGCCGTTGCCGAAGTAGTCGACCATGACCGAGTGGTCGATGACCAGGTCGACCGGGTTAAGCGGGTTGATCTTCGCCGGGTCGGCGCCGAGCTTTACCATGGCGTCGCGCATCGCGGCCAGGTCGACGACGGCCGGAACGCCGGTAAAGTCCTGCATCAGCACGCGTGCCGGACGGAAGCTGATTTCGTGCTCGACCGTGCCCTTGTTCTTGGTCCAGGCGGCCATGGCCTGGATGTCTTCCTTGGAAACGGTGTTGCCGTCTTCGTTACGCAGCAGGTTTTCCAGCAGCACCTTCAGCGAGGCGGGCAGCTTGGAAATGCCGTCCAGACCGTTGGCCTCGGCGGCCTTCAGGTCGTAATAGGTGTAGGTTTTACCACCGGCACTGAGCTCGGCTTTCGACTTGAAGCTATCGACTGATGACATGGTAAGGGCAGTCCTTCTCTCACGCCCGCCCGGCCGCCCCGATGGCTGCCGTCAATTCAAAAATCGCGCGGCGACAAGGGACGCACAGGGTATCGATGTCGCGCTGCGAAGCCTTTGAAGGCGGGCAAAAAAGCCTTCTAAACATCTTGTGCGCTTTCGTCTATGAAGCCATTGCACTGCGAAGGGTTATTTTTATGGAATTGGAGATCAGGGTAAACGGGCTGGCCTTGAAAAAAGGCTATAACCTGTTGATTTCCGATTTGAATTTTACGATTTCGCCCGGCGAAGCGTTAAGCCTGACCGGCGAAAACGGCGTCGGAAAAACGACGCTGCTGCGAACATTGGCCGGATTCGCCTACCCGCATGCCGGCAAGATCGTCTTTATTGCGAACGGTACGCAACTCGATTCGGAAGATGCGGTTCGGTTGATCCATGTGCTGGGGCATCATGACGCCCTGTCGCCGGCGCGTACGGTGGCGCAGGAACTGGCGTTTCAGGCGGACTATCTCGGCGGCGATCCTGAGGCGGCGATCGAACCCCTGCGTCTCAAACCCCTGCTGGATCTGGAGACGCGCTATCTGTCGGCCGGGCAGAAACGCCGGCTGTCGTGCGCGCGATTGCTGATGGCGAAACGGCCGCTGTGGCTGCTCGATGAGCCGATGGCGCCGCTGGATATGGAGCATCGCACGCTGTTGGCGGGCATTATGCAGGATCATCTGCGCGAAGGCGGCCTGCTGGTCGCGGCGGTGCACGATCCGCTGCCGTTCGAAACACGGCAATTGCGCCTGACCCGGCCGGTGAAACAGACCCTGGAGTCTGCGAGTGTTTGAGGCCGCCCTATCCCTGATCCGCCGAGACCTTGGCCTCTCATTGACGCGCGGAGGTGGGCCGCTTCTGGCCGTCGGGTTCTACCTGACCCTGATGGCCATGATCCCCTTGAGCCTCGGCCCCGACCAAGCGGTGCTTAGCCGCATAGCCCCCGGCCTGACCTGGCTGTGCCTCGCGCTCTCAAGCCTCCTGTCATTGGAACGCCTGTTCGAACGCGACTACGAAGACGGCATGTTCGACATCCTCCGTCTGGGCCCCATGCCGCTCGAAATGATCGCCCTGTTCAAGTGCCTTAGCCAGTGGTTCGGCACCGGCCTGATCCTGTCGCTGATCACCCCGATTGTCATGACTATCCTCGGTGCACCTGTTGCCTTGGCAGGCTTTGCCCTCATTTCGGCATTTCTCGGATCATTGAGTTTTTCAGTCATCGGCGGCATCGGCGCCAGCCTCTCACTCGGCACGCGCAAGGGCGGCGTGCTGATGGCGCTTTTGGTACTGCCGTTCTACGTGCCACCGGTGATCTTCGGGGCCGGGCTGATGCTGGCGGTGCAGCTGCACACCTCGCCGTGGGAAGCCCTGGCGTTCCTCAGCGCCTATGCTCTGTTCGCCCTGGCGCTCGGGCCCATCGCCATGGGCGCGGCGCTTCGCAGTGCGCTGAACTGACGCCTTGCCGGAACCCCGCAAAACCCCTATGTCAAAGGCCGCATGATCACCTGGCTGGCCAATCCTGAGCGGTTCTCTTCCGTAGCGCGCCCCCTTAGGCCGTGGCTGGCGGGGCTGTCCGCCATCCTGCTCGCCTGGGGGCTGGTCTTGTGCTTCCTGTCGCCCGAAGATTACCAGCAAGGCGACACCGTCCGCATCATGTACGTCCATGTCCCGGCCGCCTGGATGGGCCTGCTCGTCTATGCCGCCATGGGTGTGTCGAGCTTCTTCGGCCTGATCTTCCGCCATGCCCTGGCCGATGCTGCCGCCAAGGCGCTGGCGCCGATCGGAGCCGTCTTCACGGCCCTGGCTCTGGCCACCGGTTCCCTGTGGGGCCAGCCGATGTGGGGCACGTGGTGGCAGTGGGACGGCCGCATGACGTCGGAACTTGTCCTCCTGCTGATCTACATCGCCTATATTGCCCTGCACGCCTCGATCGAGGATGAGGTCCGCGCGGCGAAGTCGACCGCCATCCTGGCCCTGGTCGGCCTGGTCAACCTGCCGATCATCCACTTTTCGGTGCAATGGTGGAACAGCCTGCACCAGGGTGACTCGATCTTCGTCAAGGGCGGTCCGACCATTGCCGCCTCGATGCTGTGGCCGTTCTTCGTCATGGTGGCCGCCTATCACGTGCTGACGGCGTGGCTGTTCCTGATCCGCATTGACGCAGAGATTATCGACCGGAAATACCGCGCGCTGCGTTCAAGACTGAGCTTAAACTGATATGCATTTCGATTTCGACATGGGCAAATACGGCTTTTTCGTCTGGGGCGCTTACGGCGCCTCGGCCTTGGCCATCGGCGGGCTGGTTCTGGCCTCGCTGCGCGCCCGCGCCGAACGATTGAAACGCCTGACCGCCTTGCAGGAGGCCTTAAAGTGAAACGTATTCTGGCGATTGTGCCGCTGGTTCTGTTCGTCGGCCTGCTGGCGGTGCTCGGTTACTATAACTTCCACAAGAAGCCGCAGTACGAGCCGCGCGAAATGGTCGGGCAATCCATCCCGGCTATTGCCCTGGCCGATCTCGAGGACGGCAAGGCGACCACGCTCACCGATCTGGTCAAGAGCTACGGCCACCCGGTGCTGGTCAATGTCTACGCTTCCTGGTGCGAAGCCTGCATGGCCGAGAACAACATGCTGCTCAGCCTCAAGGACAAGGGCGTCACTGTCATCGGCCTGGCCTGGCGCGACGAGCCCAAGGACACGCTGAAATATCTCGACCAGCACGGCAATCCGTACGCCCGCACGCTCAGCGATACCGAAGGCAAGGTCGCCCTGGCCCTGGGCGTCCAGGGCGCGCCGGAGACCTTCATCGTCCGTCCGGATGGCACTATTTCCGACAAGATCACCGGCCCGATTCTGCCGGAAACCCTGGCCAGCGTCGAAGCCGCGGTCAAATCCGGCGGCAAGGTCGCGGGCGATTAGTGTGACGCCGCTGCAATACTGACGGTCGCCAAAGCTGGTAGTCTGCCGTGGCCAAGATGGCAGGAGGGGCAGGGATGGCGAACACAATCGGAAAATATGCAGGCCTGATCGTGGCTCTGGTTCTGGCTTCGGTCACGAGCGTTCAGGCGCAGCCGATGTCCGGGCTCGGCGCCATTTATCCCGGCGGCCAGATCATTCAGCCGGATACGGCCGGGAAGTGCGGTAGCCAGTACATCTTTCGCACCCAGGCCACGGTGTCGCAGGTCAAGGCCTTTTATATCGCCCAGGCCGCCGCCGCCGGGCTGAAATATAGCCCCGATCCAAAGGCAAAGGACGATCCGAAGTTCCAGATTCTGATCTTCGGGGATGACCGGCGCATGCTGGAGGTTGTCGTGACCGACCGCGACAGCTACGTCCGGGTTTCCGTATTGCATGTCAATCCACCTGTGGGCGCGCCTGCCTGCGCAAAATAGCCGCTTAATTCGCCGCGCTGCTCTGGCTGTCGTCGGCGGGGGTGTCATTTTCCGGCAAGGTGGCGGTGATCGCCTCGACCTTGCCTTCCAGCACGGTGACGCGCGCTTTCAGGTCTTCGTTTTCCTGCTTGAGCTTGGCCACGTCATCACTGAGCTGGCCCGAATTGCCGCATCCGCTCAGGCTGAGCGCCATCACTCCTACGATCAGAAAGCGCTTCATGCCTACCCTCACACAATGACACGTACGGCGGTATCGCCATGCGTGTCATTGTGCAGCCTCTGTTTGAATATTCCGTTAGTTGGCGTATTTGCGCGCTCCAACCACGCAGCCGACGATGGCGGCCATGACGATCAGCACCGGCAAACCTATGCTCTCCTTCAACAGGACCGCCGCCAGGATCAGGGCCAGGAACGGCTGGATCAGCTGAAGCTGCCCGACCGAGGCGATTCCGCCCAGCGACAGGCCGCGATACCAGAAGAAAAAGCCAATCAGCATCGAGAAGATGGCGACATAACCGAGGCTCAGCCAGCCCGGCAGACTGACCGCACCGGGATCGGCCGGAATCGTCAGCACCATCAGCGGCCCCATGACTGGCAAGGCGATCAGCAGCGCCCAGCAGATAACCTGCCAGCCGCCGAGCCGGCGCCCCAGCCGTCCACCTTCGGCATAGCCCAGCCCGCACACAATGACGGCCGCCAGCATCAGCACGTCCCCTGCCGACACGCCGAAGCCCTGGCCCCCAAAACCTTGAAGCAACGCAAACAGAAGGATGCACACGGCGCCCAGTCCCGAAAACAGCCAAAACAGCGGGGAGGGGTGCTTTTCACCCAGCAGGCTGGCCGACACGGCGGTAGCCAGCGGCAGCAGTCCGGTAAACACGATCGAATGCACCGACGGCACGCTTTGCAAGGCAATAGCGGTCAAAAGAGGGAAGCCCAGCACGGTGCCGCCAGCGACGATCAGCAACGAGCCGAGGTCGCTCTTTTTCGGCAATGGCGCACGAAAAACCCAAAGGCAAATCGCCCCCAGAGCCGCCGCGATCGTCGCCCGGGCGCCGGTCAGGAACCACGGCGACATGTGCAGCACGGCCACGCGCGTGGCGGGCAGCGAGCCGCTGAAAGCCAGCACGGCCAGGCCGCCGCTGAGCCAGGCTTCGGTGCGAACAGATGGTTTGAAGGGCAGAACATAAGCCATAATCTATCTCCTCACGCGCTTATGACCGGTGAGGGCTGGCGCCGACAGATACATTCCGGTAAAGTTCCGCCAAACTGTACCGGTACAAAAGGCAACACAGTTGGCTGACTCCGAATTCGACAACACCCTGACGCAACGCCTGATGCGTCAGATCCACGACCAGATTGCCCGCCGGCAACTGTCGGCCGGAGCACGCCTGCCGTCGATCCGCGCCTTCGCCGAAGCGCAGAAGGTGTCGAAATCCACCGTCGTCGAAGCATACGACCGGTTACTGGCGGAAGGGGTTATCACCGCCCGCCGGGGCGCGGGCTATTATGTGGCTCTCGCGGCCGCCCCGCTGGCTCTGGCCGATATCGGGCCGCGGCTGGATCGCGCCGTCGACCCCTTGTGGGTGTCGCGGCAATCGCTGGAAACCCGCGACTACCTGAAGCCCGGTTGCGGCTGGCTGCCGCCGGACTGGATGCCGGAGGACGATATCCGCCGGGCGCTCAGGGCGCTGGCGCGCAACCCCAGGGCCGACCTGGTCGACTATTCGACACCGACGGGGCATGCCGGCCTGCGTCAGCTGCTGTCTCGCCGTCTCGCCGAAAAGGACATCGACGCGTCACCCGCCCAGATCATCCTGATGGATTCGGCGACCCAGGCGATCGAGCTGCTCTGCCGGTTCCTGCTCAGGCCCGGGGATACGGTGCTGGTTGATGATCCCTGCTATTTCAATTTCCTGGCCAAGCTGCGTGCCCATCAGGTGCGGGTTGTCGGTGTTCCGTTCACTCCGTCCGGCCCCGATATCGCCGCCCTGACCGAAACGCTTGAGACGCACCGGCCGCGCCTTTACCTGACCAATTCGGCCATGCACAACCCGACCGGCGCCAGCCTGTCGCCGATCCAGGTCCATCGCGTCCTCAAACTGGCCGAAGCCCACGACCTGACCATCATCGAGGACGATATCTACAGCGACTTCGAGCTGGAACCCGGACCGCGCCTGTCGGCCTTCGACGGCTTCGAGCGCGTGATCTATGTCGGCGGCTTTTCCAAGACGCTGTCCGCCTCGATCCGGCTGGGCTTCATCGCGGCGCGCGCCGACTGGATCGAGCCCCTGACCGACCTGAAGATCGCCACCCTGTTTTCCAGCCAGACCTTTGTCGCCGAACTGGTCTGTCAGGTGCTAAGTGACGGCCATTACCGCAAGCATCTGGATACCCTGCGACAGAAACTCGCGGCCTTGCGCGGCCGGACGGCTGAGCGGCTGGAAGCGCTGGGCCTGAAACCCTGGCTGCGTCCGCAAACGGGTATGTTCCTGTGGTGCGAGCTGCCGGACGGCTTCGACGCCTCGGTTCTGGCGCGGCAGGCATTGAACGAGCGCATCGTGCTGGCGCCCGGCAATGCCTTCAGCGTCAGCCAGACGGCCGGCCGTTTCCTGCGCTTCAATATCACCCAGTCGCAGGACGAGACCCTGTACCGGTTCCTGCAGGCGGCCCTGCGCGCCTAGGCAACCTGTGCAACGGCTTCCGGCGCCTGGAAAACATGGCCGCGCTCGCGCAGCAAGCCGGTGAACCGCGCGGCGCCGAGGTAAAGCGCGTCCAGCCGGTTGTGCCCCATGAGCCAGCAGGCGTGTGCCCGGAAACGTTCGACGTCGCCATCTTGCGCTGCCGCCAGCATGCGGACCAGCGTCAGCTCATCCGTAGTCACCTGAATATGCCCTGGCCGGCCAATGCGTACCTTGCGTTTGCCTTCGCCCAGCCGCACCAGCAGCTCGTAATAGGCTTCGGTCGCGGCCTCATCCCCGGCGCCGAACGCCCGCTGGAACTCCTGCCGCAGGGTACGACACTGTGCCGAACAGGCCACCGAGGTGCGTAGCGCCCAGACACAGAAATGTTCGGCATAGCGCAGGGCCCTCAGGTCATCGGAATCGAACAGATCGGCCATGATGAAATCCTTGTTGCGAATAATTCGCATTTGCATTATCATCATAAGCAAGGGGCTGCAACAGCCAATCCAAGGAGGTTCACATGTGTGCCTGGCCATTTCCGCGGGAGTTGACCCTGGAAGAACTGCTCGTCGACCCGGTCGTCACGGCGGTAATGGCGCGCGACCATGTCACCCCTGACGAGGTGCGGGCGCTGTTCCGGCGGCGCGACGCGGCTCAGTGCGCCGGTGCGTTCAAGCCCAGGACGTTGTAGATGTAATACCGCGCAATGCCGATCTGCTCGTGCATCAGGGCGTCGGTGACGAACACATTGTAGCCGGTCTGGAGTGGCCCGAAGGACGGCTCCAGCCGGTCGCTGGCCAGGCCTTCGGCGCCGGGGCGGAAATGGCGGAAATAGAGCAGCGACCGTTTCAGGTGCAGGCCCGAGGTCACCACCACGATCTGGCGGTCAGCGGGGACAAGCGCCGTGGAAAACTGCGCGTTTTGCCAGGTGTTGCGGCTGCGCGCTTCCAGCACCAGGGCGGTTTTCGGCACGCCCAGCGCCTGCAATTCCTCTGAATAAACAACCGCTTCGGTCCGGCCGTGATGCTGCGGATCGCCGCCACTGATGACGATATTGCAGTCCTTGCCATGCGCCTGACAGTCGCGCCACGCCTTGGCCGCCGCCGTCACCCGGCCGTAGGCGAAGATAGGCACGTCCGGACCGGCCACCGCCGACTTCGACACTGTGCCGGCGCCCAGCAGGACAATGCTGTTGTGCGCATTCCATACCACATCCGACAGCCGGTTCGACGCCTGCGTTACCGACAGAAGTCCCGCCGGTACGGGCCCCAGGCCGATCAGCAGCGTCAAGGCCAGGCCGGCGGTCAGGAACCCCAGCGCCTTGCGTGTGGCGTTCAGCAGCTGGAAGATCAGCGCGATGACAAACAGCAGCAGGCAAACGGTCAGGCTCATGGCGTTAGCTCCGGAACGGTTCGGCTATACCTTATACATCCGGCCGATGACACATCTGCAAACAACAAAAAACTTGACCTGACGCCAAACTTGGCGTGACGGCAAACCGGTGTTATCGTCCAGGCAACGACGGGGGAAATCATGAAAAAGACGCTTTTGGCAGCCGCGACCCTGGCTCTGGCCGCCGCCACGCCGTGCTGGGCTGAGGACGCCGCTGGCAACTGGCTGGGTCTGGTGAACGGGCAGAAATACGCCTTCGTCCATATTGAAAAGACCGGCGAACGCTATGCAGGCTGGGCTGAAGGTCACGCCTCGCCGCCCAATAATGCCAGCACCTTCCACATTCCGCTCGATGCCGTCACCAGCAACGGCGATCATCTGAGCTTTTCCCTGCCCAATGTCGGGACCTATGCGGCGGTCTGGGACAAGGACCTGAAGGCTTGGACCGGCCGGTTCACGCCGGCTGCCGGTCCGGGACTCGACCTGCCCCTGTCTCGCGCGGCGGGCAACGCCCTGGGTGACGCCAGGTTGCCCCGGCCACAAGAGGAGGCGATGGCGGCCAACCCGGCGCCGCACACCGATATCGAGGTCAGTTTCGACAATCCGGCCGCGCCTGGCGTCAGATTGGCCGGAACCCTGAGCGTGCCGCCGGGTACCGGGCCGTTTCCGGCCATTCTGCTGATTGGCGGCCAAGGGCGCCTAGCCCGTGAAACCGAACTTGCCGGTCATCGGGAATATCCGCTGCTGGCCGACAGCTTCAACCGCCAGGGTATCGCCGTCCTGCGCTACGATAAACGCGGTGTCGGCCAGTCGACCGGCACTTACGCCGGCGCGACGACGGGCGATTTCACCAGCGACGCCGCAGCGGCTTTTGCCTTCCTCCATAGCCGGTCGGAGATTGATCCGAAACATGTCGGCGTCCTGGGCCACAGCGAAGGCGGCCGGATCGCGCCGGTGCTGGCCGCCGACAATTCTCAGGTGGCGTTTGTCGTCGCCATCGCCGGACCGTCGCTGCGCGGCGACAAGGTCTTTCTGGCCAGCGCCATCGTGGATGCCAGGTCGCGGGGCGTCGACACCGAAACACGTGGATTCAAGGCCGCCGCTGACTTGCATCGGATGGCTTATGACCAGGTCATCGCTTCCACCAGTCCCGAAGACGCAAAAGCCCGCCTGCAGGCTTTCGCCGCGCCTTATGTCGCAAAGGGCGCCCTGACCCAGCGGGAGGTCGACCAGCAGATTACCGCATTTACCGCACCGTGGATGTACTACGCCCTGCGCGATGATCCGACAGCGAAATTCAAGTCCATCCGCCAGCCGATCCTGGTGATCAATGGCGCGTTAGACGTCAATGTGTCTGCCAGGGAAAACCTGGCGGCCTGGCGCGACGACCTGAAAGAAAATAAAGACGCCACAGTGGTTGAACTGCCCGGCCTCAATCACCTGCTGCAAACGGCCAAGACCGGCGCGACCTCGGAATTCGGCGTGATCGAGGAGACCATGGCGCCATCCGCTCTGAAGCTGATCACCGATTGGGTGGCGGCACACAGCAAATAGCCGGCCTCAGTAATGCGGCGGCTTGGTGACCGGCGTCGGCTCGGTCGAGCGCTCTTCGAGGCCGATCAAACGCTCGCCCAGCCGTTCCAGCGCCCGGCGCATCTGCTCGACCGTCTTCCACTGTTCGGCCAGCTGGTCGGACAGCTCGTCGATGGTCTTGGCCTGATGCGCGGCCATTTCCTCGAGCGCCTGCAACCGATCCTCTTCTTCCGGCGTCACGACCGCGGTTCCTGACGGCGGAACGGATCGAGCGGATAGGTGCCGAGGATCTCGACATCGACCGCGAAGAAATGCAGCTCCTCCAGCGCGCGGGCCAGGTGCGCATCGGACGGGCGGCCTTCGACATCGCAGTAGAAGACGGTCGAGGCGAACACGCCGTTTTCGATGTAGGACTCAAGCTTGGTCATGTTGACGCCGTTGGTGGCAAAACCGCCCAGCGCCTTGTACAGGGCCGCCGGCACGTTGCGCACCCGGAAGATGAAGCTGGTCATGCAGTCGACTTCAGGCGGTGGCGGCACGACCTGCGCTTCGGTGGTCAGGACCAGGAATCGCGTCGTATTGTGCCGGGCGTCTTCCATGTTGCGCTTGAGGATTTTCAGGCCGTACAGCTCGGCGGCGACTTCCGGCGCGATGGCGGCGCGATCCAGTTCACGTGTCTGCGCCAGGGCGCGGGCGGCGCCGGCGGTGTCATGAAACACCTCGGCGGTGATGCCCATCTCACGCAGGGAATTGCGACATTGCAGGAGCGCCATGGCGTGCGAGGCGGCGACCTTGATGTTGCCGAGTTCCGTCTCCGGCACGGCCATCAGGTTCATCTCGATCGGCAGGAAGCGCTCGCCGATGATCTTCAGGCCCGAATTGGGCAACAGGTGATGGACGTCGGACACACGCCCGGCGACGGAATTCTCGATCGGGATCATGCCCAGCTGGCATTCGCCTGCGGTGACGGCGGCAAAGGCGGCTTCGAAGGTCGGAAACGGCGTCGGGATATAGTCGCCGAACCAGCGCTTGGACGCCTGATGGCTGAAAGCCCCCGGCTCGCCCTGATAGGCGATTTTGCGTGGTTCTGTCTGCATAGTCGTTATCCAGTCGTATCCATCTAATGCCTCCAAACGCGAAGCGTTTGGCAAGGGCGACCGCCCGCCGCGCACGTTTGCGCGAAAAGCCTGCGTGGCGAACGCTAAACAAAAAAGCAAATGCGAAAGCTGCCTTGCGGCAAGTGCGGCGATTTGCCACGTTCGCGCCAAATTTGCCGCCCGCGCTACAAAAGGCAGCTTGCGCATTTGCCGGTAGCGTGTCAGAGAGCCGAACGCAAGTCTAAGCAGGTCTGGGCGATCTGCGTCCGGTTGACACGGGGCGCTCAGGTTCTAAGCTGGCCACAATTGATTCACGGGTTTTTTAGGCGACATGAGCGGCGACCTTACACTGAACAAGATCATGGGTGCCGTCCTGGCGACGGGCCTGGTCATCATGGGCGTGAAAATCGGCTCGGAGATGATCTTCGAAAAGCACGAAAAGCCTGAAAAACCCGGCTACGCCATCGAAGTCGCCGAAACGGGCGGTGAGGGCGGCGCTGCCGCTGCTGTCGACACGCCGCCGGACTGGGGCACGGTGCTTCCGGCTGCGGATACGACGGCCGGCGCTGCGGTCTTCAAGAAGTGCGAAAGCTGCCACAACGACGCCTCGGGCGGTCCGAACATGACGGGTCCGAACCTGTTTGGCCTGGTCGGCCGTCCGACGGCTTCGCATCCGGGCTTCGACTATTCCGACGCCATGAAGGACCACGCCAAGGCTTCGCCGAACTGGACCTATGATCAGCTGTACATGTTCCTCGCCGGTCCGGGTAAGTGGGTGAAGGGTACCAAGATGACTTTCGCCGGTGTCAAGAAGCCGGAAGACCGCATCAACCTGATCGCCTACCTGCGCACCCA
>JBEHYZ010000035.1:0-40789 GCA_048497915.1 Pseudomonadota bacterium
CTCCAGTCAGACGGCTCTCTTCAAGGTGAAATCCGCTTCCATAATGGCGACGAATATACCTTCATCGCTCGTAGACTGACTTCTTCAACAACCTGTTAGGCCGAGGCTACATAATTTCTCGCTAATAAATGACGATTTCATTGGAATGTCCAAGCTGCTCCGAGCGATACTGGCGCCAATGGCTGCGGTCAACCGCTGGCGATTTTGCCGCAAATAATGCTGCCAGAAACATCTACGGACAGTTCCAGTGCGTCGCCATCCTGCCAGCCCAAAGCCTCGATAAAATCAACTGGTACCAAAAATTCGATGTCGTCCTCGGTACGCGTAAATTTGCGCTCGGCGTCTCTTGGGACTGTCGGTCGAGCCAAGTGCGCCAGACATGACTTCTCCAGATTTCAACGTGGCGAGCACCCTAACCTGACTCGCCTAGTGTTAACGAGCTGGAAAACTCGCTTCGGCGCGCAAGCTGCGTTCCAATAAACGGCGGGCATCGCCCCGTTCGTCGCGACTTTGTC
This sequence comes from Pseudomonadota bacterium, assembly GCA_048497915.1. GTDB lineage: Bacteria > Pseudomonadota > Alphaproteobacteria > Caulobacterales > Caulobacteraceae > Asticcacaulis. The sequence goes on from JBEHYZ010000035.1 coordinate 516, forward strand.
CTCGTTCATCGTGCGGCTCTTTCCGAGCGAATAAGGTTATGTCAGCGTTTGGGTGCAGACAGATGGACGCAAATCACTCCGAGGGGAAGCAGGGCGATGACACAACTCCAACGCACGGCATTTACTCTAGTTATTTCAGGACTCGTGCTGTTCGCGGTGGGCCTTGTCATGGGGTTTGCCGTTATAAACATGCCAGCGTCGAAACCTATACTGAGCGCTCATCAGGCGGCGCTCGGGAGCGGGACCTTTTTAATGGTGCTCGGTCTCGTATGGCGCCTCCATATGAAGTCGCAGGCTCCATGGTTGGCGACAGGCGTCTGGATTTCGCACTATCTGCTGACCGCCGGCATCGCCTTAAACGCGGTCAGTTTGCCCCACCTGCAAACAAAGGCGATGGCAGGACTGGTAACCTTCGTCGGCTGCATTCTTATGACACTGCTTACGCTTGTCGTCTTGATGAGACTGCGCATGGGCGGCGGACAAGCAGCAGCGCCATCAGTTTAAGCGATCCGTTCAAGGGTGGGTGGGACCCTGCCGTTGGCGGGTCATATGGCTTCAATCTAGGAAAAGAAAGCGCGGAGCCATGAAAAGGGCAGAACGAATTACGTTAAACTTCCTGATGCTGACTACTAGCTGCTTCTTTTTCGCAGTCGTTCCGGCACCGACACATGCACAAGGCCAAAATATAGCGACGGTCACCGTCGATCCGCCCCTGCGGTCCTTATGGGCGGGCTATTTGCCACCACGCTACCTTCGCCAGTGGGATATAGCCGATCCTGTCTTATCACCTCTTTCGTCGGACAGGTCACTGCTGGAGGTGAGCGAGATCCCGGCAGCGAATTGGCACAGGTATGAGGCTTTCAGCGATCGCTTCGAACTCCTGGGTGCAATCGGATTGCCCGCGAACCGGGCATCGGGGGCAACACGGTATATTTACACGCGTGCGACAATTGAGAGTGAGCACGGGCATAGAGCGTCATTGTCGGTAGGTACCACCTCCCCTGTTCGCGTCTGGTTGAATGGTATCCGAATTTCCGATCTGAACTCTGTTGGAACATATGACCTCGACCTCAAGGTCGGCGCCAACGACCTAATCATTGAATATCAGCAAAACCTGACACCGATCGAGACAAGCGTTGCGATAGCCGGTGCCGACGAACCCTGGGTGGCGTTGGACGCGCCGCGCGCAGTGTTATCTTCGGACGTCTCAAACCATAGGGTTGTGCTGACAATGCCGGCCGCTATCAAACCCCAGACAGAATTTATCGTCGATAGGATCTCAACCGCACTGCCGCCGAAAAGATGGACTGTCCCGCAAGGCGGCGATCTGAGGCTCGATGTATCAGGGTGGCCGGATGGCCCCTACGCGTTCCACGTCAGATCAAGCCTATCCGACAACGGCGTGAAGGCTTCAAGTCGTCTTTCGTGGTACAAGGGTGATGCCGCCGCGGCGGCAAAGGCGCTTGCCGGAAGGCCCTCCAGCGGTCGGCACGATGCGGAGGACGAATATGCGGAATGGCTTAAAAATCGCATGGCTGAGGCGCTATCGGCAGATTTAACGGCCGAAGCGCGCACAGACCAACTTTCGCCCATTCTCTTGGAATATCAGGCTGCGGCCAAGAAAGAGCAAACTTCGACCGGCTTCATGCGACTTGCCTACCAAGACCCGGTGGACGGATCCACGCAGTTCTGCCGCATTTATCTGCCTAGCGACTACAATCAAAAAGACGAATGGCCTACCGTCGTGAGCCTGCACGGCTTCAATCCCGACAATCCAGATTCTGCCCATTGGTGGTCAGCCGACGCGACCTACAATCCAGCTGCCGACCGCTATGGAGTCATCTTTATAGAACCGCACGGACGCGGTAACGCGCAATATACCGGCATCGGCGAAAACGATGTGCTGACCTGCCTGTCGCTCGCCCGGCAGAGGCTGAAGATCGACGGGAACAGGATTTATCTCACAGGCGAGTCCATGGGCGGGGCGGGCACCTGGCTTATCGCCAGCCGGCATCCCGACCTCTTCGCTGCGATCGCCCCCAATTTTGGGGGCTGGGATTTTCGGGTGACGCCAAGCTTCGGCTTTGACTTATCTCACGCGCTGGGGGAATGGCCGAGCGAAAGGTACTTCCTGGAAACTCAGAGCAGCTTTCAGAGTGTGGAGTCGCTCCTGCACGTGCCAGTCTTTGTCAACCACGGAGGCAGTGATCCCGCCGTGCCTGTGGACTATTCTCGCCATGCCGTGAGCATGCTTCAACAATGGGGCTACGATGTAAGATACTGGGAACATCCGGGCGGCAAACACGCCGACCTCGATCAGTACGACATTGTGATACCGTGGCTGCTTCAACACAAAAAACAAGAAAGACCTGCAGAGCTCCGTATCCGCAGCCGCGATCTCGCTGGAGCGGCAGCTTACTGGCTAACGGTCGAGGGGTCAGAGCAGCCTCTGACTATGATCCGTGTCGAAGCCAAGTTCGAAATGCCCGGGCTGCTACGGATCGATACGTCCAATGTTGCTTCCATGGTCTTGACGCCTCCCGACGAATTTTACGGCCCCAGCCGCCGCCTGAAGATCATTTGGAACGACATGCAGGTCGAGGCTGTGCCCGACGCCCGCGGTCGGCTTCACCTTGGACAGCCGTTCCGGACCGCTATGGTCAAACAAGCCGGGTTCGAGGGAGGTCTCTCGTCCGTTTTGACGACGCCCTTCATGCTGGTCATCGGTACCCAATCAGCAGACGCGACAATGGGGCGGACGATCGTGGACAAGGCCGAAACCTTTGCCAAGCTATGGCAAGAGTGGCAGCACACGTCTCTCCGGATGAAGCGCGACACCGAGGTGACACCAGCTGACGAAGCGCAATATTCGTTGATATTACTGGGTGGTCCCGGAGAGAACATGGTAGCCAGAGCCTGGGCATCACAACTTCCTTTCACCGTGGGACAAGACCGGATTTCCGTCGGCGATCGGAATTTTGCCACGCGCGATGCTGTTTTGCAGTTGATATATCCCAGCCCCGCTGCCGCCAACCGGTACGCCTTTGTGATTGCACCGACAAGTGCAGCGGGAATGTACTTCTGGAACGCGGGCGGCTTGTGGCTGAGGCCGTTGGGCGCATCATTCATTCCTCTCGACTGGACGATCCAGGACGGTCTGCGCGTTGATCTGCCTCGTGGCATGGCGGCCGAACGCGCCTACGTCGCGTCGGGTGTCTTTGACGAAGACTGGCATGGCCGCGGCGATCTGGTGTTCCCCGGCGACAACACAGTCAGGTCCGCAGGACGTTTACGTTCCGCTTCCCGGCCGGTCGATGTCCAATTGGCGGACTATGTCGGCAATTATGAGATCGTCCCTGGATTTTCAGCGGCGATTGCGCAAGTTGGCGATGGCCTGATCATGACCATACCAGGAGGAGCACCCGTCACTCTGATTGCCGAGCGGCGGGATGAATTCGGCGCCCGGGAAAATAATAGCGCTTATGTATTCCTGCGAGACTGGGACGGCCAAGTGTGCGGCGTCGACATTTACTCCGGCGCGCCCAAAGTCTTCGCAAAACGGACCGCGCAGTGTAATGTAGAGCCCGCGGCGGGATAGTCACCTGGCGTCCTTTATTTTGCGGACATTTACCTCATCTATTTCCGGCCGGCTGCGGGATTTGAGAAAGCGATCATGGCATTTTCCCGCTCTGCTCTCATAGCGCTTGCAGCCTTGTTGATCTGGGGTATCGCCTATTTGGGCTGGACCGCGGAATGGATCGCCTGGACGGCGCCACATGCAATCGAACACCTAACCCGCCGCGCTATTCTGTGCCTGCTCGGGGCGGGCCTGTGCTGGCTGATCTCGCTGGCTTTGGATAGCTTGAAGACGAGAGGCTGGCGCGTCAGGGTCGCTGCCGGTCTTGCCCTTAGCCTGGTCAGCCTCTGCGCATATGTGATCCTCAATTTTTTGCTGTTTTACGAATACCGCCCTCTCTGGGGGCACTACACCTATCGGGAGGGCATTCTGACTGCGGAGGGGGCGGGCTGGGTTTTCCTGCTCTGGTCGGCGGTTTATTTCGCCATCCTGACCTATGAGGACGCCTATAATAGCCGGCTGAAACTATCGGAAGCCAGCCGCGCGGAACTGAAGGCGCGATACCACGCGCTTACCGTTCAAACCCAGCCGCATTTCCTTTTCAATTCACTGAACTCGATTTCCGCCCTGATTATTGAAAAAGAGCCCGCGCGGGCGGAGCAAGTCCTTCTCGCCTTGTCCAGCCTGCTGCGCACCACGCTTGAGGCCGAGACACGCCAGTCTACCAGTTTAGGCAACGAGCTAGTCTGCGTCAGGCGCTACCTCCAGATCGAAACGATACGCTACCAGGATCGGCTGGTTTACGTGGAGAGTGTGCGCGGTGATTGTCTGGATGCCCAAATTCCGCCGCTCATTCTTCTGCCTCTGATCGAAAATGTTATACGTCACGGCGTTTCGCACTCGACCAAGCCAGTGACGCTGACCCTGACAGCTTTCTCCGAAGACGGCTTTCTATACATCGAAATTCTGGATGACGCCAATCCAGAGGCGGACGCGATCCCAACACCTGGCGCCGGCATAGGTCAGGAAAATGTGCGTCAGCGCTTGGCCATACTGTTCGGTTCGGAAGCGTCCCTGGTCTGCACGTCTTGTCAGGATGGCTACAGTGCAGCGCTTACTCTGCCGGCAGGACGGCAGAAAAATGCTTAAGGTTGCGATCGTCGACGACGAGCCGCTGGCCGGCCGAAGACTGATATCGGTGCTGAAAGCGTTCGATGACGTTCAGGTCGTCGGCATAGCGAGAAATACATTGGAAGCCCGCCAACTGGTAAATGACGCGCGCCCTGATCTGGTCCTCCTCGACATCAAAATGCCTGGGCGAAGTGGTCTTCAATTTGCTGAAGAACTGCGCCAGGGGACGTCTATGCCGGAAATCGTGTTTGTCACCGCCTTTTCCCGTTTTGCCGTAGAGGCCTTCGGCGTCGCAGCCTTGGACTATCTCGTCAAACCCGTGGAGCCTGACCGGCTGCGCGAGGCTCTGGACCGCGCACGCTTGCAAAGGCGGCTTAAAATAGATGTGCAGAAAAGTTCACCGGCCGCTTCGCCTGAGCCTGCGGAACAGCCGCAGCCGAGACTTTTCTTCAAGTCCGACAAGGGCGCCAGGTTCATCGAGATCGGAGACATTGCCTGGATAAAGGCCGAGCGTGATTTCGTCCGGGTTTATACGGACACGCGAAACTATTTTTTCCGGGCGAATATGACCGACCTCATCGAGAAATTGGCCGACCACGGCTTTATACGGGTCCATCGCTCAGCCATTGTCGCGCGCACGGCTGTGGAAGCTGTCGTCGGCGAAGGCCGTAATTTTCTAGTTTTAACAAAGGGTGGGCATCGTATTTCCATCAGTCGCCGCGCATCCTCGGCCGTACGGAACCTGCTAGCGGCGGCGGGCATCTGCCCGTGACGGGCGGGCCGCAACCGAGGGTGTGAAGGTGTCGGCTGCCGACGTTACGGGCCAATCGAACCGCTTATTTCGCTCACGTAAAGCCCTTTTTGCCGGCCATGCATCAATAATGGGCAGGTTGCTGGCTGTTGACGGTGTGAGGTCGGTAGTCGGGATAGACCGCAGACGGATGGAAAGGTCCGCGCCCACCAGGTGGCCGCAGCCTTAAATTAGTTCAGCGAGGCGCGGGCAGCAGCATTGATGAAATAGCTCAGCCCGATTTGGTGGTTTTCCATCATCCGGCGGTGGAAGTCGTCGTCAATGAAGAATTGGCTGTGAGGCACGAAGCCTGCTGCGTCTTTCAGATGGCCCTTTTCGATCATCCAGGCAATGTGCTCTTCGACCAGATCGCGAACATCAGAATGGCCGGGCGCCTTGCCATCGCGCAGGGCAGCAGCCATGGCGTTCATGAAGCTGGCGGCGCGCCGGCCGGCATCGTTCATCGCCGTGACATCGGTAACAGCCGGCACCTCGGCATCGTGCGCAGTCTTCAGGTGGGCATTGTGGGTCGAAAGCGCTTCGTTCCATTCCGCCGCGCTCTTGAAGCCTTCAAACAGGTCTTGTTCGGACATCTCCGAGTCTCCTTCAATACTGGCAATCGTCCGGTCGAGGGTTGCGATCAGCCTTGTCGCCTGGGCCTGCCGTTCGAGCAGACGCCTGCGCTGGTTTCGCAAATCGGTGAGACGATTGCCGGAACCCTCGATAAGGGCATTGATATGTTTGAGAGGAAAACCCAGTTCGCGATAGAAAAGGATCTGCTGAAGCCGCTCGATTTGCGGACGGCCGTAAAGGCGATATCCCGATGGTGACAAGCCGAGGGGTGGCAATAGGCCGATGGCGTCGTAATGGTGAAGGGTCTTTATTCCGACCCCGGCCATTTGGGCGACTTCCTTGACTGTGTAGAACCGCATTTTCATCTCGACCCAGTCCATAGGGCCTCCGGTAAGCGGAGGGTCAATGGTGTATTTTCGTTTTTTGACAGATTTTCTCCAGGCGTCATTTTCGCAGCTCTGTCGCGTTTCCATGCCACTTCAAATCCGGCAGACACCTTGGCTATCAGTGGGTCCGGGTGTGAACAGCTTCCAATGCCCTTCCGAAATGACCTCCAAATTCCCGTTGTCGACTATGACGGCGGTGTCCTCGTCGATGGCGTAGACGGGAATAGGCAACCGAGCAGCCCATTGTTCGGCATTACGAAGCGACGCGTCCGGGTGGTTGGGATTTTCGAAGTGTGGGATGATTGCAAAATTTACCAAGCCCATGCCGCGCGCCGTCACCATGGTTCTTTTGATATCGCCGTCGGGCAGGACAACCTCTTCGACGGTGAGTGTCTGGCCGGCCGCGCCCGGCAGTGAACCGTAGGCCTCGGCAAAAACTGTGGCGGTCGCAATGGCGCCGGCGCTAACGCCGACATAAACCAAATCGTCGGACAAGGTTGGCAACAGTTCGGTTAGGCCGGATTGCGCCATCCAATAGGCCAGATACAGAGGATCGCCACCCCAGACCAGGATTGCATCCGCTTCCTCGACTGCGGAAAGCCAATTTTCCCTGTCAATGCTCGGCAGAGCGGTCAATTCCAGAAGCCCGATACCCTCCCAGCCCAACTGAGCCATATGCGGTGCCTTCGACCCGGCGATCGGGTTCCAGGCATAGTACGGCCCTCCCCTGAACGGATAAACCCCCGTGGGCACAATCAGGGCCGTCGAGTTGCCAATAGGCTTGCCCAACAGATTGGTTAAGGCGTTTTCAAGTGTCCGGTTGGAAATTCCGGACGAAGTCAGAAGCAATTTCACCGAACCGTTCCTCAAGTTTGATTTTAATATACAACAAGTTGCAATTGATAGCACGTCGTTTGAATTTCAAGAGTTTTTTGAGGAGCCGCCGTATCGGATGTGTATCGTTCGGATGGCGTCGCCAGTTTCGTCCCAATCGTCATGAAGACGACGGCATTGGCCGAGCCTAGGTGCTGTGCGACGCGCCATGCGCAAGCTAGGCTCAGACATCCACGATGCCCGTCGGCGTCGTAAGCTCCCCATGGCGGTTGTGGCAGAACGCGCATTCACCTCACGCTCAACCTTGCAGAAGGTCGAGGCCGGCGACACTCATGTCAGCATCGGCATCTACGCCGGCGTACTGCAGGCACTTGGGCTACTCGACGGGCTGGGCCAAATCGCTGACATCAGTAATGACAAGGTTGGTCAGGCGCTATCCAGCGCCGACCTGCCCAAGCATGTTCATCTCAAGCGTTCACCCGGACCGTCCCGCGATGACTGACTTCGAAGTCCATATCCTGGCACTGGAGAAGGTGAACTTCTAGCCCACAGACATCACGAGCGCCCCTTCCCTCAAGGGGAAGTGGCGCGTTCGTCGTCAGGCTCGTCTAGTTATCATAGCCGCCGATCACCGGCAGGATTTCACCCGTTATGCGGCAATGGCAGAAGACCGTGTCTGGAGAGGGCAAAAATCGGGCCGGAATGCCCCCGCTCGATGAGGGACAAAACGGTATCGGTCATGGTCAGCCCGGTGCCGATCAACAAGACAGGCCCACCGCTATCGAGATCCTTTAGCGCATGCGCGCTCCACGGGTCGCCGACATGTTGCGGCATGTCGGCGAGTTGGCGTCCATCCGGGGCCGCAATCTCTGGACACGCCGGGGGCAAGTTGCCCGTTGCCAGAACCACCTTATCCGCCCGAAGCGAGCGTCCGTCTTCGAGCAACACCTTGAAGGAGGGCGCTCGTTCAGCCCGACGGCGAACGTCGATGACGTAACCTCGCTTGACAGTGATTTTGCCTGCCGACACCGCCTCGTCCACAAGATGGACCAAATACCGTCCGAACAGAAGACGAGGCACGAAGGCCTGGCCCAGGTCACCGGTTTCGCCCCCCTTTCCGCCTTGACCTCAGGCTGGTCTGCCAGCCAATCGGCGAACGAAGGAGACAGGCCCATGTCCATTCGCTGGGCCGGAACGTTGAGACGATGGCAGGGTTCGGCGGAGCCATAGGCCAGGCCCGGGCCCGCTCGAACACTGGCATCGATGAGGATCGGGTGCATGCCGGCATCGGTCAGTTGCAAGGCCAGGAAACCGCTGAGCCACCGCCGACAATGACGATGGTCTTGGGAGTAGGCGTCGCCGTATCGGCCATCAGGCTGGCTCGACGTGCCGGGAGAAGGCGAGCAGTTGCTCCGCCTGCGCCGACACGGCCTTGGCGACGGACGCACTGGTAAGGGTTCCATCGTCGCTGAAAATGGATTGTCCACCGGCATTGACCGCCACCCCGACCGGCGTTGGCCAGCCACGCAAAGCGTGGACGATATCGCGCATGGCCGACAAGGTGACGCCAGCGCCCTGTTCGCCACCGGCGCTCACGACGAGGCCGACCGGGCGTCCGTCAAGGAACACACGCTTGTCCTTGGCGAGGTCGCCGAGAAGATCGATGGCATTCTTGACGATACCGGCAATGCCCCCATGATAAACCGGCGAACCGATAACGACCGCGTCCGCCTGGCGGATGGCATCGAGGAAAGCCGTCTGCAACGACGTCCGCGATGGATTGGCGGGATCGTAGTGCGGCAGCGCCGCAAGCGCTGCACCGTCGAACTGATGTATCCTTGCGCCCAGGGCTTCGGCTTGCGCCAGCACGGCGCCGACAAGACGCTCCGTTGACGAACCGGGCCGTGTGGTGCCGCCGAAACCGACGATATGAATAGCCCGCGTCATCGTGCCGCCTCCGGGATGAAGGGTTTGGCCAGGGCAGCCAGGAGCGGCCCCGTATCGATCCACGCTCCGACGTCGACCGGGGCCGGAATCAGGCCGTTGGCGTAGAGAAAATCGGCCTGGTCCTGGAAGGCCGCGATGCGCGCCGGGTTGAGATTGACGTCGAAACTGGCCGTAAGGCGTGGTCCGTAACCCCGCGTCACGCTGGCGACCGTCGTTCCCGTCTCTTCCGCGATGATCGTTGCGACCTCCACGGGATGATGGCGCGCCCATGCGGCGACCGTGCTCAAAACCTGGAGATGCGCAGTAACCAATTCCGGCTGGTCGTCCAGCAGATGGTGATGCACCGTGACGGGACGTGGTGTACCGTTATTGACCCTCAGGCTCGGATCATCGAGGCTGTTGATATCGAGGACGACATCGAGATTGTGTGTTTGCTGAAGAAGAATGGCCGGCGCGCCCTTGGCGTAGATGACATCGACGTCACCGCGCAGGAGCGCCTGTTCCGTAACACGCGATCCGGTGCCGTTGACTCGGCTTTGTTCGTGCCAGGCAATAGGGGGCGCCGAGACGTCGACTGGAATGGCGTCGGCCAAGGTCAGCCCGGCGAGTTTTAATGCCGTATCGAAGCCGCGAAGCGCCATGGCCCGCCAGACATCGATTTCGCCCTGCGCCTTCGACAAACCAAGGCGCTTGCCCTTGAGATCGGCGAGCGTCCTGATGCCGGACTCCGGCCGCGCCAGGAGAACCTGCACTTCGTCGAGCCAGGTCAGGCCGACGACGACGGTGTTATCCCAGCTCTCGCCTTCGATACGGCTGGCGCGCTTCCACAGGGGCAGGACATTGCCGCCCTCCCGTATAAGGGTCTTGATGTGGTGGTAGAAATGCTGGGCGCGCAATCCAGGCTGATGCGCATCCTGAAGCGTACTCACCTTGTAGCCATGGCGGCCGAAAGCCTCGCCGAACCAGCCGAGACGCAGTCCGATAGCCGTCCCTGTCGGAAAGGGACCGCGCGTCAGCCACACCGTGTCGGGTTGTACCAGGGGAATAGTCAGGAAACTCATATTGGGCCCTCCTTTCCTTTTATTCATATCATTATGATATGATATCAAGGCAAATTTTTTTGGCTCGACATCACAGAACGGCTAAAGCGTCGCCGTGACACCAAGTTCCGGCTTGGCCACGGCATCGGCGAGTGTGGTGCGATCGAGAATATCCGAGGCCTCCCGCCGGACTCGCGACATCACACGCCGCAGTTCGCACGTCTTTTCATCCTGGCAATCGTCGCAGCGCTTGTAGAAATTTTGGCTGACGCAGGTCAGAAGCGCGAGCGGCCCGTCGATGCGTCGCATGACGTCGCCGAAGGTAATCAGCTCGGCCGGCCGGGCCAGGCGATATCCTCCGGTCTTGCCGCGTGTGCTTTCGACGAGGCCGTACTGGCGCATCTCGGACATGATGCCTTCCAGGAACTTGCGCGGAATGTTTTCCTCGTTGGCTAGGACGCTGACCTGCTTGGGGTCGATGGAGGGACCTCGCGCCAAGTTGAGCATCGCCTTGAGCGCGTAACGACATCGTTGAGACAGCATCTATATGTTACCACCCTGGTAGGATTAAGGTACATATAGGCTTGTTGTTGCCTCCTGCCAAGCTCAGGCCGTCTCAAGCGCAACAGGCCGGGCGGGATCGGCGCTCCAGCCGCTCCAGGAAGCGACATAAAGTGCCGCCGGTATGTCGAGGATAGCCAGGACAGCGATATCGTGGGCGGCCGATACGCCGCTGCCGCAACTGACAGCCACCTTCTGCCCACGCGCAAAGGCGTAGCGGACGCTAAGCATGTCATCACTCAGGAACCGGTCGTCGCCATCCAGGTTGCCGTTGGCAGGCAGATTCCGCGCGCCGGGGATATGGCCAGCCGCGTATGCCTTGGCGGCGCGGGCATCCAGAAGAACGTGGGCGCACGCATGAGCTTCCGCTTCGTCGGCATCGACCTGCGGCAGGTGTCCGGGGCTGAGGATTGCCGTACCACGTCCATCGATAATATCGAGCGCTGCGAACGGCAAGCCTTCCTGTTCCCATGCCGCCAAACCGCCATCGAGCAAGCGAACATGGCGCAGTCCCGCCCATTTCAGGGTCCACCAACCGCGCGCCGCTGTCACATTGCCATTGGAGTCGTAAAGCACGACCTCGGTATCGTCGTTAATGCCCCAGCCACGCACCGCTCGCTGAAGGTCCGCCACCTCCGGCAGGGGACGCGCGCCTTTGGTACTGCCGCCTTCCCCGGCAAATACAGCCGGATCAGCGGCGAAGGCGCCGGGAATGCCTTCGTTGGCGGCGCCGACCGACAGGACGACAATGTCGTCGCCTTGGCGAAGGCGCGTGTAGAGTTCACGGGTATCGATAAGAACGTCCTTGCGTGACATGGGCCTACTCCGCCGCCACCGCCTGGCGCGCCAGCACATTGGCCGGCACGTCGAGACCGAGATGATCCCGGAAAGTCGGTCCCGTGTAGTCGCGGCGATAAAGGCCGCGTTCCTGCAGGATCGGCACGACCAGGTCGGCGAAGGCCGTGACCGAGTCGGGATTGTACGCCGGGAAGATGTTGAAGCCGTCGCAGGCCTTGGCTTCGAACCAGTGTTGGATATGGTCGGCGACCTCGACAGGATTGCCGACCACACCTGAGCCGCCCTGGCCCGATGCCGCCAGGATCAGGTCGCGATAGGTGATGCGGTTCGAACCGGTGACATCGCGACGCGTCAAGCGGGTGATCGCCTGGAAAAGTTTTTTGCCATCGTCATTGGCCTCTTCCAGCACCTTGGGATCGACGGCTTCATCCGGCTCATGCCCGAGAACATCGACGCCGATGACGCGCGAAACGGTCCCGAGGTTGCGCTTGCCGCGCCCGCCGAGCGCGCCATAACGCTTTTTCTCTTCGGGTGTATCCTCCGATTCCAGCTTGATGAAGCTGTTGAGCTGGTCATAGATCGCCACGGCTTCCTCTGTGGTCGGCGCGACCACGACCTGCAGGCCAGGCAGGATGGCGATGTCGTTTTCGCTGCGGCCGTACGTCTTCGCGCGCGTCTTGACGTCGTCATAATAGGCCTTGGCCGCGGCGATATTCGGGCCGGCGGCGAAGATGACGTCGGCGTCGCGGGCGCCGAGCTCGCGCGAGCGATCCGACATGCCAGCGTGCAGGATGACGACGTGGCCCTGCGGCGGACGTGTGACATCGAGCGGACCGTCGACCGAGAAATACCGGCCACGATGCTTGAACTCGCGCACCTCGTCGCCATCGCGGCTGTCCCACAGCTTGCGCGACACTTCGACGAACTCGTCGGCCCAGTCATAGCGCTTTTCGGTGTCCCAGTGCTCGTCGCGGCTGAAGTTGGAGGCGGCGATCTCGTCGGCGCCGGTGACGAGGTTCCACGACGCCCGCCCCTGGCTGAGGTGGTCGAGCGAGGCGGCCAGATGCGCCAGGTTATAGGGGTCGTAATAGGTCGGGTTAGCGGTGACGACGATGCCGATGTGCGACGTTGCCGCTGCCAGAGACGATGCCGAGATGAAGGGCTCAAGACGCGACATCTGGGACGGATTGGTCGTCTGCAGGCCGGGATCCGAGGCAAGGCGATCGCCCAAGAACAGGAAGTCGAACTTGGCCCGCTCGGCGATCTGCGTCACGTGCTGGAGAAATTCGATATCGAACGGGGCGGTCTCATGCGCGGTCGGCATGCGCCAGCCTGAGGGGTGGGTGCCGTTGGCCCAGAACATCAGGCCGAAATGCAGTTCACGTTGATCGGACATGGTTTTTCCTCAGGCAGCGTAGCGGTTGGCGGGTTCGGTGAGGCCAAGACGGGCACGCAGCGTCAGGCCCGAAACCGGCGGCGCGAGCAGACCACGGGCTTCAAGCTCTGGCACGACAACACGAACATAGGCCTCTAGGGCGCCAACGCTACCAAAGCGAAGGTTGACGCCGTCGAGACCCGCCGTTTCGGCCGCGGCTTCGATGGCATCGGCGGCGGCCTCGGTCTCGGCAAAGATCAGGGCCTGGGGACGACGGCCGCGTAAGGCTGCGGCCTGGGCGTGCAAGTCTTGCGGCGCCAGGGCCGGTAGGAAGATCAGGTCGGCTTCGCGCGCGGCAAGATCGGCCGAGTGTGTGTCGTTGACCGCGACCGCGATGATGGCATGGCCTTGCGGCGAACGGGCGACGTTAAGAGGTCCCTTGATGCGGAAGAGTTCGCCCGCGTGATGGATGGCGTGGATCTTGTCGCCATCGACATAGGCGCCGGTCGCTTTGTCGCGAATGAACGCGCCGTCCTCCCAGCTATCCCACAGCTTGCGCAGGACTTCGATCGTCTCATAGGCGCGCGACAGGTGCTTCTCGGCGTCTTCCCGTTCGCGGCTGAAATTGGCCTGGACCGGCCGTGCCGCGCCCGTCGACACCTGCCAGCCGGCACGGCCGTGGGTGACATGGTCGAGCGAGGCGATCAGGCGCGCTAGGTTGAACGGCTCGGAATAACTGGTTCCGGCCTCTGCGATCAGTCCGATATCCCTGGTAAGGGTGGCCAGGAACGACGCCGTCGTCAGCGGCTCGGTGCGCGGCAGACCGTCTGGCAATTCGCGTTCGGCGAAGCGGATGAAGTCGAAGCGGCCTTGTTCGGCCAGACAAGCCTGGTTCGTGATTTGGCGCGGATCGAAGGCGTCGGCAATATCCGACGGCTGGAATAGGTAGCCGAGCTTGAGCGGCGTACGAGCAAGTGAAGACATGGCCTCAACTCCTGGAATGTCGGGGGAGGATCGCGTGCGTTGTCGCCGGGCGAGGCATCATGGCTAAGCCCTATATCATATTCAGTCAATATGATTTAAATCGCCATATAGGTTAGAGTTTCTAACATGACATGGCGCAACAAATGTTTCATGGAAGTGTGGATTTCAATGGAGGGCCATATGCCAAAACTCGGAGATTTTCAGGTCAGCCGCCAAGGATTCGGCGCCATGGGCCTGTCGCACAACTACGGCCACGCTGATGAGCAAGAGTCGCTGAAAACGCTGCAGCGCGTTCTCGATCTCGGCATCAATTTCATCGATACCGCCAATGTCTATGGCAACGGCCACAATGAGGAGTTGGTCGGGCGCGCCATTCGCGGCCGCCGTGAAGGCCTGGTCATGGCATCCAAGTTCGGCATTGTCGGCGGCGGTGTCAGCGCCGAAGGCGCCGGGGATAAGCGCGTCAACGGTGAGCCGGCCTATGCTCGCGCCCAGTTGGAAGGCAGCCTGAAACGCCTCGGCGTGGAGCGCATCGACATCTATTACGTCCACCGCATCGACAACTCGGTGCCCATCGAGGAAACCGTCGGCGAACTGGCGCGATTGAAGAGCGAAGGCAAGATCGGCGGCATCGGCCTGTCCGAAGCGATGGCCGAAACGATCCGCCGGGCACACAGGGAACATCCCATCACCGCGTTGCAAAGCGAATATTCGCTGTGGACGCGCGACGTCGAGGCGGAGATTCTGCCGACAATCCGGGAACTCGATATCGGCTTCGTGCCGTTCTCTCCGCTAGGCCGCGGCTTCCTGGCCGGCGCTACGACACCGGAGGACGACAAGGACGTCCGTCACCGCCATCCCCGCTTCCAGGGCGACAACGCCAGGGTCAATGCCGCCCGGCGCGCCATCATCGAGGACATCGCCGGCCGCCTGAACGCCACGTCGGCGCAGGTCGCCCTGGCCTGGGTCTTGTCCAAGGCCACGGTGCCGATTCCGGGCACCCGCCGCATCCACCATCTGGAATCCAACTGGGCGGCCAACGATCTTGTGCTCGATGCCGATATCGTCGCCGAACTGGAAGACGCCTTCCCGGTCGGCGCCACGGCCGGCGCGCGGTTCCCGGAAACCGCCCCGGCGCAAGGACCGGCCTGATCCAACGTGCGGTCCGTTTGAAAGTCGGCCCGGCGACGCGTCAGGCCGACTTTTTCAGCGCCTCGTCTTCGGCGACTTGTTCCTTGAGCGTGGCGTGGGGTTCGCGCGCATCGGTCAGGCGGTCAACCTTGCGCAGGTTGGGGAACCACCAGGCCCAAAGGCCCGCGACGGCGAGTGTGCCAAGACCGCCGATGACCACGGCCGGCACGACGCCGATCAGCGAAGCGACAAAACCCGACTCCATGTCGCCAAGTTCGTTCGAGGCGCTGTTGAAGACCATGTTGACCGAGCTGACCCGGCCGCGCATGTCGTCATGCATGGATAGCTGCATCAGGGACTGGCGCACGAAATTGCTGACCATGTCGGCGGCGCCCAGCGCCATCAAAGCCAGGAACGACAGCCAGTAGAGCTTCGACAGGCCGAAGACGACGGTGACGGCTCCGAATGTGCCGGTCGCCAGGAACATCCACACCCCGACCCGACGGCGCAGGGGCAGGAAGGCCAGGACCAGGGCGGTTGTCACCGCGCCGACGGCTTGCGCCGACCGCAGGACGCCGAAGCCGGCCGAGCCGACATGCAGGATGTCGCGAGCATAGACCGGCAGAAGGGCCGATGCACCGCCCAGCAGCACAGCGAAGAGATCGAGCGTGACCGCGCCGAAGATCAGGCGATGGCCGCGGACATAGTTGAGGCCGCCCAGCAGATGCGACAGGCCGAGCGGCCGGCGATCGCCGCCGCGCGAGCGTGTTCGAATGAAACAGCCGATCAGTCCCCCCGTAAGATAGAGCCCCGCCGCCAGTCCATAGGTCGCGGCCTCGCCGGCAAGATGGAGGACGAGGCCCGCCAGGGCGGGACCGACCACGCTGGTCAACTGGAACCCGGAAGAATTCCACGCCACGGCGTTGGGCAGGTCCTGGCGCGGGATCATATGCGGCATCCAGGAGGCTGCCGAGGGCGCCGAAAAGGTCTTGGAGGCGCCGAAAAGGCCTGCTGCCATGTAATAGAACAGCGGGTCGCGCCCGCCGCCGAGCGTCAGCCCGCAGAAGATCGACGCCGTCGCCGTCAGGATCAACTGGAACACACGATAGACATTGCGGCGCTCGAAGCGGTCGGCAACCTGGCCCGACGGCAGGGTGGCCAGCATCACCGGCACGAAGACCGACAGGCCGATCAGACCCAACGACAGCGGATTATGCGTCAGGTCGTAGATCTGCCAACCCAAGGTCGGCATCATGATATTGGTGCCCATCATGTTGCACAGGCGCATGACATAGAAGAAGCGATAGTCGCGGTGGCGGAAGGCGGCGGCGGGGTCGTGGCGTTCGGAAGCCTCCAGCGCCGCATCTTGGTCGCGGGCCATCAGCTCCAGTTCTCTTTCGGCTGTTCGTTGAGGATGATCTTGACGTCCTTTTCGGGCACGCCGAGCGCCACGATATTGCGTTTGACGGCGGCGAACAGGGCCTGCTTCTGCTCAACGGTACGGCCGCTGAACAAGGTGACCTCGACATTGGTGTAGCGCTCGCCTTCCCCCTCGCCCGAGGTGAAATGATCTG
Organism: Pseudomonadota bacterium; assembly: GCA_048497915.1. Lineage (GTDB taxonomy): Bacteria > Pseudomonadota > Alphaproteobacteria > Caulobacterales > Caulobacteraceae > Asticcacaulis. Next base: position 17,217 of record JBEHYZ010000035.1, read on the forward strand.
CCGGAAACTGGACGAGGCGCAGGTGCCGCGCCTTCGGCGGCGTACCGATGCTTTCCGTCAGGGCCGACTGGACGGCATCAAGGACACGTTCAGGATCGTCGATCCAGCCGGAGCGGGTGGAGATCAGGGTGCTGGGCATGGGACGGTTCCTCCAGGGGATTGGGCAAAGCTTCAGTATCAGGGACAAGATGACAGGCAACATCGTTGCCGCCGCTCGTGCGGCGCAAGGCGGGCGTCTCCTGGCGGCAGCGGTCGACAGCGATCGGGCAACGCCCCTGGAAAGGGCAGCCTCTCGGCAGGTGCAAATTGCTCGGCAATTCGCCTTCGAGGACCGTGCGCGTGCGGATAGCGCCGGGCTTCGGCAGGGGGACGGCCGCCAGCAGGGCTTGCGTGTAGGGATGAAGCGGACGGCGCCAGAAGCTGTCGCGCGTACCCTGCTCCATCACTTGGCCGAGATACATGACGACGATGCGGTCGGCGACGTGCTCGACGACGGCCAGGTCATGGGAGATGAAAAGATAGGACAAACCTGAAGCCTGCTGGAGGTCTTGCAGCAGGTTGATGATCTGGGCCCGCACCGACGGGTCGAGCGCAGATACCGGTTCGTCGCAGACGATCAGCTTCGGGTTCAGGGCAATCGCCCGGGCGATACCGATGCGTTGGCGCTGCCCGCCGGAAAACTGGTTGGGAAAGCGATCGAAGGCTTCACGCGGCAAGCCGACGCGCCCCATGAGTTCGACGGCCCTGGCCTTTGCCTCGGCGGCGGGCAGACCCGACAGGCGCAATGGCTGGGCAATGCTGTCACCGGCACTGCGGCGAGGATTAAGCGCACTCAGATTGTCCTGGAACACCATCTGCATGTGCGGGCGCACGGCCTTCAGAGCAAGCTCGTTTAGACGCGTGATATCCGTGCCGTCGAAGACGACGGCGCCTGACGTCACTGGCGTCAGGCGCAGGACGGCGCGGCCAAGAGTCGACTTGCCGCATCCCGATTCCCCAATCAGGCCGACCGTCTCGCCCGGCGCCACGTCAAGCGACAGGCCGTTGACGGCATGCACCGTCCCCGCGCCTGTCGGCAGACGGACGTGCAGATTACGAATCGACAGCAAGGACATAGCGCTCGCTTTCCAGTTCTACCGCCCAGCAGGCGACCTCATGTCCTTCCGCCACCTCGATCAGGGCCGGAGCCTGCTGGCGGCAGACCTCCATGGCGCGGGGACAACGGCCGGCAAAGGCGCAGCCGGCGCCGCGCTCTTCGTAGGACGGCACCGTGCCCGCAATTTCGGGCAGGCGGTCGACGCGGAGCTGGCCTGGATGCAGGGTCAGGGCCAGCAGGCCTTGCGTATAGGGATGGCGCGGATCATCGAAGATGTCGCCGACACGCCCTTCCTCGACCTTGCGGCCGGCGTACATGACCACGACCCGGTCGGCGGTTTCCGCCACCACTCCGAAATCGTGGGTGATGATCAAGAGCGCCATGCCGGTTCGCGTTTTCAGCTCGCGCAGCAGGTCCAGCACCTGAGCCTGGATGGTGACGTCAAGCGCGGTCGTCGGCTCGTCGGCGATCAGGAGGCGCGGCTCGCAGGCGATGGCCATGGCGATCGCCACACGCTGGCACATGCCGCCCGACAACCGGTGAGGATAGTCGTTGAAGCGCGCTTCGGAATCAGGGATGCGAACCAGGCGCAAAAGTTCGATAGCGCGGTCGCGAAGGGCCTTGCCTCTGAGGTCCAGGTGAACGCCTATGGCCTCCTCCACCTGCCGGCCGATAGTCATCACCGGATTGAGCGCGCTCATCGGGTCCTGGAAGATCATGGCGATGTCGCGGCCGCGCAGGCGCGCCACATCCCGTTCGCGCAGTTGCGTCAAGTCGCGGCTATCAAGCCGGACCTCACCCGAACGGATGTGTGCCTGCCCCTTGGGAAGGAGTTGCATGATCGACAGGGCGGCCAATGACTTGCCACAACCGGATTCACCGACAATAGCCACGGTTTCACCCGCGGCGACGTCAAGCGACAGACCGTCGACGATGGTTATGTCTGCACTACGCGACCGTACCGCGGTCGTCAGCTTGCGCAGGCTGAGAACGGGTGGGGCTTTCATCGTATCAGCCTCGGGTTCAAGGCATCGTTGAGCGCTTCGCTCAGCAGGCTGAGCGCGAAGACGGTGACGACGATGGCGGCGCCGGGCAAGGCGCTGATGTACCAGGCCGTGGTGAGGGTGGCCCGGCCTTCGCCTACCAATTTGCCCCAGGTGGCGACGTTGGGGTCGCCAAGACCCAGGAACGAGAGACCCGACTCGATCAGGATGGCGCCGGCAATCGAAAGCGCCGACAGGGCGATGACAGACGCCAGGGCATTGGGCAGGATCTCGCCGAACAGCAGGCGCGCGTCCCCCATGCCGGCAGTGCGGCAAGCCAGGATGAAGTCACGCTTTTTCCATGAAAGGACCTCGGCGCGAGTGAGACGGGCTATGCCTTCCCACGACACGGTACCGATCAGTACAACCACCAATACCAGGTGCGCGCCGAAAAGCGAGATCAGGGCCATCAGGACGACCAGGCCCGGAACGGTTTGAAACAGTTCGATCAGCCGGCCGGACAGATTGCCCGCCAGCCCGTCGGCATAGCCGGCAACGGCGCCCACCGTGACGCCGATGAGAAGTGCGGTCAGGGAGGCACAGAGGCCGATGGCCAGGGTTGTGCCCGCGCCATGCAGGATCATGGCCAGCATGTCACGGCCAAGGGCGTCGGTGCCGAGCGGAAAACGCGCATCGGAAAACGGAACGATCAGGGCAGGTCCGACGATGCGCAGCGGATCGGCCGGATAGAGGAATGGCGCCACGCCTGCCGCCAGCACGATCGCCAGCAACAGGACGGCGCCCGTCATGGCGAAGGGGTTGCGGACCAGGCGTTGAAGAAAATCGCGCATCGCCTCAACTCACCGTCACGCGCGGATCGAGCCAGGCATAGACGAGATCGATCACCAGATTGACGGCCATGACCATGACGGCGCTGAAGATGATGACGCCGAGGACGACGGGATAGTCGCGCGCCACGACGGAATCGTAGAGCAGGCTGCCAAGGCCCGGCCAGTTGAAGACCGCTTCGATCACGACACTGCCGCTCAGCACCGTGGCGAACTGCAGGCCCATGACGGTAATGACCGGCAGGAGCGCGTTGCGGAAGACATGGCGAAACGTGACCGCGCTGTGGCTCAGGCCTTTGGCGAAGGCGGTACGAACAAAGTCGGCCTGGCCCGCCTCGATCATGGCGGCCCGCGTCACGCGCAGATAGATGGCCGATTGGTGCAGGCCCAGCGCCAGGGCGGGCAGGAGGAGGTGGCGCAACAGGTCAAGACCGCCCGCCAACACGCCGTCGTCGGCGCCGATGGTCTGCATGTCGCCGATCGGCAGCCAGCCGAGCTTCACCGAGAACAGGACGACCAGCATGATGCCGACCCAGAAGGTCGGCGCGGCATAGAAGAAAACACCGACAATGGACAGGACCCGGTCGATGATCCCGCCGCGCTGCGTCGAGGCCAGCACGCCCGCGCCGACACCGATGCCGACGGCAACCACCAGCGCCGACAGCATCAGCAGCAGGGTTGCCGGCAGGTGATCAAGAATGGCCTGCGTCACCGGAATGTTCTGCCGATAGGAAAAGCCGAAATCGAGCCTGGCCACGGCGGCGATGTACTTCCACAGTTGGACATAAAGCGGCTGGTCGAGACCGTAGGTGGCGTTGAGATGGTCGATCATGGACTGATCGGACAGCTGCATTTCCGATGTCATGACCGTGACGACGCTGCCCGGCGCGGCGTGGATCAGGACGAAGGTAGCGATAATGACGACAAGCAATTGAGGAACGAACCGCGTCAGCAGGCGCACGATCAACCGCTGGCTCACCGCCAACAGCCGTGGCAAGGGGCGCTTCGCCGCGCCCTCGAAGCGCAGCGGATCGGAATAGGGCGTCGGCAGGATGCGGGCGTCGCTCATGCCGCGGTCACTTCCCGGCCTAGTGCCGCAGCAAAAGCCGCTTCGGTGGCCATATTGTGCGACGGGACCGTCTCCCTCCCGAACTGCGGCGGCTGAGCGACGTAGGGCTCCTCCAGAAGGCGGATTTCCTCGTCGGAAAGTTTAATATCGAGTGCGGAGACGGCGTCGTCGATATGGTGGACCTTGGTGGCGCCGACAATGGGCGCGGTCAGGCCGGGCCGGGTCAGCAACCAGGCCAGCGCCACCTTGGCCGGCGAGTCCCCCCTCGCCTCGGCCACCTCCAACACACGATCGACCACCGCTTCGTCTTCCGGCCGGGCGAAATCCCTGACCACCTCCGAGCGCTTGGTGCCGCGCCGACGGCTGCCGGTCAGCAGGCCGCGCGCCAGGGGGCTATAGGGGATGACGCCCACGCCCTGGTCGATACACAGCGGGATCATTTCCCGCTCTTCCTCGCGGTACAATAGGTTATAGCGGTTCTGCATCGAGACGAATGGCGTCCAGCCGTTGCGCTCGGCGACCTGCTGCAGTTTGGCGAACTGCCAGGCGTACATCGACGAGGCACCGAGATAGAGCGCCTTGCCGGCTTTCACCACCTCGTGCAGCGCCTCCATGATTTCCTCGGCCGGCACCGACGGGTCGAGCCGATGGATCTGGTAAAGGTCGACATAGTCGGTCTTGAGACGGCGCAAGCTATCGTCGATGGCATGACGGATATGCTTGCGATTCAGGCCACGCTGGTTGACGTCCGGCCCCATGGCGCCGAACACCTTCGTGGCGATGACTACCTGGTCGCGCTGGACCCCGATCTTCTCGAAGGCATTACCCTGGATCGTCTCGGCCAAGCCGGTCGAATAGCCGTCGGCATTGTCGAAGAAGTTGATACCGGCATTGAGTGCCTGCTTGTAAAACGGCAGGGCGTCTTCTTCCGGCAGGGCCCACGGCATCCAGTCGGTGGAACCATAGCTGGAACAGCCGAAGGCGATGCGCGAAACTTTCAGGCCGCTGCGGCCAAGACGGGTGTACTGCATGTCAGGTCCAATCAAATAGATCGCCTTCCCGGCCGGGTAGTGCCGGGAGGCGATCTGGTCAGTAGTCGTAGCGGGCGCGCAGCAGCACGAGACGCGGATCGTTGAAGGTGGTGGCATTGATCGAGGTGACGCCGTTGCCCGCGGTGCCGCCCTGGTCGAAGCGGCGGTCGAAGACGTTGCGCACGCTGAGCGACCACGACCACTTCGAATTGTCGGGCCGGAAGCTCGCCGAGAGATTGACGATCTCCTGTGACACGCCCTTGGCGGCGGGCGTATTAACCAGGTCCGAGAACTGCTTGGTGCGGAAGAAGTATTCCGCCCCTACGCTCCAGACGCCGCTGGCCGTCCACGGCAGGTCGTAGTCGAGCGCGCTGAAATACTGCCAGCGCGGCGCATTGGGCACCTGCTTGCCGTCATACAGCGCCGCGTTGGTAGTCGCGCCGCCCGCCGTCAGCACCTTGGTGTCGAGCAGGCTGACATTGTTCTGCCAGTTGAGACCGGCGATCGGCCGCCAGCGCGTCTCCAGTTCGAAGCCTTGGGTACGAACCTTGCCGAGATTGATGCGGTGGGTAATGTTGTTCTCGTCGAGCACGCTGGCCTGATAGCCTTCGATCAGGTTGTGATAGACGGCGAGATTGATCCGAACGGCGTGCGAGAAGAAATCGCCCTTGAAGCCGCCTTCCCAGGTCGTGACGTTTTCCGGATCGTAGGGCAGACCCGCCGCCGCCTTGGAACTGGCCCGGCCGTCGAAACCGCCGGCCTTGAAGCCCTCGGCATAGGTCAGGTAGGTCGCCACGGCCTTCGTCACTTCAAAGTTCAGGCCGAGCTTTGGGGTGAACGACGTCCAGTGCTGGTATGGCTTGGTGATGGTGTAGAGCGTCGTCAGGTATTGCTTCGACGCGTTCTGCTCGTTGCCGGTGAAGATGAAGTTATGGGCTTCATAGGTATAGCGCTCGCCGGCGATCAGGTGCAGGCGCGGCGTCAGGTCGTAGGTCACCTGGCCATAGGCCGAATAGTTCTTGGTCTTCTCGCCGCTGTCCTGGATGTAGGTGCGATCCGGCAGCAGGGCCGCGATGGCGAGCGGAGAATAGTTGGTGCGATAGGAACGGAAGTTGTCATTAAGGGCAAAGATGCCCGCCACCAGGTGCAGGCGGTCCCCGTTATAGAGATATTGCAACTCACCGGTATAGTCGAGGTCGCGGTGATCCGAATAGGTGACGTTGATCTTGTTGGCGGAACCGTCCTGATCGTACCACCCCGGTTGTTTGAACTGGCGCTCCGACGTGATGAACTTCAGCGTGCTCTTGTCACTGAGGTTCCAGGTGGCACGGAAGGACAGCGCCGTCAGCTTGGTATGGTTCTCGATCTGCGTTTCGGAGTAATTGACGTTGGGATCAACGACGCCACCGGGCTGGATGCGCGGAACCAGGGGCGTGGGATCGCCCTTATCGTCGAAGGCTTCCGCCGTCAGCAGGTAGGCGGAGTTGGCGGTCGGCGTCCAGTTGAGCTTGGCACGGACGCCGGTTGTATCGATCGTGCCGACATGAGTGCCGAGCGTCCGGTCATAGACCAGGCCTTCCCGATAGCGCTTGACCACGGCCAGGCTGCCGGCCAGCTTGTCCTTGACGATGGGGCCGCCGATCCCGGCGCGAAGGATGGTGGCCTCATGATCGCCAACGCTTACCTCGCCAAAACCTGTCGGCGTGTTGTCAGGCAGTTTTGTGGTGATCTTGATGGCGCCGGCCGAGGAATTGCGGCCGTAAAGTGTGCCCTGCGGCCCGCGCAATACCTCGATGTCCTGGACATCGTTGAAATCGAAGGTGCCGCCGATCGGCCGCGAGATATAGACGTCGTCTATATAGGTGCCGACCGTCTGATTGGCGATCGAATCGGTCTCGCCTATGCCGCGGATATAGTAGCTGCCGGTCGAATAGGTCAGGGCCGAGGGCGCAATGAACAGGCCCGGCACCCGAGTTGTGGCGTCACGCAGGTTCTCGATCGCCTTGGTCTGCAACGTATCGGCGGTTATGACCGAAACCGCCACCGGCGTTTTCTGCAGATTGGTCTTGCGATATTCCGCGGTAATGATGACTTCGATAGGCTCTTCGCTCGAGGTGGTCGAGGTGGTTGCCGTAGCGGTAGCCGGATCATCGCCCGCGCGGGCGATGCCTGCCATCAGCATGAGAGCCAGCGCACTGGATGACGCCAAGCTCGTTCGTTTAAGATGATTCACGATTAATCTCCACTTGGACCGCGCCCGCGCATGCAGCGTCGGCGGCGCATGAGGTGCCTTGATGATTATGATTGTTGAGATCGCGATCCTCGCCCCCGTAGGCTGGACCTCCATAGCCTCCCTTTTCGGGCGGGCTCCGTTTGCGCAAACGCCGGCGTTCCGCTACGTTCAATTCATATTAAGTTGATATGATTTGATGTCAAAGCCGATTTCGCACTTGCGAGCGGTTATTTCCTATCCGTTGGGTTTAGATATTCTGCCTCAGGCCTTGGTCGCATCCGCCCAAGAGTCTGTCGATCGGTAGGCGGCCGTGGTGTTGAGGTCGACCGTCTTCTGGAAGATGACATGGCTCGGCCATTCGACGACCGGCAGCATCGGCAAATCGGTCATGGCCAGACGGGCGAATTGCTGGATCAGGTCCTTGCGTTTCGCGGGATCGATTTCGACGGTGATCCTTGAGACCAAATCGTCCATCTCGGGCGAGGAATAGCGCGAGGCATTACGGAAGATCAGGCCTTTCTTGATACCGGCCGTGATGAAAAGCTGCGCCAGTTCCGGCTTGAGATCGTCGGAAGTGCCTCCACCCTGGCTATAGGCAACGTCGAAACTGTAGTCGGTATAAAGCGCCTTCAGCGAGTTTGGCCGGTCCGGAACCGTCAGTGTGACGGCGATCTTCAGATCGCCCAACACTTGCTTGAGATAAGCGCCGACCTTTCCGTTTTCCTCGGACCAGCCGCTGGCGAGAAGATTCATCGCAAAACGCGTGCCGTCCGCCTTGACCGGATAGCCGGCTTCGTCGAGCAGCTTTCCGGCCAGAGCCGGATCGAAGTCGTACTTCGGGACGTCGTCGGTGAAATAAAGCGTGTTGCTGCTCAGGATCGGGCTGACCGCCGGCTTGGCGAGGTTGTAATAGATTGTGCGAGCAATGAAATCCTTGTCGATGGCATGTGCCAACGCCTGGCGTACACGCTTGTCCGAATAGATCGGAGTCTTCGTGTTGAAATAGACCGACATGGCCAGCCCTTCGTCTTCGAATTCGACGCGGACCTTAGGATCGGCTTGGAATTGCTTGACGTCGTTGAGCGGTACCGGGTTGGAGAAGCCGGCATCGAGCTCGCCCGTTTGCAAGGCCGCGGCGCGTGAGGCCGGCTCCCGCCACCAGCGGACAATCAACTTGTCGAGCTTCGGCTTGCCGGCCTGCCAGTAGTCGGGGTTCTTGACGAACTCGGCATAGGCGCCGCGCTCCCACTTCGAGAATTTCCAAGGCCCGGTGCCGACCGGCGCGGCATTGACCGGATTGAGAAGCAGGTCCGTGCCCGCATAGAGATGCTTCGGCAGGATGTAGTTGGCGGCGGCACTGATCAGCAGCAGCAGGCTGAATTCGGGCACAGGCTGGTCAAAACGGAGAATGACGTCGGTTGGCGACGGCACGTCTATGCCGGCAAGGTAATCGAGAATGCTCTGCGGATAGAATGGTTTCCAGTAGGATTGGATTGTCCAGGCGACGTCATCCGCGGTAAACGGCTTGCCATCATGCCAACGGATCCCACTTCGCAACTGGATCGAAATGCTTTTCTTGTCGTCGGCAATGGTCCAAGTCTCGGCCAGGACCGGGCTAAAGCTCCGATCCTTGTTGTAGCGGGCGAGCCGCTCCAGGACTTTCGAGCCGGTGAAACCTGGCCCGCCACCGCCACCGCCGGGCGCGAACATGGTGTGTGGCTCAGGGTAGCCGATAGTCGCCGTCAGGGTCTTTGATGGTGCCCTCGCCGCTCCCGGCGCACACCCGGCCAATACCGCCGTCGAGGTAGTGAGGGACAGCAGAAACAGTCGGCGGGACAGGGCCATGACGAACTCCGTGAAAGGGTAACCATCACGGCATGTCCGGCTTCTGGCCTAGCCTTAATATCATATCGAATTGATAGGTGTTAGAGAGTTTTTCTAACTCGGCTGTCTACGATGCCTGTACCAAGCGGCGGTCAATGCCAGAAATGCGGAACGTTCATCCCGGCAATAGCCAGTGGTCAAGCAAAGACTGTGTAAGAGTTGATGGCTGTGGAAAAATAGCCCTTGCACTGGTCCCCGGGGCATACCCTACATCAGGAATCGAGGGGCATGAACGAATGACGCAACGGTACCTTTCACCGGCAGAGGTCAAGGCCAGCCTAGGGCTGACCACGAAGGCCCTGCGGCTGTACGAGGCCCACGGACTGGTCAAGCCCGTCCGCACGGCCAAGGGCTGGCGCGCCTTTGCCGCGCAAGAGGTGTCCAGGCTTTACCAGATTAAGATCCTGCGCAACTTCGGGCTCAGCCTCGAACGCATCGCCGTGTTGCTCAAATCGCCGGATTCCAGCGACAGTCTGGCGTCGGTGGTTATGCTTCAGACCGATAGCGTCAAACAGGATATTGCGCGTCTGACGGCGGCGCTAAACCGTCTATCCCAGGTCCAGGATGCCTTGCGTGGCGGCCAGACGCTGACGCTCGACGACCTGCTGGCGCTGGGGCGCAATAGCGCGCCGCCGGAGGACGAAGGCATCACCGACCGCATCCGGCCCTATGTCGAGCGCTATTTCACACCGGACGACTACCGCGCTATCGAACGGGCGACCGGCGGCCACTGGGAGGCGCTAGTCGCGGAAAGCGACGCGCTGCTGATGCGGAATCCCGATCCTGCGACCGTCGAAGCCCGCGAATTGCTTGCGAAATGGCAGTCGCTGAGCCGATTCTACTCCGGTGGCGATGCTGCCCTGGAAGCCAAAAGCGCGGCCATGTTCGCCGAGGCGATGAGCCATGCCGATCCGTCGCGCCACCCGATCCCCTTGCGGGTGTGGACCTTCGTCAAACAGATCGCAGCCCGAATGGGAGAACAAACATGAAAACAGTGTGCGCAAGCGTCGTCGCCCTTGTCACGGCGGCCACCGCCTGGAACGCCGGCGCTCAAGCCGCGCCCGGCACCTTCTGGGGCAACGAGACCGCCGAGGCGCAGGCACTGACCGCGCAATACGCCGCCAAAACGGGAACGGAAGGACATGCGCAACACGCCATGATCGCCGGCTGTCATGACCGGTCGGTGGCCATCGGCCTCGACATTCTGAGGCGTGGTGGCAGCGCGGCCGACGCCTTCATCGCCGTGACTTTCGCCGATTACGTCCAGACACCCGGCGCCAGCAGCCTGGGCGGTCCAATGGGCGCGCTGGTGTTCGACCGCAAGACGGGCCAACTCGATAGCCTGACGGCGCCGCTGAAAACGGTGAAGGACCCGAATGGCCAATATGCCGCTGGCGACCCGGCGCTCGGCAAGCAGGTCCTGGTGCCCGGCGCGGTGGCCGGTCTGGAGGCGCTGCATACGCGCTACGGCAAGCTGCCATGGCGCGACTTGGTCATGCCGGCGGTGGCTTTGGCGCGCGACGGCTTTACGGTTGACTACATGTATGCCGGTATTCTGTCGGCCTATGCCGGCACGGTCAAACGCTCCGACTATGGTCGCGCCACCTATTTTCATGCCGACGGCTCACCCCTAGTCCATGGCGACGTGCTGAAACTGCCAGCCTTGGCCGACACCCTGCAGGGCATTGCCGACCATGGCGCGGCCTGGATGAGCGACGGCAAGTGGGCCGGGGACGCCGTCGCCGCGGTGCGCGCGGAGGGTGGCGCCATGACGGCGGCCGATCTGCGCGACTATCGGCCCGAATGGGCGGAACCGCTGCATATCCGCTATCGCGACAGCGACGTCTATGCGCTGAACGGCCACAACAGCGGCGGCGAGCGCTTGCTGCTGGCCCTGGAAACGCTTGGGCACACGGACATCCGCAAGCTGGGCCACTATTCGGAGTCCCTCGACGGCCTGGAAACCATGATCCGCGTCAGCCGCTCCGTGAACTTGGTGGCGCCGCTGGCCAGCCAGGCTTTCTACGACGATCCAGCCAATGGTCAAAAGCTGCTCGACGGACCGCAGGCCAACGATCTATGGCGCGACGTCGCCGCCAAGGTCGACCGCACGCCGCTTCCGCCCGAAGGCTCACACAGCTATGCCGTGGTCGTAATCGACGACCAGGGCAATGCCGTTGCCGGAACGCACACAATCGAGTCATTACCCTTCGGCAGCGGCATCTTCGCCGATGGCGTGCCGCTCAATAACACCGCCATCCTGCACCCATCCTTGCCAGGCCAGCCCTATACCACGCCGCCCAACAGCTATATCATCGAGCCCTTGTCGGCCTCGATGGTGTTCAGGGACCGCCAACTTGTGCTGGCCGACAGCACCTTTTCCGCTTCGCTGTGGCCGGCGGATTTCGAGCTGACGGTCAGCGCCGTCGACTTCGGCTGGAATCCCGAGCGCATCGCCCTGACGCCGCGCTTCGGCGGCTACGCCATCGACCTGGTCAAGTTGACGGCCGATCTGTCGACGACCGCGCTCGACAAGCGGTTCAGCGCTCACGTCGTAGACGCTATGGCAGCGCGCGGCCTGACTCTGTCGCAGAAGGGTTATATCGATACCGGCATGCTGGTCCAGGTCAGCCGTGATCCGGCAACCGGTGCGCTATCCGGCTTTACGCCGGAACAACTGCCCGATGGTGAGGCTGCAGGTTATTAGATTGGTCTATCCCCATATTTCAGATATCGAAAGGCGTTCAGTCAAAGCAGCATTAGTTTAGGGATGAAGCTTCAGCCAATGATCTGGCTGACAAACTTCGGCACCAGAAGGCGCGCCGCGGCTATCTTTCCTCGGCGCCCTGCCCCCTCGAACGCGTTAACTTCAGAGCGGTCGAATTGGCCAAAAATTCTTGAAACTTTCATCTTTTGGAAGTATCAAGAATTTATGGATACTCTTCCGCAGCTCCTTCAGAAGGCAAATTATACCAACCGCATCTTCAATGAGCGGCAACTAAGCGACGTTGTGGGTGGCAGCGATGCTCGGCGCTACGGCTTGACCAACCGTGCCATGAAGGCCGGCGATCTGCAAAGGCTTAAGCGCGGTCTCTACATGTTAGGTCCGAACTACCGGTCAACTAAGGCTCACCCTTTCGCTGTCGCACAAGCCCTTCTGCCTGGCAGCTACATTTCGTTCGAGACCGCTTTAAGTTATCACGGTTGGATTCCGGAAGCGGTCTACACAACGGCGAGTGTCACGCCATATCGGAAGTCGGCGGAATACAGCAACGAGGCCTTGGGCACCTTTACCTTCACCCCGTTAGCGACATGCCAATATCAGTTCATGGTCGGTGTCGATCGCGTCAAGTTTGAGGAACTCACAGCTTTCGTAGCTTCGCCGCTTCGGGCACTCGCGGATTTGGCGGCCGCTCGCAAGCTGGAGTGGATGGGCATCCCTTGGCTCACCGAGAATATGCGGATCGACAAGGAGCATATCCGGAACGTCCGCGACAGCGAAATTGTGAATCTCAAAGCCGTCTACAAGCACCGCTCAATGCAGGACTATCTTGCCGGTTTGAGCGGCGAACTAGATAGCCTGAAAGCAGGTATGGGATGATCGAAATCATCAAGGGGAAACTCGAACAATACAATCCTTCCAATGCGGTAGAAGAGGAAAACGCGATCAAGGAGATCATCCAGGAGATCGCCCTTTATGCGTTATGGCGTGCGGATTTTTTCGATGTGGCCCTTTTCCAGGGCGGGACCAGTCTTCGCATCCTCTATCAATTGCCGCGGTTTTCCGAGGACCTGGACTTCCTTTTGCGGACGCCTGATCCAGATTTCGATTGGGATCACTTCCTTCATGGCCTGGTCGAGGTATTTGAGCAGTTCGGTATCCGGCTCGAGGCGCGGCCGAAGGAAAAGATGGACGGCGCGATCCGCCAGGCGATCCTGAAGGATACGTCCATAGCCAATCAACTCGACTTGACATTTCCGGCGCCGCGTCGACCCAGGACCACCAAGATCAAACTGGAAATCGACACCAATCCGCCCAGCCTTTCGGGTGAGGCGACGACATTTCTCGATTTTCCCGGCGACTATCAAGTCCGGCACCAGGATATTTCATCGAACTTCGCGTTGAAGATCCACGCACTGCTTTGCCGGGGGTTCCTCAAGGGCCGGGATTGGTTTGATTTTTCATGGTACGTCGCCAAGGGTGTTTCCCCAAATCTGTTACATCTTCAAGCAGCGCTTCTTCAAAAGGGACCTTGGCAAGCCTCCGACAGCCTGTCGGTCGATGCCGAATGGCTGGAGCAGGCTCTCGCAGCCAAGATTAAGGAAATTTCCTGGCACGAAGCCGCCGCCGATGTAGAGCGCTTTCTCCGGCCTGCCGAGCGCAAATCGCTAGAACTTTGGAGCTGCGAATTCTTTCTGTCTCGTCTTCAGAAAATGGCAGCAAACGCTCGTAAAGGAGGTAGCGTCAGCTAACTCGTTCGGTCCATGCCAAGTAACGTGACCATTGATGATTTAGTCATCCCTGGAGAAATATTGTTTATTTGCGGGTTGTGATCTACGCAGTGGGCGGTCAGTGATCAAAACGATGTAGGTGCGAAGGAAGGTTCCGTCATTCCGAGAAATTATGTCGGGACCTTGGAAATGTCGCCGGGCACCGGAATGGGCTGTCAGACGACGGATTGGTACTGCGAAATTTGGAAGGCTCCCATGAAGGATAGCGATCTTCAACGCATTAAGACGCTGAAACTCTTTGCGGGCATGGCCCCGGAATCTTTCGACCGCGCGACGCAGGGTGCAATGCTTCAGCGGTTTCCGGCCGGCACAAACCTGATCTATGATGGCGACACTGTCGACTTTCTCTATGTGCTGCTCGACGGCAGCGTCGAACTGCAGGGCCGTTGGCACGACAAGGAAAGCACGCTGGCAGTCCTGCGGCCCATTTCGACCTTCATCCTGGCGGCCGTCGTCCTTGAAGCGCCGGCCCTGATGGCAGCGCGCGCGCTGGAGCGCGCCGAACTGATCATGCTGCCGGCGGCAGGGCTACGGGCGGCCATGCAGTCTGATGCCGGTTTTGCATTCGCGGTAGCGCAAGAGCTTTCCGGTTGCTACCGCGGCCTCGTGCGCACCATCAAGAACCACAAGTTCCGCTCCGGCACCGAGCGCCTGGCCAACTATCTGTTGACCCAGCAGGTGCGCCAAGGCGGCGTTGAAACGATCCAGTTACAGCATGAAAAGCGCATCCTGGCTTCGCTCTTGAACCTGACGCCCGAAAGCCTGTCGAGAGCCTTTTCCGCGCTCGGCAAATATGGGGTCGAGGTCCAGGGCGTTAAGGTGGTTATCGGGAATTCTGCCGGGCTTCGGCGATTTGCCCGACCCAACAATCTCATCGACAATCACTTGCCGACACAAGGCCAGCTGCAGGGCAAGGCCGATAAGGAGCTCTGGCCGCTTCCGAACGATCGGTCCTGTGGTGAAGAGGTCAGCTAGGACTTATCAAATATCAAGCGCCATCCGAAGAACTATCAATGGGCCGACTATCCGACCTTAAGGCGCTGCGAGATTATAAACCGTACATTGGGTTCAACAACTTGAAAGGACCCAACCATGTACACCGAACCCACCATCGACCTGACCGTCCACCATAAGCCTGTCGGCTTCTCTGACAGTTTTGCCTTCGGCTTTACCAAGGTGCTGCGCTTTTGCGCCGACACTTTCTTCGCGAAGCGCTACGGTCACCGCGCGATCGTGCTGGAAACTGTCGCGGCCGTGCCGGGCATGGTCGGCGCCACCCTCAATCACCTGAAGTGCCTGCGCCGTATGCAGGATGACAACGGCTGGATCCGCACCTTGATGGAAGAAGCGGAAAACGAGCGCATGCACCTGATGACCTTCATCGAGGTCGCCAAGCCCAGCGCGTTCGAGCGCTTCGTCATCATTGCTGTGCAATGGGTGTTCTATCTCGCCTTCTTCGCCCTCTACCTGATCTCCGCCAGGACAGCACATCGCGTGGTCGGTTACTTCGAAGAGGAGGCCGTCATCAGCTACACGCATTACCTCGCGGAGATTGATGAGGGCCGCAGCAAGAACGTCGCCGCGCCGGCCATTGCCAAGCGCTACTGGAAACTGCCCGAGACGGCCACCCTGCGCGATGTTGTCCTGGTCGTGCGCGCCGATGAAGCGCATCACCGCGACGTCAATCACGCCTTCTCAAATGAACTGAACGGCCAGACTGTCGACTTCAGCAACGTCGCACCCTGCCCCGTCCATGATGAGACCGTCTGCATTACCCAAAAGCTCGCGGCCTGACCAAAACCAGGGCCTGGCGAAAGCCAGGCCCTTCACCTTATCGGGAGCCATCGCCATGACAATTTCTGTGGACGCGGCGTTGAGAACTCTTCGGCAGGCCGGCGTGACCTTCAGCGCCGCGGGAGGAAACTGGATTTTACAAAAAGTCTCGCTATCGACCAGCGAGCTGACCCAGTTTGGGGAGCTTCTAAAAAGGCGGGATTTGAATAGTTCGCAAGGAAAAGCGCCGGTTGACGGAATGCAAGCCGGGCAAGGAAACGATCTTCCGTGAAATTGCCCACTATGTCGAAAAATTGTGGGGAGGGCGCCTATTCCCTCCCCTGTTTTCGACGGCTGCGTAACCCGGAGAGGTAACTCAAACTGCAAAAACGTTGTTATGAGATATCCGAATTCAGGTAACGTCAATAAAGCCAATATTACAAATTAGACACTTATCTCCGCAACTTTCTTCGCCGATTACAGGCTGCGCCGCAGTTCGGATTGATGCGCGCCCAAACGAATATCCCTCGCGATTTGACTGGCATCAAACCCCTCCCTGCGTCCCTAAGGCATGCTTCGCGCCATGGCAGGATGAGCCCGGAGATGAAAATGCCCGTAAAGTCCATTTTGTGTGCGTTCGACGGCGACCCGGTCGAGCTCATATGCTCGGAACCACGCTCGATTGTCGAAACTTTGTCGAGGCTCTTTGCACATCTGCCACATGATTCATGAGCCCACGGTTAAAGGGCAAGTTGGCCCAGGTGACGTCATTGCGGACATGTCTGACCTTCCGGCGGACATCGCGGCGCATGCGACGCAAGCGCGCAATCGGGTCGAAGCACTGGCTCATGAACATTCAAGGCCGATGGGGTTATTGTCAAACACGCTGAGATTCCGCTCCTCTTATCGCGTTGATAAGGACGGGCCGGCATGAAACAGAGTTTTGAGGAACGTCAGATCTTGAGACCCGCGCCGATCAGCATCACTGACGCCATTTACGCCTATAGGCCGGTGCACAGCTTCGACCCCGAGCCGCTGCCGGATGCCTCATTGCACGCCCTCATCTATGCTGCCGTGCAGGCACCGGCGTTCAACCGCGAGCCTTGGGCGTTCGCCGTGATCAAGAACAAGGAATTACTGCGAAGCCTTTCCGTGACCATGCCGGCGAGCTGCGAGGCAGGCCTTCTCCCCTCATGTCAGCCGGCTTCTGTAACAGCGTTCTCGTGCGAATCGACCGGGAATGTATTCCACAACGCCGGGACGCTGGTTGTCATCTACGCCCGCGTGTCGTCCGATTTCATCGAGGCGGATTGCTGGCTCGCTGCGGGAAATCTCGTCCTCGCGGCTAGGGGGATGGGTTTGGGTAGCTGTTTCGTTCGCTCCGCCATCGCCGACCTGAATTCGCCGCGATGGAAGGCCCTGCTCGATATTCCAGCCGAAATGACTGCCATCGCGCCTATCGCGCTGGGTCAACCGCTCAATGAAGACGCATCGTTCCAACCGCCGGCGCCTGAGATCTTAAGCTGGTCCGCCGACCGCTAATCTCATTTCGAAGGATCGAACTCCGAGAGTATTTTGTGGGTAAGGCAGTCCTCGGACATTGAACAATCGTCGCAGACGAAATGGCCGGCACGCTCGAGGTTGGTGAATACGACCCGATTGCCGTCGACTGTAATTCCCGAAGCCTTCAACTTTTGGAGTGTCCGGGAAAAGGTCGCCAATTCCATCCGCAGGCGCGAGGCAATAAGCGTTTTCGAATATGGCAGGTCGAACCCGCGTGGATCATAGTTGTAGAGGACACAAAGGCTCTGCAGATAGCACGCGACCATTTGGGTGGCCGAGAGTGTCGAGCGATGTTCAGCTTCCTTTTGCGCGTTCACGAGGCGTTGCGACAGGCTTTCGAGCAGTTTCGGCGCCAGGGTCTCGAAATCTGTAAGATGCTCGCGCATCCAGGCGATCGGAACCTCGAGGATCTGAGCGTCGTCGACGACGCGAGCGCTGAAGAGGTGAACCTGCTGGTGCGAAATGATTTCTTCCGCATTGATGCAGTCGCCCGCTATTAAAATATCGCTGGTAACCTCATGTCCGTCCGGCGTTTCGCGGAATAACTGAACGGTGCCACGACACACAATCTTAAAATTCTTGATGTCGTCGCCATGCAGAAAAAGATATTCCCCGCGGGCAATGTCGCGGGTTCGGCAGTGACCGGACAAGACTGAGGCCTGTTCACGGCTGAGGTCAGCGAACAGGGGCAAGGTTTTGATCGATTCGCTATTTACTGACATGGGCCTCCTACCAGAAATCGCTGGCCAGGATGCGTCTTCTAAGCCCGATCCGTTGTCAACTCCCGCGACTACCGGACAACTATATGGGTAAATAGGAGTCAGCCGTCAAATAGAATACAAGTCCTGCGACTTTTAGCCTACCCCCATTCATCACGTTTCGTCTTTCAGCAAGTGTAGAGCCTTGCCGCAGGCAAAAAAAGCCGGCGTGCGGACGGGGGCTGTCCAGGAGTACGCCGGCGGGCGATGGCCGGGGGGAATGGTCATCGCCTTTAGGAACTTAGGCGACTTCGCGTAAGACGAGATCAGCGACGTCACGGGTATCGCCATCAGCCACGGCGCGGAAGAGGCGTTCGGGTCCATCCATTGTTCGCAGCAACAGGGGCTGAAAGGCTTTTGACCAGGCGCCGAACATCTCGGCATAAAGCTTGCCACTTGTGTCGAGGCTGCGGGTGAGGCTCGCCATCGTTTTCTGCTGAAGGTTGACCAAGTCGGATGGCGACCGGCATGTCATCGCTTCACGCCCGATCTCGGTCATTTCCGCGACCGTGGCGCTGTAATTGTCGAAGCACGACTTGCTCAGGCTCGCGATTACCTCGGAGGTGCGCGTGGCCGAGTCGACGGCGGCGGATATGGCATCCGAGCACATCGTCAGGCACTCTGCTCCCACTTGGCCAGCGCTTTCGCCGACACGCTTTGCGGTTTCGGCGCCTTCATTGACGGTCTCGATTTGAGGCGCAGCGCGGGTGGAGCGAGTTTGGCGGGGTGAAGCGGTATCGGCGGCCATGGCAGCGATCCTTCCAGAAAGGGTTGATGCCGCATTATGCCACTTCGCCGGACACGGCCGTTTGACCGCGATCAAATCTTCGGCTTTGACAACTGTTTGAGTCGAAGAGAATTCAATACGACCAGCAGCGAGGAGCCCGACATGGCCAGTGCGGCAAGCAAAGGCGTCACCAGACCAAAAACTGCGGCCGGAATCGCTATGAGATTGTAGATCAACGACAGGGCAAAGTTCTGCTTGACCAGCCGCTGCGTTCGGACCGCGGTGTCGTAGGCGACGAGAACCGGTTGCAAACCTTCCCCGCGATAAACGAGATCCGCCGCATTTTGCGTAATATCAACGCCGCTCGCCGGCGACATGGAAACGAAAGCCGATGTGAGCGCAGCCGCATCATTCAATCCGTCGCCAACCATAAGAATCCGTCGGCCGTCACGTTTCATGGCGTCCAGCGCCGCGACCTTTTCCACTGGCGACAGTGACGCAAGGATATCGTCGATGCCGAGCCTGCAGCCCAGATTCACCGCAACAGGTGTCCGATCGCCCGACAGCATGCCCACCTTGAGACCTCTCGCCTTCAGCTGGGCAATTACGGCTCTTGCATCGGGACGCTCGACATCGGCGAATTTCAATCTGATAGCTGGGCCGGATGCGCGTTTGAACCAAAGCTCCATCTGGTCATCCGAGCTGGCGGGTACGCCGAGCCAAGAGGCCTTGCCCATCCAGATGAGCTCCTTGCCATAGGCAGCTTTGAGACCTTTGCCAGGGTGATCGCCGACATCCATTTGAAGACAAGCTGGCACCCCGGACGCGGCAACGGCCTGGGACAGGGGATGACGGCTATGACTCGCCATGGAGACGGCAATGGCCTGGTCCTCCGGTTTAAGCGCTTCCGGGTTCACCCAGCGGGGCCTACCCATAGTCAGCGTCCCTGTCTTGTCGAAAATGACCGTGTCGATCCGTGACAAGGCTTCCAGGCCTTTTCCGGACTTGAGCAAAATGCCTCGTTTAAAGAGTTCGGCAGAGGCCAGGACATGGACAACCGGAACCGCCAGACCAAGCGCGCATGGGCAGGTAATGATCAAAACCGCCATCGCTTTGAGAAGCGCGTCTTCCCAAATCATACCGCCGTGGAAATAACCGTAGACTAGCCACCCTGTGAATGTCGCCGCGGCCAGGGCGTGGACGACCGGAGCGTAAAGCCGCGCCACCCTGTCCGCGAGGCGCACATAGGGTGACTGGGACTGCTCCGCCCTTTCCATAAGACCGACGATTTCAGAGAGCAGACTATTGTCCGCCGCCGCACTGACCATGACCTGCAGGGGCATGGTCTGGTTGATCATCCCGGCGAACAATTTGTCGCCAGGCGTTACGGCCATAGGAACGGTTTCACCCGTCACGAGTTGCGTATCGATATCGGACGTGCCGGTGAGGACGACACCATCGGCCGCCACCTTGTCGCCGACGGCAACGACCAGGATATCACCAGGTGCCAGCTCGCGAACGCGCACGCTGCGGACGCCATCAGCGCTAAGAACGCTCGCCGTTCCCTCGAGCATGGCGAGAAGACTCTCCGCAGCTTCCCGGGCACGGCCGCGCGCCTTCAGATCAAGATAGCGGCCGATCAAT
This sequence comes from Pseudomonadota bacterium, assembly GCA_048497915.1. Classification (GTDB taxonomy): domain Bacteria; phylum Pseudomonadota; class Alphaproteobacteria; order Caulobacterales; family Caulobacteraceae; genus Asticcacaulis. Next base: position 37,338 of record JBEHYZ010000035.1, read on the forward strand.
AGGAAAAACAGCAGCATCACGGACGCATCGAAATAGACGTAGTGGCCGTGGCGTATGGTTTCGAAGAGGGATAGGGCGTTGGCGAGGATCACCGCGAGGGAGATCGGTACGTCCATATTGGTTCGGCCATGCCGCAAGGCACCGAATGCGGAGCGAAAAAACGGCCGGCCGCAGAAAATCGTCGATGGCAATGCGATAAGCGCCATAACCCAGTGCATGAGGTCGCGCGTCGCGCCGATCAGAGAGCCGGCAGGAGAGAACCACAAGGCTTGGGAAAACAGCATGATATTGCCGGTAGCAAAGCCTGCCACCGCCAGGCACGCCAGCAATGAGCGTTCTTCGGACTTGGCTTGCTGCAGCCGGCTTTCATGATCGAACGGCGCGACCTGGAAGCCCAGGGATCGCACCTCGCCCGCCAGTGTATTGGCCAGCATTTTCGGATCTTCAGTGGCGCGCTCAGTTCCAGTCTTCGGCCAGCTTATTCGCAGACGTTGCGTCGAAAAATTGATCCTGGCCTCGACGCCCGGATGAGCGATAAGACTTTGCTCGATCTTCCAGGCGCAACTGGCGCACCGCATCCCTTCCACCTGCATATAGAGTGAAAAGCGCTCGTCTTCCTCGCGCGCAAAGCAACTGAAATCCACGAGACCGGCGCTCACGGCTCTTCCTCCTCATCGGGCTGAAGGATGCGATTGGCGTGGCCCTCAAGGTCCTCGAACTGCCCGGTATGCAGGGCCCACATGAAGGCCCCAAGGCCTGCAAGCCCCAACAGAAATGCAAGAGGAATAAGGACAAGCAGCACCTCCACGGCTAATCCACCTCTATCTGCGACATCGCTTGATATTGCTGATCGTCGCGGCCTGCGGTGACATGGAGGGTCCATGCCCCCTTCGCGGGAAGAAGCGCTTTCGCAGTATATTTGCCGCCCCCCTGACTAACGAGCGACACGCTTCTGTCCAGAGCCGACCGGTCAGGGCTCACGAACCAGGCCTGCACCGTTGCATCCAAAATGGGCTTGTGAGCCTTATCGACCAGTGAAAAGGAGACTTGGCCGTTAGCATAATCAATCGTTGATACCCACCCGAGCTTGTCCTGGGCACGGGCCTTGGCGATGGTGTCGTTGTACGCCAGCCCCTTGTCATACGCTTCCTCCGTCGAATCGGCGGGAGGATTGGCGTAGGCAATGAAGACGAAGCCGATCAGCGCGGACATAAAGGTGAGATAGAAGGCCGCGATGACCCACGGAACGTACCTTCCCCGGCGCTTTTCCCATTCCCGGCGTGCCGCGTCGCCCTCAGGGCCGGATGAAATAGCTGGCATGGTGCGCGGTCTTCCCTGTGGTTCGATCGGTTAAGGTGAAGGTCAAAGGCGTCCGCGCCGTGCCGTCGGCATCGGCGGTAATTTGCGCTCGGAATTCCCCGACACTGTTTGCCGGCACGCGGAAACTGGTCACGGGCACGTCGCCCTCCGCCATCAGTTGCACCTCATGAGTGGGCATACCGCTGGCCACGACGGCGTAGTCACGGTCGAAATGGGTCTTGTTGAGCACTTTCAACTGATAGCCATTGCGGATTTCACCGTCCGACAGGCGAACATACAGGGGCGTGCGATTGTGGATGATATTGAGCTCGGTCTCGGTTCGGAGCAGAATGGCGGCTAGCATGAGAGAGCCTACCAATGACAGGGTTGCCGCGTAAAAGACCGTCCTCGGCCGAATCCACTTCATCGAACCTCGTAACATCGGCAAGCCGGCCGCTTTCTGTGCCTTGCGCTGCGTCTGGTTGCTTTCGGTGTCGTAGTGGATCAGGCCGCGCGGCAGCATCATTTTTTCCATGACGTGATTGCAGGCATCCACGCATAGGCCGCAGGAAATACACTCGTACTGAAGGCCTTCCCTGATATCGATCCCCATGGGGCAAACCACGACGCAGGCGGTGCAGTCGATACAATGCCCCCTGCCCTCCCAGCTAGTGCCCTGTTTGTGTTTTCCCCTGGGCTCGCCCCGTTCGTCGGCGTAGGAAATGATCAGCGTATCCTTATCGAACATCGCCGACTGGAAGCGCGCATAGGGACAAAGATATGTGCAGACGTTCTCTCTGGCGAAGCCCGCCATGAAATAGGTGGACAGGGTCAAGGCCACGATCCAGAGCCCCGTATCAAGTGGCAGATCGTGGTTGACCAGGCCATCGACAAGGCTAGGTGCATCGTTAAAGTAAAAGACCCACGCACCGCCCGTCGCCAGCCCGATGACAAGCCATAGAATATGGGTCAGCGTCTTTTTCCACGCCTTCTCGAAACTGAGCGGCGACGCATCGAGCCGTTTGCGGGCGTTGCGGTCGCCCTGGACCACATGCTCCACCAAGACGAAGAGATCCGTCCAAACCGTCTGTGGGCAGGCATAACCGCACCAGACGCGGCCCAGAAGCGAGGTCGCGAAAAACAAACCAATCGCAGCGAGGATCAAAATGCCGACCAGTAGGTAGACCTCCTGTGGCCAGATCTCGATGCCGAAGAAATAGCCCCGCTGTCCGGCCAAGTCGATCAGTATGGCCTGATTGGGGAGATGGGGGCCGCGGTCGTAGCGCATCCACGGGGCGGCGTAATAGATGCCAAGCAACACGGCCATGGCCGCCCATTTGAGCGTGCGGAACCGGCCGTGCGTGCGCTGCGGATATATTTTTTCCGCTTTGGCGAAGAGCTGGACCATGATTACTCGCCGCCACCGAGCGAATGCACATAGATGGCGACCTGGCGCAGGTTATCGGTGCTGAGACGATGCTTCCACGTCGGCATGACCCCGGCGCGCGCATTGGTGATGGTCTCGATCACCGTCGCTTTGTCACCACCATAGAGCCAGATCGCGTCATTGAGACGTGGTGCTCCAAGTTGGCGGTTACCTTCCCCGCTCGCCCCGTGACAGGAGGCGCAATTCGAGGCAAAGATCGCCTGTCCGCGCGACCAGGCTGGGCTCGGAGCATTCGGCGTCCCGTGCTGAAGCTGGATCACGTAGGTTGCGACATCGTCGATCTGATCGTCCTTCAGGATGCCCGCCTTGCCGAACGGCGGCATCATGGTCGCGTGCGTATCCGGATCGGTCGATCGGGAGCCCACCTGGATCGTATGGTAAATCGTGTCGATGTCGCCGCCGAAAAGCCAGTCGTCGTCATTGAGATTCGGATAGGCCTTACGGCCTTCGCCGCCGGCGCCATGACAGGCCGCGCAATTCTCCTTGAAGACGACGGCGCCGCCGGCACGGGCGAATTCATATTCGGCGGGGTCAGCTTTGATCTGAGCAAAACTCATTTGATGAAGCTTCGACAGATAGACGCCCTGGCGCGCATCTATCTCCTTCTGCTCGTTTTTCAGCTTCGCATATTGCGTCCACCCGAGGATACCTTTTGTGTGCCCGTCGACCGTCGGCCAGGCCGGGTAGACGATCCAGTAACCTATGG
>JBEHYZ010000036.1:0-40124 GCA_048497915.1 Pseudomonadota bacterium
CGTCGAGGCAAAGGTCTATACAAGGGACCTCTTCGGAGCGGACTAAGGCGGGCAGGACTATCACGCCGCAGAGGTTGAATCCCGTACCACTAGTTCATGCGCCAGGATATGCCGCTCATTGCCGGGCAGCTCATGGCCGTTGAGAATGTGCAGGGCGCGCCGCGCCATCTCCAGGTAGGGCTGGCGTACAGTTGTCAGTGCCGGCCAGATGGCCGAGGCAATCGGCGCATCGTCGAACCCGATCACCGACAGGTCGTCCGGGATACGCACCCCCATCTTGTGCGCCACCGTGCACACCGCCGCCGCCATCTCGTCATTGGCGGCGAAGATGGCCGTCGGTTTTTCCGGACGGCTCAAAAGACTTTCAGCCGCAGCGATGCCGGACTTGAAATCGAACCGGCCATCCACGACGTCTTCAGCTTCCGGCCGCGGTAGGCCGGCAGCGTCGAACGCGGCCAGGAAGCCTTCGCGACGCCGGTGGGCGGCCGCATGGTCCGGATGGCCGCCGATGTGGGCGATGCGGCGGTGGCCCAGTTCGATCAGGTGCGCCGTGGCATCCTGAGCTGCAAGCCGGTCATCCATATTGACTGACGGAAAGACATCGTCGGCTTCGAGCGGGGAAATCAGCACGACATGCACGCCACTGGCCTTCAGAAGATCCTTCAGCGGCACGTAGTCGCACAACGGCGGCAGCAACAGCAGCGACTTGATATTGGCACTGACGATGAAATGTTCAAAACCAATATAGTCCGGCTGTCCCCGCACGAACAGCTCGACCACCAGGTAATTGGCCGTTTCCATACACGCCGCCAGCATGGCGCTGTGCATCCGGCCCTGGTAACCGCCGGCGGCCGTCTCCTCAAGCAGCATGCCGACCGATGTCCGGGCGGGCCCGAGGCGCAGCTGCCGCGCCTGGGCGTTGGGCTTGAAGTCGAGCTTGTGCATGGCGTCGAGCACGCGTTCCCGCGTCGGCCCCCGCACCGGGCCGTCGTCGTTCAGGACGCGCGACACGGTCTTGGCTGAAACGCCCGCCAGCTCAGCCACATCATAGATCGTAGACATCCCGGCGCACCCATGCGTTCTGACGCGGGCAGCCTATCCCTGCCCCCGCTGCGACGCAAGATAAGACAACCTCCTTATCCAAAACCGAGGCGCAAAGGGTTAATCCTGACTGACACCTTACCGGTTGCGGATTAAGCCCGAAACCGGAACCGCGCCCGGTTTCGCATCAAGCCTTGCGGAGGTCGTCATGGCCCAATCCCCGATTTTTGGGGCTCAAAGATACCTGCCTTTCTTCGGCAGGTTGCTGATCGCCTTTATCTTCCTGTTGTCCGGAGCGATGAAAGTCACTGCCCCCGGCCAGACCATCAGCGAAATCGCCTCCGTTGGCATTCCGCTGGCGCCCGTCGCCTATGTTCTGACGATCCTGCTTGAAGTGGGTTGCGGACTGCTGCTCGTGGTCGGCTACCAGACGCGCTGGGCGGCATTGATCCTGGCCGTGTACTGCGTCGTCGCGGCGCTGTTCTTCCACAACAACTTCGCCGACCAGAACCAGATGATCAACTTCCTGAAGAACATCGCCATGACCGGCGGCCTGCTTCAGGTGCTGTCGTTCGGCGCCGGCTCGTTCAGCCTCGACGCCCGCTTCGCCCGCGACCGTCAATCATCAGTCGCACGGCACGCCTGATAAACTGCTGGCGGCTTTCCGGAAAGGGTGTGTAAAAGGGCGAATGCTCTTTCCGGAGACCCCCGCATGGCCCGCGCTACCGCCATCATCGGCCTGACCGACTTCGCCACCGAAATCACCGTCAGCGGCCGGACCCTCACCGCCGATGAGCCGCCCGACAATGGCGGCAAGGACGCCGGCCCCGCGCCCTACGATCTCCTCCTGTCGGCGCTTGGCGCCTGCACCGCCATCACGCTTCGCATGTATGCCGAACGCAAGGGCTGGCCGCTCACCGGCGCCAAGGTCGATCTGCACTTCTATCGCGAGGACAAGGCGGAATTCATCGACCGGACGATCGCCCTGCAAGGCGACCTGGACGACGCTCAGATTGCCCGCCTGCTCGACATCAGCGAACGAACGCCGGTCACCCTCACCCTGAAAAACGGCCTCACGATCCATACCCACGGCGCCTGAGATTTAATTTTGAACCTTGTTCAAAACTTATAATACGCGTATAGTACGGCTTGCTTTTCCAGATTTTCCACCGGTCTGAACCCCGGTGGGGGGAGATTTTCCGGACGTGCCTGCTTCGCCTTTATCCCTGCTGCGCCCCTTGAAGATCTTGGGCAGCGGCCAGGCGGTGCCGCAAAACCGCCTGTCATCCGATACGCTCGACGCCCGCCAGGGGCTGTCGCCCGGTTGGCTTTACCGCCGCTCCGGCGTCGCCAGCCGCTATGTCTGCGAAGGCGAAGATCAGGTCGATCTGGCCGTTTCCGCCGCCTCACAGGCGATTACCGAGGCGGGCATCTCCCCGGATGACATCGGTCTGATTGTTTTCGCAGCTGCGGTATCCTATCAATCCATACCGGCAACCGCACCGCTGATTCAGGCGCGGCTGGGAATCAAGGACGGGATCTGCATGGCTTTCGACGTCAATTCGACCTGCCTGAGCTTCCTGACCGCGCTCGACGTGGCCAGCCGGATGGCCGGTGGCCGCAAGGCTCTGGTCGTCGCCTCGGAAGTCGCTTCACGCGGCCTACCCTGGGAAGAAGACCCCGCAACCGCCGCCCTGTTCGGCGACGGCGCTGCCGCCGTCGTCATTTCCGGCGAAGACGCGGCCGCTGGCGTTTTGGCCACCCGCATGGAAACCTATCCGTCAGCCTATGAGGCCTGCCAGCTGGCGGCGGGCGGCACGCGCTTCGACTATCATGCCGACCGCGGCAATTTCGACCGCAACAGCCGCTTCCGCATGGACGGCGAGGCGCTGTTCAAACTGACCATTCGCCATTTCGAGCCGTTCCTCGACCGTCTTCTGAGCGACGCCGGCTGGAAGCGCGACGAGGTCGAGCTGGTGGTGCCGCATCAGGCCAGCCCCGGCGCCCTGGCGCATCTGGCCAAACGGTGCGGTTTCGCGTCGGACATCGTCGTAAACATCGTGCGCGACTACGGCAACCAAATCGCCGCCTCGCTGCCGACGGCGCTGCACTTCGCCCGGCAAGGCAAACCAGAAGGCACCAAGACGCTGATGCTTGGTACCTCGGCGGGTGTGTCGCTTGGCGGCATGGCCCTGATCCTGTGAGAATGATCTTATGAGGGTTGTGGTCAGCGGTGCGACGGGGTTTCTGGGCGGGCATGTGGCGCGCGCCCTGGCCCATGCCGGCTATCAGGTCGACGGACTGGGCCGCGACCGCGACAAAGGCGTGAAGCTGCGCCCCTACGGCATCAATTACGAGACCATAGACCTGTCGGAGCTGGTCAATTTCAGCCAGATCCCGGCCGCCGATGCCTTCGTCCATTGCGCGGCCATGTCGTCGCCATGGGGCAAGCGCGCCGATTTCGAGCAGGCCAATATTGTCGGCACCTTCAATGCCTTGCGCCTGGCCGAACGTTATGGCGTCAAGCGCTTCGTGATGATCTCGTCGCCGAGCGTCCTGTTCCGCTATCGCGATCAGCTCGACATTGCCGAAACTGCCCCCCTGCCCCCGCCGGTCAACGATTATGCCGCCACCAAGGTCATCGCTGAAGATCTGGTGCGCTCGTCCAAGCTCGACTGCATCATTCTCCGTCCGCGCGCCTTGTATGGTCCCGGCGATACCGCACTGCTGCCGCGCCTGATCAAGACGATGCAGAAAGGCGCCGTGCCGCTGATGCGGGATGGCGCGGCGATGACTGACCTGACCTTTATCGAAGACGCCGTCCAGGCGGTGTTTCTGGCGATCGGCGCCGGCCCGCAGGCGCGCGGCAAGACCTACCATATCTCCGGCGGTCAGCCGCTGGCCGTCAAGGATATCATCGCCGGCGCCGGCCACGCAGCCGGACACACACCCCGCTTCAAACCGGTGTCGGTGGCCGCCGCGCTCAATGCTGCCCGTTTCGCTGAAGGCTGGTCACGCCTGCAGAGGGACTGGCCGGAGCCGGCGATCACCATGTACGGTGTCGGCGTCCTGGCCTACAGCCAGACGCTCGATATCTCGGCCGCCCGCAAGGATTTGGGCTATGTGCCGCAGGTCGCCTTCGAGGAAGGCCTGCAGCGCACCTTCGCGGTCCAGCCCGCCTAAGATGACCCCCGTTTTCGCCAATTCCGCCACAGTGACCGTGCCGGAACATCTGGTGCTGGCGCGCGGTTCGGCCAAACGTTTGCGGCTGGGCGTGCGCTTCGCGGTGTGTGTTCACCCGACGGAAGGGCCGGTTTTGATCGATACCGGCTACGGCCCGGAGGTGACCTCCGGCAAGCGCAGCCTGCCTTTGTGGTTTTACGCGGCCGTGCTCAGGCCGCGCCTCGAAGACCAGCCGGAAACGGTGCTGAAACGATTGGGATTTTCAGCCGACGACGTCAAAACCGTCTTCATCACCCACTTTCATGCCGACCATGTCAGCGGCCTGCGCCGGTTTGCGAAGGCGCGATTTATCGCCGCCGGCTGGGAAATGCTGAAACAACGCACACCGTTCGATCAGTTGCGCCATGGCGTGTTCGCCGAGCTTCTGCCCGCCGATTTCGAAGCGCGCCTCACATCGCTGGAAAAACTGCCGGTTGTCGCCCTGCCGTTTGGCCTCGGCGAAGGCCGGGATATTCTCGGCGATGGCTCGCTGCTTAGCCTGCCCCTGCCCGGTCACGCGTTGGGTCACAACGGCCTGATCTGGCCGGAGCAAAAGCTGATCTATGCCGCCGACGCGCAATGGCTGAAACGCGCCATGCGCGAGGACCGCCCGCCCAAGGGCGCCGCCCGCTGGGTCTATGAAGATGAAACCGAGATGTGCCAGTCGCTCGATCTGCTCCGCCGGGCAGAGGCTGCCGGTTGCGATATCGTTTTCTGCCATGACGTGGTCAAATGATCGGGGCCCTGGCCGCTTTTCTACGCACGCGGCATCTGGCCAGGACCTTGCGCACGCGCGCCGATATCGCCGCCTGGCAAAATCACCAGATTCAGCAGTGGCGGGAAAATGTCATTTCTAAAGTTCTATTTTACGACGATTTTAGAAATAAATCTTTTGATACGTTGCCCGTCATTGACAAATCGATCCTGATGGCCGACTTCGCCGCTTTCAACCGGGTGGGTTTGACTGCCACCGAAGGTTGGACGATGTTCGAAGGCCGCAGCCCGCAACGATCTGGTCATGCCGTTGGCGCCAGCACCGGCACCAGTGGTAACCGCGGGCTTTACGTGATTTCCGCCGCCGAACGCTACGAATGGCTGGGAGTCATGTTGGCCAAGACCCTGCCACGATTTCCATTCGAGACAGCACGCATCGCCCTGGTTCTGCCTCTCAATTCCGCGCTCTACAAAGCCGCCAATTTGCCCGGCCTGAGCTTGCGGTTCTTCGATCTGCACGATGGGCTCGATGCCATCCTGCCGGCCGTCACGAAATATGCACCCGACACGGTCATCGCCCCGCCCAAAGTGCTGCGCGCTTTGGCCGAAAGCGATGTGCCCCTGAAACCGAAGCGGTTGTTTTCCGGTGCCGAAGTGCTCGATCCGCTCGATCGCACTATCATCGAGGATCGTTTCAAGCTCACCGTCCGCGAGATCTACATGGCCACCGAAGGCCTGCTGGGCGTCGCCTGCGACCACGGCACCTTGCACCTGGCCGAGGACGCCGTCCATTTCGAGTGGGAACGACCCGCGCCGGACAGCGATCTGGTTGCGCCGATCATCACCGACTTTACCCGCACCACCCAGGCCATGTGCCGCTATCGCATGAACGACCTGCTGCGATTGTCTTCCGCGCCCTGCCCGTGCGGCTCGCCCTTGCAGGCGGTGGCGGCGATCGAAGGACGGTGCGATGACCTGCTGGTGCTGGACGGCAAGACGGTGACGCCGGATATCCTGCGTAATGCCATCGTCGACGCCGACCGGCGCATCACCGACTTTCGCCTGCGCCAAACTGGCCCCGCTCACCTGGAGCTCATATTAAGCGACACCTTGCCACCAGACGCCGCGGCTTCGGCTTGCTCCGCCGTACACGCTCGTCTGACCACCCTCGGCAGCAACGTCGCAATCGTCGTCAGTCAGGAACCACTGACCACAAGCGCGCGAAAGCTCCGCCGGGTCGAGCGCCAATGGAAAAGCTAGCCTTCTCCAGACAGGTTATCCTTAAGAACAGATCGGCGAACGTCGGCCAGCTCAAGATTCATTCTGACCTGCGCATTATGCAGACGTGTGGGCACGTCCATGTGTTCATGCAAAATGGTGGTAATGACGATGACATCCGGCGTCAGCACGAGGAAAACCACATAGTGATGATTGACACGATGCAGACGCTGATCATCAACGCCCGTTGCCTTCCGTGGCAGACGTTCGTGCCGCTCGGCGATGACCCGAAAGCCCGCTGTAAGGTCGGCTTGATAAGCCTTTGCCTGAGATTTGCCCCAGCGCTTCACCGACTGCTGGGCAATAGCGCGCATATTCGCCACCGCTTCCGTCGTCAGGTAATAGCGAGCCGGCACTTACATCTCGTCGATTTCGCGCAGGATCGCCGCCACGGCCTCTTCGCCATCGACGAATTCCCCGCGCATCGCTTCCTCGTAGCCCCGCTGGATGCTACGTTCGGCTTCGACATGTTCCATATCCTTGCGGATCAAGGCGCGGACATATTCCGACGGTGTCGCGTACAGCGACTTGCCGTTGCTGATTTCATCGACGAAGCGGCGCATTTCGTCGGGCAGGCTGACATGAAGGCTGGCACCCATGGCGGAACTCCTTGCGGAGACAGTATCTCGCCGATGTCAATAAATGTCAAATATTGCGGTCACGCCGTATGAGCCGCGTCCTGATCACAGGCGCCAGGGCGCCCGTTGCCCTGCATCTCGCCAGGCTGCTGGCGTCGGCGGGGCACACTGTCGTCCTGGCCGACAGCCATGCCTGGCCGCTGGGACGCGCCACCCAGCTCAAGGAAGCACTCGTCCGCTTGCCGGGACCGCGCGGCAATTTACACGCTTACGGCGAAGCGGTGGCGGAGGCGTGCGGCGGCCATGCCATCGATCTGATCCTGCCGACCTGCGAGGAAGTGTTTTTTCTGGCGGCGGCCCGTGATCTGCTAGCCTTTCCCCTGCCCTTGTTCGCGCCAGCCTTCGAGCAGCTGAAAGCGGTCCACGACAAATATGCATTTGCGCGGCTTGCCACCGGCATGGGGGCTGATCCGGCGGAAACGCACCTCCTGATCAGCAACAACCACATTAACCAATTTCGTGAACTTTCGTATCAATGGGTTTTCAAGCCCGTCTGGTCGCGGTTCGGAGAACGTGTGCTGATCCAGCCCACGCCAGATGAGCTGGCAGGGATTGCCCCTTCGCCTGCCGACCCATGGATCGCGCAGAAATACCTGGCGGGTGAAGAGCTTTGTGCCTATGCGGTTGCGCACTCCGGCAAGCTGTGTGCGGCCCAGGCCTACCGGCCGCTGTGGCGGGCGGGCGGCGATATTGGTGCCGGCGTCGCGGTAGAGCCGATTGGCGACCCTATAATTACACATTTTGTGGAATTGTTTATTGCAAAGACCCAATGGCACGGCCAGGTGTCATTCGATTTCCGCCGCGATGAAGCCGGTAAGCTGTATGTCCTGGAATGCAATCCGCGCGCCACGACCGGCGCACATTTCTTCGGTCGCGAGGACGGCCTTTCGGAAGCCATCCTGACAGGCTCAATGTCAAAGCCCACCCGTCGTGCGCCGCAAACCGTCCCCCTCGCGATGTGGCTGTACGGTTTGCCGTCAGCTCTGCGTCAGAAGCGATTTGCCGACTGGAAGCACGATCTGGGCCGGATGGAAAATATGCTGGGCTGGCCCGGCGACCGCTCGACAACGCCGTTCATGCTGATGGCCCTGGCCGAGACTTTTTGCCATGCGTTTGTCACTGGCCAGAGCCTGAAAACCGCCGCGACTGCGGATATCGAATGGAACGGCGAGGATCTGGTTTAGAGTTCCATTTCCACTGTCATCGGCCGCTCAGCTACGTCCGGCCGCTCGCCACGCATGATCGCATCGATCCCGGAACGCAAAATATCCAGCGGCCCGTTCATTGGCTTTGGATTGCCGACAAGGTTCCGGTTGCGCCCGGATGCGCTCAGGATCACCCGGTCCTGTTCGACACCTATGCGAAAAAGCGGCCGGAACAGCGCCGCCTTGAGATAGCCCAGTCCCCCCTCCTTTGGGCCTGACATCACACACAACCCCACCACGCTGTCTGGCGTTTCCTGGCGCAGGTGGAAGGTGGTGATCAGGCTTACCTGCCGCCGCCCCCAGAACTCCAGCTCGGCGATACCGGGCGCCCGGAAGCGGCCGACGCTGATGCCGCGACCGCCTTCGAACAGCCGGCTGACCAGACCCTCCTGCTGCGGCTCGCCCTCGTAGCGCGCCTCGATGAAATCGTCGCCGCCGGTGACAGTGACCCGCACCTTGTAACGGCGATGGCTCAGGCCGCGCAGCAAGCCTTTGTGGATGTAGTGCGTATGGGTGGCGTCGAGGATATTTTCGGCCACGTCAGCCAGGCGCGCCTCGATCTGGTTATAGGCATAGGCGGTGGCCATGTCGGACCCGGACTGCACCCGGCTATAGGGGATAGTGTTGGATGGCTTCAGACTGACGAAGATCACGCCGTCGTGCTCGGTGACGGAATAGACCGGCACCCGGGCGCGCGGCAGGCCGGTCAGGCACCCCGGCATGGCCTGGCACTGCCCAGCCGTATCGAACTGCCAGCCATGGTATGGGCATTCAATCCGATCGCCCAGCACGCGCCCCATCGACAGCGGCGCGAACCGGTGCGGGCAGACGTCGGACAAGGCGTGCAATTGGCCGCCGGTACGGAACACCACGACCGGCATGCCATCGATGACGAACCGGCGCGGCCGGACCTTGAGATCACGCGCCGCGCACACACCGTACCATCCTGGGATTACAGGGACGCTCACAGGGCAAACCTCTTCAGCAGCGGCACGCCGATGCCATCGAGGATCATCTGGATCAGGCGGGTCGCCGCCCGCCGCGGCGCTGGCAAGTGCCGGGTGTAGACCATCATATATTCCAGGGCCGGAACGGCGCCGCGATTGCGTTTGAAACCCGCCGCCCCGCCGCTCATATTGTAGAGCAGCCGCTGTTCGCGCGCCTGCGTCAGGGCCAGCGCCATCAGCCGGCGGTAAAGCCCGATTTCCGCTGGCAGGCCGGTGTCGTACCCGACGACCGGCGCGGTCAGGGTATCGCCCTGCCGGAACAGGCCGATGACGCCGTCCAGGCTTCCCGACGGCCCGCGCAAGCCGACCAGGTCCAGCAGGCCTTCTGCCTGGGCGCGTTCAAGAAACTCCGGCGTATAACGCGGGTTAAGCGGTGTGTACTTGTCAAGATAAAGCGCCTGATAAAGCCAGGCCATGCGTTCGAAATCGCTGCCGGAAAAGCGGCGGGTCGGGATGAAATCACCCTGCACCAGAAGCTTGCGGTCGCGCGTCTCGTCGCGGCCGATGGGCGGCGCAGACTGGCGCGCATCGAACAGGTAGATCTGCCGTGACGCCAGTGCCTTATAGCCTGCCGCCTCGAAGCGCGCCTTGAGCTGAACATGGTTGACCGCGTTGACGGACCGCCAGACCACGGCATGATCGGGCCACTGTTCGGTCAGCATGGCCGTCGCCGCCATGATCTCGGCCGCCCGCAGATCCGGCAGGATATTGGTAGAGACAAGCCAGTTATTGGGCTGAACCTGCCGGTCCAGGCCTGAGGCGCCAAGCAGCGGACGAACCGTACCGATCAGCCCCCGCAACACAGCCTTCAGCGCCGGATGGGCCGAAAAATGACGCAGCTCCTCGCGGGCATAGTCAAGATAGGCCATCGACGGACAACAAACATAGCAGGTCGGCACACCGTCGTTGCGCGTCACCGGCAAGATGTGCGGCCCGAGCCGCAGGGTCGACAACTCGGTTTCCAGATTGGCGACAAGCCGGTTCGACGCGCCGCTCAGCACGTTGATGCCGTTACCCGTTCTGATGTCCCCTGCATCCATGACCAGCATTATGAACAATGTTCACGTTCTTGGCTATGGTTTTCTTTCCCTGCCCGAAGACACACTGGATTATTATAAATCTGTCCGCGAATCTCACGACTTCCAGATGCGTATCCTTTTATTCTGACAAATGGGTTTCCCGCATTGTAACCAACAAAATTCTGAGGAGGTTTCCATGTTGCTGTCCCCCAAGGCCAAGGCCGCCGCCGACAAGCTCAAGTCTTTCGATGAGGAAGACGTCCATTCGATTTCGGAAATGATCCAGCACGAGGTACAGCACGCTACGGAGCTGCTGCAAAAGCGCGCCAAGGCTGCAGAAGCCCGCGTCCGTGAACTGGCCGATCACGCCCAGGACGACCTGACCCGTGCCGGTGAAAAAACCAAGGCCGCCATCACCGACCACCCCCTGCCTGCAGGGCTGGTGGCGCTCGGCATCGGTTTGGTGCTCGGCATGGTCCTGACCAGCGGCCGGCGCTAAACTTTCAGGAAATGCGCGATGATGCGGCCATGGTCGTCAAAGAACTGGCCCTGCATTGCCTTGATGTCGCTGAGTGGCACCCAACGTGCCGCAGCGGCATCGTCCTGGCCGTAGATAAAAGGCAGCTCCTCGCCTTCCAGCTCGAAATAGTAGGCGTGCGTGATCACCCGTCCACGCCCGGAACGCCACGGATCGTCGAAAACGTGGCTGCCCTTTAAGTACCGCCCTATGATTTCAGGATTGAGCTTGAGGTTGGTTTCCTCGCTCAATTCGCGCAAGGCCGCGTCTTCCAACCACTCGTCCGGTTCAACGAATCCGCCCGGCAGGGCCCAGAGCCCCTTACCGGGAATACGGCCACGCTCGACCAGCAGAAGGTGGCCGGACTGAACGATCACCGCATCCACCGACACCAGCACGACGGGATATGGAGCCGCCTTCCACGCGGCTTTGTAATCCTCGAAATAGCGATGCTCCCCGGCAAATTCGGAGAGCTGCTCCGATTGCCGCAAGGCGACGACCTTCTCGAAAATGGCAGTCGGGACAGCCGCCTGCAGCGCTTCGTCGTCGCCCGCATATAACGATGCCAAAGCGGCTTCCTCGACGCCCGTCACGGTCTCGAGAACCACAAACGAGAGGCTCTGAAGACCGTCAATTTTCGTCATATCCAGGATGCGGCGGGGCGGGGCGTCGACCTGGATGAAGCGAACCTTTTTGCCGAAGTCGGCACAGGCCGACCTCGCCATCGCCATTCGCTCTTCGGCCGTCCACGGCAGGCGGCTCGACCGTGCGAGATCAGAGTCGGTTAGGACCAGGACCACCTCGTCACAATCCTTGAGCGCATGCCAGATCAGCCCGAGATGGGCGTTGCAAAACGGCGCGAAACGCCCGGTCAGGACGGCAGTGCGAGAGGACATAATCGGCTTTTCCAGCAAGGAGAAATCCGGCTGGACATTAACCTTCATGCCCCCGAAAGCAACCGGCATTTTGCTACCTTTACCTTCGGGGTTTCACACACCGGACGCAGGTTAAAGCCCGCTTTACCATGACTTTAAACCGTAAATTGTCGCGTTGCAGCTATGCTGAAATCTGATATGTTTTGCATTATGTGCAACGAAAGTACAAAATAGTATGATGCGTCTTCGACTCGCTGCGCTCGCCCTTGGTCTCGGTTGGGCGGTGGCAACGCAACCGGCCTACGCCGATGAAGCTGCCGGTCCCGTGACCTACGGCGCCGTCTGGACCGCCGACCTGACGGGTGTGACCAGCGGCGGCCTGCGCAAGGGCGGGCTGATGATGCATAATCTCGATCTCACCGCACACTGGCAAGGCGATAACGGCTGGGAAGCCTTTGGCTACGTGCTGGGGGACTTCAACGGCGGCCTGTCCGGCAAGTATGTCGGCGACGCACAGGTGACCTCGAACATTGACACGCCCCCCGCTGCCCACCTGTTCGAAGCCTACGTCAAAAAAACCAGCGTCGACCAGACCCGCAGCGCCACCATCGGCCTGATCAATCTCAACGGCATTTTCGATGTGCAGGATGTCGGCTCGCTGTTCCTCAATGCCTCGCACGGCATCGGCCCCGACTACAGCCAATCCGGTCCGTCGATCTTCCCGATCAGCGCGTTCGGCGCCGTCGGCGAATGGCACGTCGGCGACAATTTCATCCTGCGCGGTGGCGTGTTCGACGGCGTGCCGGGCGACGTCAACGACCCGAACCGCTTTGCCTATGTCCGCGTCGCCTCCGACGAGGGCGCGCATCTGCTGGCCGAAGGCGAATATGACGGCGGCGATGTCGTGCTCAAGCTCGGCCACTGGACCGATACGGTCGCCGCGCCCCGGCTGGACGGCACGGGCGACAAACGCATGTCCGGCACCTACGGCCAGGCGCAGTTTACGCTGTCGAAGGAAACCGCCCACCCGGATCAGGGCCTGAAGGCCTGGTTGCGCGCCGGTGTCGCCGACAAGGAGACGCTGGCCATCGACCGCTATGTCGGCGGCGGCCTGGTCTATGCCGGTCCCCTGCCCGGCCGTGACGACGACTTCGCCGGGTTCGCCATCGCCCATGCCCGTTTCAGTGCGCCCTACCGCGCCACCGTGGCCTCGCTCAAGGCCGAGACGACCTATGAGCTGTCCTACCAGGCGGCCCTCCGTCCGGGCCTGAGCCTCGAACCAGACGTGCAATATGTCGTCCATCCCGGCGGCACGCCCGGTCTTAAAGACGCCATCGTGGTGGGTGTTCGGCTGAAGTTCGACCTGCTGGCGCGCTAAACCACCGCACGCTTCCACATTTCCCGTAGCCATTTCCCGCGTCTCTGGTTAACCTTGGCCTTGTCGCGCTTTTTCGAGGCCCCGATGCCTGTTTTCAGCTTTGCCGCGGTAATCAACCGGTTTTTCCGGCTGATCGGCGAAAACGCCGCCCTCTTTGCCCTGCTGGGCCTGATAGGCACCATCCTGCCGAGCCTGGTGTTGTCCGGCGCGCTCTATTCCGCGCTCGGCCTGTCGCGCCTGCCCTGGTCGGAGCAGTTTCCGATGTCACCGGTCTATACGGCTGTCTCCGTCGGCGGCAGCGGCCTGATCGTCTTCATCCTGAGCCTGCTCAACCAGTCGATGGTCACCGAAGCCACCATCTTGCGCGCCGTCGACAAGCCCGTCGAGGTAAGGCCGCTGATCGCGCACGCCCTGGGCAATTTCCTGCCGCTGTTCGCCGTGCTGATCCTGACCGCCCTGCTCTACATGGTCGGGCTGATCCTGTTCGTCATTCCCTGCTTCTTCTGGATGATCTGCACCTGCGTGGCGGTGCCGGCGCGCGTCGGTGAACCCGGCCTCGGCATCATCGGCAGCATCCGCAAGTCGTTCGACCTGACGCGCGGCCACCGCTGGTCGCTGCTGCTGATCTGGTTTGTCGCCATGCTAGCCGGCGTAGTCGTGTCCAGCGCGGCCAACGGCCTGAGCGCCTACGCCCTCTTTGCCAGCGCCGGCGCGCCGAGCGGCCCGAACCCGCTGCCCATGCAGTTGATTAGCACGGCGACCTCCGGCGTCCTGACCGTGCTGGCCAATATCTTCACGGCGGCGATCTATGTCACCTTGCGTGAATCCAAGGACAAGCTGTCGCCGGACAGCGCCGCAGCCGTGTTCGACTAGATGGCGGCGTCCCCACTGGCCCCCTGGCGCGTGCTGAACCGCGCGTTCGAGACGCTGGGGAAGAACGGGCTGGCTCTCGTCGCGGGAACGGCCATTATTTACGTCGTACCGTCTACATTGATGAGCGATTGGGCCTACGACACGCTGTGGAACCCAGAGACGCACGGTTACCTGTCCCCATGGGAAAACCTGGGACTGAGCGTCTTCGTCTATGTCGTCTATTTCGCCCTGCACGGCCTGCGGTTCGGCGTCCTCGGACAAATACTGATGGACCGTTGGCGCGGCCAGCCGTTCCCACGCGGCATGGCTTCCACGATCCTGAGCGGTGTGGCCAAGGTAGCGCCGCGCCTGTGGTTATACCTGCCGGTCACCGCAGTGACCTTTTTTCTGTTCTACTGGAGCTGGGGCATCGCGGCGCTGCCCATCCAGGTGATCGGCTTCAGCATGTTTCCGATGTACATCCTGAATGAATTGCCGCTGAAAGAGGCTTGGCGTTTCAGCCTGGCGGCACTCAAGGGCCGCCTGTGGCTGATCGTCGGCAATATCATCGTGATCAACATACTGACCCGGATCATACAGGCCGTGCAGCGATGGGCGCAATCCTGGATACTTTCGACGCCCTCGTCCCGTCTTCTCTGGGAATGGACCGTCATTGTGCCGGCACTGGTTCTGGTCCACGCCTTTCTGTTCGCCTGGAGCATGAGCCTTTTCTTTACCGCGCGCGAACAGACCATGGGCAAGGTCGAACAGGTTGAAGCCGTCTTCGAGTAATCAGCTCAGCGCCGGGTCGTACTTGTCCTTGCGGCGCTTGCCGAGCAGCATCTTGCCTTCCAGCCATGCCCGCAGCGCGCTGTAATAGGCACGCAGGAAGTTTTCGTCCGTCGGCATGTCGTCCGGGTTCTTTGGCCCTTCCCAGCCGATGCGCGCCTTGATCTTGTCGGCTACCGCTTTCATGACAGCGGGCTTGCGTTCGCGCAGCACCTGCTCCAGCACCTGCAGCTCCATCTCGCCATAGGCCAGTTGCTCCGGCGTGAAGGTCAGTCCGAACGCCCGGTCGCCTTCCAGGTCGGCCAGGTCATAGCTCAGCTTGGCCTTGGGCATGTGCACGACGCGCGTCCCGGCCAGGAAGTCGCCCAGCCGCGCGTGCTGGCGGTTGAACAGCGGCAGCAGCATTAGCGCCAGCGCCCACAGGCCCGCCAGCCAGCCCAGGGCGTTCTGGGAAATCATGGCAAGGACGACCAGGGTAATCGGGATATACAGCTCGACTTCGCGCAGGGCGTTGCGGGTGAACACCGCCGCCGGCGTCAGCCGTCCGCCGTCATGCGAAATGACGCGCAGCTTGACGAACCGCTTGCCGGGTGTCGCCGCCTTCGGTCCCATCTCGAAGAAAATGAAGTAGCCCGAGCGCAGGAAGAACGACAACGCCAGCCACATGATCTGCAGGATCGAGGCGGCCGCCTGGTTGCTCTTGTCGCCGATGATCTTCTCCATCGGCAGCGCGATGAAGATGATGAACACCAGGGCGGGCGTCAGCGTCGCGATCAGGATGTCGATGATCAGCGCCCCCAGCCGCTCCCCGAAGGAAGCGTTGATGAACGGCAGGACCACGCCTTCCGGCGTCAGGATCTCCGTGGCCGTGCGGCCATATTCGCCATAGGGCGCATCGCCCATCAGGTCGCGTTTGGGCGCGGCTTTTTTGGGTTCGCTCTTAGCCATCGCCGCCCGCTTTCTTGCGCCCGGCCAACAGGAAATAGCTCCACCAGAAGACCAGCATCACCCCACCGATCGCCAGCCGTATGCCGGTATCGGTGATCATCTGGCGGCCGATGCCTTCGAGACAGCCCGCCACCGTCAGCATGAGCGCGACGCCGATCATCACCGTGCCGCTGAGCCGGCCGGCGTCGGCCAGAGCCTCCTTGCGCGAGGCTTCGCCAGGGAACATCAGCCGTCGCCCGATATGGAACCCGCAGGCGCCGGCGATCACGATCGCCGACATTTCGGTCGTGCCGTGAATGCTGAGCCAGGCGGCAAAGTCGATACCCAGGCCCTTCGACGAAAACAGCCACAGCATCGCGCCCAGCGAAATACCGTTCTGGATCAGCAGCATGATGGTCGGCAGGCCGAAGATAGCCCCGAGCGCAAACGCCATGATCGCCACCCGGGTGTTGTGCGTCATCAGGAAGACGGCGAACGGCGACAGGGCGTGGTCGCCCTTGTCCGGCCCGATGGTGTCGCGCAGCGACTGGACGGACGCCGACACGTCCCGCCCCTGGGCCTGGTCCGGCGGCAGGAAGACACTGTACCAGCTCGAATCGTGGGCGCACATCAACCAGCCCGCCGCCGCCCCCAGTACCGTGAAGGCCAGGGCCAGCCACAGCTCGGGCGCCAGCTTGCGCAGCCCCCGCGGCAGGGCCTCGACAAAAAAGTCCTTCAGCATGTCCTTGAGCCGCATCTGCGGGCCATAGACGAAGACATAGGCGCGCACGCACAGGGCCTGCAGATAGGTGATCAGGTTGCGGTCGAGCGAGATCGACTGGGCCATGCTCAGAGACGACATGGCCGAACGATAGAGCACCGGCAGATTCAGGATGTCGTCGATGGAGAACTTGCCGAGGCCTTCCTTTTCGGCGCGGTCGAGCGAGGCGTTCAGCGCCCGCCAGTCGCCCTGGCGCGCCTCGCGGAACTTCTGGCTCTTGAGCTGCAGGACGGGCTTGGGCGCGGATGTTTCAATCGGATCAGGCATGTGTCTCCCCTCCCCCTACAATCGGTCGGCGCGTTTCAGCGCCAGGTAGCGGCTGACGATCGCCGTCGCCAGGCCTTCGGTCGGCGCCTCGAGCACCTCGACGCCCGCCCGGCGCAGCTGGCTCAGCACGCGTTCGCGCTGGCTGGAGATGCGCTTGGCGAAGACGGCGCGCGTGACGTCCTCAGGCTGGCGCGGCTGGCGGGCGATCAGGTCGTCGACCACCTCGTCCTTGAAGGCGACGAACAGCACCAGGTGCTTCTTGGCGACGCGGTTGAGCGCCTCCAGCATCAGATCGGCCGAGATTTCATCGATGAAGTCAGTAAACAGCACGACCAGCGACCGGCGCGCCACCTGGGCGTTGAGATCGGCCAGCGCCAGGGTGTGGTTGGACTCTTCCGGCTTGTCGTCCAGCGCCGCCAGTTGATGCTTCAGCGCCTCGAAGCCTTGCGTGCCGGAGATCATCGGCGTGACGTGCTGCGGCCGGGAGGCAAACCCGAAGGTGCGGATATTGTCGCCGATCTTGAGTGCGCAATAGCCCAGCAAAAGGCCCGCATAGATGGCGCGGTCAAGCCGCTTCAGCCCCAGCAAAGGCTCGCCCATCAGCCGGCCGGTATCGTAGGCCAGCACGATGTGGTGGTTGCGCTCGGCCTGGTATTCGCGGGAATAGAGCTTCATGTGACGGGCCGACGACCGCCAGTCGATGCGGCGGTGATCCTGGCTGGCGTCGTATTCGCGCAGGGCGTGGTATTCCGAGCCGTTATACAGCTGGTTCTGCACCCGGATACCGTAGATATTGTCACGCGAGAACAGGTTCGAAGCGTCTTCCTCGACGCCTTTCAGGTCCGGCGTGATGCTGACCTGCTTGTCGAGCGGCACCTTCTTCTGGACATAGACCAGGCCGAGATAGCCCTGCCAGCGCACGAAGCCGGCGTCGATCTTACCCAGCCCCCGCGCCCGCGTCTTCAGGTGCAGCGTGCCGATGAATACCCCATCCTCACCGCGTTCCGGCTTGCGGTCATAGGTGGACGCCGCCAGCAGCTTGTCGAGACCGAGGCGCAACTCGATCCGGCCCGGCCTGCGGCCGTGGGCGAAGCGCACCGACAGTGGCACGTCGGCGTCGCGGCCGACACCGACGCTGCGCGGCAGGCGCATCCGGATGTCCAGGCCATTGCCGACCGGCGCAAACACGCCGTCGAGGATCGCCAGCACGAACAGCCCCGCCAGCACGAGCGGCACCCACGGCCAAGCCGCCGGCGCGTACAGGCCGACCGCGATCGCGACCGGAAGGCCGAGACCGAGCAGAACCAGCAATCGTGGGGCGGGGTAAATGGGCATCAGAGCATTTTAGAAAAAGTGGTCACCGGTTTTTCGTTAAAAAATGCGACGGCAAAAACTACCGCGGGATCTCGATCCGTTCGAGCAGGCCCTGCAGCACACCGTCGACGCTCAGGCCTTCGATTTCGGCCGACGGCGACAACAGGACGCGGTGGCGCATGCACGGCCGGTAAAGCGCCTTGATGTCATCGGGCAGCACGTAGTCGCGACCATCGAGCGTAGCCTTGGCCCGCGCCGCCCGGGCCAGCAGGGCCCCTGCCCGCGGCGAGGCGCCGACGCTCAAGGACGGCGATTCCCGCGTCGCCCGGATGAGGCTGACGATATAGTCGAGATTGGCGGCATTGAGTTTGACGCCGGCCACCGTGTTGATCGCCTCGTTCAAGGTGCGCGCGTCGAGCACCGCCGCCACCCCGGCCGAGGTCGGATCGGGCGCCGCAGCCGCATTGCCTGAGCTGTCGATGATGCGGCGTTCTTCCTCCAGGCTGGGATAGCCGAGGATGTGCTTGAACAGGAAGCGGTCGAGCTGGGCTTCGGGCAGCGGATAGGTGCCCTGCTGCTCGATCGGGTTCTGGGTGGCGATGACGGTGAAGTGCGCGCCGAGGTCATGACGCACACCATCCAGCGTGACGCCACGTTCCTGCATGGCTTCCAGCAGCGCCGCCTGGGTCTTGGGCGGCGTTCGGTTGATTTCGTCGGCCAGCAGCAGGTCGCAGAAGATCGGACCTTTGGAGAGGGTAAAAGCCGACGTCTGAAAATTGAACAGGTTCGAGCCCAGCACATCGCCCGGCAGCATATCCGGTGTGAACTGGATGCGTCCGAAGCGCAGCGACAGGCTCTGGCAGAAGGCCCGGGCCAAGAGCGTCTTGGCCGTGCCCGGCGGGCCTTCGAGCAGGATATGTCCGCCCGAGAACAGCGCCGTCAGCATCAGGTCCAGCGTGTCGTTCTGGCCGATGATGACCTTGCCGATCTCGGCGCGCAGCTTTTGCGCCAGGGCTTGGATGTCAGATATTTGCACGGTCTATCTCCGTCTTTTCGATGTGCGCTTTCCAGGCATGCAGTTTTTGCGTCAGGTCGATGAGCTGATGCACGGTCATTAAGGTGGCGGCCTTGCGTTTCAGGTCGCTGTACAGGTCTTCGGCGCCGCTCTGGCGGCCAATGCGGTCGGCCAGATCGTCGGCGCTTTCGTCGAGGCCGGCGCGCGCGTGTCCCCTCGCCCGCAGGACTTCGTCACGGATCATCTGGGCATAGGCGGGACCGAGCTTGGCTTCCTTCATGGTCACGGCCATCAGGCGGGCGGCGTTGTCGGCGAGAATACGCACACCGCGGCCAAGCGCTGCGCCTTCGGTGGACAGGCGCGGCGGGCCGAAACGGGCGAATGCCGCCCACATCAGGCCCAGGCCAAAGATCAGCAGGCTCAGCGGTACGGCGACGAACGGCGGCCGCGACAAGGCGTGCAGCAGGTCGCGGTCAAAGGCCATGTCATTGAAGGTCAGGTTGAACACGACCGATGGATGGCGCTTGCCGACTGGCGACAGTTTGTCGACGATATTGAGCGCGCTGGCCACCTTCTGCGGGTCGGCCAGGATCTGGTTGTTGAGCAGGTCCGGATCGGACACGACATAGACGGGGGCTTTGGGTTGGGGCCGGCCGCCGGTGACGATCAGCCGCGAAATGACCGGCTCGCCGGCCGGCCCCAGCAGCACCGGCACCAGGTTGGGCGCGCGGATCGACTGCAGGTCGGAGATGCGGCCGACCTCTAGTGGCGCGGCAAACACGCCCTGCCCGTCCGCCGGCCGCAGGGTCAGCGGCCCGACACTGTGAGCGCGGCGGATATCGTAGGCGACCTTGTCATAGGTGATCCGGCTGTCGCCGTCGTCGTAGGTCGCCTGGCTGACCGCCTGACCGACCGGCACGAAGTCGAGCGCGGCGCGTTCCGCCCGGTCGCGGTCCGTGGCTTTAAGTTTGTCGCCGATCGCCTTGGCGTCGGTGCCGGCTTCCTGGTCGCCGGAGTTGGCGGCGATCCGGTACCACTTGTAAGCCTCGGCCAGGTCCTTCGGCACGCCGTAGCCGTTCTCGTACATGAAACCGAGATTGTACTGGCAATCAACCACACCCCGTTCGGCAGCGACCAGGTACCACTTCGCCGCCAGCGCCCGGTCCATCGGGCCGCCATAGCCATTGTAGAAGTCGTTACCGAGCTCATACATCGCATCGGTCACACCGCCGTCAGCCGCCTTTTGCATCCATTGACGTTCCACGGCGGCGTCCTCGGGCAGATACTTGCCCTCGCCGGAATAGAGCAGGCCCAGCCGGTACTGCGCCTGCGGATAGCCGGCCTCGGCCACCGCCCTGAGCTTCGCGACCGCGTCCGGCGCATGGGCGTCCAGCGCCTTGTCGGCGGCGTTGTACTGCGCCTCCAGCGATGTGCCGTCGGTGGCCGCCACCTTCTTGTCATCCTTGCCGCCGGACTTTGCCATCGGCGACAGGAAGCTAAGCCGCTCGCCGATACCACTGGCCGGCACCAGCCCCGCATCAGCGCCCCAGCGCGGATTGGTCCGGGCCGGCGCGGTCCGCCACTTCGGCAGGACAATGATCACTGCCTTGCCGAGCGGCTGGTAAAGAATATGGTCGGCCCGGCGCTTGTCGGGCACGGGGCCGTTGTTTTCAGCCGGTGCCGCCTGCTCGTCGGCGCTTTCGGAGGCCGAGGCGGAACTGTTCGACGCCCCCTCCTCCTCTCCGCTGGATGACGACGATGACGCGCTGCTGCGGCTCTGCTCCATCTGGCGCAGCAGGTCGGCATAAGGGTTGTAGGCTTCGAAGGTGATGATCTCGACATCGCCGCGGGTGATTTGGTCGCGGCCCGACTTGTTGTCGCCGTCCTCGAACCGGTTGGTGGCGGTGACATGGCCTTCCGCCGTCAGCAGGCGGCGCAGCCCCTGGAAACCCTGGGCCGACACTGAGGTGACCACAGGCGCCGGTCCGCTTTTCGGATCGGAGCCGACGCTGACCAGCAGCAGCGCCGCCATGGCGAACAGGCTCAAGCATAGGAAGGCCGCAATCGCCGGCAGCCAGGCGGACGCTTTGGGAAGGGAGAGCTTCATTGCCATCAAGCAATCCCCTCGGCGGCGACGAAGTCGACGTAGGCCTGGCGGCAGGCGTCAAACCCGGCCTTGCCGACCGCCATTCCGGCAAAATAGCTCTTTTCCACCCACTCGACGATCTGCTTGAACGCCGGGCGCGCGCCGGCCGGCAGCATCGGGTGACTCAATATGTCACGCGCCGAGAAGTGCATCTGCACCAGGTCTGGCCGGTAGGCATTGATGTCGGCGACGCTGCGGATCAGCAGCAGGTGGACGGCTTCGTCGTAACGGCCTTCGGCGGCCAGGGCGTCGATCTCGCTGAGCAGAGCCGTGACCGCCGCCTTGGTTGGCCGCCAGGGGGCATCGGCGCGCAGATGATCGCGGGCGAACAGCCGCTCAAACCGCGTCGTCAGGAACAGGCGTACAACCGGCGAAAGAAGGATCAACAGGGCCGCAAACGCGATCCCGTAGAGAATATAGGGCAGGATCGGCCCGATCGGCGCAAACAGCTCGCCCAGTGCCTTGAGAAACTTGCCAATTGACTCGAGCACGCCGCGCAGCCAGTCATACTGGTGCGGATTGGGTTTCGGCGCGACAATGAAGCTGGTTTGCAGGTCGTGGTCCTTGTTGACCTGCTGAATGAGCGATCGTGCATGGTCGAGCCCGGTGCCGTGCGCCGCGCCCGCCGACTGAGATGCATGCTGAGTGCCCTCAGGCGAACTCACGATGATCGAACTCCCCCACAAACGCGCGGCTTCCGGGCCGTGCGGTCGATAACACCCACCGGGCCCCTCCCCGCTGGCGTTTTGCAACTTAGGCCAAGCGCGGCAAAAGTGTAAGGCCTTTTATCGAGCAGGATGCACACTGGTAGCCATTTTCGCGTTCCGGGCGCGGGTCCGGCCACTCTTCAGGCCGGGACCCGAGCGCCCGGAGGCACCCACACACCGTATCTTCTTACTGTTAAAGAGTCTGTTATAAGACTCCTTAAGTAAGTTAAGCCGAATCAAATCGGGAAATTCTCTTTTCTTTTCAAAAGGCTGAGGTGCTGCGAAGTGTGTGTTCCCCCGTGTTTTAGTGGGTGATCCCCCGGTCACGGCGTGGATGATCCCCCGATAGGAAAGTGTGCGTTCCCCCGTTCCGGTTTGGCTGGAAAAGGCGCTTTCCCACAGGCTTTTCCACAGGGGCAGCCTATCCCCGCAGGGAGGTTCCGGTGTGTGATCCCCCGAAGGTGGCGCCAAACCCCTATCTGTTCCGGCTTTGTTGCCCGGTTTCCGGGGCGCGGAGGGC
Organism: Pseudomonadota bacterium; assembly: GCA_048497915.1. Taxonomy (GTDB): domain Bacteria; phylum Pseudomonadota; class Alphaproteobacteria; order Caulobacterales; family Caulobacteraceae; genus Asticcacaulis. The sequence goes on from JBEHYZ010000036.1 coordinate 22,213, forward strand.
CTTTTTCCGCCAGCGATTCGGGTGGGTAATCCCCCGAAGGGGGGACGGGACAGGATTGCAAGCCGTTTTGCCGTCAATCCGGGCGAATCGGTGTGTAATCCCCCGATAGTCGCCCCCGCTGAAGACCCGCAAAGCCTGCTATATTAACGATTTCAAGACATAGGGGTGGTGTGTGATCCCCCGACTTATTGCCGCGTCAGGCCGGCGCTTTTGACCGCTTCTGGACCTGTGGTTTGGCGGGTTTTTTCATCTGTGTTTTCTGCGACTTGGCCGTCACGCCGTCACGGCTGTTGAGCGCCGCCAGTTCCGCGGTTACCTGCCCTTCCAGAGCCGCCACGCGGTTGATGACAAACAAGGCGGGCGATCCGTCCTGGGTCGTGGTCAGGCTCAGGTCGTATTCCGGCAGCTGATTGCGCTCGACCACCTTGCGCAGCATGCGGTTGAATTCCTTGGGCGGGCTGTCAGAGCCGGTCTTGGTGTGCAATACCTCGATGCGGCATAGCCAGCCTTCGGGTTGCACACCGGCGTGCTTACGGGCGATGCGGTAGATCGAGCGCTCCAGCCCACCGGTCAGCAGGAAATAGTCGCCGTGCATGGTCAGCAGCGAGCGGTCGCCGACGATCCCCTCGTACACCCAGTTGCTGAGCGTCAGGGTCATGCCGCGTGGCTGACCGGTCGCCTGGTCGATCTCCAGGGTCCAGCCGTCGAGCCAGCCGAACTGCGCCTCGGTCCGGCGCGTGGGCGCGCGCAGCGAGGTGCGGATTGAGGTGGTCTCCAGCCGCTGCAGGGCCGCCTGCAGCTCGGCATAGGCTTTGCCGCCGGTGTCGCGCTTGATGGCGCGCAGCAGGTCATAGCTGGTGGTCTTGAGCGTGCGCGGCAGGTCGTTGACGCCCTGCGCCTTCATGCGGTTCAGCGCCGACGCCGCCCAGATCAGGATGTCGGCGTCCCAGATGGTCGCCATGCCATAGGCCGGCATGGCCTCGACCTTGACCCAGACGTCGCCGTCGGGGCTCTTGTATTCGATCGGCTTGAGGCGCTTGCGCTTCTGGAGCGAGAAGAACGGCCGCTCCATGGTCTCGCGCTGATCCTTCAGCGGCACATCGTGCAGCAGGGGGATAAACAGGTCGAGCTCGGCATTCGGATCGCGACGGCGGGTCATCGGCGGAGACTGGCATGATTCCGATGGGAGAGTCATGGGGAAAGACCAGGGGCCATAGGCCCCTGGACCCCGAAACGCGGCAGAGCGCGTGGAAATTGAAAACACTCCCTTCAGGGTCCCAAAGTGGGGCCCTGAAGGGAGTGCTATAAGTTGCCTCACACACCGTCGAGTTATGGGGTCCAGGGGACTTGTCCCCTGCCCTTCCCTCTTATCTTTCGCCCATGGGATGCTTCCCGTTTTTATGAAGCACCATATCGAGCGCCTCACCGATCAGCGCCTGCACGGTGACATCGCGCTCGACGGCCAGCAGTTTGACGGCCTTGGCCATTTGCGGGCTGAAATAGCCGGCGATCATCACCTTGCCTTCGCGGGCCTTGGCGGTGCTCACAGCGACCGGCGCCGGTGCGGGTTTGGCGACCGCTTGCGGCTTGACGCGCGGCGCCTGGAGCGCCGTTGCCGGTGCGGCGCTGACCGCCTTTACCTCACGCTCGATAATGGCGGCCGGCTGCGGCGGCGGCCCGGCGACGGCGGCCAGACGGTCAGCCAGACTGGGACGCGAGGAAGATTTCGTGGCGGGTTTGCTGCTCATGCGGCACCTTTGAGTTCAACTTTTTTGTCAGCCTTCTCGCTTTTCGCGCCGGCTTTTTTCGGACGTGTGGACATGTCGAGACGTCCGCACACCCACGTATACAGCTTCTGGACCTCGTCGGCGGCCTTGCCGAGCGGCTCGAATTCAGCTGCCGTCTGACCGTTGATGACAGCGTGACGCAGCGCCGCGCGGTCGACCAGACACACCGGCGCGATGTTCAGATTGAGCGAATGGATGACCGTCGCCACCTCCTCGATCAGGCTGTTGGCGCGCGCCGGCACGGCATTGAGCAGCACCGCCGACGGCTTCTGGGCGACGCGAACCAGCTCGGCCGTGGTCTTGATGGCGTGCAGGTCGAAGGCAGAAGCGCGGGTCGGAATGAGCACCAGGTCGGCAATCTTGGCGGCGGCAACGGCAGCGGAATCGGCCGCGGGCGGTGAGTCGAGGATGACCAGATCGACGCCCATCTTCTCGGCTTCTTTGAGCGTCGGTCCCAGGCGCGCATGCGGCGCGGCAACGACAGCTGGATTGGGATCCCCCTGCCCTGCCCCGCCACCGGCATTGCGCCAGTCCGCCCACTGAGCAGCCGTTGCCTGCGGATCGAGGTCGATAATGGCGACGGAATAGCCGGCATTGGCGGCGGCTACGGCGATATGCACGGCGATCGTCGTCTTGCCGACGCCGCCCTTCTGCGAAACGATAGCCAGGGTTTTCATGAACGCACCCGTTGTGAGGCCTTACAAAGCCTGGGTGCGCGCGAAACTACCGCCCCCGGCTGTAAGGATGTGGACCTGTTGAAACGTAAGGCCGTATGGTTGACGACCCGTTAACGTGCGGATGCGTGGAGCCGTAAGGGTGTGGATATCCCCGCGCGCCGCCGTGTCCATAGGCGGGATGGTAGGCGCGTGCAGGCGTAGACGCGCCCTCCCCGCCACGTGTCTCCATGTGGATTTCCTCGACGTGTGGACGCGCGGGCACGTCAATAGGTGGAAGCGCGGACGGGTAGTCGCGTGCATCTGCGGGCATGCGGTCAGATCCTCATGTGCGCGTGCCGGCCGGCGGACGCGTAAAGGTGTGGGTAGGCGGGAATGTGGGCGTTTTGCCGTGTGGCCAGGTCCGCGCGTCCGCATGCCGGCACGTCGCCTTGCGCACAGGCGGACGTGTCGAGCGGGGACCGAGCCGAAGAACAGCGTTTGGCCGGTTCGGTTAACGCGGTCTTAAGGCGCCTGCCTGGGGTTACTATTTTGTCGGATACGCGTATTGGGACGTGTGGCGAGGGCAGGGGGCCTGACATCCGATTTGGGCGCGGGCGGAAACACTGGGAAAGGGCTTGGCGGGAAGGCGACCCGTGGACGTGGGGACTTGTAGGCGTGTGGACACGTTGACGCTTCGGCATGTTGTCAGACTACGGACGATTCGAGCCGCAACGAAAGGCGCGGCATGGATCATCAACAGGAATATGCAGCGGGTAGGGGACAAGGCGGATGGAGAATTGTTAATTTGACGCTTTGCCGCCGCCATGAGACCTCTAAAGGCGCCCACAAGGGCAGGGGGAGACACCATGCGTTTTCTGGCTGGGCTACTGCCCGTCCTGGTCCTGTTGTCAGCCTGCGGTCAGGCACCATCCGGCGTCGCGGTCAAGACGTCGCATGTTGCTGGCGGCGACGTGACAACCGAGGTCGAATTCCAGACGGCTGACCCGACCGATCCCAATCTGGTCAAGGCCATGGCCGGCGCCATCGGCACGGTCGCCAAACGCATTCAGTCCGGCGAGGTCAAGCTGGCGACAGACGCCGGCACCGCCGAATTCCAATTTAACGCCACCAATGCCCGTCAGACGAAGCTCTGGTATCTGCTGACGGTCCGCATGCCGGTTGCCGCCCTTAAGTCGCCGACAAAACCGCAAAACGATAGCGAATATCTGGAACTGGCGACGGCCGTCACACCGGGGGCGGGGCCGCAAGCCTTGAACGCGGCATTCGACTATTGCGATACGAGGGCGTCGGTCAGTCCGAAATTCTGCCAGCTGGTCGGAAACCACAGGGCAGGGGGCGACTGAACCGGCTCAGGCTTCGGCCGGCGCGATATGGCTGCGGATCCAGCTGGCGAAGGCCTCAGCCGACAGCTCGCCGTCACACACCACCTGCAGACCCAGGAAACAGGTCGTGTCATCGGCCACCAGCCGGTAGCCGTTCATCTGCAGGACCAGTTCGATGACGATCAGCGCGGTCGGCAGGTTGTCGCTATGGAACAACTGGTCGTGCGCCAGGCCATAGCCATAGAAGGCGGCCAGGCTGGCCAGGTCGGTGGCCGAGCTTTGGCTCAGCACCTCGACACGGGCCAGCAGCATCTTGAGCATGGACAGCTCACGCAACCCGGCGCGGCCGCCATGCTGCGACGCCTGCTCGGCCTGGATGGCCGGGATCACGCGCTCATCAAGAAGCCGGAAACTCACTTGCTCAGCTCGTTCAGGACGTTGCGGCGCTTGCGCATCAGCGAACGGGCGGTCTGCATCTGCTCGGCGAACTGCGGATCGTAAGGCGTAATGCGATAGCCTTCAGGCGTTTCGGTGAGAAACAGGCTGTCGCCCTTGTCGAGCTTCATACGGATCAGGAGGTCGCGCGGCAGGATGACACCGAGCGAGTTGCCGATCTTGGTAACCTTGAGTTCCATGGGGAATCCGAAAATTGGGATATAACAAAAGTAGTAACGCAAAAACGCGCTCCGTCAAGCGAGTCGCGGTGTGGTAACGGTTGATTTTATTACGGAGTTTCCAGAATTGAACAGGGTAGGGCGCTTCCCGCATTGCTCAGACCCGTAAGATTCTGATTTTTATGAATATGGCTTCGGGAAGCTGTGTGCAAAAGCGCTGTTATAACGCCATCGCTTTCTGGTACCGGAATTGCACAGGATTTGAAAACAGGTGCGTACGATTTTCAATGCTGCGCTGCAAAAGACGGGCTTGCCACAGGGACACAATCGTGATTTCTGTCCGGCATTACCTTCGAATGCGCTGCTCCAATGTATAGGGAGATACAATTTATATGCTTCAGCTGAATACGATTGCGGATGTACAGGCACACGCCCGGCAATGGCTGTTTGACAGCGCCGCGCCGCTCTGGTCGACCGCAGGCATATTGCCCGACGGCATGTTCGCCGAACGCCTGAAGCTTGACGGCACGCCGGCGGCGGAGATGAACCGGCGGATGCGGGTGCAGGCCCGGCAGATCTACGCCTACAGCGTCATCGGTCAGCTGGGCTGGGACGGCCCCTGGCGTTCGGCGGTTGAAAACGCCTTGAGCATCCTGCTGGAGCGCGGCCTGAGCGAAGACGGACACTTCGTTCATCTCTTTGACGCCCAGGGCCAGGTTATCAATCGCGCCAAGGACCTTTACGACCACGCCTTTGGCCTGTTCGCGCTGGCGCACGCGTCGCGCGCGCTCGGCCGGCCGGATCTGCTCGACCGGTCGTTCGACATTCTGCAGATCATGATGAAGACGTGGTGGCGGCCGGAAGGCGGCTTCTGGGAGGGCGAGCTGACGCCGTGCCCGCCGTATCGCCAGAACCCGCACATGCACATGTTCGAGGCGGCGGTCATCAATTACGAACTCAGCGGCAAGGCGGAGTGGCGCGATCTGGCCGACCGGCTGCACGAGCTGTTCGTCGGCCGTTTCCAGGATCCGGCCACGGGGGCGGTCACCGAGTATTTCGACAAGGAGTGGCAGCGGCTTCCGGCAGGGGAGGGCGACATCGTCGAACCCGGTCACTGTCTGGAATGGGCCTGGCTGTTTGAAGTCGGCGTGCCGGACGGGCAGGGGGTGCCGGTCGCCGAGCGGCTGGTGGATTTCGCCCGCGCCCATGGCATTGACCACAAGGCCGGCGTCGCCATCAACGAAGTCTACCTCGACGGCCGCATCAAGGACGGCGGGGCGCGTCTGTGGCCGCAGACCGAACGGCTCAAGGCGGCGGTTGCCCGCTACCAGCGGCTCGGGGCGGCGGAAGCCTCGGAAGTGGTCGATGCCTACAAGGGCCTGTGGCTCTATCTCGACATGCCGGTCCTCGGCACCTGGCGCGACCGCCTGAACGCCGACGGCGGCTGGGTGGCGGAAGACGCACCGGCCAGCTCGTTCTATCATATCGTCTGCGGCCTGGACCAACTCCTGAACGCGCAAGCCTGACTCTAGACTGAGAGCCCCCCATGGTTTCCAAACAGCTTGTCGTCTTGGTCGGCGGTCGCGGCACGCGACTGGGCGAGGCGACCAAGGCGACACCCAAGCCGCTCATGGATGTGAAGGACGGCAAGGTCTTCCTCGACTACTTCCTGGAAAACTGCGTTCGGCAGGGGTTCGACGACATCCTGTTCCTGGCCGGCTATCTCGGGGAGCAGGTGCGTGACCGCTACGACGGCAAGCAGATGGGGGCGGCTCATATGCGCGTGCTGATCGAGCCGGAGCCGATGGGCACCGGCGGCGCGCTGAAATTCGCCTATGACCATCTGGCGCCGACCTTTATCTGCGCCAATGGCGACACCCTGTTCGACATCAATATCCGCGCGGTCGACCAGGCGATGCTGGCGGATCCGGCGCTGGCCGGCGCTATCGCCCTGCGGCGCGTTGAGGACCCGAGCCGCTACGGCCAGGTCCGTCTGGGCGATGACGGCCGGATCGTTGCTTTCGAGGAAAAGAAGAGCGCGGCCACGCCGGAACCGGGGTTGATCAACGGCGGCATCTATGCCCTGCGCAAGTCGGCGATCGACCGGCTGCCGGCGGGTGTGTCTTCCATTGAGAACGATCTGTTCCCGCAGCTGGTCGCCGACCGCGCCCTGGCGGGCGTCGAATCGTCCGGCTATTTCCTCGACATCGGCCTGCCGGAAACCCTGCAGACGGCGCGCGACGTTTTGCCTTACCGCAAGCGTCCGGCGCTGTTCCTCGACCGCGACGGCGTCATCAATGTCGAGAAGAACTATCTCTACCGGGTTGAGGACTTTGAATGGATCGACGGCATCCAGGCGCTGATCCGCAAGGCCAATGACCTGGGCCATGCCGTCATCGTGGTCACCAATCAGGCCGGCGTGGCGCGCGGTTTCTACACCGAAGCGGATGTGCACGTTCTGCATGACCACATCCAGCAAAGCCTTTATGAAGCCGGAGCCTTTGTCGACGGTTTCTATTACTGTCCCTATCATCCGGAAGGCACGGTTGAAGCCTACTGCGTCGCCAACCATCCGGATCGCAAACCCAATCCCGGCATGATCCTGCGCGCCGCCACCGAGCACAATCTCGACATGACCCAGGCGGTGCTGATCGGCGACCAGCCGACCGACGTGGCGGCGGCCACTGCGGCCGGCATCCGTGGACTGTTATTTGCAGGTGGATCGCTGACGGATCTGCCTGTCGGATTTTGAAACGAGGCGGGCCCATGAAATCGAACGGTGAAGACATGTCAGCCTCAGTGAACCCGACCATTATCCGATCCCGTGCGCCATTGCGCCTCGGCCTTGCGGGTGGGGGAACGGACGTGTCGCCGTATTCCGATACCTATGGCGGCGCCATCATCAACGTGACGATCGACCGCTACGCCTACGCCAGCCTGCGTCTGCGCGGCGACAACAAGATCGTTTTCAACGCCATGGATATCGGTGTCAGCGAAACGTTTGACGCCTCCGCGCCGATCCCGGAAACGTCGACGCTCAAGCTGCACCGCGGCGTCTACCAGCGCATCATGCGCCAGTTCAACATCGAGGTGCCGCCGGCCCTGACCCTGACCACGCACGTTGACGCGCCGATGGGCTCGGGTCTGGGATCGTCTTCGGCCCTGGTCGTGGCGATGGTCGGCGCCTTCTGTGACCTGCTGCACCTGCCGCTGGGTGAATATGAAATCGCCCGTCTGGCCTTTGATATCGAACGCGTAGACCTGGCCCTGCAGGGGGGGCGTCAGGACCAGTATGCCGCCACCTTCGGCGGCTTCAACTTCATGGAATTTCACGCGTCGGAACGTGTCGTGGTCAACCCGCTGCGGATCCGTCCGCATGTCCACAACGAGCTTGAATCCTCGATCCTGCTGACCTTCAGCGGCGCGTCGCGCGAATCCGCCAAGATCATCTCGTCGCAATCGAAGTCGGTCAGTGCCGGTGGCAAGTCGCTCGACGCCATGCACGAACTGAAGGCCGAAGCGTCGCGCATGAAGGAAGCGCTGCTGTTCGGCAATATCAGCCAGGTCGCGACCATTCTGGCGGCGGGCTGGGAAGCCAAGAAGCGGACCTCGTCCAGCGTGTCGACGCCCGAGGTCGAGCACCTGTTCGAAATCGCCATGGCCAACGGCGCCCTGGCAGGTAAGTTGTCGGGCGCCGGCGGCGGCGGTTTCGCCCTGTTCGTTGTCGATCCGGACGAGCGGCCACGCCTCGAAGCCGCCATCAGCCAGAATACGAACGCCGTCCCGGCGTCGTGCAAATTGACCTTAGAAGGCATGACAAGCTGGCATTATCGCCCCGACCGGTGATAATCCTCGCGAAACGGCGGGTCTGGCCGCGCGCAGAAGCGATAGCTTCCAAGCAAATCTGAACACGCAGGCGTCGGGTTTCCCGGCCGTTTGCGTTAAAGAACAGCGCCCCGGTCCAAGCCGTCCGCTCGCGAGGAAACATACATGAAAAACAAGACACTCACCGCCCTGTGCACGTCCGTGGCCCTGATCGGGCTGATCGCCGGCAGCTCCGCCTTTGGCCAGTCCTTCACCAACGGTCCGGTGCCGGTCATCGAGTCCGGCCTGCCCAACGTCGCCATCACCAACGAGACCGGCGCCAAGCCTGCGCCGGCGCCGGAAAATCCGCCGAAGGAATGGATCGACAAGGACACCGGCCACCGCATCATCCGCATTTCGGACGAGCCGGGCTCGTCTAGCAACTATTTCAACGTCAATTCCTACACGCCGGACGGCAAGTGGATGGCGTTCTCCGGCCCGAAGGGCATCATGGCGCTGGACCTGAAGACCTTCGCCACCAAGCTGATCGTGCCTGGCCCGGCGCAGCTGCAGTTCGTCGGCACCAAGACCGGCACCGTCTATTACACCGTCGGCGGCGGTGGGGGAGGGGCCGCCTCCCAGGGAACCGGCGTCGGCACCGGCCTCACGCCCAAGCCCGCGGCTGGCGCGGCTCCGGCAGCCCCGGCTGCGGCACCGCAGGGCGGTCGCGGCGGCCCGCGCACCATCATGGGCTATGACTTCAATACCGGCCAGACGCGCGAGATCGCCAAGCTTGAGCCGGGCTATTCGATCTCGACCATCAATGCTGACGAAACCCTGTTCGCCGGTTCGCGCGAAACCTCGCCCAACGCCAGGCCGCGTGTCCAGGGCCCGGCCGGCAGCGTCGGTACGACCAAGGACCCAGGCGACGAGCTCCTGCCCAACGGCCAGAAGGCGACCTTCGCCGAGGGGCGCGAAATTCAGATAAACCGCCGCCTCGTCCAGAACTTGCCGATGGAGATCTTCACCATCAACATCAAGACCGGCGAGAAGAAGACGGTCACGGCCTCGACCGACTGGCTGAACCACCTGCAGTTCTCGCCGACCGATCCGAACCTGCTGCTCTACTGCCATGAAGGCAACTGGCACCTGGTCGACCGTCTGTGGCTGGTCAATGTCAAGGACGGTTCCAAGCCGAAGAAGCTGCACGCCCGCACCATGAACATGGAAATCGCCGGCCACGAATGGTGGAGCCATGACGGCAAGACCGTGTGGTACGACCTGCAGACCCCGCGCGGGGTCGACTTCTGGATCGCCGGCTACGACATCGATACCGGCAAGCGTCACTGGTTCCACATGGACCGCAACGAGTGGGGCGTGCACTTCAACCAGTCCAATGACCGCTCGGTGTTCTCGTCGGACGGCGGCGACCCGGAAATGGCGGCGCGCGCGCCGGACGGCAAGTACATCTACATGCTGCATCCGAACGACGTGCAGGATATTGCCGGGTTGCATGCTGCCAATGCCGGCGACCTGATCGCGCCGGGCTTCTTCGTGTCGGAAAAGCTGGTCAACATGAAGAACCACAACTATCGCTCGGAGCCGAACGCCTCATATACGCCGGACGGCAAGTGGGTCATCTTCCGGTCGAACATGTGGGGACCGGGCCACGTCCTGGCGGTCGAAACCGCCAAGGCCAAGCAATAGAAAAGAGGGGAGGCGTCCGGTTCGGGCGCCTCTTCTGCTTAAGGCGGTTAAGCCGGATTAAGTCTGTGGATCAGCCGGTCCAGCAGACTGTTTCCCGGTTTCGCCCGCGGCCTGGGAATCCTGGCGGCGATTTCCCGCACTGAGAGCTGAGGCAGCGTGAGTGATTTGAAAGTTGCGAAATCGCATTCGGCGATCGCGCCTTCATTCGAGAACAATTTGCCACGGGTTTGCGTCTCCGGCCAGACAACGACCATGCCAAGGCTTTCTCTGACATAGGCAAATGCATAGTCGGTGTGATCGTGAAGCCATAGCACCGTGCGGTAAACATCACCCATCCATGTGTGATCGTCCGGGCGGCCAGCCGCCCTGCGGCGGCGCAGGCACTCTTCCAGGTCAGGCAATGCCGCCAGTTCGTCGGCCGGGTCGCAATCGTCGAGAATCACAATTCCCGAATCATTCCGTCTTTGCCATGCGTTGATGAAGTCTTGCTTCGATTGTCCGTAAGTATGAAGGCCATCGATGAAAACGCAGTCAAATGTCGTGTCATGTGAGGCGAAATAAGTGTCGCTGACCATATTATAGGTGCGGCCGAACAATTCCGATTCCGGCAGCTTGAAATGCGGATCGACCCCTGTTTTGAACGGGATATCGACCTGGTTGAAAGTAAAGCCGCCGTCCACGCCGATTTCGAGATATGAGCGATACTGTCCGTTTGAAAGCGCGTTGATGACTTCGTGCCTGTGCATATGTGTTCTCGAATTGCGGCAAGGGGCTGGATTTCAGTTACCCGGCCTTAATTTTGTTTTTGATTTTTCTGAAAAGCTGTTTGACCCACGGACCGGCTTCGCTGTCGTCCCGTGTGTCGCCCTTCTTATATTGATATAGGTCTGCCCCGACCTGGATGTGTGCCAGGGTGCCGGTCAGATCATGATAGCATACGCAGCCTTCAGCGAAGAAGTGGCAGACGAGCGCTTTACGGCTCAGATAGGGATTTGTGACCTTGCTGCCGCCATGAAGCAGATTGGCATGCCACAACAAGACATCGCCTTTTCGGGGTAGAAAATACTGCGGCTTCAAGTCATGGGCAGCGATTTGCGCCTGAATGGCGGGCTCATACAGGGCGTGATAACTGCCGTAGCCGCTTTCGGGAGGAATACCCAGTTCCTCGGACATCAGATAGGGTAGCTTATGGCTGCCGGGATAATAAATCAGCGGGCCCGAATCCGGATCAATATCCTCGTAGGCAATCCAGTTCGCGGCAAGGTAGCCGGTTGGATAGGTGCTCATATGGATCGAGTCGGAATGTTCAAGCTGCTGGCTGCTTTTGTGGCCGATAATGGTTTGAAACGGCCGGGCCTTCGCTCCAAGCAGAAGGCTCACGATGCGGCTCATTCGCGGTTCGAATAGCATGTCATCAATGGCGCGCACGGAAAAGTGGGCGTTCGCCACGCGACCGGGCAGGGGGTCGCCATCGTAGAGGGGTTCCGACGGCGGCTGGATGCTGCCGTCGGCTATTTTGCCTTCGTAGGATGACCACGACTGATCAAGGATTGCGTCGTCGTAAAAGCCTTCGAGAATAATGTAACCGTCTTGAGACCATTTGTGGCACAGCTCGGCCTCTTGCGGCGTGATCTCACCGCGGGCCAGACGCATGGCGATTGTCTGGGGAGCGGCCTCGTCGTCGAGCCAGGGCAAGGGCCCGGCGGGTGGAAACCGCGACATGCGATACAGGGACATGGTAGCCAGATCCACTTCCTGTTCCGCAACAATCGGCTGCTCCCAAAAAGGACCAGAGGGTCTGATTTCCATGATATGCCTTTGCAATAAGGCTTCTCACATATCAAATTGCCTTCGGCAACTCAATGAAAGCGCCGCGAATTTATCTCAGGCTGTCATCGTTGCCGAGCGCGCGGTAGAGCGCCACCAGATTGGTCGACCGCAAGGTCTGCAGGTCGATCAGGGTCTGCTGCGAGGCGTAGAGCGTGCGCTGGGCGGTCAGCAGGGTCAGGTAGCTGTCCGTGCCATTGTCATAGCGCGCCTGCGACAGCTTGGTCGCCGTCTGGGCGGCGTCGGTCGCCTGGGTGACGGCGTCGAGGCGCTCGTCAATGCGGGCGCGAACGGCCAGGGCCTGGCTGACCTCGGAGAACGCCTGCTGGATCGAGCGTTCATATTGCGCCAGGGCGATGTCGCGGCTGGCCTTGGCGCCCTTCAGGCCCGCGGCATTGGCGCCACCGGCGAAGATCGGCAGTTTGACGCCGACGCCGTACGAATAGGCGCCCGTACCGGACTTGAACAGGCCGTCAAGATCGCGGCTGGCCGAACCGCTCGAACCGGTCAGTGATATGGTCGGGAAGAAAGCAGCGCGCGCCGCGCCGATGTCGGCATTGGCGGCTTTCAGGTCGTGCTCGGCGGCCAGCACGTCCGGCCGGTTGAGCAGCACATCCGACGGCAGGCCGACGGGCAGGGAGCCTGCGACCTGGTCGGGCTTCAGGCCCTGCGGCAGCAGGTCGTCGGGCACGGTCGTGCCGGCCAGCAGGGTCAGGGCCGCCTTGTCCTGGTCGAGCGCCGTCTGGGCGGCGGCGACCGAGGCGCGGGCCGATTCCATGTCGGTGCGCGCCTGGGCCAGGTCGAGGTCGGACAGGCTGCCGAAGCGGGCGCGGCCCTGGGCGATGTCGAAGGCGTCCTTGCGGGCGGCATAGGTGGCCTGGGTCAGACGCAGTGCGTCCTGGTCGGCGGCGACGTTGAGCCACGCTTCGGCGACGTCGGAAATCAGGCTGATGGTGACGGCGTTGCGGTTTTCGCGTGTGGCGAAGAAGCTTTCCAGCGCGGCCTTGTTGAGGCTGCGGATGCGGCCGAACAGGTCGAGCTCCCAGCCGGCGCTGACATTGGCGGAGTAGCTCTCCGTCGTTGTCGCCAAGCCCGAGGTGGTGTTGGCCGAACCCGTGTGGCTGCGGCTACCCGAGGCGGCGCCGTCGAGCGAGGGCAGCAGGTCGGCGCGCGAAATGCGGTACTGGGCGTGGGCGCGTTCGATGTCGAAGGCGGCGATGCGCAGATCGCGATTGTTCGCCAGCGCCAGGTCGATCGTTTTTTGCAACGCCGGGTCGGTGAATAGACCCCGCCACTGGAGCTGTACGTTCTGCGCCGGTTGCGTCTGGCCTGGGAAGGTTTGCGCGACCGGTGGAGCCTCACGTTCATAGCGCGGCGCCATCGTGCAGGCGCCGAGCATCAACAGGGCAACCGCGCTTACGGTGATTTTGACAGCGGCCCTCATTTCTTGCCTCCGCGCGCAGCGATGTCCTGCGGCAGGTTATCATGCCGGAACAGGCGTTGCACCAGCACGAAGAACAGCGGTACGAAGAAGATAGCCAGGAAGGTCGCCGACAGGACGCCGCCGATCAGCCCCGTACCGATGGCGTGCTGCGAGGCCGAGCCGGCGCTGTTGGCGAAAACCAGCGGCAGGATGCCGAAGGTAAAGGCCAGCGAGGTCATGATGATCGGCCGCAGACGAATGCGGACGGCTTCAAGGGTGGCGTCGACCAGGGTCCGGCCTTCTTCGTGCAGCGTCTTGGCGAATTCGACGATCAGGATGGCGTTCTTGGCCGACAGCCCCATGGTAGCCAGCAGGCCGACCTGGAAATAGATGTCGTTGTCGAGCCCGCGGATCCACGTCGCCGCCAGTGCACCGAGCACGCCCAGCGGCACGACCAGGATGACGGCAAACGGCACCGACCAGCTTTCATACAGCGCCGCCAGCAGCAGGAAGATGAACAGCAGCGAGATGGCGTAAAGGGCAGGGGCCTGTTCGCCCGATTCTTTTTCCTGCAGGCTGAGGCCGGTCCATTCGTAGCTGATACCTTCCGGCAGCTGCTTGATCAGGTTTTCGACTTCGATGAGCGCCTTGCCGTTCGACTGGCCGGGTGCGGCTGTGCCCTGGACTTCAGCCGACGGCACGCCGTTGTAGCGTTGCAGGGCCGGCGAACCAAAGGTCCACACCGAAGATCCGACCGCCGAGAATGGCACCATTTCGCCCGCTTTGTTGCGCACGAACCAGCGGTTGATGTCGTCGGGGCGCATGCGGTATTCTGAATCGCCCTGGACATAGACGCGCTTGACGCGGCCGCGGTCGATGAAGTCGTTGACATAAGAGCCACCCAGCGCGACCCCCAGGGTCGAGTTGATGTCGCTCAGCGACACACCCAGAGCACCGGCGCGGGCCTGGTCGACCTGGACATTAAGCTGGGGCATGTCGTCCTGGCCGTTGGCGCGGGTGTTGGACAGGATCGGGTCCTGATTGGCCAGCTGCACCAGCTGGTTCTTGGCCGCCATCAGTTTTTCGTGGCCGACGCCGCCAACGTCCTTCAGCTGCACGTCCCAGCCGGACGAGTTGCCCAGCTCGCGCACGGCGGGCGGGATGGTCGGATTGATCTGGGCGCCGCGGATCTTCGAGAAGGCCTTCTTGGCGCGCTCGACGACGGCGAACACCTTGAGGTCCGGTGTCTTGCGTTCAGCGAACGGCTTGAGGCGGGCGATCACCTGGCCCTGGTTTTCACCGGAGCCGGAATTGCCGAAACCGGTGATGGCGTAGGCGTACTGAACCGCCGGATCTTTCATGTAGTGTGCGGCGACCTTGTCCAGCATCTTGGAGGTGGCGGCGGCGTTCGATCCGGGCGGCAGCTGCACCGGCGTCTGGATCGTGCCCTGATCTTCATCCGGCAGGAACGAGGTCGGCAATGTGGCGAACAGGGTCACCATGCCGGCGATGATGCCGCCATAGACGATCAGGAACAGCAGCGGCGTCTTGATGATGAACTTGACGGCCTTCTGGTAGCGATGGGCAAACACCTGGAAGCCACGGTTGAAGCCGCTCAGGACGCCCTTGACCTTGACGTCCTCGTCTTCATCGGTCGGCGCGCCTTCGTGGGGCTTGGGCGCCTTAAGCAGGGTGGCGCACAGGGGCGGCGTCAGGACAAGCGCCACGACGACCGACAAGGCCATGGCGGACACAAGCGTCACCGAGAATTGGCGGTAAATGATGCCTTGTGTGCCGCCGAAGAAGGCCATCGGCACGAACATGGCGGCCAGGACGGCGGCGACGCCGATCAGCGCGCCGGTGATTTCGTCCATCGACTTGCGGGTGGCTTCGAGTGGGCCCAGACCGTCTTCGTGCATGACGCGTTCGACGTTTTCGACCACGACAATGGCGTCGTCGACCAGCAGGCCGATGGCCAGCACCAGGCCGAACATGGTCAGCGTGTTGATCGAGTAGCCGAAGACAGCGAGGATGCCGATCGTTCCAAGCAGCACGACCGGGACGGCGATCGCCGGGATCAGCGTGGCGCGCCAGTTCTGCAGGAACAGGAACATCACCAGGAAGACGAGCGCGATGGCTTCGATCAGCGTCTTGACCACGTCCTCGACGGCGATCTTGACGAACTGCGTCGAGTCGTTGGCGATGGCGTAGGTGACGCCCGGCGGGAAGTCCTTTGACATGTCGGCGACCATGGCCTTGACCGCGTCCGCCGTCTTCAGCGCGTTGGCGCCGGGGGCCAGGTTGACCGCCATGCCCGACGCCACCTTGCCATTGAGCCGGGAAATGTTGCCGTAGGACTCCGAGCCGAGCTCGACACGCGCGACGTCGCTGAGGCGGACAGGCGTACCGTTCGGATCGTTCTTGACGATAATGTTCTTGAATTGGTCGGCCGTCGTCAGGCGCGATTGGGCGGTAATGATGGCGTTGAGTGCGGCGTCCTGGGTGGCCGGCGCCGACCCCAGCGCGCCGGCGGAAACCTGGGCGTTCTGGGCCTGAATGGCGCTGATGATGTCGCCGGTCGTCAGCTGGTAGGAGGCCAGCTGGTCGGCATTGAGCCAGATGCGCATGGCGTACTGGGCGCCGAAGACGCGCGTGTCGCCGACGCCGTCGATGCGGCCGATCGGGTCGATCAGGTGCGTGCCGATATAGTCGCCTAGATCGTAATTGTTCAGCGAGCCGTCGGTCGAATAAAGGGCGATGGCCAGGAGCGTGGTGCCGGACGCCTTGCGCACGCGCAGTCCTTGCGCCTGCACGTCCTGAGGCAAGCGTCTGGTGACTGACTGCACCTGGTTCTGCACCTGGACCTGGGCAAAATCCGGATCGGTGCCGGCTTCGAAGACCAAGGTGACATTGGAGCTGCCGGAGGTGCTGGACGCCGTCATGTATTTCAGGCGGTCGATCCCGTTCATCCCTTGTTCGATGATCTGGGTGACGCTGTCCTCGATCGTTTTGGCAGAGGCGCCCGGATAGTTGGCGGACACCGTGACTTGGGGCAGGGCGATATTGGGATACTGCTCGACAGGCAAAGTGACGATCGACAGCAGGCCCGCCAGCATGATGACGATGGCGATGACCCAGGCGAAGATCGGACGGTCGATGAAGAAACGCGACAACATGGCGATTTATTTCCCGCCTGCTGCGGCAACGTCTTTCTTGCGGCCACCGCCGCCGGAGTCATTTTTTGGGTCGGTTTCGCCACCCTTATATGGCGAGGCCTTGATGGCGCCGCCGTCCTTGAGGCGCATGGCGCCCTCGACGATGACCTTGTCGCCGGGGTTGAGACCCGAGGCGATGCGCCAGTTCGGACCGAGCATTTCGGCAGCAACGACTTTCTGGGCATGTGCCTTGCCGTCCGCGCCGGCGATCAGCACGCTGGCGCCACCGCGCGCATTGAGCGTCACCGCGCCTTGCGGGACGAGAATAGCCTGGTCCACCTTGGCCTTCACAATGCGTGCGCGCACGAACATGCCGGGCAGCAGCAGGCCGTCCGGGTTCGGGAAGACCGCGCGTAGGGTGACGGTGCCTGCCGTGGGGCTGACCGACACGTCGGAAAATTCGAGATTGCCCGGCTGAGAGTAGGTCGTGCCATCATCGAGCAGCAGTTGCACCTTGGCCGAATTAGCCTGGCTGAGATCGCCGTTCATCATGGCACGCTTCAGCTTGAGCAGGTCGCTGGCCGACTGGGTGATGTCGACATAGATCTTCGAGATGTCCTGAACGGTCGCCAGAGCCGTTGCCTGGTTAGCGGTAACAAGTGCGCCTGGTGTGACCGTCGACTTGCCGATACGGCCGGAGATCGGCGACAGGACCTTGGTGTAGCGCAGATTGATGTCGGCGGTCTGGACGGCGGCCTTTTGCAGGGCCAGGGCGGCGGCGGCACGTTTGTCATCGGCCTGGGCCGAGTCGAAATCGGACTGGCTGATGGCGCGGATGGTAATGAGCTGTTGCGCGCGACCGGCCTGGGTATGTGCCAGATCGTAAGCGGCCTGCGCCTGCTGCTGCGAGGCAAGGGCGCTGTCATAGGACGCCTGGTATTGGGCGGGATCGATCTGATAGAGCGATTGGCCGGCCGTCACCAGGCCGCCTTCGGTGAACTGGCGTGCCTTGACGATGCCGCCGACCTGAGGACGGACGTCCGCGATCAGGAAGGCCGAGGTCCGCCCGGCCAGATCCTGGGTCAGCTCCAGCGGTTGCGATTCGACGACGATGTAGCCGACGTTGGCCGGGCCCTTCGGACCCTTGCCGTTGTCGGCCTTGGCCTCGTCGCCGTCACAGGCGGACAGGCCGCAGATAGCAGCCAGGCAGAGGGGGACAAAAAGCAATACGCGCTTGGACATTAGGGCCTCATTATGGATACTGCTTACACGCGTCTGCGGGCCGGTTCCGGCGCTGCAATGCAAAAAAGATTAGATATCTAACGAATTTTTTTGCAAGCCCCCGGCAGCCTTGCGGACACTAGCATTTTGCCTCTTAACGGCCAAGTGTGACATAAGGACGACGACATGTTTCGTTCTTCCTTCTGCCAGATATAAGCCAAATGAAATCTTAATGCTTCGCGTCGATGTGCGAAGCGGGGATATCACAGGTGTCTACATGAACTAGTGGTACGGGATTCAACCTCTGCGGCGTGATAGTCCTGCCCGCCTTAGTCCGCTCCGAAGAGGTCCCTTGTATAGACCTTTGCCTCGACG